>JAFRLQ010000047.1 GCA_017431145.1 Clostridia bacterium | reverse complement strand
TTCCGCGTCAGCTTATCGTCGTCACAGATGATGAAGATCGTCTCATCCTGAAAGCGCACGTCCCCGAAAAATGTCCTGACACGATCCTTGGCCTGTTCGATCATCTCAAAAAGCTCTTGCTGGTCCCCTGCATAATTTCTGTTGATGTAAACGCGAGAAGCGATTTCCGTAAATGCAGATCGGTACGGAACGGTCTTCAGATAGCCGAATTGGGTAAACTGAAACATAGCCACAACAACCGCTGCGAGTATAAGCAATATGGTGATAAACAGTAAGATTCTCTTTTTCTTCGCTCTCATTTCTTCATACCCCGCTAAACCGAATCTACATCAGCAAGGTATTGATTACAACCATTTCGTCAGTCTGCTTTTGGATTTCCTTTAATTCCTCTTCCGTGAATTGTTTTTTCAGTTTCCCCCCGCACACAGGACATTTCTTTTCCGACAGATCACATTTTTCCCCGCAGTCTTTGCAGATCTTATACATAAACATTTACCTCCCGGGGATTTGTCCGCCTATCAATGAAACCAGAAACCAGATTCCAAAGGCAACTGCCGCAGCAGCGGCCAATGCAATCAGTAACAGGAATGGCTTCGGCAAGCTGCTTTCTCTGTCTCCACGCTTGAATTTATACAGCAAACCTGAAGCATGGAAGAAAACCATCACCACCGAGACATATACAAACACCTGGCAGTAAAGAAAAACTATTTCAGTCAGCTGGCTGAAAGAACGGATACCCAATAGTTCGAGGATCATCAGCACAAATAGCGCGCAGACACCCAGCAGGCTTTCCGTCGTAATGTTTTTCAGAATCGTTGTTTTTTCCGTTTCTGCATAATCAGTCATTCTACTGGCGACTTCTTTTGCTTCTTCATTCATTTTCTCGCTTTTCCTTTCTCCGTCAATCAATTCCGGAATACTGACGCCGTAAAGTTCGGCAATCTCCAGCAGCAGACTAATGTCAGGCATATTCGTTCCTGTCTCCCAACGGGACACCGTTCGGTTGGAAACGCCCAACTGTTCCGCTGTTTGCTCCTGTGTCAAATTCTTTTCCTTCCTGAGTGTTTTCAGGAACGCGCCGATCTTAATCTGATCCACCGGGTTTTCCTCCTTTCGCAGTCAGTTTAGCGCCAGTCTTATCATTTGGACACGACACAAAGCGAGAAAATACCGTATCCCATCGATTAGACATCATTGTCTGGTTCAACAAATCCCGATTTGCCGCAGTATCAATCTGCGGTCTTTTTCTTATACGTGAGCTCCACATCGTAGCCGAGATCGTCCATCATTTTTACGAACGTCTTATTCACAATCTGCTCCCGGCCCTTAGTGATGCGGTTCACGCACGTGTAAGAAAACAGACCGTCTCCACATGGCCTGAGACCACGATAGCACTAACTCGTTTTTCCAGCCGTTCGTCAATCAGCGGTCAGGAACTTGTCCACGGTTTCAACCGTTCGCTAATTGGTGTCCGGGGACATTTGTCCGTTCGCGGGAACGTACCGAGAAACCGGAATTTGTACGGAAATAACAATCCTATGCGATTATATCAGGGAAGCTCTCTGCATAATCCGCTCATCTATCCTGCGCACAACACTGTTGGTATAGGCATGAAAATACTTTAGCCAAAACCCGCTGCCTGACGGATTGATGCTTTCAAAATCGACGCCAAGTCTGGTATATCCCTCAGTTTTCAAGGTGTTGATAACATAATTCAGCAGGTTCCTGTATACACCCCTGCCCCTGTGTTCCGGCATACAATATGCCCCCATGATATGACGATAAAGATTCCCTGATGCAATGAAGGTTTC
>JAFRLQ010000004.1 GCA_017431145.1 Clostridia bacterium | reverse complement strand
TGATCATGAAGGGGCTTTCTGTGAGGAAGGACGGACGGTACCAGTCGATCCGGGAACTGAGGAAGGACCTGGAGCGTGCGCTGGACGATCCGAACTTCATCGTGAAAGCCGGGACAGGAAGAGAGACGGCACCGCAGAAGCCGCAGCAGAGTGCGGGGACTGCGCCGAAATACGTGGCGCCGCAGCAGCGTGTGGCAGGGAAGACGGGACCGTCGCAGCCGATATCGCAGCAGCGTGTGACGACGCCGCAGCCGCAGACGGGGAACAGACCGGTATCCCGGCAGCCGGTGCAGACGGGGCAGAGCGCCGTGCCTGTGAGGCAGGGAGCGGTCCCGCAGCAGCGGACGACGGCGCCGCAGCCGAAGAATCCGCAGACAGTGCCGCCGGCCGCAAGACCGGCAGCAGTGACGGCGCCGCAGCAGAGACATGTGCAAACTGCTCCGCAGGCGGTGAAACCGGCAGCGTCGCAAAGACCCGCGCAGACGGCACCGCAGCCGTCAAGGCCTGCAGTTCCGGCAGCTGCGCAGCAGAAAACACCGGTACAGCCGAAAGCGCCGGCGCAGCAGAGCAGGATAACGAATCCTCAAACCGGTGTACCGGCGCAGAAACCTTCTGCGGGAACACCGCAGCAAAGGCCGGCTGCTCCCGTTCCCAAAACGGCAGCGCAGCCTGTGCCTGCAAAGACAACGGATGAGATCGGGAACAGCAGGAAGTGGCTGATCCCTGTCATTGCGGGAGGCGCGGCGCTCGCGCTTGTTCTGATCCTGATTATTGTGATCATAAGCGTGAGTCAGTCGAAAAAAGAACATACGACGCCCGTCTACAGCGCGCCTGCTCAGACACAGTCTCAGGAACAGCAGTACACGCCTGAGGAGACCAGGATCGAAGCGGAGGAAGAAAAGTACGGGATGTCCGCCGGTACGCTGGAGCAGTGGGTGCAGGACGGCGGTTTCGTGATGACGAACGGTAAACTTGCCGTGCCGCTCATGCAGCCGATCAGTACGTACGAGGATCTGGGATACAAACCTACGGCGGAGTATACAGGCATTACCGTACCCGCGATGTCCGAGCAGATGATCCTGATGGAAAAGAATGACGAGCAGGGGCAGTGGAGCATGCTTGCGGTCGCCAGAAACCCGTATAGTACGGATCTTCAACTGAGCGCATGCGTCATTTCCTTCATTGGAGAACCGATACCGACTGGATCAGAGAGCGGAGAAGCAGATGTCTGGATCCTGTATGACGGTGAGCAGGAGATCGCATCTTTGAAAGATTTTGAGACGCTTCATCCTGAATACGAAAAAATCAGTGAAGATACGGAAGCGAAGACAACAACATATATGTACATGGCGGATCCGAACGGATCGACAGCATTGCTCATTACGCTCGGGGAAACAGACGGCGGTTTCAATTACATCACGATGATGAACTACGACGAGAATATCCAGGACGCGGACGTCTGACAGGATACCGGCAAAGAACAGGACGGGGAAACAGGAGAACGATATGGAACAGAAGTATTGCTTCGGATGCATGCAGCATGTGGAAGACCCGGGACAGGTCTGTCCCTACTGCGGGTTCGATCCCGCGGGATATGAGATCGACCCGCACCAGCTTCAGCCGGGAACGATCCTCCATGACCGCTATATGGTGGGAAAGGTGATCGGAGAAGGCGGTTTCGGCATTACGTATGTCGGACGTGACACGCTTTTGGATATGAAGGTCGCGGTGAAAGAGTTCTATATGAACGGCTTCGTGAACCGCAACAATACCGTGTCCATGCTGGTCCAGGCAAGCGTCGGGACCAACGCAGAGCTTTTTGAAAAGAACAAGGAGAAATTCATCGACGAGGCGCGCGTGCTCGCACGGTTCGCGGACGAGGACGGCATCGTCGGCATCCGTGATTTCTTTGAAGAAAACAACACTGCTTATATGATCATGGACTTCCTTGAGGGACAGACGCTGCGGTCCTATCTGGAAAAGAACGGGAAAATACCGACGGATGATGTCATCCGGATCATGCGTCCCGTCATGAATTCCCTTCAGAATGTGCATGACAACAACGTGATCCACCGGGATATCAGCCCGGACAACATCATGATGCTGAAGAACGGCCGTGTGAAACTTCTGGACTTCGGCGCGGCGCGCGAGATCTCCAAGACGGATATCCGCAGCCTCTCCGTGATCCTGAAGCAGGGATACGCGCCGGAGGAGCAGTACAGAAGCAAGGGGAATCAGGGCCCCTGGACGGATGTGTATGCCCTCTGCGCGACGATGTACCGCTGCATTGCCGGTGTGACGCCGGATGAATCGATGGAGCGCATGTTCAAAGATAATCTTGAGTCGCTTTGCGATGTCAGTGCGTGTGCGCCTTCCGTGAGCAGCGTGATCATGAAGGGACTTGCCGTACGTCAGGAGGACCGATACCGTTCCGTGCGCGAACTGCAGCAGGATCTGGAACGCGCCATTCGCGATCCAGCGTTCAGAGCTGTTGGCGTGAACGAAAACGAAAAAAAGAGCGGAAACAGCGACGCCACCATCTATGTAGGGGGCGATGCTGTGACGCGGCCGCCGGCAACGGAAACCATAAAGCCGAACGCAACCGTTCAGACGCAGGGAACGCAGATCCCCGCGCAGACGCATGTGACCGCGCAGCGGACGCAAGGCGGAACGACGGGAACGGCGGCAAAAACAGGACAGACGATTTCACAGATCAATAAGACTGTGACATATGTTGACCCGGAGAATACCGGTTCTTTCGGAAAAGACGCAGGCAACGGCGTTGACCGGACAGTCAAAAAGAAAAAGAAAAAATGGTGGCTGATCCCTGTGATCGCAGTGCCGGCGCTCCTGTTCCTGATCATCGGGATCGTCGTGATCGGCTCCCTCGCGGGGAAATCAGGCGGGGGTGTGCCGGAGACCCTGGATGAATATCAGTTTGAACTGAACGGCGTAAAGTACAGCGTTCCGCTGCTCTATGCGGATCTGGAAAAAGCGGGATGGGAGTTTGCGGACGCTTCCGTGGCGGAAAAAGAACTTCAGCCGGGAAAAAGTGAGACGATCGTTGAACTGATCAACGGATACGGGAAGATCCAGGTGGATTTCTATAATCCGACAGAATCCACGATCCCGCTGCGGGAAGCGGAGATCGACGGGATCCATGTATACCGCAGTGCCCTCAACGACAACTATCTGAATGAGGAACGCAACAGTTTTTCCTGCATTACGGATGCGGAAAAACCGTTCCTGACGCTGGGACAGACGGTGAAAAAAGACCTGAAGGCATACAAGAAATATGCGTACGCGAAGGGCAGCGAGTATATCTTCGGACAGGATTCGGAACACAAGATCGTAGTCAGTTTCACGCAGAACACCGTGACAGGCGTTTACCTGAAGAACAGGGAAGCGGATTTCATTGCAAGTGAGATCCTGCAGGAGGCGCCGGAATACGACGCACAGGCACTGCTTATGGAGTTCCCTGTCGCGATCAGCGACACGAAAGACGGATCGAATGCGGTCCTCGCATGCGGCGTACAGGTGAAGGAACTTGTGAACGAAGCCGGATGGACGATCGAGAAGGCGCCGGAGTATCTTGGAAGCCGTATGGAGGGCGAAGTTTATCTTCGCCTCAACACGACGACGACGGCAGTCGTGACGGCATACAACCCGTTCGATGATCCGCTTGTGACCGGAGAATGCATCGTGACCGGTATCAATACTGTGCTTGATGTTGAGACACAGGAGCCGCTGTGGTACGTCGGGGTCAACGGGACAGTTTATGACACATGGGACGATACAGCGGCAAAGGATCTGAAGTTGCTCGGTTTCGAAGAAACGGGCAGCGGTGAATACACTGACGATGCCGGCGGAAAGGTTACCGTTCATATGGATGGTGGCGCAAAAATTACCGGTGTTGTGCTGGATGCGAAGGAATCAACACAGCAGTTCTTTGATTCAATGGATTAAGAAGTGAATTCTTTAAAAAGGCGGGAGAAGCACATGGCAGAACCGGCAGTACTGACAAAAGAGAATTTTGACGGATTCATCCGGGATCATCATTTGGTCCTGGTGGACTTCTGGGCATCCTGGTGTCAGCCATGCAGGATGATCGCGCCGCATGTCGAAAAAGCGGCGGAAGCGTATGAGGGCAAAGTGCATATCGGGAAACTCAACATCGAGGATGAGGCGGATATCGCGACGCGCCAGCAGGTGATGTCGATCCCTGCGCTTTATCTTTACCGGGACGGAAAACGGATCGACAAGACGATCGGTTTCAACCCGAAAGCACTTCTGGAGATGCTGGACAGGGCGGTGGAACAGGATGGATGAGAAAAAGGTCCTTGTGATCGACGCCCAGGGCGGCGGTGTCGGAAAGCAGCTGGTTCTTCTTCTGAAGAAGCGGATACCGGACGTGTTTATCACTGCCGTGGGCACCAATACGCAGGCGACGCTTTCTATGCTGAAGGCAGGGGCTGACGAAGGCGCGACAGGAGAGAACGCTGTCGTCGTGGCGTGCCGCAAAGCGAAAGTGATCGTAGGACCTGTCGGAATCGCCATCGCTGATTCCCTGATGGGCGAGACGACGCCGAAGATGGCAAAGGCGGTGGGACAGAGCGGCGCAGTGCGCGTCCTGATCCCGTTCAACCACTGTGACAGCCTGATCGTAGGCACATCGCAGATGAGCGTGTCTCAGCTGATCGAACAGGCGGTGGAGGAGGCAGCTGCGCTTTTAGAAGCCCGATCGTGATTTTACATGGATTTTACATAAAGCCGACGTGGCTTTTACCTGGATTTTCTATACTCCCATCTGTTTAATGACATGATGAGGAGTATTTTTTATGGATATCATCTCCATTCTGCAACTGTTCGGAGGTGTTGGACTGTTTCTTTTCGGTATGAGCCTGATGGGCTCTTCGCTGGAGCAGCTTGCGGGGTCAGGTCTGGAGCAGATCCTGGCAACGATGACGACTTCGAAGAACAAAGCGCTCAGCGCGATCAAAGGCTGGGCGTTTGGTACGGGCGTGACAGGCATCATACAGAGTTCCGCCGCGACAACGATCATGCTGATCGGTTTCGTCAATGCGGGAATCATGACGCTCACACAGGCGATCCCTGTTGTGCTGGGTGCGAATGTCGGTAGTACAGTCACGGCACAGATCCTGCGGCTGGGGGATCTCGGCGGCGGAAACATCGTTCTGCAGATCTTCAAGCCTTCCGGCTTCGCGCCGATCCTGGTCGCGATCGGAGCATTTATCTATATCTTTATCAAAAAGAAAAGACAGAAACAGATCGCCGGCATTATGCTCGGCCTGGGAACGCTGTTCTACGGCATGGTGATGATGGAGGAGGTTTTCCTCCCGCTGCGCGAGTCGGCGGCGTTCCAGAGACTGTTCACATCTTTCCAGAATCCGCTTCTTGGTATCCTGATCGGTCTTGTGATCACGGCGATCATCCAGAGTTCTTCCGCATCCGTCGGTATTCTCCAGGCGCTGTCGGCGACCGGGGCGGTCACATACTCGACGGCTGTCCCGATCATCATCGGGCAGAATATCGGAAAATGCATGACGATCCTTCTGGGGAGTATCGGCGCAAAGAAAAAAGCAAAACGCGTTGCGCTGTCCTATCTTCTGTTCAATATCCTGGCTGCGGTGTTCTTTACCGCGGTGATCTATATCATCTATTACACGATCGGGATACCGTGGTTTTCAAAGCAGGTGAACCGTGGTCAGATCGCGAACCTGCATCTGCTCTTCAATCTGATTCCGAGCCTGCTGCTTCTTCCCTTTACCGAGAAACTGTCATCACTGACCGGGAAGATCCTGCGCGATACGGAGGAGGAAGACGGGGATTCCGAATTCCGGAAACTGGATGCTTTGCTTCTGCAGACGCCGTCTGTCGCCCTGCGTGCCTGTAAAGATCTGATTCTTTCCATGTCGGAGCGTATCCGTGAAAACTTCGGCCTTGCCATGCAGCTCATTACGGACTACGATGAATCGCTGTTCGCACGGCTGGAGGATAATGAGGCATTTATCGACAGGTGCGAGACCGTTCTTTCATCCTACATTATCCGGATCGACCGCAGACGCCTGACACGCGACAATGAACGTGTCGTGACGGAGATCCTGGAGTCTATCGGGGATTTCGAACGTCTGGGTGATTATTGCATCAATATCGCATATGTGGCACGTGAAAAGCAGGAAGCCGGCGTGACTTTCTCTCCGTCGGGAGAACAGGAGGTCCTGGATCTTGCGGGTGCCACGGAGTATACATTGGAAACAGTCCTCAGAGCGTTTGCGACGGATGACCGTACGCTGGCGACCCGTGTGGAGCCTGTGGCGGAAGTCATCGACCAGATGAAGGAAGTCGTTAAGTCGCATCACATCGAACGCTTGCAGAAAGGGATCTGCAGCATTCAGGGCGGCGTGACACTGTTCGATCTGATCAATGCTTTCGAAAGGATCGCCGCACACTCCACGAACGTGGCGCTGCACGTCGTGAAACGTGTGGACGGCGACGCGGAATTCGACGAGATGCACGGACATGCGTACGATCCTCAGAGCGAGGAATTCCAGGCACTTTATCAGTATTATGCCGCGAAGTATCTTGATTCTGTCACACAGCGCGGCGCGGTCCTGACAGAAGAAGCGCAGGAAGAAAGACGCGTGGAAAAACTGAAGAAGGACGCGGAAAAAGCGGAGAAGCAGAAGAAGGACAAGAAAGAGAAAAAAGAAAAAGCGGAGAAAGAGAAAGCAGAGAAGCAGGAAGAGAAGAAGAAGCAGGAAGAGAAGAAGAAGCAGGAAGAGAAGAAGAAGCAGGAAGAGAAGAAAAAACAGGAAGAAAAGAAGAAAAAAGACACACAGGCGGAAAAAACGGACAAAAAGAAAAAACAGAAAGCTTAAGTCTGTATGGTGATAAGGACGAAAAAGGGCTATGATAAAGACACAGCAAACGGAAAGGGAAGCGGCCGTGATGGGAATCATCTATATTCTTGAGGATGACGCCAACATCCGGGAGATCGAGACCTATGCGCTGAAAAACAGCGGCTATGAGGTCGCGTCCTTTGAACGTGCTTCGGAGTTTTACGATGCGGCATCCCGCAGGATTCCGGATCTTGTGATCCTGGATATCATGCTGCCGGATGAAGACGGACTTTCTGTGCTGCGGAATATCAGACAGGACCCTGAGATGCGCGAGCGTCCCGTGATTTTTGTGAGCGCAAAGGCGACGGAACTTGACGCAGTCAGAGGGCTCGATTCAGGTGCTGACGACTACATCACCAAACCGTTCGGGGTCATGGAACTGATCTCCCGCGTCAAGGCGATCCTGCGCAGGACAGGGCATGCGCCTGAGAACGAAGTGCTTTCCCTCGGAGAGATCCGTGTAGAACCCGCAAAGAGGATCTGCGCGGTAAACGAACGCGGTGTGGAACTGACGTTCAAAGAATTTGAGCTTCTGACTTGTCTCCTTCGCAACGCAGGGATCGTACTCACACGCGAGGTGCTGATGAACCGTGTCTGGGGAGTCGATTTCGAAGGAGAATCCCGCACGCTGGACATGCATATCAAAACGCTGCGGCAGAAACTGGGAGATGCCAGTGAACACATTCAGACCGTAAGAAATGTGGGGTATATCGCTAAATGAACAAAACGATCAATCTTCGTTTTATGCTTGTCGCTGCCATCGCCATCATGATGACAGCGATTCTTTGTACGTTTGCGTGTTACCGTGTCTACAAGGAGGAAGTCATTGCGGATCTGCGTGCGTATACGAAGCTTCTGGCTGAAACGGATGTCGTGACCAGTCAGGAAGATGAGCGGATCGCGCTTTACGCTGAGGAGCTTGAAGCGGAGAATATCCGTATGACGCTTATCGACCGTAACGGTGCGGTGATCTTCGATAACGTAGCGGATATTACAAGACTGGACAACCACAGTGACCGTGAAGAGATAGAGGCAGCGATTGCCACGGGAGAGGGAAGCTCCGTGCGCAGGTCAACAACGATCAACCGCACGAATTATTATTATGCCATCCGACTTCCCAATGACAGTGTACTGCGCACGGCACGTGCATCGAAGGGTATTCTGAGCATATTTGCACAGGCGATCCCGCTCATCGTGGGAAGCAGTTTCGTCCTGTTTGCGCTCTGCTTTTTTATCAGCCGGATCCTGACGCAGAATCTGCTGCGTCCGATCCGTTCCATGGCGTACGATCTGGATCATCCCGAGCGGATCGAGGTCTACGATGAAATGAAGCCCATCGTTCGTTATCTGCAGAAGAGCCATGAGGATATCATCAAAAGTGCGATGCTGAGACAGGAATTCACAGCAAATGTCTCGCATGAACTGAAAACACCGCTGACGTCGATCTCGGGATATTCTGAACTGATCGAGAACGGAATGACGGATGAAGCGGATACGCGCAAGTTCGCGGGAGAGATCCATCGCAATGCAGACCGACTGCTCACCCTGATCAATGATATCCTGAGACTGTCCGAACTGGATACCGCGCGTGAAATGGAAAACGAAAGGGAGCCGGTCGACCTGTATGACACCGCGCTGACGTGCGCGGCGATGCTTGAACCTGAAGCGAACCGTCACGGAGTGACGATCCGGGTGGACGGTACGCATGACCTTATCAGGGCAAGCAGGACGATGATGGAAGAACTCGTCTACAATCTCGTGGACAATGCGGTGCGTTACAATCATGACGGAGGATGGGTCCGGATTGAAGCGCACGGCGATCATCTGACTGTATCCGATAACGGGATCGGGATATCAAAGGAAAATCAGAAACGTATTTTCGAACGCTTTTTCCGTGTGGACAAGAGCCGTTCCAAGAAGACAGGCGGGACCGGTCTGGGGCTCGCGATCGTGAAACACATCGTGGAGATCCATGATGCGCAGCTGGAGATCGAGAGCGATGAAGGGCAGGGAACGCGCATCACAGTACGGTTTCCTGAATCATAATAAGAAAAATGTGATAAGATAAGGCATACCATGACGGTAAGCCATTTCAAGTGAACGGAGCGGAGCAATGCAGAACCATCCAAGACGCTATATCAAGATCCTGATCGTCAGCGGGTATATCCTGTTTCTCGTTGCTGCGTTTCTGTCATACCGCTGGCTGGTCGGAAAAAAGGTGGGGATGGACAGCCTGATCGCTTATCTGCTCTCACAGATGTTCGGGATCCTGATCCTCTACTACATGAGAAGGGCGACGCGTTTTGCGGACAAAAGGCTGTTTACCTCACATGAATACGGCAGGTTTCTGCTGCTCAATGCGGTCGTGCTTCTGATCAATGTCATTCTTCTTTCGACGCTTGATGTCAACGCATGGTTCGGCGAGATGGGAATGCAGATATACGGAACGTCCGTGACGCTTTGCACCAATATCGTTCTGCATATCGTGCAGGAACAGCGGAGCATCCGGTTCAGCGACCGAAGGAGTTCGCAGGATCTGTAATGAACAGCACGATATAGATCACGGTGAACAGTACAGCGTAAATGATCAGCGCGTGCGCAGCACGCATGTGAACGACCGTTTGAAACATTGCAACGGCGTAGAAAGCGGTCTGAAAAAGGCCGCGTGCCATCAGCGCACCTCCGGCTGCCCGGAAGACCTGAAGAATGCTGAGAGCGACAATAAGCATCGCAAACACCGTAATGATGTATCGTGACCAAAAAACGCTGTTATGCGGTTTTGATGCGATCGGGAAAATGATCATAAACAGAAGGATCAGCACCCCGGCGGCAAGCGCGGTTATAGTGGATTTGTTGCGCATGACGCACCTCCATGAGCATGATTTGATTCTATTATACTAGAAGGAAGACGAATAAAGTGAAAAAAACGTGGAAATGCTTTCTGCTGGTTTTGCTTGTGTTATCCCTTGCGGTATCAGGCGGATGCAGAAAATCAGATCCGGTGGATACGCTGAAACAGATGCTCACGTATCTGAAAGCGGGAAAGACGAACAAGGCAGAGACGCTGATGTATAACCCGGAAGCTTTTTCTATAGAAGAGGGGAACCGGATAGAATTGAAAGAAGCGGTGCGCAGACACCTGTCATGGGAAATTGTGGATGCGCATCTTGCGGAGGATGGAACCTATTATGAGGTTGAGATGTACATCCATATGGTGGATGTTGCGGAGGGCTTCGGTCAGATAACGGATAAGTATATTGACGAAATGATGACTGATGCGGTAAACGGGATCTCATGGGAAGACGACACACTGTCGGAAGAACTGGTCAACGATCTGAATGCGATGATCGAATCGGATGATCCGCCGATGAAGGATTTTCCGGTGACAGCATATGTGGTTCCGGATGGTGACGGGGGATGGAAGGTATTCATCACACAGGATCTTGTAAACGCGATCACGGGCGGATCGCTGGAAATGCTTCAGCATGATGGCTTTTCTTTCTGATTCCGCCGGGGAGACGGCTCGACATACAGATGTGAATGATGTAGAATAAAGGGTAGATTTGTCGTAATTCAGCGAAAAAAAGGGGATACACAGACATGGCGATCATTGAAGTGTCAAAACTGACAAAGTATTACGGAAGATATATGAGTATCGAGGACGTGACGTTCTCCGTGAATAAAGGGGAGATCTTCGGACTCCTCGGTGAAGAGGATGCCGGAAAGACGACAATCCTGGAGATCCTGTCCGGAAAGATCAAAGCCAACTCCGGTCAGGCGTATGTTGCCGGTCTGAACTGTCAGACGGACGCCGATCAGATCTCGAAAATGATCCGTGTTGTCAGCGCGAACGGAGATAATTCCGTCAAGATCAAGGCGAAGACAGTCGGTAAACTGCTTGATGGCATCTCAACGGAAAAGGCAAAGGTGCGCGCGGGACGCTGGTGTGAAGAGTTCGGCCTGAATGAGGAAGACGCAATCAGAAAACTATCCAAAGAGAACAAGATCGCGCTTTATATGATCAATGCACTTGTGGACATGCCCCGTGTGCTCGCAATCGATGATCCGTTTGACGGGACATCCGCGGAGTTTGCGGATCATCTTTCTGTTTTTCTCAAGCGCGAAAACCAGCGCGGACTTACGGTCATTCTGACCGCGAGAGAGCAGAAATATCTCAACCGTCTCTGCACGAGCATTGCGACGATCCAGGAGGGACGTCTTCTGCCGATGCAAATGCCTGAGGAAAGGGACGGGCTTGACGACCTTCACTTCGCAAGCTTTGATGATTCCAGAATGTACGGCTCTTTCTCGGGCAAGCCGTTTGCGGACATCCCGTCACAAGAACAGCCGCACCGTCCCGAAAACGCTGCGAGCAGCGACCCGTTTGCTGATCTGTACACGGAGCAACAGCAGGCTCCTGTCGAAGAACCTGCGTTTTCCAGCGAGCCGGTCGATGATTCGGACGTGGATATCGACTCCATGTGGACGATGCCGACAAGAGAAGAACGCCAGGCACAACAGGAGCCCGATCTTGATGACGAGTTCAGCAAGCTGTTCCTTGATAATGCCAGCGGGGTCTGGGGCTCTAGCGCGGATATCTATGCATCCGGTGATGCTGCACAAGTCGATTTCAGTCAGATGGGCGATCTGACTCCTCCCAGCCCGCATACGTGGCAGCAGGATGTGCCAAAACGGGAAGAGGCCGCCTTTGATGATATGTATCTTGCTGACGAGCATCACGAAAGACCTGCACAGCAGACGGTACAGGACGAGGAACCTGCGCCGGTGCTTCCCGGGAACGGGAACCGCAGATTTGTATTGAGAGCGGATCAGATCCCGGCGATGTATCTTTCAAAACTTGGGGCAGTGATCCTGCAGAGCACAGATGATTTTGCAGAGTTCATCTATAACGGTCCGATCGATTCTGTTTTGACAGCACTGTCACAGATCCATGTCCGTGATCTGCAGATTTCAATCGATCCTCCCGGTGCGGAATACTGAGACTGAACTGAAACAAACGACCGGTTCCGATGAGGGATCGGTCTTACTTATGTCCAAACGGAGCTGACTATGAAACGTTCACTGACCAGATATACGATCGCTCTTTGCATCATGTTTGCACTCGTTCATACATTCAATGCGCTTTATGTTTCTTTTGTGCCCCTGTATTTGCAGGACCTGTCCTTCAACGGCGCGCAGAGGGGAATGCTGCTTGCAATCGGTCCTTTCATTTCCATCTTCACGCAAACTGCCTGGGGCACATTGGCGGATAAATCGAAGAACAAGGCACATGTCATGATGCTTCTTGCGGGAGGGTTGTCTGTAGCGATTCTGACACTGGCAGCGGCGGGTAAAGTCGGATCGATGGGATACGTCACAGCATTGGTGATTGCAGGTCTTGCCCTGTATGCCTGCTTTCAGAACCCGATGCTTCCGCTGATCGATACGATCAGTCTGGAGTATGTGCAGACCAGCAAACCGAAGATCCAGTACAGCATCATCCGGATGATGGGGACGATTTCCTTTGTGGTTTGCGCCTATGCGGTCGGATATCTGATTGATGCGAGCAGAATGGGTACTGCTGTGATCATGCCGGTCTATCTTTGCATCATTGCAGCGTTGTTCACAAGCCTGTTTTTCGTTCCCAGAATTGCAGGCGGACAGAAGGAGAAAGAGCATATCGCGCTCAGGACACTGTTTCGTGACCACTGGTATACGCTCCTGATTGCGGGGGGATTTGTCGTATCTGCAAGCTACGGGTTCAATACGTCAAACTTTACTACATACCTGCGCACCCAGCTCGGAGCAGGGGAGACAGTGATCGGAATCGCCACTGCGGTCAGCAGCACGCTTGAGATTTTTCTGTTTTTCTTCATGCGTAAGATCACGAGGAAGACCGGGATCATCAACCTTTATCTGTTCTGCATTCTTGCGGCGACCGCCCGGTGGTTTCTGACAGGACTGGTGCGTTCCATACCCGTTCTGGTCGCAGTTCAGTTCTTTACGCAGCCGTTCACATGGGGCATTCTGATTTATACGATTGCGATTTATATCCAGAAAGCGATTCCGGAAAAAATGCATGCGCGGGCGCAGACGATGATGAATATGCTTCTGCAGTCCCTGGCTAGGATCATCGGAACACTTGCAGGAAGTCTCGGTCTGCACCTTTTCGGAGAGACCGCTGTCCCTCAGATCTATCTTACTTTCGGATTCCTGTGTGGAGCGACACTGGTGATCATCGTGTTTCTTTGCAGAAAGATGGGGTGGACGGACCGGAAAGCTCCTCCGGGGCTGGAGCTGACAGACGAATCCGTCGTCTGACACAGAAGAAAAATGCGGCGAACAGCTTGATACTGTTTGCCGCATTTGTGTTTTATGTCCGGAAAATCATTTGTCGTAGATCTCTTTTTCCATTCCCTTGATCACTTCAAGCGCGTTTGCGAGGTATTCCTGCAGTTCGGGGTCAAAACCCTGAAGGAATTCCGTATTCAGGAATTCGTCAGCCATCATGATACCGAATTTCGGCGTGATGAAATAGCCGCCCATTGCCAAAACGTTGCAGTTGTTGATCGCACGGCACTGGTTAGCAGCGTAAGGGCTTTCACAGACCGCACTGTAAACACCGGGGAATTTTCCGGCAACGATATGAACGCCCATTCCCGAACCGCAGAAAACGATACCGCGTTCAAATTCCTTTTCGGAGATCGCTTTGCCGACTTTAAAGCCGACATCATAATAATCCACAGGCGCATCGGCGGAAAGCGTTCCGACATCCGTGATCTCATACCCTTCTTCGATCAGGTGTGCCTTGACAGCCTCTTTCAGTGTAAAACCCGCTGAATCCGCTCCGATGATCAGTCTTTTGTCCATGCTTTTTTACTTCCTTTCTTTTGTTTCGATCCTGTTGAACTGCATAAAATCCGTACAGCAGTTTTTGTTGCTTTTATTCTACACTTTTCTTCTGTTTCTGCAAACAGAAAAGGGAGATACGGCTAAACCGGGAATGGTTTTTTCAGTGGTTAGACATTTGAGGAACGGTTATAGAAACGAAATAATTACGTAATTTTTACGGTGAAAATGTAATGAGATGGATAGAAATATGTTGTTGACAGTTAAAAGGCAGGTAGGTATACTTTTTACATCCGAAAGGCGCACGTATGGTTTGGGTGCTGAGTGCTTTCACAGTGATTTGGGGAGGAATCATGATGGAAACGCGGCTTGGCATTTGAATCGCGTGCAAAACAATGTGTTTTTGACACAAATCTTTAGGAGGAATTACGTAAGTGAAAAAGAATTTGCTTGTAGTTTTCATGGTTGCAGCAATGCTCGTTATGGCGTTCGCAGGCTGCTCCAAGGCTGCTACGACGGATGAAACCCCCGCTTCTCAGCAGCAGACTGCTCAGCAGGCAGCCGCTAACACTCTTGAGGAGACTATGGAAGAGACCATCATCGAGGGCGAGGATGACACCTATGATGCACATGCAATCATCGACGGTGTTTCCGGCGATCTGGAAGACGGCCTGAAAGTCGCTTTCATCGTTAAGACTCTGACAAACCCCTTCTTCGTAGCAATGGAAGAGGGCGTCAAAGAGTACACCCGTGACGTTGATACATATACCACCCTGCAGTGCGACAACGAGGCAGCAAAAATGCTGACCATCGCTGAAGACGCAGCAAACGGCGGATATGACATCATCCTGATGACTCCCATCAACTCTGGTGATATTGCACCCATCGAAGCTGCTTACAACAACGGCTCCATGGTCGTTCTGCTTGACACCACCGTTATCGACGAAGGACTCCAGTATGTTGCTGGCACCGTCTGCACAGACAACTTCTCTGCAGGCTACATGTGCGGCGAAGCTTTCCTGAAAGACCTTGAGAAGAAATACGGTGAGATCAAAGGAACATGCGCAATTTACGAGAATCCTCAGGGACTTGTTACCAAGGCTCGTATCGATGGCTTCGAGGCTGCAATCGCTGACTATGTTGACAGCGGCGCAATCAAAGTTGTCTATCGTGAGGTTGGTAAGGGCCAGGTCGACTACGGCCTGCAGTTCATGGAGACTATCATGCAGCGCTTCGACGTAACCAAGGGCGAACTTGACGGCGTCATGGCTATGAACGATCCTTCTGCTCAGGGCTGCGGCAATGCTCTTGCATCTGCTGGCTACAACAAAGAGCAGTGCTTCATCTACGGCGTTGACGGCTCCAACGAGTCTCTTGATTACATCAAACAGGGACTTCAGACCGGTACTTCCCTGCAGTATCCCGGCACCATGGCAGCTCGTGGTCTTGCTATCGCATACCAGAAGCTCGCTGGTGTTGAGCTCACTCAGGACGAGTGCTTCCTTGAGATCGCAACGACTTACATCGATGAGACCAACTGCGATCAGTACAGAGATTTCTCTTTCAAGGGCTAATCACTGACGAATAAAATTGAGCCTTAATTGGCACAATCCCGGCATTTCTCCCAAATGCCGGGTTCTTTTTTGTCTAAACGACACAATGATGCTGCGGGATGTCAATGCCGCATACTGTTTACAGAACACGATTTTGACTTCTATCGATGTGCCTTCAGAGACAGACAGGCATGACCGCTGCTGTTATGCGCCTGAAAAACGATGCACTTTTAGATTGTGTCTGCAGAAGGAAAGAAATAATGAACAATACAATTAAACTGTTTCTTGCGTTCGCAAAGATCGGCGTGTTCACATTTGGCGGTGTGTACGGAGCGAGCCAGCTGATCTTTCAACTCTCATACGACTGAGTAGGGGACGAGATGCTAGCATACATGATTGCCGCCAGTGAAAGCACACCAGATCCGATTATGGTGAATCTGACGACTTATGCCAGGAGTTCGCAGGCAGGATTTCCCGGAGCAATGATAGTGACTGTGGCGGTTGTTCTTCCTTCGTTTTTGATTATTCTTTTGATTCTCCGTTCTACTGAAAAAGTGCTGAGGAACCAGTATGTTCAGGCTGTTTTACGCGGCATGGAGCCTTGTATGATTGGCATTTATTGTATATGATTCTGCTCCGCTGTGTGAACAGCTTTCATGTGCCGGTTTTCGATCCTGATGACGTGATTATGACAACTGCGCTCGGGACATTGTATTTCAGCTTCGGAAAAAGCTTGAAGCAGGGCATTTCGTCTGTAGTGCTGATCTGGATATCAGCCACTGCGGGAATGAACGAATATGCGGTGGTATAGAAAAGGCTTTTTTTTCGAAAAACAAGCTCCCTTCAGGATAACAGGATGATCTATTCATCCGGTATCGTGAAGGGAGCGTTTTTTGCTGGACTCAAAAAGCCAGAAAAGCACGTTTTTCAGGATGGTGTTCAGGCTTCTTTATGTTCTTCTCTGAGCGCATCCATCTGTTTTTTTCCAAGCGGATAGAGGAAGCGCAGGATGAGGAAAATCAGAATGAAGAGGATCGCGGGAATCAGGACAGCGTAGGCGTACATGCCGTTCAGCGTTTTGGGCGTGATGTTGGAAGTGTTCAGCACATTGTCCGTATAGCCGATACGAAGCAGTGCGACGTTGACCAGGATCGCTGCAACGGTCTGACCGAGTTTGCGCATGAACGTAAAGATCGCGTAACTGGTCGCCTCATCCTCGATACCGTATTTTGTCCGGTTGTAGTCGATTGCATCGGTGGCAAGAGCCCATACGAGAAGAAATAGGAACGCATTGCCGATGCCGGAGAACAGCAGGGTGATCAGGAAGAACCAGACGCTGTGCGTTCCGGAGATATACAGAAACAGATTGAACAGGCCGGCAACGAGCATTCCGTATGCGCAGATGTCCCTGCGACCGAACTTGTTGCCCAGTTTTCCGGCAAAAAACATGATTATGGCAACGGGGAGATATGTGCAGATCATCGGAGCCATGGAAAACTGAGGCGCGTTGAAATAGTAGTCAAACAGATAGGGATAATAAGTCTGAGTGAACATCTGCGTTGCGAGGAAGAACATGCCGACAATGCAGATCGCGATATACGGGCGGCTCTTTATCAGCATCTTCAGCAGGGGGAAAATGTGCCCCTTCTGTGTTTTTTTCGGCGCGGTAACGACGCGTTCCGTTGTATTCCGGTAGCACAGAAGATAAAACACCACGGAAAGTGCTGCGATGATGAGCACCCCGATGATGATCTTCGGATAGGACATGACGTTTCCCGTAGCAGTTTTTACATAGCAGAAACTGATCAGGATCATCGCAGGCAGTGCACCGAAGGTGGAGCCCACGGAACGGAAGATCGAAAGAGAAGAGCGCTCCCGGTCGTCTGAAGTGATGACCTGGGCCAAAGATCCGTACGGGATGTTGATCCCTGTATACATCATTCCGAAAAGGATATACGTGATGTAGGCGTAGATCAGATACTGCGTGCTTGTAAGACCTGGGATCTTGACGAACATCAGAACGGCAGATAAAGCGGTCGGTACAGCGAGGATCTTCAGCCAGGGAAGATATCTGCCGCGTTCTTTTTCCTTCGGCTGGCGCTGATCGATGATTCTTCCCCACAAAGGATCGTTGACTGCATCCCATACACGCGCAACGATGAACATGAGCATGATCTGGACGATCCCGATGCTCAGCACGTCTGTGTAGTACTTCTGCAGAACGCTTTGCACGAGCCCGAAAAGAAAGAGAGATGCGGTATCACCGAAGGCGTATCCGATCTTGTCGCGGAACTTGATCCCGCTTGTCTTGGATGGCTGCTGTGTGGTTTCCATTTTTTCCTACCTCATTCATATTGATTTCTGATCTCTTCAAAAAGAGAGGTGAAACGACTTTCTTTTCTGTAGAACACCGGCGGATACCCGAGAGGCGCCGGAACAGCGACATCGCCTGAAAACGGCTGTCCACTCCACAGGTGGATCCAGTCTCCCGCCGGGAGACAGACGCTCCTTCTGACCGCGCCTCTTTTGATTACAGGTGCGACAAACAGATCATCTCCGAAGTAATAGGCATATTCATCACGATGTGAATCAAAGGATCCAAACCAGAAATCCGGTCTGATTGCCGGGATCCCTTGCGATGCTTCTTCAAGCACATGTTTCAGATACGGTCTCAGTGTTCTGTGAACAGCGGTGAGACGGACGGTGTGCGGAAGGACCTTTTTGGAATCGAACTGGCTGTTTGCCCACGGGCGCAGGGATTCATGACTGCGCATTAGGGGAGAGAATGTGCACATCTCCATCCACCGGATGAAGAGTTCCGCGTTTCGATGCATCCGGTCAAAGGAAAAGAATCCGCCGATATCGCAGTGAACAAGAGGAACGCCCGAAAAACCGAGAGAAAAAGATGCCGGCATGACGGTTGGCATTCCGTAATCCTTTGTGAGATCCGTATGCTGATCGCCGTTCCACATGATCGGCGCATAATTCTGGATCCCTGCATATCCGGCACGGGTGAAGAACAGCAGGTCATCCCGTCCGCTTTCCTCGATCGCTTCGCGGTTGACCTTTGCCCAGAGGACAGGCCATTGATTGTGCAGAAGAGCAGGATCTCCGTCATAAAGGACACAGTCGACTGGCAGATACTCTCCGAAATCCGCCATCCATCCCGAAATCCCGATATTGATCATGTTTTTCCGGATCAGGACATCTTTGATAAAACGGACAGCTTCCGGATTGGTCAGATCAAGCATGCCCGCGTCAAACGTCGTGGAACGGATATGGTAAACAGAACCGTCTTTTTTTGTGATCAGGTATCCGAGCTCACGACAGTGATTATAGAGTTTGGAATCCTTTACAAGATACGGATTGATATATGCGAGAAAACGGATACCCATTCCGCCGAGTTCGCGGATCATCGTATCGATATTGTGATACAGCGCCGGATCGGCTTCCCAGTTCCACCAGACCTGTTTGCCCATGATCGTGCGGATGCTGCCCGACCAGTCCTGTGCCCAGATGCCGCACACTTCAACGCCTGCCTTCTGCATGGCATGCGCTTTTGCGAGGATGGTATCCGTGCCCCCCTGAATACCGAGGATCATCCCGTTCAGGCACCAGTCGGGAAGATGCTGGCGGTTTGGATAAAACAGGAGATGCTGCCGGACCAATTCCTCATAGGAAGATCCGCTGGCCAGGAACAGAGAGGCGGGACAGCGGTCGAACTGAAATACATAGGATTCATCTCCGAAATCGGAGTATCCGTCGCTGTCCGTCTGGAAAAAGATCATTCTGTGCCGGCTGGTGACAAATGCGGGAATAGGGGAATAGCTTCCGATCTGACTGTGATCCTTCTCACGGTAAAGCGGTCCGACAAGCAGCGTTTTTTCGATGATCGTCGATGCTTTGATGTGTTCGGAAACAAAGTTTGAAACGCGTTCACCGCGGAGGTTGACTTTTCGGTACTGTTCACCGCCACCGAAAACCGCTTCGTCGGGAAACGCATCCAGGCGGAAAGAGTAGGCAAAACCGGGCTCACCGGAAAAGGAGTACAGCATCCCTTTTCCGAGAGGCTTGGCCGTCATCGACAGTGCATGTTCGCCGCTGGAGAAAACGGTCGTGTCCCCGTCCTGCGCAACGTCTGTCAAAGGGAGACGCAGGACCTCGTTCTGGGTGACTTTCGCTGTGCCGCGGTCGGCAACATACGTTTTTTCGATGCGGCAGAGCGTTGCAAAAGGTCTGTCAGCAGTATGGGAAAAGGCAGGTGAGCCGTCAGGAAGAAAAAAATCCATAGGATCTCCTTTCACGTTTCTAATTAAGAACTATTATACAGGATTCACGCGGTACTTGAAACGGGAAAAAACGGAGTGAGGTTGTTTCCGGAAGGAAAACACGACCGGGAGATGCGGGAAAGAATGTCCTGAAAATTGTTGACACATACAGATGGTACAGATAAAATATTTATATTAGCAACGTGATGTCGGTGCAGCATGAAAACCGCATCACAACATATAGTGACCGGCTGTAAGCTTATTGCGATAAGCTTAGGATAGCAGCCAGAACGACGGGAAAAGAGGAATGATTCATTATGATCTCTGGGTTCCCGTCTGTAATGGCGAGCATTTATTCTTAAATGGGGGTAAAGTGATGTCAAATGAAACCGTATTGAGAATGGCAAACATTGACAAGCGGTTCGGTGGCGTTCACGCTCTTGACCATGTAACTTTTGAAGTCCGCAAGGGCGAGGTTCATGTTCTGATGGGTGAGAACGGTGCTGGAAAGTCTACACTGATGAAGATCCTTGACGGTCTTTATGAAGCAGATGAGGGCGAGATCTACCTCGATGGTGAGAAGGTCAATATCAAATCACCTGTTGAGGCAAAAGCACTCGGGGTCGCCATGATCCATCAGGAATTGTCAATGTGCGCCAACATGACAGTCGCGGAAAACATCTTCCGCGGTGAGGAACCGACGAACAAATTTGGCCTGGTCGACTTCAAGACGATGAACAAAAATGCGCAGAAGATCCTGGACGACATGGGCATGGCGCTGAACGCCCGCTCTCAGGTGCGTGACCTGAGCATTGCGGAGCAGCAGATGGTTGAGATCGCCGGTGCTGTTTCCAGAAATGCGAAAGTCGTGATTATGGACGAGCCGACCTCTTCTCTGACTGAAAAGGAGATCAAAGAGCTGTTTGTGATCGTCAATGACCTGAAAGCGAAGGATGTAGGAATCATCTACATTTCCCACAGAATGAACGAAACCTTTGAAATCGGCGACAGGATCACGGTCCTTCGTGACGGCGGGTATGTTGCGACCTGCGATGTTGCCGGCCTGACGGAAGACGACATCATTGAGATGATGGTCGGACGTTCCATCGGTGAGGTCTATGCAGGCGAACGCGCCGAGGGCGGCGAGGTCGTGCTCGACGTGCAGCATGTAAGCAACGAAAAACTGAAAGACTGCTCCTTCCAGCTTCGCAAAGGCGAGATCCTCGGATTCTCCGGCCTGGTCGGTGCGGGACGTACAGAACTGATGCGCGCCATTTTCGCGCTTGACAAGATCGATTCCGGCGAGATCACGCTGTTCGGCAAGAAAGTCCATTTCAAGAATCCGCAGCAGGCGATCGACGCAGGCATCGGAATGGTTCCGGAAGACCGCCGCGGATGCGGACTTGTTCTGGGACATTCCGTCGGAACAAACCTGACGATCACGGTTCTGAAGAAATTCATCAAGGGCATCCGTGTCGACAAGAAGAAAGAGAATGCCATCATCGACGAATACTGGCAGAAACTCTCCATCAAGACGACCGGACCTCAGCAGATCTGCGGAGATCTTTCCGGCGGAAACCAGCAGAAAGTCGTTATTTCCAAGTGGCTTGCCGCTGAGCCGCGCATCCTGATCATGGATGAGCCTACACGCGGTATCGACGTCGGTGCAAAGCATGAGATCTATCAGCTGATGCGTCAGCTCGCAAAAGAAGGTGTTTCCATCATCTTCGTTTCTTCGGACCTTCCGGAGATCATCAACATGTCCAGCCGTGTCGTCGTTATGCATGAAGGCGAGATTTCAGCGATCCTTGACGGCGCGACAGAAGAATTCACACAGCAGAAGATTATGCGTTTCGCAACGACTACTGGAGGAGGAGTACAATAATGGAGAACAAACAAGTTAAGAAAGTGAATCCGGTCGTCGGATTCTTCAGAAAGTATTTTGCACAGTTCATCGCTATTGCCCTGATGTTTCTGGTTTTGGGTATTTTCACCAGCACGTTCCTGAAATATAAGAACCTGATGACGGTGTTCCGCCAGATCTGCGTGAACGGACTTCTGGCAGCGGGTATCACCTGCGTTCTGATCGTCGGATGTATCGATCTTTCGATCGGTTCCACCTGCGCTGTATCAGGCTGCTTGGTCGTCGTGCTGAACTCCCTGTGGGGTGTGAATGTCTGGCTGTCCATTATTCTGGCTACGCTGGCAGGCGGCGTGTTCGGCTTCATCAACGGTTTTGTCCGTTCCAAGACCATGCTGCCGCCCTTCATCATCACGCTGGCAATGCAGCAGACTATTCGAGGGTTTGCGTATATATTTACAAACGGTTACCCAATACAATCGATAGACAAGACCTTCAACGGTCTGGGCAACGGCGACTTCCTGCATATTCCGAAACCTTTCTATGTACTGGTCGTCTGCCTGGTTATCGTGGCACTGATTCTGGGACGCACAAAACTCGGACGTCACATGTATGCTGTCGGAGGCAACATGGAAGCGGCGAAACACTCCGGTATTTCCTATACCAAGACTGTTACCGCTGCCTATACGATCTGCGGTCTGCTTGCAGGACTTTCCGGCGTCATCATTGCATCCCGTATGTATTCCGGCCAGCCCACGATCGGCCTTGAATACGGTACTGACGCGATCGCATCCGCGGTTATCGGCGGAACGGCATTCGGCGGCGGTTATGGTACTGTTTTCGGAACATTCCTTGGTGCATTCATCATCGGTGTTATGTACAACGGCATGAACCATCTGGCCATCAACGCTTACTGGCAGATGATCATCAAAGGCTTGCTGATCCTCGGCGCTGTTCTGTTTGACTCCGTGAAGGGCAAACTGAAGATCGGCAAAAAGAAGAAAGCTGCATAATCAACTTTAGACAGAAGCATATGGGATCCTGTCATCCGATTGCTTTCGCAAGGTCCCGCATTCGATATGCGGGACCTTATTATGAACTAAAGGCGCTTTATACGGGTGCCTGAAGATATTGAACAAAAATCATAAACAAGGAGGAATGATTCGCATGAGCAACATGGACAAGGCATTTTTCATTGAAAAATGCAAGACCATCCGCTGCCTGATCATGGAAGGGATCGCATCCATCGGTTCCGGACACATCGGCGGCTGCCTGTCCTGCGTTGAAGCGCTGACAGTGCTGCGGTACAAGCTGATGCAGGGACTGGATCCGAAAGATCCGCACAAAGAGGGACGTGACCGTCTGGTCATCTCCAAGGGACATGCAGGCCCCACGATGTACGCTATTCTGGCGGATCAGGGCTACTATCCCATGGAATGGATCACTACGCTGAACAGATTGAACACCAATCTGCCAAGCCATACGGACATGAACCATACGCCCGGTATCGATATGACGGCTGGTTCTCTCGGACAGGGCATCGCATGCGCGGTCGGACTGGCGTACGGCTCCAAACTGAAGAAAGACGGCGCGACGATCTACTGCCTCGTCGGTGACGGAGAGTCCCAGGAGGGCGAGGTCTGGGAGGCTGCGCATATTGCGGCGGCAAAAGGCCTGAGCAATCTGATCTGCATGACAGACTATAACAAGCTCCAGATCGACGGAACCGTTGAGGAAGTCAGCGGACTTGCGCCTCTGGGCGAGAAATGGAAAGCATTCAACTGGAACGTTTACGACGTCGACGGCCATGACACGGACGCGATCGAGGCAGCCGTTGCCCAGGCGAAGAAAGATGGCGCGGAAAACGGCAGACCCAGCATGATCATCCTGAACACGATCAAGGGCAAAGGCGTTTCCTTTGCTGAGGCGAAGGGTGCAGCATGCCATCACTTTGCGATCACTCAGGAAGAGTTTGAGATCGCGAAGAAAGAAATTATGGGATAAGGAGGAAAGCATCCATGTACGAAAATTTGAACATGAACGATACTTTCGCCACCATTCTGCTTGACATGATGGAAAAAGACGACAGGATCGTCGTATTGGAAGCTGACCTCGGCAGTGCACACAGGACGCTGAGAGTTCGTGCAAAATATCCCGATCGCTTCTTTGACTGTGGTATCGCAGAGCAGGCGATGGTATCCGTAGCCGGCGGCCTGTCCGCATACGGCTTCATCCCCGTTGCAAGCACATTCACGCCCTTCATGGCGCGCCGTGCATGCGATCAGATCACGATCTCCTGCCTCTATGCGCAGCAGAACGTGAAACTGTTTGGATCCGATCCCGGAATCACGGCGGAAACGAACGGCGGTACCCACATGAGCATGGAGGATATCGGCGTGATCCGCAGCATCCCCAATGTCGTCATGACGGAACCCGTTGACAACACCATGATGGCAAAACTGATGCCTCAGATCATCGAGTACAAGGGCACAGTCTATACCAGAATGCAGCGCAAGATTCATGTAGATCCGATCTTCAAGGATACAGATGAGATCGATCTGTTCAAGGCATTCAAGATGAGAGACGGAAAAGACATTTCCATCTTTGCAAACAGCATTTCTGTTCAGGACGCGAAGATCGCGGCGGAAGAACTGGCGAAAGAGGGAATCGATGTCGACCTGATCGAAGTCCATACCATCAAACCTCTGGATAAGGATGCGCTGATCGCATCTGCGAAGAAGACCGGCGCAGTGGTGACCTGCGAGAACAGCAACGTCGTCGGCGGATTCTATTCTGCGGTTCTGGAAGCGATGAATGAAGGCGACTGCCGTGTTCCCGTCACCCCGATCGGTGTGCAGGATCATTTCGGCGAAGTCGGATTCGTTCCCGGACTGAAAGAGAAGTATCATATGACTGCTGCGGACATTATCGCTGCAGCAAAAGCAACGATTGCAAAGAAATAACATCACATACCCTAAGAAGGCGGTGGCATCCAGGAATGCTGCCGCTTTCCTTTTGTTTCCGAATGGTTCGAAACATGATAAAATAGGGACATCTCACTGAAAAAAAAGGAGAGCATAGTTTGCGTCGATCCCGGATAAGAATCATTTGGATGCTGGTTGCAGTCATGATCCTGACTGTTTTTTCCGCGTGTGCGCGAGGCACGGATCATGTGCGTGTGCAGTGGCGTGATGAGGCTGTGCACCATGCAGCAGCTGCTGCGCTCGGAAAAAAACCGGAAGGCGCGGTCTTCTTTGATGAGATTGGTGGCATCACAGCGCTGGTGGTCGAATCGCAGGATACGGTGGACTTGACGGATCTGAGCGGGCTGCCGAATCTCCAGAGTGTGGATCTGTCTGGAGCGATCGTCAGCGACGTAACCCCGCTTCTGTCCTGCGCGAGACTGCAGACGCTGATCGTGGGTGATGAGTTCCGGTATGCGGAGGATCAGATAGAGATACTGGAGCATTTGCAGGAAAACATTCCCGAGACGGATATCGATGTGGACAAGCATTATTGGAGCATGATCCCCGTATCCTTTACGGATCCTGTTATCAATGCGAACGTACGTGCTGCATGCGGCAGGAGCGACGGTGTCCTGTCCTGCGCGGATATCCGCGGCATCCGCTCGCTGAAGATCGAAGGGGAGACCGTGAGTCATCCCGAGGAACTTGGGAAACTGTTCCGGCTGAAGGAGCTGACGCTGAAAAACTGCGGAATCACTGAAACAGGATGGGTGAGCAGCGTGCCTCAGCTGCTGCTTCTGAATCTGGACGACAATGCGCTGCCGGCGCTGAGCGGTATCGGAAGTCTTACACAGCTTCAGGCGCTTTCTCTGAACGGGAACTGCCTTACGGATATTTCCTGCGTGGGAGAACTGAATGAACTGTTCGCTCTTTCCGTGAACGGGAATCCCCTGAGTGATCCGTCGCAGATCACACTTGCTACAAAACTGACAAACCTGTCGGCCATGGAATGCGGTATCAGCGATATCGGATTTCTCCGTGACATGCCGCAGCTTCAGGTCCTCTGGCTAAACGACAATTCGATCAGTGATCTGGAACCTCTGACCGGTCTGATGCAGCTGAAAGTACTGGGGTTGACATCCAATCAGATACGTTCGGTCGACGCACTGAGCGGATTGACGGAGATGACGGATCTTTATCTTGCAAACAACAATATTTCAGATATCACCGCGCTGTCCGGGATGGGAAAACTTGAACGTCTTCAGCTGACGATGAACAATGTATTTGACATCGCGCCGATCATCGGGCTTTCCAATTTGAATGAGATCAGCCTCCTGAGCAATCCGGTGCTGGATTACGGACCGCTTCTTGAATTGAACCGTGACTGGACAAAGATCGATATCGAGCCGCAGCTTGCGGCGGACGCGTGCAAAACTGCAAGCGGCTTGGCACAGGAGATCATGGCAGAGACGCAGGATGAGAAGCAGCGGGTGCAGCTGGCACATGACCGGATCGTTCTTCTGACAAAATATGACTATGACGCGGTGGAGAGCGGAGATCTCGGGTTTGAGGTGCAGTCTGCCTATGCAGCGCTTCTGCGGGGAAGAAGCGTGTGTGTTGGATATGCAGAAAGCCTCGTGATGATTCTCAGGGACATGGGGATCGAGGCGTATATCGTGAACGGAAAAGCGGCCGGTGTTGAACACGCCTGGGTCGTCTGCAGAGCAGGCGGAGATGTCGTTTATGTCGATCCGACATGGGATGATCCGGACCAGGGATCGTTGATCTACAGAGATTACCTTCTTGCCGATGCGCAGACCATGCGTGAGGATCATGAGTGGAATGAGACTCTTTTCCGGATGGAAGGGTGAAAGCAAATGGAACATTCGATCGATCTGTGGAGAGCGGCTACACCGCAGGAGCAGAAGAAAGCGGAAAAACAGATGCGCAGCGGGAAACGGTCCCCTGCGGTCTATCTGTTCCTCGCTGCACTGATCATGTTCATCGGACTGACAGTGCATACATTAAGGATCAGGCTGAGCGGAGTGGAAGTCTCGGCCGGCAGAAATCTGTTTATTACGATCTGCTATGCGCTGATTGCTGCTGTCGTCATCGCGCTGACGATCCAGTCTGTGCGAACTGCGCGGAAACAGACCAGACAGCGGCGCTGGCTGATCGCGGAGGGTATATGCCGGTCGCGGTACCGTGAAAAAAACAGGTTTACAGTTGAACTGGAACAGAAAGACGCTGTTACAGGGACTGTGCATGTAAGCGAGGAGGTCTTTGACAGGATCCCGAGAGGAGAGCACATCAGAATTGCAGCGTGCTGTGCGCCAGGAGAGGATCCTGTAGGTACTGTTCTGTTCTGAAAGATTTGAAAGGAGAGCTTCCGCTCTCCTTTTTGATTGCACGCAGAAGGATGAAAAATGGCATGTTCTTTGTGCACTGTGGTATAATGAACAAGTATCGAATGGAAGGAGCGTACGGAACGTGAAAACACTGATCCTGGCATCCCGTTCCCCGAGAAGGGTCGAGATCCTCAGAAGACACGGGATCCGTACATTTCTGCAGGAGGTCTGTCCCCTGGAAGAGAAAGCAGAGTCGGACAAAGGCACAGCCTGGTATGTGACTTCTCTTGCGACTGCCAAAGCATCATACGTTGCCGGCATGCACACTGATGGGATCGTGATCGGTGCGGATACAGTGGTATGTCTTGAGAAGCAGCTGCTCGGAAAGCCGGAAAACGGGGAAGAAGCGCGCAAGATGCTTCATATGCTTTCGGGAAGGAGCCATGAGGTGATCACAGGCGTCTGTCTGTGGGATGTCACTGGGAAAAGGACGGTCCAGTTCGCGAAGAGAAGCACCGTGACGTTCGGTACGCTGGATGATGCATGGATCGACTGGTATATTTCGACAGGGGAACCGATGGATAAGGCAGGGAGCTATGCGATACAGGGATATGCAAAGGAAAAGATCCTTTCCTACAGCGGGGATCTTGAAAATATCATCGGACTTCCGGGCAGGGATGTGGAAAAAGCGCTGACCGTTCTTGGCTGGAAAAGTGAGGGAGTCTAAATGTTTCGAAAGAGTCTGATTGCACGCGGCGGAATGGCCATCGATCTGGGAACGGCGAACGTTCTGGTCTATATGCAGGACCAGGGGATCGTCGTGCGTGAGCCGTGCGTTGTCGCCGTACAGAACATAAAAGGAGAGCGTGAGATCGTTGCGGTCGGCGAGGAAGCAAAAAGGATGATCGGAAGAACACCCGGGAACATCCGTGCCGTACGTCCGCTGCATGACGGTGTGATCGCAGATGTGGAAGTCACCGAGGTCATGCTGAAATACTTCGTACGCAAGGCGATCGGACCCAGATCTATGTTCCGTGTCAAACCGAATGTTGTGATCTGTGTCCCGTGCGGAGTCACGCAGGTGGAACGCCGTGCGGTCGAGGAGGCCATCCTTCAGGCAGGCGCTTTTGACGCACTGATCGTGGAGGAGCCCCTTGCTGCTGCAATCGGCGCGGACATGCCGGTCGACGAACCGACAGGAGTCATGATCGTGGATATTGGGGGAGGGACGACGGAAGTAGCGATCATCTCCCTGGGCGGGATCGTGGCATCACAGTCGATCAGACTCGGCGGAAACCGTCTGGATCAGGCGATCATGTCCTATATCCGCAAAACCTATAATGTTTCGATCGGCGAATACACGGCCGAGGAACTGAAAATCGGACTTGGATCTGTCTATCCCATGCAGAACGAGTCCAGAGCGACCATTCGCGGGATCGATGTGGAAAAGCATCTTCCCACCACGCTCGAGATCTCTTCTGAGGATATCTACCGCGCGCTCAGAGAGCCTGTGCGGGGTATAATCGACGCGATCAAACAGACGCTTGAAGATGCGCCGCCGGAGCTTTCCTCGGACATCATGGTGCGCGGGATCACACTGACGGGCGGCGGTGCACAGCTGCTTGGCCTTGATGCGCTGATCCACAGTGAGACGGGGATTCCCGCACATGTTTGCAAGGATCCTCTTGACGCGGTCGTGCTCGGCGCAGGAAAGATCGTGGATGATCCCAGAACGATGCGGCTGATAGATGCTGCAAAAAGATAGAACCGTTTGTAAAGGAGCATGAGTATGGATATCAGGAAACGGAGGAAGCACCGGGGCAGCAGAAGCCCGGTCCTGATCGTGGGTTTTGTACTCGTGCTTCTTTTTGTATGCCTTGTCGGATATGGTTTTCTGTGGCGCCTGCGACATGACAGCGCGTCTCCTGTCGAACGCGCACTTGGAAGTGCGGTGACCTGGTTCCAGACCGGTTTTTCCCGCCTTGAAGGCGGGGTGATATCGCTGCTTCGCGGACCATACTGGAATGAAAAGACCGTGGAAGAGTATCTTGGCCTGCGGCAGGAAGTCGTGTCGCTTCGCTCGAAGGTAGACGCCGACGAACAGTTGCGCCAGGAAAACAGCAGACTGCTGGATCTTCTGGATGCAAAAGAAGAAGCAGAGGATCTTGATACGGTTTTTGCCCGCGTCATCAACCGTGAACAGAATGCTTTCACCGGTGTTCTCGTGCTGGACCGGGGAAGCAGTGACGGAATCCAGGTGGACATGGCTGTGATCAGTGCCGACGGACTGGTCGGGCGTGTGACGGAAGTCGGAAGCACATGGTGTAGAGTGACTTGTGTTATTTCAAATGACAGCAATGTACCTGCGTTCGTGGAGTCAACGAGAGATCCCGGGATTGTCGCTGGGAATCTTGCTCAGAGCGATCCGGAAAAACTGCTGATCCTGGACTATCTTCCCGAGAATGCAACAGTGGCGCCGGGAGACAGGATCTTTACAAGCGGGATGGGCGGTATTTACCCGAAGGGAATCCTGATCGGGGAAGTTTCGGGCGTCGAGCGCGGAAACGGAACATATAAGACGATCTCTCTTGAACCCGCTACGGATTTCGTTCATATCGAAGAGGTGCTGATCGTGACGCAGATGCAGCAGCAGGTGCCGCTGGGAGAGGCGGTGCAGCAGTGAACTGGAAAAAAACCGTGTTCTATGTGTTGATCGCACTGATCATCATTGCATTTCAGCCGTTCTGGAACAAGATCGGAGGAGTGTTTGGAATGTGTCCGGACGGATGCCTGGCATTTCTTTGCGCATTAACTCCTTTCGCGGGATGGTGGAGCCTGTGTTTTGCCGCGGTGATGGGATTTCTCACGGATCTTCAGGTGGGACCGGCTTACGGCTTTCATCTTCTGATTTATCTCATGAGCACGCTCCTGATGCAGCTTGTGGTACGCAGGGAGGGATCGGTGATCGTGCATACAGTCCTGTTTTCCTTTTTTTGCGTTGCGCTGCGGTGGACCGGTGCGCTGCTTTTGGCGTTCATTCATGAATACAGTATCGATTTTTACGCGGGATTTGTACGGCAGTATCTGCCTGCGGCAGTGCTGACAGCGCTTCTGACGGCACTGCTTACACTGGTGATTTCAAAGATAGACGGAGCGGAAAGACTGCAGACTCCGGAGGATGAACTGCAGATTCTGCACTGATAAAGGAGGCGAGATGGATGCGGAAACAGAATCGGTTTGCGGCGGAGGACCGCAGGCCTTACACGGCTTCGTTCCGTATCCTTGTGATTTCGCTTATTATCGTGGCCGCGTTTTCTCTTCTTGCGATCCGTCTGTATTCGATCCAGATGCTGAAGGGAGGAGAGTACGCATCCGACGCTGAACGGACGAAGACGCAGACGATCCAGATCGAAGGCGTGCGGGGAAGCATCTATGACAGTACAGGCCTTTTGCTTGCAGCAAACAATGAGAGTTTCGATATTCAGTTTTCCTGGGATCCGGATCACCGTACGAGGGAAGGAAATGCGGCATATACGAAAGTACTCAACCGTGTGATCGATCTGGTGGAGGAAGGCGGAGGAACCGTTCTGAACAACTTCAGTATCGTGAAGGGGGAGAACGGTGGTTACCGTTTTGCATGGGAAGGCGTTCTGGATGAGGACGCCGCGGAAGCCAGAACTGAAAACTGGTTTAAAAATATGAGCCTTGACCGGTCTGCCTATCAGGAGCCGGGCGAGATCATTCAAACGCTTCTGACCCGTTACGGAATCCCGGAAGAGACGGATGAGGAACGCATGATCCAGCTTCTGTCGATCTGGCAGGAGATGCAGCTGAACAGCTACAGTGCATATATTCCCAGGACCATCGCAAGTGATGTGCCCAGGAGCGTTGTTGCCCAGCTGAAACTGGAAAGCGCACAGCTTGACGGAATCTCTGTCCTGCAGACGGCGACCCGTGTCTATCCGCAGCACGATATGGCTGCACATATTATCGGATATGTCGGCAGGATCAGCGAGGAGAATGTTGAACAGTACCTAAATCTGGGATACGACCGCAATGATACGATCGGCGTGAGCGGTATAGAAAGATCCATGGAGGCATATCTCACCGGCAGCAGTGCCGAGCGACGCGGAGTGCGGACCGTGGAAGTGGACAACCGTTCCAAGGTGATCAGGGAACTGGATTTTGAACCGCAGACCGACGGAAACGACGTGATCCTGACGCTGGATATGCGTCTGCAGAATATGGCATATGACGCTGTCGCGCGGGCGATCGACGATATCAGCAGTATGGAGCACGCCCGCGTTCAGTCCAGACAGGCGGAATATGACAAGCTCATTGCGGAGCGTGGCGGAAGACCGATCAATTATGCGCAAAGCGGTGCGGCAGTGATCATGGATGTTCACACCGGGAATATCCTCGCATGCGTGGATGTTCCTTCCTATGATCTGAATTTGTTTGTCGGCGGGATTTCACAGGAGGACTATGACAAGCTGATTAATGATCCTGCAAATCCTTTGTTCTCCCGGTCAATCTCTTCACGAGCGACTCCCGGTTCTATCTTCAAACCGGTTACAGCAACAGCGGCGCTGATGGAAGGCGCGATCGACAAGTCGACGATCATCGTAGATACAGGCACGTATACGCAGCACGGGATCCCGGACAATCAGGCGATCCACTGCTGGAACCGTTCCGGACACGGCTCGCAGAATGTCGTGCAGGCGATCCAGAACTCATGCAACGTTTTCTTTTACGAAACATCCTACAGACTTGGGAATGACCGCTTGGTCCAGTGGGCATCCACGCTCGGACTGACGAGCAGGACAGGAATCGAGGTTCCGGGTGAGGCGAAGAGTCAGGTCGCATCGCCGCAGGTCTTTTATGATCCGGAATACAGCATGCAGGAACAGTCGTCTGCCATGGCGATCCTGACCGCGGCGCAGATCAGGGACTACATCCGTGACATCATGGATTTTTATTCTCTTGAATACCCGGACGAAGTGCTGAATCCCGCGATTGAAAAGATATTCCAGTCCTATGCAACAGATAAAGAGCATACGCGTGAGAGGATATACAGGCTTCTGGTGGATGAGGTCGGTATCCCGGAGGCGATCGTTCTTGGACAGGCGATGGATGCGGGTATCTATCAGATCCTGCATGAAATCAACTTTTCTATGGTGGACCAGATGTATACGGGGATCGGTCAGTCATTTACACTGCTGACGCCGATTGCGGTCGCAAGATATATCTCAGCGATCGTCAACGGCGGATATGTTTATGAGGCGCATGTTGTTGACAAGGTGGTCGACAAGGACGGCAAGATCGTGCTGGATAAGGAACCTGTCGTTGTTGCACAGACCGGCGTGACGCCTGAGATCACCGAACTCGTGATGAACGGAATGCACCAGGCTGTTCTGAACGGATCTTCAGCCGGCAGATTCTACGGGTTCAAATACCGTGATCAGATTGCGGGAAAGACAGGAACGGCTGAGGTTTCAGATATCGATATTGAAAACAACTCCTGGTTCATGTGCTATGCGCCGTGTGACGATCCTCAGATCGCTGTTGTGATCTATATCCCGAACGGATACAGTTCAGCGTACTGCATTGAACCTGCCAAAGAGATCGTGGAATACTATCTGGACAACTATTACTATAATTAAGGAAAAAGCATGCGCGTCTATACCCCGAGAACTGCATACAGACGGGACCTGAAGCGGGAGATCCGCTCGCAGGACTATTTCCTGCTGGCTGTTCTTCTGGCGATTTTTGCTTTTTCCATTTTGAGTCTTGCAAACTGCACCGCTGCAGCGGCTCCTAAGGATGCGACGCTTCGGCAGAAAATCGCGCTCATCTGGGCATCCAGATATGTAAGACTTCAGGTGATCTGGTTTCTGACCGGCGGTGTACTGCTGCTGCTTGCCACGTTTCTTGTGGATTATGAGTTTTACGGAAGGATCTATCTTCTGATTTTTGCGTTGAACGTACTTGTTCTGGCTGTTCTGTGGATCATCGGGGAATCTACGCGCGGAGCTGTTTCCTGGTTCACGATCGGACGGCGCGGCCTGCAGCCGTCTGAATTCTGCAAGCTCGCACTGATTATCTGTCTCGCGTGGTCGATGAGCGATACGAACGGCAGGATCACGCAGTTCAGGCAGTTGGTTCGTCCGATGCTGATTTTTTTGATTCCGTTTGCGTTGATTCTTCTTCAGCCTGACCTGGGAACTGCGCTCGTATATGTAGCGATCCTCGTCGGAATGCTCTTTATAGCGGGGGTCAACTGGAAGATCATGCTGACAGGGATCGCAGCCGCTGCGCTGGCGCTGCCTCTGGCTGTCAAATACATACTGAACGACACGCAGCGTGCGAGGCTGGAGGGCTTTTTTGGAACCGGCACTGATGCGGCAAACGCGACGTATCAGCTGCGGAACTCGCAGATGGCGATCGGATCGGGCGGATTGTCGGGACGCGGATTGTTGGCGGAGGGAACAGTCAGTCAACTGGATTATGTGCCTGACCAGCATACGGACTTCATTTTCTCAACAGCTGCTGAGGCTTTTGGTTTTATCGGCGCGGTGATTATTCTGGTTCTTTATCTGCTCCTGCTGCTCAGGCTCCTGTATATGGCGTACAGAACGCCGGACCGCTTCGGAAAACTTCTGATCACCGGCGTGGTGTCGATGTTTTTCTTCCACATCTTTGAAAACATCGGAATGACGATCGGGCTGATGCCGATCACCGGTATTCCGCTTCCGTTCATGAGTTACGGCGGTTCGAATATGTGGACAAATATGATCGCGGTAGGGTTGGCACAAAATGCGTATTGCAGACGCAACCGTGTGCGTTATGATAATAAGGGAATCATCCGATTCTGAAGACAGACAGGAATACACGCATGACGAAACGTAGGATTCGACTGACATCCGCACAGATCATACCGGCAAGCTTTCTGATCACGATCCTGATCGGAACGCTTTTGTTGCTTCTTCCGCCTGCGACGGTGAAGGGAGAGCATACGGGGCTCATGACGGCGCTTTTTACCGCGACGACGTCCGTGTGCGTCACGGGGCTCGTCGTTGTGGACACATACGCACACTGGACGCTGTTTGGAAAGATCATCATTCTGCTGCTGATCCAGCTCGGCGGACTCGGGATCGTGACATCCGTCGGCGCGCTGATCGTGTTTGTGCAGAAGCGTCTGTCCCTGCGCAACCAGATGCTGATCTATGACGCCTTCAATCTGGATTCTCTGAGCGGTCTGTTCGTGTTTTTGAAAAAGGTCCTTGCGGGAACATTTATTGTAGAAGGAGTGGGTGCACTGGCATATCTGCCGTCCTTTCTTCCGCGGTACGGTGCAAAAGGGATCTGGTACGCTGTCTTTACGTCTGTATCGGCATTCTGCAACGCCGGGATCGATATCCTCGGGCCGGACTCTCTGATCTCCTTTCAGAAAGATCCGCTCGTTCTGATCGTGACCATGTTCCTGATCGTGTTGGGCGGTTTGGGATTTCTTGTGTGGTTCGATATCATCCGTGTGATGAAAAGGGCAAAGAGGAAACAGTACGGGATCAGATGGATTCTGTCCCATATGAGCGTCCATACGAAACTGGTCCTTTCCTTCACGCTGTTTCTGATCCTGAGCGGAGCGGCGGCTGTACTGGCGATGGAATGGACCAACGCGCAGACGATCGGATCCATGAGGTTCGGGACGAAGATCCTGAACAGCGTCTTTCAGTCTGTGACATTCCGCACCGCGGGCTTTGCCACCATCCCGCAGGAAATGATGCGGACGGAAACATCCCTTCTCGGATGTGTATTCATGCTGATCGGAGGATCGCCCGTCGGTACGGCAGGCGGTCTGAAGACAGTTGTGATCGCGATCGTGCTGTTCAATGCGGTTTCATTTGTACGCGGGAAGGATCAGACGACGATCTTCAGGCGCGGAGTGGCGGAAAAAACGATCCGGAAAGCAAACGCTATCGTGACGGTGAGCATCCTTCTGGTCCTCGTCATGACAATCGCGCTTCTGATCAGCTGCAGGGTGCCGCTGATCGACGGCCTTTATGAAACTGTGAGCGCGATCTGTACGGTGGGCCTTTCCCGGCATCTGACGGCGTCACTGAATCTGTGGGGGAGACTGATCATCGTGATCTGCATGTATCTGGGCAGGATCGGACCGATTTCCATGGCGCTGTTCTTCAGCACCGGAAAAAATGAACGTAATATCCGCTATGCGGAAGGGAACTTCACGCTTGGCTGACAGGGAGGTATAGCATGGATCATTCATATGCGGTATTGGGACTCGGCAGGTTCGGCAGAACGGTCGCGAAAGCGCTGTTTGAAGCAGGAAAGGACGTTATGATCGTCGATAAGGACGAGGAGATCATCAGCGAATGCTCGTCATCGGCAACATATGCGATCGTGGCGGATCTGTCCGATGAACGTGAGATCAAACAGATCGGACTGGAAAGTGCCGATGTGGTGCTGATCGGAATGGGGCAGGATATCGCGTCGAGCATCCTGTGCACGATCCTGGCGAAGGAAGCCGGCGTCAAAAGGGTGATCGCGAAAGTCGGTTCGGAGCGTATGGGGGACATACTGCTCAGAGTCGGCTGCGACCGTGTGATCTTCCCGGAGAAGGAAACGGGAAGAAGAACGGCGCATTCTCTGATCGGAACAGGCTTCATGGATTATTATTCCATTTCGGACAAGACGTGCATGATCAAAATGACTCCGAAAAAGGAGTGGATCGGAAAAACAGTGCGGCAGCTCGATCTGCGCAATACCTATCACCTGAATATCGCGGCAGTCGCAAAGGGAGAGGATTTTGATCATCTGGTCGATCCTGAAATGGTCATGACGCCGGAAACGGTACTTCTGGTGATCTGCGAGAAAAAGGAGATCTCAAGGTTCAGATAAAACGGGGCGGAGCGGAAAGGCTCCGCTCAGTTTTTTCAGAGCGTATTTTGAAACAGAATGTCTGAAGTTAGAAGTTATAAACAAGAAGCAAATGTGTTATAATGAAATTTAGACTATGTCATATTCCAAGCATGCCGTAAGGCGTCTGAAAGGAACGCGTTCCGATGAATGAAGCAGTCCTCAGGGAGATCCTGAGCAGAGTCGAAAAACCTGCCAGGTATACGGGAGGAGAAGTCAATATGATCAAAAAGGATCCTGCAAGGATGCAGGTCCGCTTTGCGTTGGCTTTTCCCGATGTCTATGAGGTCGGAATGTCACATCTGGGCAGCAAGATTCTGTATGAAGCGATGAACCGTCCGGAGGATGTGTACTGCGAGCGTGTATACGCACCGTGGCCGGATATGGAAAAACAACTTCGCGACCGGGAAGTGAAACTGTACTCGCTCGAGACGCATACGGCACTGGATGCGTTTGATATGATCGGCTTTTCCCTTTCGTATGAGATGAGTTATACCAACATGCTCAACATGATGGACCTTGCCGGTCTGAAACTGCGCAGCAGTGACAGGGGCGAAACCGGTCCTGTGATCGTGGCGGGGGGGCCCTGCGTTTATAACCCTCAGCCCATTGCACCGTTCGTCGATCTGTTCATCATTGGGGAAGGCGAGACCGTCAATCTGGAACTGATCGATCTTTACAGAAAATACAAAGGCCTTTCGAAGAATGCGTTTCTGAAACATGCGGCGCATCTCTCCGGTATCTACGTTCCGAGATTCTATGAAACGGGCGAGGACGGAAGAGTGCACCCCAAGGATGGCAGCGGCGTTCCTGCCACGATCAGAAAGAGGATCGTGGAAGATTTGGATACATCGGTCTATCCCACCAAGCCGATCGTGCCGTTCCTCGGTATCGTACATGACCGTGTTATGATGGAAGTGTTCCGCGGATGCACCCGCGGATGCAGGTTCTGCCAGGCAGGTATGATCTACCGCCCTCTTCGTGAGAAGACCGTTTCCCGTGTCTGTGCGCTGACGGACGGACAGCTGTCTGCTACGGGATATGAAGAGGTATCGCTGACGAGCCTTTCCACGGGGGATTATTCCAGACTTGCAGAGCTGGAAGAACTGCTTCACGCGGAACTTGATGAGAAACACATCGCAATCTCGCTGCCGTCACTCAGGATCGATTCCTTTGCGGAGGATCTTGCGAAGCAGAGAACAGGCGTGAGGAAGACGGGACTGACGTTTGCTCCGGAAGCCGGATCTCAGCGGCTTCGCGACGTGATCAATAAAAACGTGACGGAGGAGGATCTGCTCCGCTGCGCAAGAATCGCGTTTGAAAACGGATACAGCCGGATGAAACTGTATTTTATGATCGGTCTGCCGACGGAAACGTTTGAAGATCTTCAGGAACTTGCGGATCTGGTGAAACGTGTCGGAGATGTTTATTATTCCATAGACAAGAGCAGGCGCGCACCGGGACTTCAGATCACGGTCAGCACCTCCACGTTTGTTCCCAAGTGTGACACACCTTTCCAGTGGTGTGCGCAGGATCCGCAGGAACTGATTCTTGAGAAACAGGATTTCCTGAAAAAAGCGCTATACAGAAGATATATGTCCTATTCCTGGCACGATGCCCGCACGTCTCAGCTTGAAGCCTGTTTCGCGACAGGCGGGGACGAGATGGCAGATGTACTGGAGGAGGCTTATCTTCGGGGATGCAGGTTTGACGGATGGGACGAGTTCTTCCGTTACGATACATGGATGCAGGCTTTTGCCGACTGCGGCATCCGCGTCGAAGATGTGGCGAACAGGGCGAGGTCTGTGGATGATGCGCTGCCCTGGGACCATATCGACTGCGGCGTGACAAAGCAATATCTGCTCCGTGAATGGGAAAAAGCGCAGGTGGAGAAGACAACGCGCGACTGCCGGCAGGGATGCAACGGATGCGGCGCTGACTGTTTCAATGCGGGGTGGTGCGTATGAGACTGCTGGTTCAGTTCAGAAAAACCGGGACAGCCGCATATATCTCGCATCTTGATCTCATGCGCTCAATGCAGCGCGCGATGCGGAGGGCACAGATCCCCATGCGTTATTCTCAGGGATTCAATCCGCACCCGCTGCTTGCATTTGCCATGGCATCTCCGGTCGGAATGTCGAGCCACGCGGAATATATGGACGTGCGCGTCGAAGACGGGGCAGACCTGGAAACAATGACGGCGGCGCTGCGCAGGTCGCTTCCGGACGGGTTCGCGATCGTGCGGACGCGTCTTGTGGAAGACGGTTATCCTACACTGATGTCGCGGGTGGCAGTATGTGAAGCGGTGCTGGATTTTCCGAACGCTGAGGACCTCGGTCCGCTTTGGGAACGGTTCATGCAGCAGGATGAGATCGTGATCGACAAGCATTCCAAGAAGGGAATGCGTAAGGTGGACATCAAGCCGATGATCCTGGCATCACGTCCGGAGAGTGAAAGCGAGATCGCGGTTCGGGTAAAGGCCGGAAGCTCCGAAAACCTGAATCCCGTGCTTCTTGCGGAGGCGTTCTGTTCCTTTGCGGGGATAGCGCCTGTGTTCTATTGCCTGCAGCGTGCGCTGTGGGGCGGAAACACGGAAGAGTTGAGAGATCTATTTGATTTGGATGGTGAAAACAAGTGAAACAGTTGCTCCTTAGAATCAGACCGCATATGGTCAAAATGGCGATCCTTCAGGATGGGGATCCGGTCGAGATATCGTTTTCATCGGAAGACTTCAGCCAGACGATGGGAAGCATCTATAAAGGCAGAGTGGAGACCGTCCTTACGGGCATGGAGGCGGCGTTCGTCAATGTCGGCCTCAAGCGCAGCGCGTTCCTTCATTTCTGTGATGTGAAAGGGTGCGAGGCGGATTTCCGGTTTCAAGATGTCAGCACGAAGCCGAGCGTTCCGGAACCGCCGCTCAAAGTCGGAGATGAAGCGCTGTTTCAGGTGATCAAGGTCTCAGGCGGTGAAAAGGGAGTCCGCCTCAGCCAGAACATCACGATACCTGGGAAACGTCTGGTCCTTCTGACGACATCCGAGGATATCGGCGTCTCCAGAAAGATCACGGATGAGGAGGAGAGGGTGCGCCTGCGTGATATGGCGCAGTCGATCTGTCCCAAAGGAGTCGGTGTGATCATGAGGACAGCGGCGTGCGGATGCTCCGCGGAGACGCTGAAAAAGGAAGTGGATTTCCTGTACAAACGCTGGCAGCTGATCAAACAGAGAAGCGCGATGACGTCTGCGCCGGCACTGCTTCTGGATGACAGCGATCTGATCAACTGCGCGGTGCGCGACAGATTCGACGATACCTACGACGAACTGATCATCGATGACAAAGAAAGCTACGAACAGCTGATGGAAACGGTGCGGGTATGGATTCCGCAGATGGAGAACAAGGTCCGGCTGTGGGACAAGGAACGGGATCTGTTCTGCGCGTTCAGTGTCGATGAACGCGCGTCCAAACTGCTGAACAGAAAAGTGTGGCTGAATAACGGCGCCTATCTTGTGATCGACCCCACGGAAGCGCTGACGGTGATCGATGTGAACAGCGGGAAATATGTCGGCAAGCGGTGCCATGAAGATACCATCATGCTGGTCAACAGGGAAGCTGCTTTAGAGATCGCGCGGCAGCTGCGCCTGAGAGATATCGGCGGGATCGTGATCGTGGATTTCATCGATATGAGATCGGACGAGCAGCGGCAGGAGATCCGCGACATACTCGCCGAGAAACTCAAGGAAGACAGAACGAGGACGTTCATCGGAGAGTTCACTTCGCTCGGGCTGCTTGAAATCACGCGCAAGAAAGCGAGGCACAACGCCGCGAGCATTCAGGAACGGACGTGCCCTTACTGCCACGGAGCAGGCGTGATCAAGAGCGAGATCGCGGTGATGTCGCAGGCGGTCGTGGAGGTCGAGAATCTGATGCAGCATACGGACGCGGACGTGCTGGTCAGACTGCACACCAACGTGGCGCAGACGCTGGTCGAAAAACACAGCGAAAAGCCGGTATTCCGCATTCCCGAGGGACGCAAGGTCTATGTGCAGGCGCTGGGGTGCCTGCATCAGGCAACGGTTCAGGTCTCACCGGTCGGACCGGAGACAGATTTGAATGTAAAGAATCTTTCGGTGTTGACATGACGGCTTCGTTTTTGTTATAATATTCGTCGAGCCGCTCAAAGAAGGCTTTTTTGAAATGCAATTTTGCTGCCTTGCTATGGCGAGACTGGGAAGAGGAGGTAAATAACATGAATGCTGTGATCAAAACCGGTGGAAAGCAGTACTCTGTGAAAGAGGGCGACGTCATTTATGTCGAAAAGCTCGGTCTTGAAAAAGACGCGGAAGTGGATTTTGACGTACTGATGATCTCCGATGGCGAGAATTCCCGCATCGGCACACCCATCGTTGACGGAGCAAGCGTCAAAGCCAAGGTTCTTGGTGATGTCAAGGGCGAGAAGATCGTGATCTTCAAGTATAAGTCCAAGAAGACCTACCGCAAGACGCAGGGCCATCGTCAGCCTTATACAAAGCTTGAGATCGTATCCATCAATGCGTAATTGCGTATGGTAAGGATCCTGGTACACAGACAGGGCGGGGAAGTCAGACTGATCCACGTATCCGGACACGCACAGACGCGCAGGCTGCGCGGGAATGAGAAGGATCTCATATGTGCGGCGGTATCCGTCACGATGGAGAATCTGCTCCAGGGCCTTTCACTGATCGGGCATGACAGTAATGCTCAGATCGATGAAAAAGAAAGTTCCGTGAGAGTCATTGCAGACAGTGATCCGATGGAACAGCTGCTGATCCAGACAGCGTATCGAACGCTGAAGGGGATCGCGGAGGATCACGAAAAGTATGTAGAAATGCATGAGATGGAGGTATAAAGAGATGAAACTCAATCTTCAGTTTTTCGCGCATAAAAAGGGAATGGGTTCCACCCGTAACGGCCGTGACAGCGAGTCCAAACGCCTCGGTGTGAAACGTGCAGACGGTCAGGAAGTGCTTGCAGGCAACATTCTCGTACGTCAGAGAGGGACAAAGATCCATCCCGGCACGAACGTAGGCATCGGTAAAGATGATACGCTCTTCGCACTGGTGGACGGCGTTGTCCGTTTTGAGCGCAAAGGTCGCGACAAGAAACAGGTTAGTGTTTATCCGGTGGACGAGACCGTCACCGCGTAACGAGAGTTGACACATGAGATATCGAGCAATCGGTATCTCTTTTTCTTTCTGCTGAAACGGGGGAAAACGATATGAAAAGACCCGGAATGATCCTGTTTGATTACGGTCACACTCTGGTCTGGGAAAAAAGCTATGATGCGGAAAAAGGATTTGACGCGCTGCTTGCGCACGCGGTGAAGAATCCGCTGCGCGCGGACGCTGCGAAGATCACCGAGACGTACCGCAGACTCCAGCGGCCGGTCGTCAGGGATGTGGTCAGCCTGGACTACGAAATGCCGGCCTGCGCGTATGACCGGGCGGTGTACGACCTTCTCGGGCTGGAATTCGATATCCCGGAGGATGAATGCCAGTGCGTCGTATGGGACGCGTCCTGCCCGATGGAGGCGATGCCGGGCATCCGGCGGTTCCTTGACAGAGTGACCGCGGCTGGGATCCGCGTGGGTCTTGTCAGCAATCTTGCCTTCAGCGAATATGCGCTCCGGCACAGGATAAAGAAGGCGACAGGGTTCGATGAATGGGAGCTTGTCGTCGCGTCCAGCACGTACGGCTTCCGGAAGCCGTCGCCGGTCCTTTTTGAGATCGCACGGCGCAAGGCGGGACTGCCCGCGGAGGATATCCTTTTCTGCGGTGACAATACATACGCGGATATAGGCGGGGCGTCAGCGGCAGGCATGCGGCCTGTATGGTACAACTGTCCGATCCCGTGTTTTTACAAGCCGGAGGAACACAGCAGGAAACCGGATGTTCCGCATATCGAGATCAGTCACTGGGATGAGCTTGCGGAAATGTTGGGAATATAGAAGCGAAAAAAAGCGGCTCCGGTTCAAAACCGGGGCCGCTGCATGTTGAAAGGATTACAGCTGGTGCTTCTGACGCATCAGTTCTTCGACGATCTGGATGGTGTTCGTAGCCGCGCCTTTGCGGATGTTGTCTGCGACGACCCACAGATTGACGCCGCTTTCGACGGAATTGTCTCTGCGGATACGTCCGACATACACGGGATCCGTGTCTTCCGCGAGGATCGCCATGGGGTATTCCTCGTTCTTGAAATCATCCTGGACGATGACGCCGGGTGCCTTGCGGAGCACTTCGCGCAGTTCGTCAAGATCGAATTCTTTTTCAAATTCCACGTTGATGGACTCGCTGTGGGAATGGAAGACAGGAACGCGGACGGTCGTGGCGGTGATGCGCATATCCGGCTCGCCGAGGATCTTGCGCGTCTCGTTGATCATCTTCATTTCTTCCTTCGTATAACCGTCCTCTTCGAATACATCGATCTGAGGCAGGCAGTTTCCGAAGATCGGTTTGTTGAATTTCTTCGGCGGTTCGCCGTTCATTCCGTTTTTCAGATCGTTGTATCCGCCCATACCAGCGCCGGAAACGGCCTGATATGTGGAATAGACGATCCTCTTGATCCCGTATGCGTCGTGAAGCGGCTTCAGCGCAACGACTGCCTGGATCGTGGAGCAGTTCGGGTTTGCGATGATGTTTCTCGTCTGGCCTTCAAGCGCTTCGGGATTGACCTCGGGCACGACCAGCGGGATCTCGGGATCCATTCTCCAGCAGCTGGAGTTGTCGACCACGATGATGCCTTTTGAAGCGAAGATCGGGGCGTAGGTGCGGCTGGTGCCGGCGCCTGCGGAAAATACGGCGTAATCGATCTTTTTTCCATCCATGCAGGTAGGAGTGAGTTCTTCCACCGTGTATTCGCGTCCCATGAAGGTCATGGTTTTTCCCGCGGAACGCGCGGACGCAAACAAATAATACTGATCGACGGGAAGCTGACGCTCCTCAAGCACTTTCAACATTTTGCGTCCAACCATACCGGTGGCGCCGACGACTGCAATGTTGACTGACATAGATGGTTCCCCCTTAATAATTATTCAAAAACAAATAGAATGATAGCAAGAATACTCATCCGTGTCAATGAGTGAGAATGCCTGCTTCGTTGAAAAAACAGGGGGGATGAAGTATCATGATTATGACCTGAAGGACCGAATGGAGAGAGAATATGACGAGTTATCAGGCGCTTGCGGAAATATATGACCAGCTGATGGATGATGTCGACAGAGAACGATGGTGCGGCTATCTCGTTTCGCTTCTGCATGAACGGGGCGTGAACGGCGGACGGATCCTGGACGCCGCCTGCGGTACCGGCGAAATGACATACCGTCTGCTGCGTGCCGGCTTTGATGTGACAGGCAGTGACAGATCCGAGGAAATGCTGCGGATCGCGCGGGAAAGACTGCGCGGTTCGGGAAAAAGATGCATGCTTATACGGCAGGATCTGACGCGGATCGAGATGCCCGGACCGGTCGACGCGGTCAGCTGTGCCTGTGACGGCGTGAACTATCTGACGGATGAAAGCGCTGTCCGCGCGTTTTTCGAAGGTGCGTACAATGCGCTGAAGGACGGCGGAGTCCTTCTGTTCGATATCAGTTCCGCGTCAAAACTGCGCGGGATGGACGGACAGTTCTACGCGGAGGACCGGGGCCAGATCGCCTATATCTGGAACAACCGGATGGAAGGCGACCTGCTGAAAATGGATCTGACTTTTTTTACGGAACGCGATGACGGCCTGTACGTGAGGATGGATGAGACGCATACACAGCGGGCACACGATGAGAACAAACTGCACGGGATGCTTGAAGACGCCGGATTCACGGATGTTTGCGTTTACGGGTTTCAGACAGAAAGAGCGCCGGAGCAGACGGATGACAGGATCCAGTTCGCGGCGGTGAAAAAAGAGCGGAGGAGATAAACTATGGAAGAAAAAACAATCGCGCCGGATGAGATCCTGCGCGCTACCGTCTTTTCATCGGAAGCGGCGGTATACCTCGCCAGAACGACGCAGCTGTGTGATAAGGCGAGACAGACGCACCATGCGTCCCCGCTTGCCGCGGCGGTTCTTGGCCGGACGCTGACGATGACGGCGATCATGGCCTTTTCCTCATTCAAAAACGAGGATGACAGGCTGACGGTCACGCTGAACGGGAACGGCCTGATCGGAAAGGTCGTCTGCTGCGGCATGGCGCCGGTGGATGTGAAAGGATATGTGGAGGACCCGAACCTGGATCTGCCGCTGAATGAAAAGGGAAAACTGGATGTCGGCTGGGCAGTCGGGAACAGCGGGACGCTGACCGTGATCAAGGATCTCGGACTGAAGGAGCCGTATGTCGGACGCAGCGCGCTTCAGACGGGAGAGATCGCGGAGGATTTCGCGTTCTATTACACGGTATCCGAACAGACGCCGTCGCTGGTCGCGCTCGGTGTTCATGTCCATCCGGATCTTCATGTCGACGGTGCGGGCGGGATCCTGATCCAGCTGCTTCCGGGCTGCAGCGACGAGACGATCACACGGCTGGAGCAGGTCGGAGAGAAGCTTTCCAGCATCAGCACGATGATGATGGAATACGATACGCTGGACGGGATCATGCAGACGCTGTTTGATGAAGACTTCAAGATCCTGCAGAGGGATACACCGCGCTTCCGGTGCGACTGCTCCAGAGAAAGGATCGACAGAGCGCTGATCGCCATGGGATACGAGGAGCTCAAGAAGATGCGCGACGAGGACAACGGCGCGGATCTGTGGTGCAATTTCTGCAATACGACCTACCATTATTCCGGAGAGCAGCTGGATAATCTTTTGGAAACGATGCGCGGGTGACGTCAGCCGGCGCAAAGAAGGGAGAAACGATGCAGAGCGGAAACGAAAAGATCCTGCCGATGCGCAAGGATCACGCGCTGCTCAAAAAGCAGGCACAGAGATATGCTGACCAGGAGAAACTGGAGCAGGCGGCTTCTTGTGCCGTAAAAGCGGTCAGAACGGACTATTCCGACCGTGAAAGCAGGTTTCTTCTTGCGCAGATATACCGGATGATGGAACGGTACCGCAGATCCAACGACATCCTTTCCGCACTCACGGCGCAGAGGACGCAGGATGAAGCGGAATACTGGTATATGATGGGATGCAACTATGCGGACATGCAGATGCTGGGCTCTGCCAGAGACTGCCTGCGCATGTGCCTTGCGATGGAACCGGATCCCGCGGTGCAGGAGGACGCGGAGGATCTGCTGGAACCTCTGCGTGAGTATTATGAGGGCGACGAGGAGGACCGCACGATGTGGCTTCTCCAGCAGACGGCGAGAAGAGGTGCAAGACTGCTGGAAGCGGAGCGCCTTGAGGAAGCGGCAGCCGTGCTTCGCTATGTGGACATGATCGAACCGCTGTTTATGGACACGCGGAATTATTATTCCCGCCTGCTCTGGCGGACGGGCAGTAAAAAAGAAGCTGTTTCCGCCAGCGCATGGGTCCTCGAACGGTATCCGAAGGACGTTTATGCACTGTGCAATCTGGTTTTTTACGCATATTCGGACGGAGACACAGCACGCTTTGAAGAGTATATTAAGAGACTGACCGCGCTTTCTTTCGACCGGGACATGGAGGCGGCGGACGATCTGCTGGAAGTCGCGCGGGCACTGTACCGGTGCGGGGAGTATTCTCTGGCGCTGGAGTATGTCAGACGTTACCGGGCGCTTTGCCGCTATGAGGAAGAGGGAATGCATCTGGAGGCTGCGTCGCGTTTTATGCTCGGACAGATCGCGGACGCACAGAAGATTTGGACACAGATGTGCAGGATAGACGACGCGGACGCAGCCGCGGATTATTACAGAAGAGTCTGTATCCGCAGACAGAAACAGGAAGACAACGCAGTTGAAAAGATACCGTACCGTCATGTGATAGAAAAGGAGCCGCTGCGGAAACTCTTCAGACGGTATGCTCCGGTTCCCGGGGAAAAAGCGGAAACGGCAAGAGCCGCAAACGATCCTGCTGTGCTTGCCTTGCTTTGCGAGATGATCAGCCGTGGGATCATGATGGAGGAAGTGCTTCCTGTGATCGCGGTGGACCGAAGCGAAGAGACGCTGGATCTTCTGCACGGCATGCTGATGCGTGACACCTCCACGGTAGATCAGATCAGGTGGCTCTGCGCGGTTATTCAGATGAGACGCGGTGATACCGCGTGCTTCATCGATCATGAGGATGCGGTGAATTCGATCATGCTGAGAGGTTCGCGGCCTGCAGACTCTCAGCGCGAGCGGGATCTTATCGCCGTACGGTCTCTCTTTTTTGAGGGAACGGAAGGCGTGCTGTCTGCGCAGAGCAGAAAGGAAGCGCTCGGAATGCTTCGCGAATTCAGCAAAAGACTGCACAGATGGTATCCGATCCATTCTCCCGAGGCGTTTGCGGCGGCGCTGGAATACTATTACTGCACGCATTCAGGGACGGATTCGGACAAGCATCTTTGCATCACAAGATACGGTACGGATACGAAAAGCTTTAATCAGGCGCTTGCGCGGCTCGTAAGGGTGCTGGCAAGACCGGTGGATTGAAAAGGAGATGAAAATATGCTGACGTTGTCGGATATTAGGAATGACCTTGAAATTACTCAGCTGATCAATGCGGCGAACAATGTACTGAAGGAAATGGGGTATACGGATCACGGACCGAGACATACGGGATATGTCTGCAAAACAACGCAGGACATCCTGTCAGCGCTCGGTTACGACGAACGTACGGTAGAACTCGGCGCGATTGCGGGCTGGATCCATGATATTGGCAATGCGATCAACAGGGACAACCACGGCGTAACCGGCGCTCAGATGGTCTATTTTCTCCTTACGGCACGGAAAATGGATTATGAAGAGGTGTGCAGGATCTGTTCCGCGATCGGAAACCATGAGGAGCAGAACGGCACGGTCGTGAGCGAACTTTCCGCTGCGCTCATCTTGGCGGACAAATCCGACGCGCACAGATCACGGGTCAGACGCGGGAAATACGATCCCAGCGACATCCACGACCGTGTAAATTACGCGATACAGAAGAGCAGACTGCGTGTCGATGCGCAGGAGCGCCTGATTCTTTTCGAAGTCACGATGGACAATACATCCTCGATCCTGGAGTTTCTGAAGATCTATCTGTCCAGGATGAATATGTGTGAGCACGCAGCAGCATATCTGGGATGCAGATTCTCGCTGATGATCAACGGGATGCCGATCAATCAGATCCCGCTGCCGGAAAGAACGGAGACAGGAGAGCCGGGAAATGAGTGAGCAGTTTCGGTGGATGGCGACGGCCGCGTTCGGCCTGGAAGGGATCGTGGCAAGAGAACTGAGAGACCTGCACATGGACGACGTGACATGTGAAAACGGACGCGTATTCTTTTCAGGGGATGCCGCAGCAGGCGCAAGAGCCAATCTGTGGCTCAGGTGCGCGGACAGAGTATTCCTTGTGCTGAGCACGTTCCGGGCACAGAACTTTGAGGAACTGTTTCAGGGAGTACGTGCGATCCCGTGGCACGAATATGTTCCCAAGGACGGCGCGTTTCCGATCGCCAGAGTAAAGTCTCACAAATCAAAACTGTATTCTCTCAGAGACATACAGTCTGTCGGGAAAAAAGCGGCTGTAAGCGAAATGAAAGACCACTACGGCACAAGCTGGTTCGATGAAACGGGAATGAAATTTCCGGCCGAGATTTCGATCATGGAGGACGTTGTAACCGTGGCGGTCGATGCAAGCGGACGCGGGCTGCATAAAAGAGGATACAGGCCGATTTCCGGAGAGGCGCCGCTGCGGGAAACACTTGCGGCATCGATGGTGCACATTGCCAGATACAGAGGAAAGGAACCTTTTCTTGATCCGATGTGCGGGACAGGGACGATCTGCCTTGAGGCGTATATGCAGGCGAATCGAATCGCGCCGGGACTTTTCAGGGATTTTGTCAGTGAAGCGTGGACGATCTATGCGCCCGGTGAATGGAAAGCGCTGAGGGAAGAGGCAAAAGAACTGAGAACGGAAAGCGATGCCGAGATCTGCGGGAGCGATATCGATCCCAAAGCGATCAGTGTTGCGAAACGCCATGCGCAGATGGCGGGTGCGTCACGTGCGATACGTTTTGAGGTGCGCGATCTGCGTGATCTTCCGAAACGATCCGACAGGGGGCTGGTGCTGTGTAATCCTCCGTACGGTGAACGGCTGCTGGACAGGAAACAGGCGGAGCAGCTTTCAAAGGAAGCAGGAAACGTGCTGCGCACGAAAATGCCCGAATGGCGCGTCGGTGTGTTGTCGGGACTGGACCAGTTCCCGCGGTTTTACGGCGGGAAACCCGATCTGAACCGGAAACTGTACAACGGAAAACTGAAGTGCTATTTTTATCTGTATGATCCAGCACGGGGCAGAAGATAAGAAACAGGAAAGGAAAAAGACCGGATAAAGTGAATCGGCGGACACAAAAAAGAACACTCACGTTTAAACCGAGATTCTTTGTAGTGCTTGGAGTTATCCTCGCACTGGCTGCTGCGCTGGCCTTTTTGCTTGCAGGGAACAGATATACACAGGTGGTGCGTGATATCTGCATACAGGAGATTCGGGCGGATGCGGTCCTGCTGAGAGATGAAAAAGTCATCGCGACAGAACAGCACGGAGAAGTGACATGGCTCGTGAAGGAAGGCACGTATGTGAGCGAGGGCGAGACTGTGGCACGTGTCATTCAGACACAGTACAGCGGGGATCTGGTCAAGGACCTTCAGAAGATACAGGATGAGATCCTGCGATACCAGCGGGAACGTTTGACAGATCAGTATCATGACGCCGAACTGGAAGAAATGGACGAGGAGATCGTGCAGAGTACACTTGGTGCAGTTCGTGCGATAAGAGGAAAAAACGCGGTTGATCTGGTGCAGTGGCAGTCCGATCTTGAGACCTACATGACACGCAGAGAAGAATACCTCAAACAGAATTATGCTTCAGATGACCGTTTGTCGGAATTGCTTGAAGAAAGCGAGACACTGCGCGGGAGGATCGTGTCGCTCGTTACCGAAGCGTATGCTCCTTCGGACGGCAGGATCAGCTTCAATATCGACGGATGCGAAACGGAACTGAACGCCGGTGCGGTCCGGAATTTGAACGCGGATATGATCCAGCAGACGCTGAATGCCGCGGAAGCGGAAAAAGTGACTAAGACGACACAGTACAATATGATCTTCAGGTGCATCGGGAGCGAGGCATGGTACTGTGCGGTTCCCTTGCAGGAACAGGTCCAGATCCCGCAGGACGGTTGCTTTGTTCTGACGATCGATGAGCTGCCCGGAAAAACATATCAGGCGAAGGTCGTTCAGTACGAAACGTTCGCGCAAAGCGGGGTCCTTCTGCTGAAGATCGACGGGGATCCCATAGACGTGATCAATCTTCGCAGTGTAAGAGTCACCCTGCGCGCAGAGCATTCAGGAATGTATGTTCCTGAACGTGCGCTGAGGGAAAAAGACGGACTGACTGGGGTCTGGGTAAGGGGAGACGACGGGAGCAGGACGTTTGTGCCTGTCGATGTGTATTACAGGCAAGGGAGCCGTGTCCTGATCGGATCCGACAGAATTAGAGAGGGAGATATCATCAAAAACTGATTGCGAGAGGAAACCATGAGACAGGAAGAAATCGTTCAAAACATTGAAAAGGTCCGGGAAAATATCGCGAAAGCATGCAGAAAAGCCGGACGTGATCCGAAAGAAGTAACGCTGATTGCTGTGACAAAAACAGTATCGGCAGAAACAGCGATGATCGCTGTTGATGCGGGAGTCTGTGATATCGGAGAGAACCGTGTTCAGGAATACCGCGACAAGCGCGATAAAATACAAAGGGAAATAAACCTTCATTTTATTGGACAATTACAGCGGAATAAGGTAAAATACATTGTATCTGATGTTTCTTACATCCATTCGCTGGATCGTTTGTCTTTGGCCGAGGAGATCTCGGCAAGAGCACAGAAGGCGGGAAGAACGGTAAATGTGCTTGTGGAAGTGGGCTTTGACCACAGCGGGGAGCGCGGAGGCGTTCTTCCGGAACAGTTGCACGAGTTCGTTTACCAGTTGCTGGAATACCCGAATCTGAATGTCTGCGGCCTGATGTGCGTGGCTCCGCTTGGATATGATGAGGAGAAAACGAGAGGCGTTTTCAGGACAATGAGAGATATGCGGGATGCTTTTCAGAAAGAAGGTCTGCATATGCCGCATCTGTCCATGGGAATGAGCGGGGATTATCAGATCGCTGTCGAGGAAGGCGCAACATTCGTGAGGATCGGAACGACGATCTTCGGCGCAAGAAAATAAGATTTGCATAGAGATGAAAGGAGCAGATCAAGAATGAAAAAGAACGGGTTCTTTTCAAGGTTCCTGGAGACGATGGGCATCATGGTCGAAAATGTCGACGAAGAGCCGTATGATCCCACGATTGATGACGATTATGTCCCGGACGATTTCTCCGAACCTGTAGCCGAGGAACAAGCACCGAGATATACGACGCCTGTTCAGGCCGCTCCCGCAGATGAGGAGCCGATCATTATTGATGAGCCGGAAGAAGAACCGGAAGTTGAACAGAGACGTCCTTTTAGAGCAAATAAGCGCGGAAATCGTGCGCAGAAAGGGAATGTGATAGATATGCAACCCGAAAGAAAACCTACACCTGCACAGGTCAGAACACCCATCAGTCCTGCGATGTCCGTACTGGTCTATCGTCCCGCGTCCTTTGAAGAGACGCAGAAGATCATTGACAACGTGAAATCCCAGAGACCGGTCATCGTCAATCTGGATGCGCTCGATGTTGACGAGGCACAGCGTTCATTGGATTTCCTCAGCGGAGCAAGCTATGCGCTGAACGGTACAGTGTTCAAAGTTGCAAGCAGCATCTTCGTCCTTGCACCGTATAACGTGGATGTTTCCGGCAATATCTCGAACGAGATGTATGGCGAACAGGCAGACGATTTTTACGCTGAATAATCTGCCATGGCTGAGATGAGTTCAGTCATCCGTTTGGTCCTGCGCGGAATCGCAATCTTTTTGGAAGTCCTGAGCTGGATCGTTTTTGCGGATGTTTTATTGTCGTGGATTTCTCCGAACGGCAGGTTAAAAGAGTATACAAGCAAGATCGCAACACCGATCGTGAGTCCGTTCCGTTCTCTTATGAATAAAATCAGCAAAGGCAATTCTCCTGTTGATTTTTCTCCGACGTTCGCTTTGCTTGCTTTGTTTCTGCTTTCGATGCTGGTCTCAGCGATTTCGACTGTGCTGTAGCAGAAACGTTCAGGTGAGAAGGAGTTAAGATATGGCTTTTGATCCATCGGTAATCATCAATAAAGAGTTTTCAAATGCTTTCCGCGGATACGATTCCGTCGAGGTGGATGAGTTTCTGGAGGAACTGGTTCAGGAATTCCGGAAAATGTCGGAAGAACTGAAACAGTCGAAACAGGAGCTCGAAGAACTTCAGGAACAGGTCGCGATGTATCAGAATATGGAAGATACGATGAAATCTTCTTTGTCTTCCGCACAGAGGACTGCGGACAAGGTGCTTTCCAACGCTTATCATGAGGCGGATCTGATCACCAGACGGGCGCAGCTTCAGGCTGACAAAGAGGTATCTGTTGCGTTGCGTGATTCTGAACAGCAGCTGATTGCAAACAGAAGGAAAGCTGAGCAGGTCCTTCTTGAAGCCCAGGATGAAGCCGAGCGGTCGCGGAAACAGGCGGATGAGGCAAAAGCCCTTGTGAAGCAGTATGCGGACAGGATCCGCACGATGCTGGTAGATCAGCTGGAGCTGCTTGAGAACGACCCGGCGCTTCAGACGGAAGAAACTGCCGCGAGACGGGAGAAAAGCCGGTCATCATCAGATGACCTGTATGCGGATCTGCCGTATCAGAGCGGAAAAGAGAACTGGTAAAAGATGTAAAACATCCCGCTTCATGAGGCGGGATGTTTTTTGCGGATAAGGTAAACGGGGATGCCCATATATACGGGCATTCTTTTGCATTGGCATACAAATCATGTTACAATAATCGGGTGCAAAGCACACCTAAACAGAAAGGATCAGGAGTTTTATGTCAGGACATAGCAAATGGAACAATATCAAGCGTAAGAAGGAAAAAACGGACGCACAGCGCGGACGTGTCTTTACAAAAATCGGCCGTGAGATTGCAGTTGCTGTAAAAGCCGGAGGGCCTGACCCTGTTTCCAACCCGAGACTCGGCGATGTGATCGCAAAGGCGAAAGCCGCGAACATGCCAAACGATACGATCAGCAGAAGCATCAAGCGCGCGGCTGGTGAGGACGCGAACGTACAGTATGACGAGATCACATATGAGGGCTACGGTGTAGCGGGTGTCGCCGTTATCGTAGAGGCGCTTACGGACAACAGAAACCGTACCGCAAGCGAAGTGCGGCATTGCTTTGATAAATGCGGAGGTTCTCTCGGCGCGACCGGCTGCGTGAACTGGATGTTTGACAAAAAAGGCGTATTTATCATCGATTCCGAAGGCAAGGATCCCGATGAAGTGATGATGACTGCGCTGGAAGTCGGCGCAGAGGACGTCAATGAGACGGATGATGCGTTTGAGATCACCTGTGATCCCGCAGATTTCCACGCTGTCCGCACGGGCCTTGAAGATGCCGGGCTTGAATTCGTATCAGCGGAAATCGAAATGATCCCGCAGAACACGGTCAGCGTTGATGAGGACGCGAGAGCGAAAATCGAAAAACTGATTGACATGCTGGAAGAAAGCGACGATGTGCAGAACATCTACCACAACGCAGAACTTCCGGATGACGAAGAATAACAGAATACAGGAGCAAGCGAAATTGTCTACGAAGACGATCACAAGCCGAGCGAAGCATGCATCCTATGAGATGATGACCATCAAAGAGCCTGTTCGAAACAAGGCTCTTTTTGAGATGGCGGATGCGCTCGAAAAGCATATGGATGAGATCCTTGCGGCAAACCGCGCGGATATGGACCGCGCACGAGAGAGAGAGAAAAACAGCCAGTTTCTTGACAGGCTCGAGCTGACGCAGCAGCGGATAAGCCAGATGGCCCGCGGCGTCCGCGACCTTGCCGCACTGCCCGACCCGATTGCGGAAATGGAGGACGTCAGAACACTTCCGAACGGACTTCTGATCGGGAAACAGCGCGTTCCGCTGGGGTGTATCGCGATCATCTATGAGGCGCGGCCGAACGTGACGGCTGATTCCATTTCACTGTGCGTGAAATCAGCAAACGCCGTGATTCTGCGAGGCGGCTCCGACGCGATCGATTCCAACCGCGTGATCGCGGATATCATGCGCAGCGCCGCTGTACAGTGCGGGATCCCTGCTGACGCGATCGGCTTTGTGGACGATGTGTCCAGACAGAGCGCGACTGAACTGATGCACAGCGTGGGGGATGTCGATGTTCTGATCCCGCGCGGAGGAAAGGAACTGATCCAGGCGGTCGTGCGGGAGGCTACCGTACCGGTCATTCAGACAGGCGCGGGCGTCTGTCATGTTTATGTTGATGACAGAGCGGATACGGAAATGGCATGCCGTATCATCGTCAATGCAAAATGCTCAAGACCTTCCGTCTGCAATGCTGCGGAAACGCTTCTTGTCCACAGGGATATCGCGGAACGGTTCCTTCCCGGATGTGCTGCTGCGCTGCGGGAAAACGGAGTCGAGCTGCGCGGGTGTGAAAGGACCAGACAGATCGTACCCGATATGCTGCCTGCGGATGAAACGGATTGGGCGACGGAATACGGCAGACTGATCCTGTCCGTGCGCATCGTGGATTCTCTTGAGGACGCAGTCTCTCACATCAGAGAATACGGCACAGGTCACAGCGAGTGCATCGTCACACAGGAGCTCTCTCACGCGGACGCGTTTGTGAAAATGGTGGATGCCGCAGCTGTATATGTGAATGCGTCCACACGGTTTACCGACGGGTTTGAATACGGTCTCGGTGCGGAGATCGGGATCAGCACACAGAAACTTCACGCGAGAGGACCGATGGGACTGCGCGAATTGACATCATACAAGTACATTGTGATCGGCAGCGGCCAGGTGCGCTGAAGGAGGAATCATGGAATCAAAGGAATTGAGAAGAGAACGGTATGGACATATGGCAAAGATCCGCATGGGCGGCCTGATGCTGTATATCTGCGCAATTGCGACTGTTCTGAATATTGTGCTGACCTACATCAATTTCAGAGTTTTCGTTCCGTGCGGTCTCAAGACGACACAGTACTGGTTCGTGGATCATGTAGCGGATATCCATTTGCCGATATGGGCGGGGATCGTGATTTCCGTCGTGATCGCCGGAGCAGTCGCTCTGATCGGTTATTTCGCAAGAGAGAAAAAGAACTATGTATGCTATGCAGTCGGTCTGGTCGTCTATCTGCTTGATTTTACAAGGTTCTTTGCGCCGGGTTCATTGGTGGAGCAGATGGCACAGACGGCTGCGAATCCGATCATGCTTTATGATCACGGACTTACGCTGATGTTCGATCTTTATGCTGCGATCCTTCTGTTTATCGGGTTCCGGGCATTCCGCAAAGTCGGCGCGGTGGACAAGAAAGTCAAAGAAGAGGGCCTTTCTCCGATCCCGGACAACGACGATCCGACGAAGGGAATGACTGCGGCACAGAAAAGAGAGTATACGAAACAGACCAGAAAGAACAGCCTGATCCCGTTCAGACGCAACGATACGGAAGAGCAGACGGTTTTGTCCATCGATCCGAATGCGGCATGGCCGGAGCCGGAGAAGAAGCCGAAAAAGGCGAAGAACGAGCGTATCGCACGGGAAGACGCTGAAGAGCAGAAGGCAGCAGAGACGGAAGAAAAGGAGTCTGAAGAATGATCATTCTGGGGATCGATCCCGGACTTGCCACGATCGGATACGGTGTGATCGAAGCGAAGGGCATCCAGCAGAAAGTGATCGATTACGGTGTGATCTCCACACCGCCCAAGATCGCGATGCCGCAGCGGCTGAAGATGATCTATGAATCGACAGGTGCGCTTTACGACCGTTTCCAGCCTGATGTTGTGGCGCTGGAAGAACTGTTCTTCAACACGAATATCACGACCGGAATCGCGGTCGCGCATGCGAGAGGAACGATCCTTACCGCGCTTGCCATGCGGACAGATGCTTTATATGAGTATACGCCGCTGCAGGTCAAACAGTCTGTCGTGGGATACGGAAGAGCGGAAAAGCATCAGGTGCAGCTGATGGTCCGGTCGCTGCTGAACCTGAAGGAAACGCCGAGACCGGATGACGCGGCGGACGCACTTGCGGTCGCGCTGTGTTATGTGAACTCGGGAAATATGGAACGGGCATTTAAGATCAGATAGGAACGGTGCAGCGATGATTTCGATGATACAGGGAAAAATAGTCGACAGGACGACAGAATCACTGGTGGTGATGACGGAAGCCGGGATCGGTTTCGAACTGTCGGTGCCTTCTTCACTTGCGGTGTCCGCGGGACCTACCGGAACCAGCGTCCGCCTGTATACATATCTGCACGTACGGGAGGATGCAGTCCTGCTGTTCGGCTTTGAGTCTCAGGAGCAGAAGGCCCTTTTCCTGAAGTTGATCGCGATCAGCGGCGTGGGGCCGAAGGCGGCTATGGCGATCCTTTCCACGCTGACGATCCAGGAGTTCTTTGGGGCTGTCGCGACAAATGATGCAAAAAGCATCACGCGCGCACCCGGAGTCGGGAAAAAGACTGCGGAGAGGATCATTCTGGAGATGCGGGGTCAGCTGGATACATTCATAGAGTCGGCACAGCAGGCGGCTGTTACAGCCGGCGCACCGGCAGATGCGGCACAGGCTGACGCAGTACAGGCGCTGATCTCTCTCGGCTATACCGGAGCGGAGGCGCTGACGGCGATCAGCAAGGTGCAGGAACCGGGGCTGAAGACGGAAGATCTGATCCTGCGTGCACTGAGGCAGCTTGATCAGTAACAGGTGACAGAAATGAACGAAGAAGAACGTATTGTAAGCGGGATGCCGAATCCGGAGGATATTGCAGAGGGCAGCCTCAGACCGCGCCAGATGGATGAATACATCGGTCAGCAGAGGGTCAAGACGCAGCTCTCGATCTTTATCAGCGCGGCGAAACAGCGCGGCGCTGTACTGGACCATGTTCTGCTTTACGGGCCTCCCGGACTTGGAAAAACGACAATGGCGAATATCATCGCGAACGAGATGGGGACAAGTATCCGGACGACTTCCGGCCCTGCGATCGAAAAGCCGCGGGATCTTGCTGGTCTGGTCACGAACCTCAATGACGGGGATATCCTGTTTATCGATGAGATCCACAGACTCAATCACAGTGTCGAGGAAGTGCTTTATCCCGCGATGGAGGATTTTGCGCTGGATGTTATGCTCGGCCAGGGCCCCGGAGCGCGGTCGATCAGGCTTGATCTGCCGAAGTTCACGCTCGTCGGTGCGACGACGCGGGCAGGCATGCTCACGGCACCGCTGCGCGACCGGTTCGGTATCGTGTCTCGGCTGGAACTGTACGATGTGGCTGATCTGAGCAAGATCATTACGCGTTCGGCGGGAATTCTTGGAGTCCGCATCGAACTGGGCGGAGCCGAAGAGCTGGCGAAAAGATCCAGAGGCACCCCGAGAGTCGCGAACCGTCTGCTTCGACGGGTGAGAGACTACGCGGATGTGCGCGGCAGCGGCGTGATCACGAGACAGATCACGATCGAGGCGACGAATCTTCTACAGATCGACGCCCTCGGACTGGATCAGACGGACAGAAAGATCCTTGAGACGATGATTTTCAAGTTCAACGGAAGACCGGTCGGACTTGATACGCTCGCTGCAATCACCGGGGAAGATGCAGGGACGATTGAAGACATGTATGAACCTTATCTGCTTCAGCAGGCACTGATCGCGAGAACGCCAAAGGGCAGGATCCCGACGCCTATGGCATGGGAACACCTTGGGCTCACTCCGCCTGAAGAGATGCAGAAACAAACCATACAGGAACAGAGAACCCTTTTCGATGATCTGGACGGAGGAAATGATTGAAGACTTCAGATTTTGATTATGAACTGCCGGAGGAACTGATCGCGCAGTCGCCGCTTCAGCAGCGCGACTCTTCCAGGCTCATGATCTGTGACAGAAAAACGAAAAGCAGAACACACAGTCAGTTTTTCCATATCGTGGATGAACTGGAGCCGGGAGACGTTCTTGTTGTCAACAACACGAGAGTGATTCCGGCAAGACTTTTGGGAGTAAAGAAAACGGGATCGGCGGTTTGCGAGGTACTGCTTCTTTCAAGAGAAACGGATGATATCTGGCAGGCGCTTGTGAGACCGGGCAGACGGCTCAAAGAAGGAACGCGCGTTATGTTCGGAAACGGCGAACTGGAATGCGAAGTTGGCGCACAGCTGGGGGACGGCGTGCGCCGCGTCCGTTTTTTCTACCAGGGTATTTTCGAGGAGATACTGGACAGGCTCGGCGTTATGCCGCTGCCCCCGTATATCCATGAGCAGCTGAAGGATCCTGCGCGGTATCAGACGGTATATGCGAAGCATAACGGGAGTGCCGCCGCTCCGACTGCCGGCCTTCATTTTACGAACGAACTGCTTGACAGGATTAAGGAAAAAGGCGTGGATGTCGTGCCGGTTCTGCTTCATGTCGGGTTGGGAACGTTCCGTCCTGTCAGTGAGGAAGATGTTGAAAAACACATTATGCATACTGAGTATTACTCCGTATCGCAGGAAGCCGCAGACAGGATCAACCGTGCCAAAACGGAGGGACACCGTGTGATCGCAGTCGGAACGACGTGTGTACGGACGCTGGAAACGGTCGCCGATGAAAACGGAAAAGTCCGTGCGCAGAGCGGAACCACGGATATTTTTATCAAGCCGGGTTACTGTTTTAAAGCGGTGGATGCCATCATTACCAATTTCCATCTGCCGCAGTCGACGCTTCTGATGCTCGTCAGCGCCTTTATGGGACGGGAGGAAGCACTGGAAGCTTACCGGGAAGCAGTGCAGATGCGATACCGTTTTTTCTCGTTTGGCGACGCGATGTTCATCAAGTAAGGGGAAGCTGATGTTTGAATTTGAGATCAAAAAGGAATGCAAGTATACACACGCGCGGACGGGTGTTCTTCATACACCGCACGGAGATATCCAGACGCCGGTGTTCATGCCTGTAGGGACCCAGGCTACGGTCAAAGGTGTTCTGCAGCGTGATCTGAAGGAGATCGGTTCTCAGATCATCCTTTCCAATACCTATCATCTTTACCTCAGACCGGGACATGAGCTCATCCGTGAGGCGGGCGGATTGCATTCGTTTATGAACTGGGACAAACCGATCCTGACTGACAGCGGAGGATTCCAGGTATTCAGTCTGGAAGGAATGCGTACGGTGGACGATGACGGAGTGACGTTCCAGTCCCATCTGAACGGTTCAAAGCACAGATTCACACCTGAGTTTACGATGGAAGTGGAAGAGGCGCTTGGAGCGGATATCGCGATGTGTTTTGATCAGTGCACAACTGCAGGCACTTCCTATGAGGAATCCGTTAAGGCGATGGAGCGCACGCACGAATGGGCGAGACGCTGCAAGGAAGCGCATAAAAGGCAGGACCAGGCGCTGTTCGGCATTGTTCAGGGAAACATGTATGCGGATCTTCGAATGGAAAGCGCCAAGGCGATCAGCGCAATGGATTTCCCCGGGATCGCGATCGGAGGTCTTTCCGTAGGCGAGGAAAAGGATGTCATGTACGAGATGCTGGATGTGATGTATCCCTACATTACCAGAGAAAAGCCTCATTATCTGATGGGTGTCGGGAGCCCGGACTGTCTGGTCGAAGGTGTGGCCAGAGGGATCGATATGTTCGACTGTGTGCTGCCGACGCGTCTGGGCCGCAATTCCTGCGCGCTGACTTCGCAGGGAAGACTGACGGTGCGCAATGCACAGTACGCACATGATTTTTCTCCGCTGGATCCGGAATGCGACTGTTATACATGCAGGAACTTCACGCGTGCGTATCTGCGTCATCTGATCAAGGCAGAAGAGATGCTGGCGCCGATGCTCCTCAGTCTGCATAATATCTATCATCTGCACAGAATCATGTCACGCATCCGCGAGGCGATCGATCAGGACTGCTATCCGGAATTTCTCAGGGAGTTTCGGCAAAGCGGCTGGTACTGCTGCTGATCTGTTCGGTTCAGCATACTTCACACGGCGGAAAAGGTTGCACGAACAGAGCGTTTTGTTTATAATGTCAAATATGAATTGAATCGAATCGAAGGGAGTTCATGTTATGAATTTAGAAGGTGCGGGTCAGTTAACGCAGATCCTTGGAACGGTCGTTCCGCTTGTATTGCTTTTTGCAATATTTTATTTCCTGATCATCCGTCCTCAGCGCAAGAGGGACAAGGAAGTCAAGAACATGCTCGACAGCCTGAAAAAGGGTGACAAGATCACAACGATCGGCGGTATCTACGGACGTATCGCGGAGCTGCGCGATGATGTTGTGACGATCGAAGTCGGTGCAGAGCGCACACAGCTTCTGATCGCACGCTGGGCGATCAAGGGCGTCGTCGGTGGAGAGGTCTCCAGCGAAGAAACGCCGGATAAAAAGTAAACCGTTCATCAACCCTTCAGCCATTCAGGATGAAGGGTATTTTTTTACCTTAAGTAAAGTCTAAGGAAGGGGAAACAATGGCATATTTGAGAGAATTCAACTTTGTTTCCATACTGCTGCGGCTTGCCGTTGCGGTGGCCTGCGGCGGTGCAATCGGATACGGCAGAGCAAAGAAAGAACGTCCGGCGGGTCCAAGGACATACATTCTTGTTTGCGTCGGCGGTGCGCTGTCCGTTCTGCTGACGGTCTATCAGTTTGAGATGCTTCAGGGACCATGGAAAGAGATTGTGAACGAAGTGGGACAGAAGTTTGACGCGCTCAGGATCGGTGCGCAGACGATCACGGGTATCGGATTTCTCGGCGCCGGGATCATCATCAAGGGACTTCACCAGCAGGTCAACGGACTTACCACGGCAACGGGACTGTTCGTGGCAGTAGTGATCGGACTTGCCGCGGGCACCGGTTTTATTGAGGTAGCGATACTGGCAACGGTGATCGTCGTTCTTGTGATGAATGTCTTTTCCTCAATGGAAGAAAACTACAAGCGACGGCTGCGCAATATCACGCTGAACGTCGAGTTCCACAGCGTGGAGGACATCAAGACCATCACACAGGCGATCGAACAGAGAGAGGCGAAAGTCTATGAGATCGATGTGGAGCGGAGCGTGCCTTCCGGAAAGAAAAAGCCGTCTGCGATTTTCATCCTGCAGATGAGCAAAACGAACCGCTCGCATTCCGGAATGCTTTCAACGATCGCGGAACTTCCGTGTGTGTATTCCGTTCAGGAACTGATCTCATAAGGAGGACCGATATGTTTGCTTTTTTGAATCCATTACGAAATATGACGGTTCTCAGCGTGCTTCTACGTGTTCTGATTGCGACCACATGCGGTGCATTGATCGGGATGGAACGTTCGGCAAAGAACCGACCGGCCGGTATCAGGACGCATATTCTGGTCTGCTTTGGTTCCGCGCTGGCAGCGATAGTCGGTCAGTATGTTTATCTTGTCATGAAAATGCCGGCTGACATCACGAGAATCAGCGCACAGGTCATTACGGGACTTGGCTTTATCGGTGCAGGAACGATCATCATCACAAAAAAACGCACGATCAAAGGACTGACGACTGCGGCAGGTCTCTGGGTTACCGGTATCGTAGGCATTACGATCGGAAGCGGATACTTCGAAGGCGGGATCATCGGCGCTGTCCTGATCCTGCTTACAGAAACAGTGTTCGGATTGCTGCACGGGAATATCCGCAGAAATCTGGAATATGCACTGGAACTTGGATATAAAAACAAGGATGATCTGGACGATATTCTCCGCATGTGCAAGGATAACAGGATGTCGATCACAAATCTGCGCATCCAGTCGACCAGCCCGGACGACGGGAAATACACGGCGGTAATATCGCTTCGTGGTGCGACGAAGAGCGATTATCTGATCAAGATAATCGAGACAATGGGCGGTGTGACGTCTGTTGAGGAACTCTGAGAACGGTGATGCATGAAAAAGAACCCCGCTGGGATCACTATGAAGATACTCATTCTGATTCCAACGGGGTTTATATTATTCCAGTGTTACCAGACGACGGCAATGTCCAACTGCGTCGGGTTGTCGGCGGCAAATCCGCCCGTGTCACAGACCAGACAGGTCCCAAGGCTGCATTCCACTGTCGTTCCGCGGGGGAACATGTTGAAATTCGCGGCGCACATGATATACGGACCAAGCATTTTGCATCCGTCATTCCGTACCCAGTACGGATACTCTTCTTCTGAAAAGCCCATACGGCGCATGATCCGTACGATGACATCCATGTTCAGATTGTAGTAAGTCTCTCTTCCGGTCGGACCGGTTATGGAACCGCGGCTTTTGCTCAGGACAGGACCGCTCCAGTTCGGATTGCGGGTCTGTTCTGCAAGTGATCTCCAGTAAGCGGCACGCTCTTCCTCTTTTCGCTGTTCGATTGCGGCGAATGCTTCTTCACGTGCTTCTAACCTTTCAGCTTCAGCTGTTTTCATCTCTTCGATCTCTTCTCTGTTGCGCGTCACGTCATCTTCAAGGACATAACGCTGCACACCGTCAAGATCGATGACCCAGAAGCCGGTAGATGTCTTGCCGACAGCATAGAACGAAGTATAGAGCGGATAAGTGCTGATAACCATGCTTGTCTGATAGGGAGCAAGATAAACGTTGCAGATCCGTTTTGTGTAGATCCAAACATGCGCTGGCGACACAGTGTAACCGGCATCAACATCGGAAACACTGTGGGGAACGGGAAGAAAAGACCATGCGGACGCATCATCTGAAAGCGTCGTCAGCTCCTCGCTGTCATTGTATTCAAATGAAGTCGCTGTTAGATGGTTCGTAACGGTTTGCGGCGCACGAAACCTGATCATTGTGATGCCGAGTACAAGCATGACGATGCTTTCGGCAGCAATGATCCATTTCCGTTTTATTCTGAAACGCGGTTTTTCCGTGTTCTTTTTATTGTGTTTTGAATGTTTCACAGTCCGATTTTATCATTGAATCACGTAAAGGACAAATCAGGTCACTGTAACGAGCGGTGAACGGAACCAGCTTCCGGAAGACCCGGGCTGAAGTGAGAGCGCCTGAATATCAAACGCAAGGGCATCGAGGGCAGCGCACTTTTGCGCAAACGGATCACCGGGAAGATCCGAAGCGGAGACACATACCGGTATGGATGCATGCTTCTGCAGTGCAGACAGAATATCTTTTCTGTCTTCCCGCACACCAAGGACGCGAAGATAGGGCAGTGCTTCTTTTGCCTGCTGCTGAAAGGATGCCGTGATGCCGAAGAATGCATACCAGAGGATCCGGCGCACGCGAGCGCGTGTGACATTTTTTCCGCATGATTTTGCGATGATCGATTCCGCGGAGTTCTCCGTTGCGGAATGCTTCATAATTTGGCTGATCAGCCCTGGGAAAGTATCCGGCAGGGAGGCAAGAAGAGCTTCGTCAGCTTTGCGCATCTGACCGGCCAGCATCGCGCCATAATCAAAAGGTTTTGTCCCGCCGAGCGAGTTCTGCACATAAGAAGGAAGCGGGAGGGAGGAAACGGGAAGACCGGAAGCGAGGGCTTCACGTATGGATGACGCACTGATACCGTAAAGACGGCTGACCGGAAGGGGCAGCATCGGATGCGCAAGACAGCTGTTCTGCATAAGATAGCGAACTGCCAGCATATCATTTGCGGACTGCATGACGGCGGTGAGTTCATCGGTCATTCCGAGCTGACCGGAAAGCGCATGACTGACGGCAGCGGGATATCCCGCACCGTTTTTCAGACTGGTCTTCAGTTCTTCCGAGAAGGAGTCCGGCTCGGAAAGAAGGACAGAAGCGATCTTTTCATGCAGCGCGTGATCGGGAACACTGATCCCGTAGGAAAATGCGCTGACGATCCCGGCAGCATCAAGAAGCCGAATGCCTGCGGAAGCGAAGATGTCAGCAGGCGCAAGACTGTAGACAGTCGGAAGAAGGAGGACGCAGTCAGCGCCTGCTTTAAGAGCCCATTCAGCCCGTACACAAGGACTTTGAACTGCGGGTGAACCGCGCTGTACAAAAGCGCCGGACATCACACAAATCACAGTGTCGCAACCTGAACGTTTCCTTGCTTCACTGATATGAAAACGGTGTCCGTCGTGGAGAGGATTGTATTCGCAAATAATCCCGACAGCATTCATAAATCGGTTTTTTCCCTTTTAAAATGAGACTTGTTTTATTATAATGAAATGGAATTGATCTGAAAAGAGATATCTCGAAAGGAGCATTGTGAATATGGCATTAATCGATCGCATTAAAGAGCAGGCCAAGACGCAGAAGACACGCATCGTTTTCCCCGAGGGAATCGAACCCCGCATCGTTCGCGGCGTCGATATTATCCAGCAGCAGGGCATCGCGGACTGTGTGATCCTTGGTGTTGAAGAAAGTATACGTGCGCTCGCACCTGAGTGCAAACTGGAGGGTGTGACATTTATTGACCCCGCGACCAGTGACAAGACTGCTGAGTATGCCGAAGTTTTCTATGAGCTTCGCAAAAAGAAAGGTGTTACACCGGAAGCGGCGCAGCAGACGCTGCTCAATACGATGTATTACGGCACAATGATGGTCCATATGGGCGATGCGGACGGCATGGTCGCAGGCGCGATCTGCTCAACTGCCGACACGCTGAGACCGGCGCTGCAGATCATCAAGACTGCCCCCGGAATCTCTTCTGTTTCCAGTTGCTTTATCATGGAGACCAAAACACCGCAGTACGGCGAGGACGGGCTTCTGATCTTTGCAGACTGCGCAGTCAACATTGCACCTGATTCCGAACAACTTGCCGCGATCGCGATCAGTTCTGCTGAATCCGCGAAAGTGCTTGCCGGAATCGAGCCTCGTGTCGCAATGCTTTCGTTCTCTACGAAGGGCAGTGCAAAGCATGAGAATGTCGACAAAGTGCGTATCGCAGCAGAGCGTGTGAAGGAACTTGCTCCTGACCTGAATGTTGACGGAGAGCTTCAGGCTGACGCAGCACTTGTTGAGACTGTCGGCCAGCTGAAGAGCCCCGGCAGCCCTGTGGCCGGACATGCGAATGTTCTGGTATTCCCGAACCTTGAAGCCGGCAACATCGGTTACAAACTGGTTCAGCGGCTTGGCGGCGCGGATGCGTACGGCCCGATCCTTCAGGGACTGAAGAAACCCGTGAACGATCTGTCGCGCGGCTGCAGCGTCGAAGATGTCGTGTCCGTCGCAGCTATCACCGCTGTGCAGGCGCAGAAGTAAAGAGAACAGGAGACAGATATGAAAGTACTTGTTATCAATGCAGGAAGTTCCTCGCTGAAGTATCAGCTGTTTGATATGGACAATGAGTCCGTTCTGGCAAAAGGGCTTGCCGAAAGAATCGGCATTGAAGGTTCGACTCTGACACATCAGCCTACGGGCGGTGAAAAAGTGGTCGTTCAGAAACCTATGCCGACACATACGGAAGCAATCGAACTGGTTCTGGATGCACTTGTCGATCCCAATCATGGCGTGATCTCTTCCATGGATGAGATCGGTGCGGTCGGACATCGTGTCCTGCACGGCGGTGAAAAGTATTCTGATCCTGCTGTCGTGAATGATGATGTCATTGCCGTAATCAAAGAGTGCTTCCCGCTCGGACCCCTGCACAATCCTGCGAACCTGATGGGTATCGAGGCGTGCATGAAGGTGCTGCCCAATGTGCCGATGGTCGCAGTATTCGATACCGGGTTCCATCAGACGATGCCGCCCAAGGCATACCTGTACGGAATCGACTACAAATACTATGAGAAGCTGAAACTGCGCCGGTATGGATTCCATGGAACGAGTCATCGTTTCGTCAGCCTGCGCATGGCCGAGATCCTCGGAAAAGATCCTTCCGAGCTGAAGATCGTAACGTGCCATCTCGGAAACGGTTCTTCCATCGCTGCGGTCGACGGCGGCAAAGTCGTGGATACGTCAATGGGTCTGACGCCTCTTGAGGGCCTTCTTATGGGAACAAGAAGTGGAGATATGGATCCGGCTGTGATCCAGATGATGATGCATGAAGAGAAATGCGATATCGATGAAATGCTCACGATCCTGAACAAGAAATCCGGTCTTCTCGGTGTTTCCGGCGTAAGCAGTGATATGCGTGATATCGAAAAAGCAGTATCGGAAGGCAACCAGCGCGCCAAATGGGCGCGTGAGATCTTCTCTCACAGAGTGAAGAAATACATTGCGGCATATGCAGGCGTAATGGGCGGTGTCGATGTCGTTCTGTTTACCGGCGGAATCGGTGAGAACGACAAGGCGGCGCGTGTAGAGTGCACGGAAGGCCTCGGATTCATGGGAATCGAAGTCGATCCCGTCAAGAATGACATTCGCGGCAAAGAGCAGTGCATCAGCCCGGATGGAGCCAAAGTTCAGGTCTGGGTCGTTCCTACAAACGAGGAACTGATGATCGCGCGTGACACAATGGAGCTTGCCTTCGGTAAATAAGAAAAAAACATTGACACCAAGGCATTATTCCGATATAATATAACGCGTTGACCTTCGAGGTGAGACATGAGTATTGATGTCAGTTTGGCGAAGCGAAATGAAGGTGTTCAGTATCCTTTCGAAGAGAACCTTTCACTTGGCACGATCCCTTATGAGATGGGAGATATCCATACGATAGGGGAAACTGCCGTGGAGGGAATCGCGATGGGTGCGGACGGTAAGATCCTTCTGAATGGAAGCATCGTTGTGCTGCTGTCACAGGTGTGTGACCGCTGCGCGGAACCGTTTGAACGCGAATACCGGTTTGATTTCTCTGAGCTTTTCACAGATGGTCAGCCGGAGGAAGATTCAGATGATTATCCGTTTCAGTCCGAGCGGATCGATCTGGAGAAAATGGTGCAGGATTGTATCGTGTTGCAACTGCCAGCGGTCAATTTGTGCATGGAAACATGCAGGGGATTGTGTCCGGTCTGTGGGATCAACCGCAATCATGCCAATTGCAATTGCAACATTGAAATTAGTGGTCCTTTCGGTGTTTTAGCCGGACTGATGGATCGGGTGAAGGAGGATGAATAATGGCTGTTCCGAAGAAAAAGGTATCTCGTAGACGTGGTCGCAACCGCAGAGCAGGTAGTTTCAAACTGTCTTTGCCGGGTATCGTGGAATGCCCGCAGTGCCACCAGGCCAAACTTGCTCACAGAGTCTGCAAGCATTGTGGTTACTACGATGGCAAACAGGTCATGCAGGTAGCTGAGGACGCTGAATAAGTATCCTGACTGAACCTGAGAATGATGTAAAGCAAAAGATGCAGGGTTTCTCTTGCATCTTTTCTTTATTTGCGTGAAAATTGTATAGAAAGACAGCACCGAAAAGGCGCGAATGGATTTGGGGGTCAGATTCTATGAAACGTTCACAGATCAATGCGATCATCAAAGAAATGGAAGCACTGGTAAAGGAAAACAGGTTTTCCCTTCCGCCGTTCTGCAACTGGACTCCGGAGGAGTGGAAAAGCAAAGGTCATGAGTATGATGAGATCAGAGACAATATGCTCGGATGGGATATAACGGATTTCGGACTTGGTGACTTTGATAAGATCGGGTTCGGATTGATCACACTGAGAAACGGAAACCAGCACGATCCTAAGTACAAAAAGGTCTATGCTGAAAAACTGCTGTTCCTGCGTGATGATATGATGGCGCCGATGCATTTTCATTGGTTCAAATCCGAGGATATCATCAACCGAGGCGGCGGAACGCTTCTGATAAAGGTTTATAATGATGACGGAGACGGCGGACTTGCAGACTCGGATGTATTGGTCAACTCTGACGGACGTTCCTACAGTGTTCCCGCAGGCAGCCTGGTCAAGCTGGAAAACGGAGAGAGCATTACGATCTGGCCGCATCAGTACCATGAATTCCATGTCGTTCCCGGGACCGGTTCTGTTCTGATCGGAGAAGTGTCTCAGTGCAATGACGATAATACAGATAACAGGTTTTACGAAGAAGTCGGGCGATTCCCGGCGATCGAAGAGGATGAGGAACCGTACAGACTGTTGTGCAATGAGTATCCGCCTGCGCAGGACTGAGTGAAATCCATCAAAAAGGCATGCATCTGATGCACGCCTTTTTCAATAAGCTATCGGATCAGAGCGTTCCGTCACGGAAAGCAAGGATCATTTCTCTTGTCAGACTGGCTTCACCCATATAATCGGGGATGTCTTTTCTGTGTACCCACATTGCGTAGGAAAGTTCGTTTTCATCCATTTTGATCTGTTCCAGATGGTCGGCGGTAGCGACAAAACCGAGCAGGAGCGTTTCGGAAAACGACCAGGGCTGGCTCTTGTAATACCGCATGGATTTGACGTGAAGGCCTGTTTCCTCAAGAACCTCGCGGCGCACGGTATCCTCAGGCGTTTCACCGACTTCACAGTAACCTGCAACAAGCGCGTAGCGTTTGAATGCTCTGCCTGCATAACGGGTAAGTACAATATAGTCACCATCCGTTACCGCGACGATCACTGCGGGAGAGATCCGGGGGTATACCGTTCGTCCGCATACCTTGCAGTAAAGAACGCGTTCACTTTCACGCGGCGAAAGAGGAGCGCCGCAGGTTGAACAAAAACGGTTGCGGTGATAGAAGTTCGCGAGCTGTACGGCGGTGATCCCGGCGAAACCCATGTGCCTCGGTTCAACCGTGCGGAAGGTACCTGGCTGTTCAAAGTGAAAGTGATCGTCTGCGACGGCGTTTTCAATCAGATAGTAGGCTGTTTCGTCCATCATGAACAGATACGTAGCGTTTTCGGGAGAGATGCCCAGCTGAAGAAAAGTCGGAACATGGTTCTCTTCGTCAAGAAGGATCTTTCCGTCCTGTATCAGTACAGCGCAGTCTGTCTCCGTGGCAGACCTGTGATACTCGTATCCAATGTGCAGTTCATGCGGGTAGATATCCTGGATCATTGTATGGCCCCCGTTTCACATATTATACAAAGATTATAAAGCAAGAAGCCGGCATGGAAAAGCCGGCTTCTTTTTTGAGGGAATGATCCGCTGGTTTTGGATCTTTGCACAGAATACCGCGCAGGAAAAAGAAAAGTTACATGGGAAAGCGTGGATCCGACTTTTCTTTTACGTTCGTGGTATAATGCTCACTGCAGCACAGTTACAGGAGCGTTTGATGAGGAAGAAAGCAAAGATTTTCAGAAGGATCGTTCTAGTTTTTTTGGTTATGTGTTTTTTGATCAATTTTTATGTGATTCATACTACTGCCGGAAGGATCCGGAAGGCTGATGAGATGCAGAGCGAACATTTCGACTGCGTATTGGTTCTCGGCGCATCGATCATCAATAACAGTGTTCCGAGCATTATGCTCAGGGACAGGCTGAATGTTGCGATCCGTGCTTATGAAATGGGGCTCACAGACACGATCATTATGAGCGGAGACCACAGATCGGATGATTATAATGAGCCGGAGGTAATGAAACAGTATGCGATCTCAATGGGTGTTCCTGAAGAGGCGATCATACTGGATCACGAGGGAACAAGTACATTCAATTCGATTCTTTATCTGCAGCGCAATTACAGCGACAGGCGCGTTCTGATCGTCACACAGAAATACCATCTTTACAGGGCGCTGTTCATAGCGGAGGCAAAAGGCGTCGATGCGTACGGCCTTGATGCGGCGCTGCAGAAATACAGTTCAGCGGCGTATAATACAGTCAGGGAGTTTTTTGCAAGAATCAAGGATTTCGGTTCTGTTATGTTCAATCTGACAAAATCGGACATACAGGGTATCTGACAGGAAAAAGAGCGGGAATGATCCCGCACGCAGCCTCCGGTAGAAAGGAGTGCGCAATCAGGCGGGATCATTCCTCTTCTGTTTTGGATTATTACAGGGATTCAAGCGCTGAAAGCATTTGAAGGAAAGCCTGCTCATCAATGACTTTTACGCCCAGGGATTGTGCCTTCGTAAGCTTGCTTCCTGCGTTGACTCCGGCGATGACGGTCCCGGTCTTTGCGGATACAGAACCGGAGACTTTAGCTCCGAGAGCTGTCAGCCGCTCGGTTGCCTCTGTTCTAGTCATCTGTTCAAGCGTTCCGGTCAGGACAAAAGACTGTCCCTCAAGGGGAAGGCTTTTTGCGGGATCCTGAGCGGGAACGTCTTTTGGCGCTACCCCGTGCGCGAGCAGAGCATCGATCGCGGCGCTGATGTGCGGATCGTCAAAGAATTCGCGAATCCCGACTGCGACCACATCTCCGATACCGGGAACAGCGCTGTATTCCTGAACAGAAGCGTTACGAACAGCCTCAAACGTTCTGAATCTGGACGCAAGATCGGATGCGGTTTTTCTTCCGACATTCGGAATGCCGATTCCGTACAGGAACGGAGCAAGGTCGGGGCTTTTGCTTTGTTCGATCTGATCAAGAAGGTTCCGGATCATCTTTGCACCGAAGCCCGGAATCCCGGTCAACGCATCGGGTGTCAGTGTATAAAGATCGGCAAGCTGGCGTATGTCGCGTTCTTCGAAAAGAAGAGCGGCTGTTTTATCGGAAAACGTTTCGATATCAAGTGCCTGACGCGATGAATAATGCACGATGCGCGAGATCAGCTGAGGAGGGCAGGAAAGAGAATTCATGCATACGAGGTTCGCGCCGCTTTGCTCGAGTTTTGCGCCGCATGCGGGGCAGTATTCAGGCGCGACGATCTCCTCGCCTTCGATCCCGTCGTCCACGCGTCCCGTGATTTCCGGAATCACATCGTTGGATCTGCGGATCCATACGTTGGCGTGAAGGCGCAGGTCTTTCCTTTTGATGTCATCCGGATTGTTGAGCGTAGCTCTCCTTATAGTCGCACCGCCGAGATCGACAGGCTGCAGGTGGGCAAGAGGCGTGATGCGGCCGGTGCGGCCGACTTCCCATGTTACGTTTTCCAGTTTAGTCGTCGCTTCGTCGGCAGCAAATTTCCATGCCATAGCCCATCTGGGAAAACGGTCTGTGTTTCCGAGGGCAGTCCGGGTGCGGAAATCCAAAACCTTGATGACGACGCCGTCGATAAGAAAATCAAGGCTTTCTCTTTTGTCGCGGATCTCTTCGATCACCCTGAATACATCTTCGATGGAATCACAGATCGTCCGCTGAGGGGATACTTCGAAACCATACGATTCAATGGTGTCGTACATCTCAGCTGCATCGTTGAATTCCGGCTCGGGAGAGCAGTATCCGATCTGATAAAAGAAGATGTCCAGATTCTTTTCCCGCGTTTTTTCCGGATCCACATTTCTCAAAGCGCCGGCAGCTGCGTTTCGGGCGTTTTTCAGCGGCTCTGAAGATGTGCGGTTATATGCATCCAGAACAGAGAGACGCATGATCCCTTCGCCCTGGATCTCCATTGTTCCGTTAAACGGAATGATTCTCGGGATATTCCGGATCGTCAGGACCTGAGGAAGGATCCCTTCTCCGACGATCCCCGTTCCGCGCGTCGCGGCCTGTGTCAGGAGTCCGTTTTCATATCTGAGATTTACGGTCAGGCCGTCAAATTTATACTCTACGATATAACGGACGGGGGGAAGACTTGCACCTGACTGCACCGCGTCTTCGCGAAGTCTGCGGACGCGTTCGTCCCAGTGCAGAAGCTCCTCTTTTTCTCTGCACTTGTCCAGACTCCACAGCCTTGCAAGGTGTGTCACGGGAAGGAACGCCTCGGAAATGTTCCGGGATCCGACTTCATGCACGGGCGAATCGGGAAGAATGATACCGGTCAGGGATTCAAGCTCCTTCAGACGGTCAAACTTCTGATCATATTCACCGTCGCTGATGACCGGCGCATCCTTTTCGTAGTATAAATGTCTGTGATAATTCAGTTCATGGACAAGCTGTTCCATTTCCCTGATCAGTTCAGTGTTCTGCATGCTGAAGTCTCCCTTCATGTCTTCTGAAGCTTTGCCATAGTGACAGACAGCTGCTTCACTCCGCGCCCGTCAAATGCCACCGTGACGATATCGCCTTTTGCGGAGATGACCACGCCTTTACCGAAAACCTTGTGAAGAACATGGTCTCCGGGCACAAATTCGGTGTCAAACCGTTCAGTGTCGGTTTTGGGCTTTTGCTTTTCTGTTGAAAAGCCGATTCCCGAATAACCGCGATTCCTGCTGGCTGCAGCTGCGGAGGAGGAAAAGCCGCCGGAGTAGGAAGTGTGCGGTTGAGCGCTTTGCCATCCCGAACCGATGTAACTCGTTGAACCGCGTCTGAATCCGAATTCTTCCTCCGCGTCAAATGAATAGGAGCGGTCCTGGGTGTGTGAAATCCTGTTTTCGACACATTCATGCGGGATCTCCCGCAGAAAACGCGACGGCAGCCGGACGCTGGCATTATTCATCAGCGCGCGAAATTCTGCGTGCGTGAGGTAAAGAAGCTCTTTGGCTCTTGTGATCCCCACATAGCACAGACGGCGTTCTTCCTGTAATTCGTCATCCGAACCGATAGAACGGACATGCGGGAAGACTCCTTCTTCAAGTCCGGTAAGGAAAACGATCGGGAACTCGAGGCCTTTTGCGCCGTGTATCGTCATCAGCGTAACTGCCCCGGTATCAGGGGTCTCACCGTCGGAAATGTCACTTTCAAGGGATACCGACATCAGCCAGTCCGCCAGAACAGGCGCAGTATCGGCAGCGGTTTCAGAGACGATCTCTTCATCGGTATATGTTCGTATACCCATGGACCATTCGGCTTCGAACTGTTTTGCCGCAGTGACAAGTTCCAGAAGGTTTTCGATCCGCTGTGCGTCTTCATCCACATCAGGATCATACATGGAAAGCAGACCGGATTTTTCCAGTGTCTGCTGTACCAGTTCCGAGACGGAAACCATTTCATGCAGAACAGAAAGCTCGGAAAAAAGCTCGGCGAATTTCTGAACATTCTTCTTGATGCGTGCGTTTGCACCGGGATCGGATGCATAATGAAGGGCTGCGGACAGAATGCTCTCTTCGTTTTCAGCTGCATACCGGTCCAGCGTTTCGACGGCGGAATCACCGATTCCACGCTTGGGGGTATTGATGATCCTGTGCAGACTGACAGAGTCATCGGGATTGACCAGAAGCTTCAGATATGCGACGGCATCTTTGATCTCCTTGCGCTGCCAGAAACCGACGCCTCCGACGACCTGATAGGGAATACCGTTTCTGACGAGCGATTGGCCAAGAAGACGTGACTGCGCATGAGTACGGTAAAAGACCGCAATCTCATTGTAGGAGTGTCCGTTGTCCAGAACCAGTGAGTTGATTTCAGACGCGATAAAATCCGCTTCCTGATTTGCGTCGGAGAATGAACAGGAAACAACCTGCGCTCCGGGTTCGTTTTCCGTCCAGAGCTTTTTCGGTTTCCGCTGCGTGTTGTTTGCGATGACGGCGTTTGCGGCGTCTAAAATGGTCTGTGTTGAACGATAGTTCTGTTCGAGACGAATGACCTGTGCTCCGGGGAAATCATTCTCAAAATCCAAAATATTGCGGATATCCGCGCCACGCCAGCCGTAGATGGACTGATCGTCATCACCGACAACACAAATGTTGTGATGGATACAGCTGAGGAGACGTATCAGCATATACTGCGCCTGCGAAGTATCCTGGTATTCGTCAACGTGAATGTACCGGAAACGCATCGCATAAGCTGTCAGAATATCCTGATGCTCCTGAAAGAGCCGAAGTGTGTTCATAATGAGATCGTCAAAATCCATTGCGTTGGAAGCTTTGAGATCCTTCTGATACTGAAGATATACCTCGCTGATTTTTTCGGAACGAAAATCATCTTTGTGAAGCGATGCGTATTCTTCGGGGGGAACCATCTTGTCCTTTGCGGACGAGATGCAGGCGCGTACATATTTGGCGGGGTAGGTCGTTTCATTCAGTTTCGCCCTTGTCAGACAGGCTTTCAGGACACGCAGGGAATCCTCTTCATCATAGATGGAGAAGTTGCGCTCGAAACCGATGTGAGTCGCTTCGGAACGCAGGATCCTTACGCACAGCGAATGGAACGTTGAGCACCATACATACTGACCGCCGGATGTAAACGATTCAAGCCGGTCACGCATTTCACGTGCGGCTTTGTTCGTAAATGTCACGGCAAGAATACTCCACGGGGCAACATGATCCTGTTCGATCAGCTTAGCGATACGAGCGGTAAGCATGCGCGTTTTCCCGCTGCCGGCACCGGCCAGCACCAGAACAGGACCGTCTGTTATATTGACCGCAGCACGCTGGCGGTCATTCAGAGAAGCGAGTATACGATCGATCATTCTGCGCTGTCTTCCTTTTTCAGGCGGTTGATGATCGTAGTATATCCGTCCGCACCATAACTCAGTGCGCGCTTTACGCGGCTGATCGTTGCGCTTGATACACCGGTATATGTGGCGATGTCCTGATACGTGTATTCATCAAGGAGCATGTTGGCTACCTGGAAACGCTGCGCCATAGCGATCAGTTCAGGCGCCGTACATACATCTTCAAAGAAACGATAGCAGTCATCGAGATCTTTCAGGGCAAGAATAGCCTCAAAAAACGCATCCGTTTTATCGGAGGCATAACGGGAACGGTAAGACATAAAGAATCCTCCCACAGCGTTACTTTCTGATAGAAACATTTTAGCACTGTGAAGTGTGAAAGTAAAACGAAACGATGCGGCGGACAGGGTTCCATATGTTTCGTCAAGTTGCGTGTCAGCACTGATTCATGATAAAATCAATAAGTTGAAATCGATATTTTGACATTTTAGACAGGAGACGATCTGTTCGGATGGCTGGTTTTTTAAAGAGTATTTTTTCATCATCGAATGAGCGAGAAGTGAAAAAGCTTCGTTCGATTGTTTCGCGCGTCGAGGAACTGGAGCCGTCTTTCCAGAACAAGACGGCGGAGGAGCTCCGTGCTTATACGCAGATTCTTCGCGAGCGCAGGAGAAACGGTGAGGAACTGGATGCGTTGCTTCCGGAAGCGTTTGCGCTTGTCCGTGAAGGAAGCGTTCGCGCACTGAATATGCGTCATTATCCGGTGCAGATTATGGGCGGCATCGTCCTGCATCAGGGAAGGATCGCAGAAATGAGAACGGGTGAAGGCAAAACGCTTGCCGCGACGATGCCCCTGTTTTTAAATGCACTTGATGAAAAAGGCGTACATCTTGTAACGGTAAACGATTATCTTGCAAAACGAGACGCGGAATGGATGGGAAAGGTTTATCGCTTTCTAGGCATGAGCGTGGGTGCGATTGTGCATGATCTTTCACCGGAACAGAGGCGTGATATCTATTCGCGTGATATTACCTACGGGACGAACAATGAATTCGGATTTGATTATCTGCGTGACAATATGGCTGTGCGCCAGGAGAATCTGGTTCAGAGAGACCTCCACTTTGCGATCGTCGATGAAGTAGATTCGATCCTGATCGATGAGGCGAGAACCCCGCTGATCATTTCCGGAAGAGGCAATGAATCTACAGATCTGTATACGCAGGCGGACCGTTTTGCGAGACGGCTCGTGCGCGAACAGGATTTTACGCTCGATGAAAAAAAGAAAACCATTAACCTGACGGAAGAAGGCGTGGCGCGGGCGGAAAACGCCTTTGGCGTAGACAACTGGACGGACATTGAAAACACGGAGCTTGCGCATCACGTCAATCAGGCGCTGAAAGCCAATTATATGATGCAGCTTGACCGCGACTATGTCGTGCAGAACGGAGAGGTTCTGATCGTTGATGAATTCACGGGCCGTTTGATGATGGGACGCAGATTCAATGAGGGACTTCATCAGGCGATAGAGGCGAAAGAAGGCGTCAAAATCAAAAGCGAAAGCAAGACGCTGGCTACGATCACATTCCAGAATTATTTCAGGATGTACCGGAAACTTGCCGGCATGACCGGTACAGCGAAGACGGAAGAGGAAGAATTCAGGGGTATTTACGCTCTGGACGTCGTCCAGATCCCGACGAACCGGGAAATGATCCGCAAGGACGAAAACGATGCGGTGTACAAGACAGAAAAAGGCAAGTTTGACGCTGTGATCGAAGAGGTCGTTGAACGGCACAAGACCGGTCAGCCTATCCTTGTCGGTACTGTTTCCGTCGAAAAATCCGAAAAACTGTCGAGAATGCTGGGGCGCAGAGGCGTTCAGCATGAGGTTCTGAATGCAAAGAACCATGCCAGAGAAGCCCAGATCGTCGCGCAGGCCGGTCAGTTCGGGGCAGTGACCATAGCGACGAATATGGCCGGACGCGGAACGGATATCCTGCTGGGAGGCAATCCGGATTATCTGGCGCGGAACGAGATGATGCGCCAGGGATATGAAGATGAAATGATTGAAAACGCGACCAGTTATGCTGAAACGGATGATCAGGAGATTCTGGATGCCAGAAAGGTCTATCAGGAGCTGTACACCAAACACAAGGAAGTGACAGACCGTGAACATGAACGCGTGATCGAAGTCGGCGGCCTGCACATAATCGGTACTGAGAGACACGAATCAAGGCGTATCGATAATCAGCTTCGCGGACGTGCGGGAAGACAGGGCGATCCGGGATCATCACAGTTTTTTATCGCGCTTGAGGATGATCTGATGCGTTTGTTCGGTGGAGACAGGATCACAGGACTTCTTGAAAGAGTCGGGATGGACGAGGATGTCAGACTTGAGTATGGAATGCTTTCCAAGCAGATTGAAATGGCTCAGAAGAGGGTGGAATCAAACAATTACAATATCAGAAAGCATGTTTTGCAGTATGATGATGTGATGAATAAACAGCGCGAGGTGATCTACCGTCAAAGACGGGATGTTCTTTGCGGAAGCGACATGCGTGAAAACATGATCACAATGTTTGATTCGCTCGTTGCGGATGCTGTCAGTGTGTATACCGGCGGTTCCACGCATCAGGATGACTGGGATTTGAACGGGCTGGAACAGTACTGCAAGCGGTTCTTTGCAGTGGAGTCACTGGATGGTATCGGGAAAACGTCGGCAAAGGAACTGACGAAACAGCTGCAGGAGCAGGCTCATAAGGCATATGCGAAAAAAGAGGAAATGCTTCAGGGGTACGGCCTTGATCCGAGAGCGCTTGAAAGAGCAATTATTCTTCGCGCGGTTGACAGCAGATGGATGGATCACATCGATGCGATGGATCAGCTGCGTCAGGGAATAGGTCTTCGTGCCTACGGGAACACAGACCCGATTCAGGAGTATAATTTTGAAGGCTTCAATATGTTCGACGAAATGATCGATAACATCCGAGAGGTATCGATTTCGGCGTATATGAATCTTCAGGTGGAGAAAAACCCGCAAAGAAGAAGTGCTCCGGAAACAAAACAGACGCTGAGGCCACAGAGGGAAAGAAACCAGCTGCCGGTCAGTGTCGGGAAGAAGATCGGGAGAAACGATCCCTGCCCGTGCGGCAGCGGGAAGAAATACAAAAACTGCTGCGGTAAAAACGTGTAACATCGTTTATAATAGTTTTTTGATTGCTACCGGCTGTATGGCCATTGATTCCAAACAATGAAAGGAAGTGAATAAGGTGATCGATTTTGACGGACTGAGGACCAAACTTCAGAACATTGACCAGATCATCAAAGAGGCAGGTGGGTCACTTTAACCCGGACAAAATGAAAGCCGAGTTAAGTGAACTTCGAAAGGAACAGGAAGATCCGGCATTCTGGACCGACATGGGAAAGGTACAGAAAGTCAATAAGCGCGTCAAAACGCTTGAAACGACGGTAAACCGCTATGAGAGCCTGAGAAAACGCTGTGACGATGCGTTCGATCTGATGGAAATGCTCATGCTGGAAGAAGACGATGAGCTGGGTGCGGAACTGGTTTCCGAAACGGACGATCTGGCAAACGATGCGGAGGAGCTTCACATCGACGCTTTGCTTTCCGGCCCGTACGATGCGAATAATGCAATCGTTTCGATCCATGCCGGTGCAGGTGGAACGGAAGCACAGGACTGGGCACAGATGCTTTACCGGATGTATACCTATTACTGTGAGAAAAAGAACTGGAAACTTACTGTTCTCGATCTCCTTGACGGTGATGAAGCCGGCATCAAAAGCGTTACGTTCCGGGTGGAAGGTGAATATGTCTACGGTTATCTGAAGGCGGAAAAGGGCGTGCACAGACTCGTCAGGATTTCTCCTTTCGATGCTGCAAGCAGAAGACATACTTCGTTTACATCTGTTGACGTAATGCCTGAAATCGATGATGATACGGAGATCGAAATCCGCCCGGAAGATCTTCGCGTCGATACATACCGTTCCAGCGGTGCAGGCGGACAGCATGTCAACAAGACAGAATCTGCGATCAGGATCACGCATATTCCCACGGGTATCGTGGTCTCCTGCCAGAACGAAAGAAGCCAGATTCAGAACAGAGAAACAGCTATGAAGGTTCTGAGATCAAAACTGGCTGAGTTAAAAGAACGTGAACAGATGGAAAAACTGGCTGAAATCCAGGGAGATCTGAAAAAGATCGAATGGGGTAGCCAGATCCGGTCATACGTATTCCATCCCTACCAGATGGTCAAGGATCACAGGACAGGAGTGGAGACGGGAAACATCGATAAAGTGATGAACGGCGACCTGGAAGAATTCGTACGCGCCTATCTGATCATGTCATAAGGGGATGCTTGCAGATGCAAAAAGTTTTGAAAGGTCTTTCGATTCTCGCAAATGTCATCGGGATTTTTTGCCTGGTGATCGTTCTGCTTCTGACGTCTGTGCGGATCATTGCTTTCAGCAGGGCATATTATGCCAAACAGTATAAAAAGTATGACGTCGCCGGCACGATCGGTACGACAGACGAAGAACTTGCTGTCATTACCGACAATATGCTGGATTATCTCAAGGGTGATAGGGAAAACCTTGATATGACAGCAGATATTGCCATGAAGGACGGCGTTGCGGAAGTATTCACCGATATTGAAAAGCAGCACATGGTAGACGTGCAGTGGATGTTCAGGCTTGGTTTTATCGCGCGCGATCTGACACTGCTGGGGTTTGCGGTATTCATGATACTTGCTTTTTTCCTCAGGAGACCTGGTTTTACGGTGCGTTGCGGAAGGACATCACTGATCACGGTGGCAGCGACTCTTGTCCTGCTGATCGCCGGCGGATATTATTTGCTGACGCATTTCACCGAGTTGTTTATCAAATTCCACGAGGTATCTTTCACCAACGATCTATGGATCCTTGATCCGAGTATTCACGTGCTGATCAATCTGGTCCCGGAAGAATTCTTTATCGGTATTTCCAGGGATTGCCTGATTGTATTCGCGCTTTTTCTTGTAGCTGTGATCATTGTATCCGTTATGATGATCCTTTTGGGGAAAAGACGTGAAAGACAGAGGAACAGTTAATGCCGTATCAGAGCAATATTGAAAAGTGGAAAGATGAAATGATGGAGCGCAAGGACATTACAGTGCTTGCGCTTGAGTCTTCCTGTGATGATACTGCGGCGGCAGTAGTAAGAAACGGACGGCAGATTCTTTCCATGTGCGCAGACAGCCAGATCGAGGAACACAGGAAATTTGGCGGAGTCGTTCCCGAGGTTGCTGCGCGCAGTCATTTGAAAAGCATGGATGATGTCGTGGACAGGGCATTGGAAGAAGGAAAAGTATCATTCGATGATATTGATCTTATTGCGGTGACCTGCGGCCCGGGACTGATCGGGCCGCTGCTCTCGGCAGTTTCCTGCGGAAAGGCGCTGGCTTTATCGCGGAATATCCCGCTTGTCGGTGTGCATCATATCAAGGGGCATATCGCTGCGTCTTATCTGCAAAGAAAAGACTGGGAACCGCCGTTCATCGCGCTCGTGATTTCAGGCGGACACTCTCATATAGCGATTGTTGAAGACTATGATGTTGTCCGATGGCTCGGCAGAACGCGTGATGATTCAGCAGGCGAAGCATTCGATAAGGTGGCACGGGTGCTGGGACTTCCGTATCCGGGCGGTCCCGAGATAGACAGAATCGCCCGGGCAGGCGATCCCAATGCGATCCGGTATCCGGTTGCAAAAGTGAAGGATGCACCGCTCGATATGAGTTTTTCAGGCTTAAAAACAGCTGTGATCCAAAGCGTCGAAAGCGGTTTGAAAGAGAATACCGCACAGATACAGTCCAATGCCAGATTTGTTGAATCGGTACGGGGACACAGCAGAGAAGATATCGCCGCAAGCTTTCAGCACGCAGTGATCAAAGCACTGTCTCAAAGAGCGTTAAAGGCCATGGAACAGACAGGTATCAGGAAACTGGCCATCGTCGGCGGTGTCGCTTCCAACAGTGCACTGAGAGGCAGAATGCAGGAACTGAGCAAAGCGGAAGGATTTGACCTGTGCGTCCCGGCGCCAATTCTTTGTACAGATAATGCTGCAATGATCGGAGCGGCGGGATACTATGCTGCAAGAGCCGGGAAACTGCATGATATGTCTTTGAATGCCTATGCGGTTCTCGATATTTCATGGTGAACAGGGGAGTAAAGGACAGGGTTTTATTGTAAACCAACAAAACGATAGAAACAGAAAAAGCGCTGATTTAACAGCGCTTTTTCTGTTTGTTAACAAAGCGAAAGCTTGGTTTACAATTTAAAACCTACGGTATCGGGATCCCATTTTTCAAAAATAATGTTGTCACAATGTGCACGGGCTTTTTCAGCCAGTTCAGGTGAGGAGATTGTCCAAGCCAGAACCGGGAGTCCGCGCTTGCGGTATTTTGTGACGGCAGCACAGGGAAGGGTATTGATATCGTAGGAGATGAACTGAGCGTGATTGAAGGGAATCATCATGAGATGACTCAGATAAAAACGCGTCAGTTTCGAAAGACCGGCATAGTCCTTATAGCTCCAGCTGAGTTGTCCGCAGATGAATTCCGGAGCGTGCTTCCTGATATATTTGACGATGCGCGGATCAAAGCTTTTAATCGCAAAGTCCCCTTTATAGGCACGCAGTTTTTCAATCAGGATATCTTCGAGTTTTCCGAGAGGAACGCTCTTGTCTGATTTGATCTCAATGATAAGGCCGACGCGGCCGTTTACGAGTTTCAGTACTTCGTCCAGTGTCGGAATCCCTTCAGACGTACCGAGAAGACTGAAACTGCGCCATTTCTTTCTTTCGCAGGAAGTGATCTGTTCGGACTGCCCTGTCATTCTTTCCAGATTCTCATCGTGAACAACAGCAAGCTCATTGTCCTGCGTTAAATGTACATCCAATTCCAGATTATATCCCTTCAGCATACCGGCGTAGAATGCGCCGATGGAGTTTTCAGGATTGGAAGCGTTATGAAGCCCGCGGTGAGCGATCGGACGTGCAAGCATCCACTTCATTTCGGTATTACTGCTCATGGCAACCTCCTGTTGTATGCATTGAAAGTATTATACAACAGAAAACATCGAACGGATGTTTTCTTTTTGGCGAATGAAGCCAATTCGCGACGAATATCCGAACCTATTCTATATAGGGCTGCCCTGCAGCGGGGGGAGAAAGTGGATAAACCTGTGTTCGGTTATTGGCGTTATCCACAATTTTGTTCGAAAACACATGTTTTTTATGTGGATAAAGTGGATAACTGGAGAAAAAAACGCTGCAAACGCGAAAAAAATGTGGATAACAATGTGAATGAATGCAACGGGACTGAAGACGTGCGAACATGCGTTTCCGAATGAGCTGCAATTCGGACTGAAAACGGAATGAAAACCGAACAGACAAACGCTGCAGATGAATGCCGGGAAACGTTGCTGCGCTGTATTGCCTGAGATCTGCCTGTCAGTGGGTTTCAGTGCAATTATTTTTGAAAAAAGTGAAATTTGGTGGGGAATTGTATTGAAAAGTGGCGGGTAGTGGTGTAAAGTGGTGAATGTAAGGTGAAATACGAAGAGAAGGGAGAGACTAAAAGGTGTTCTTTGGTACCTATACGCACTCTTTAGACGCCAAGGGAAGAATCATTATTCCCGCAGGGTACAGAGAAGAACTGGGCAATCAGTTCCTGCTGATGCGCGGGATTGAAGAATGCCTTTACGTTTATCCCCGAACGGAAATGAAAGAATTGGAAGAACAGTTCAACGCGATTTCACGTACAGACAGAAAAGGTCAGGATTACATCCGAATGTTTACAGCGAACATGACGATTTGTGATTTTGACAGCCAGGGTAGAATCGGTGTCCCGGTCGAGCTGAGAAAGTATGCAGGATTGAAAAAAGACGCTGTCGTGATCGGTGCGTTTAACCGGGTCGAGATTTGGAGCGCCGAAAAATGGGATGAATATAACGCGAGAGTTGAGGGCAATGTCGGCGATATCCTGGAATATGTAACGACCAAGACTGAAAAGTCTGAATAATCTGAAAAGAGGGCGTGATTATGGTTTTCCAGCATAAAAGCGTTCTTCTGAATGAAACGATTGATATGTTGCGGGTCAGACCCGGCGGCATCTATATAGACGGAACAATTGGCGGCGGCGGTCATAGCGCTGAAATACTGAAGAGAACCGGTCCGGACGGTCAGGTGATCGGGATCGACAGGGACGATGAAGCATTAGCTGCAGCAGCCGAGCGATTAAAGGATTTTAAAGATCGGGTACAACTCTACAAAGGAAATTTTGCGGAGATTGAACAGATCATTGATGAACATCTGATTGGAAAGATCGACGGTGTTCTTTTTGATCTCGGAGTTTCTTCTCACCAGATCGATGCTCCCGAACGCGGTTTCTCGTATATAACGGATGCGCCTCTTGACATGAGGATGGACCAGCACGCTGATCTTTCGGCATATCATGTGGTGAATCAGTATTCAGAAGAGGAACTCCGGCGGATCATTCAGCAGTTCGGAGAAGAAAAGTGGGCTGCAAGGATCGCTTCCTTCATCGTATCAGAACGAAAGAAAAAGGCGATTGAAACGACGAGAGAACTTGAGGACATCATCAAAGCTGCGGTACCTGCCGGTGCACGGCAGGGAGTGGCACATCCCGCTAGAAGGACATTTCAGGCGATCAGGATGGAAGTAAATGGAGAGCTGGATGCAGTACGGAACGGGATTGAAGGTGCTGTAAAGGTGCTGAAGCCCGGCGGAATACTGGCAATCATCACATTTCATTCGCTTGAGGACCATCTGGTCAAGGAAGAGTTTCGCAGATTGGAGAATCCGTGTATCTGTCCGAAAGGTTCACCGGTTTGCGTGTGCGGAAGAAAACCGGTGGCAAAACAGATATCGAGAAAACCTGTCTGTGCAACGGAAGAAGAATTGCAAGAGAATCCGAGAGCACACAGTGCGCATCTACGTGGTGTCAGGAAACTGATACCGTTGACATAAATGGAGGAAAAGAAAATGGCGGCAAAGAAGCGTCCCTTGAAACCTATCACGCTGGATAGTTTGAATGTTGAATATGCTCCTATGCCGATAGTCGGTAATCTGGCATTGCAGGCAATGCCGATTTATGGTGATCCGGCAGAGACAGAAAAGAAGCAGAAGGCACAGAAGCCCCAGCTTCATATCGTTCCGGACAGGAAAAAGGCTCCGCAGCAGAAAAAAACAGTTTCCGTTCCCAGGGCACGGATTCAGTTTAAAAAAGCGTCAAAAATGCGCATCGTTTTGTTTGTGGTCGGCATCATGCTCGGCGGTGTGATGCTGGTGAGCAAAAAGGCCATGATCGCAAAGAACAATTCGCTGATTGCCAGGAAGGAAACAGAACTGGAGAATCTGACGCGGCAGAGTGAACAACTGGAGATCCAGTACGCAATGACAGATGACTTGAACACTGTTATGGCGATTGCGTCGGAAGAGCTCGGCATGGGGATTCCTCAGGATGAAATGAGAAGAGAAGTCGCATTGCAGGAGAGGCATACCGACATCGTGGAAGCAGAGGAAGATACACATACAGGCGACGGAATCCTGATGGCAATGTTTGACCGTATCTCTGACAGTATGCGTTAACCGGTTTGGAGGCTCAAATGTCTGTGAAAAAGAAAAAAGGCATCAATGCGCTCCAAAAGAAGAGAAAACAGGAAACAGGAAGGATGTTGTGGTTTTACATCGGCTTCTCCTTCCTGTTTGTGCTTTTATTGGTCAAATTGTTTTCGATTCAAGTACTGGATGTCGATGGATACAGACAGCAGGGGAACAACCAGTGGACGGCGAACCTGGCAGTGCCTGCAAGACGAGGCCGCATTCTTGACAGAAACATGAATCCTCTCGCACAGACTGCAGCATCCAAAACGGTTGTGATCAGGCCGCAGGAGATCAAGAGCAAGGATGCTGGCGGCGTCGTTGGGGTTACTGCGCATCAGGTGGCAGCTCAGCTGGCTCCAATACTTGATATGGATGAAGATTATGTATTCGAACAGGCAATGCGGACAGATATGCTGGAAATCTGGCTGAAAAGACAGGTGAGCTACGAGCAGGAACAGAAAATCATTGCAGCAGATCTGCCCGGCGTCGATTTCGTTGATGATTCAAAAAGGTATTACATCCATACCCATTTCCTTTCGCAGACTCTGGGTTATACAAGTATTGATGGCGTTGGACAAGAGGGACTTGAGGCACGTTACAATACAGAACTAGCAGGGATTGACGGAAGAAGCGTTTCTATCAAATCACCTAATGGTGATGATCTGCCGTTCAGCGAGACGCAATTCACACCCCCGACAGACGGTTCAGACATTGTTTTGACGATTGATTATGTGATTCAGAATTTTACGGATCAAATACTCGAAGAAGCAATGAAAGAATACGATGCTGACAAAATAGAAGCAATCGTAATGGAACCGGATACCGGGAAAATTCTGGCTATGGCAAAAAAACCGGATATGGATAACAACAATCTTCCGAGAAACGATGCGGAAACACTGATGGAATTATCTCGGAATACGTTGATCACAGATGTGTTTGAACCCGGTTCAACGTTTAAAGTGATTACGACCGCAAGTGCACTCGATATGGGAATCACAACGCTGGACGAAGAATTCGAGTGCCAGGGCAGCATCACGATTGACAGTTCTACGATCAATTGCTGGAGTGAAGAACCGCACGGAGTTCAGGATCTTCAGACCGCTCTGAAAAACTCATGCAATCCCGTTTTTGTTTCGCTTGGTCTGAGGATGGGGACTGACCGTTTTTATCCGTATATTTATAATTTTGGGTTCGGTGAAAAAACTGGAATCGATCTGTACGGTGAATCGGTCGGAATTGTAACGAATGAAAAGTATATTCAGAATACTGACCTTGCGAGAATTTCTTTCGGGCAATCAATTGCGGTGACGCCGATTCAGATGATCAATGCAGTTGCGGCTGCAATCAATGGCGGTAATCTGATGCAGCCCTATCTGGTAAGAGAGGTCATCGGTCCAACAGGTGAGATTCAGATGGAGAATCACCCGACCGTTATACGAAGGGTCATCTCGGAGGATACATCCCGCCTTATGCGCGACTGCCTGTATTATGCGGTTGAGGAAGGTGTTCCCAGCGCACGTATCAACGGGGTAACAGTAGGAGGCAAGACGGGAACAGCTCAAAAATACGATGAGACTGGTAAGATCATGGAAGACTCGCATATTGCATCGTTTGTCGGTTTTCTGCCGGCAGAAAAGCCACAAATGATCGTGCTGGTGGTCGTAGACGGTGCAAAGACGGAAAACGACAGTGGAACAGCAGTGGCAGCGCCGATTGCACAGAGAATCATGAAGGAAGCGTATAATTACATTCTGACTTCTCCATTGACAAATGAGGAAAAAGAGAACACGCTTGTTCCCGATATTATGGGGAAGAGCATCGGGGAGGCTTCTGCCATCATTCAGAGAGCCGGTCTTGAACTTGAAATCGACGGGGATATGCAGTATATTCGTTCACAGGTTCCAAGTGCAGGCACAACTGTTATTCCTGGAAGTAAGGTAACGGGTTATACAGGTGCGGAGAAAGATGATAACAATTATATCATTATGCCGTATCTCATCGGCATGAAAGAAAAAGAGGCAAAACGTGTTGCGCAGGAAAAAGGGCTGATTCTCGTATGTACCGGTTCGGGAAGAGTTGGGAAGCAGTCTGTTGCTCCGGGCGAACAGGTGCCGACGGGAACAACAGTGATCATTGAATTAAACTGATGGGAGGAAACAATGAAACTATCAGATTGTATCAGTCAATTGAAATACGAATGCCGCGGAAACGATGTGGAAGTGACGTCTCTCGAGATGGATTCAAGAAAAGTGAACCCCGGCGCTTTGTTTTTCTGTATTCCCGGAGGGAACGTTGATGGACATGATTTTGCATCTGATGTTCAGAAAAAAGGTGCATCAGCGCTGATTGTTGATCATTGGCTAGATGTTTCCCTTCCACAGGTGAAAGTTGATGATGTCAGAGAGGCGATGTCTCTGGTAGCTGAGACATTCTTTGATTATCCGACAGAAAAACTGAAGATGATCGCAGTAACAGGGACAAACGGAAAAACAAGTACGACTTATATGGTAAAGACTATTGCCGAGGCATGCGGGAAAAAAGTCGGGCTGATGGGAACTATCGCGAATTATATAGGAAGCGAAAAGATCGAAACTGATATGACGACACCGGATCCTATTGCGCTGCAGAGTCTTCTCGCACAGATGGTTGAGGCAAATGTGGACTGGGTCGTTATGGAAGCGTCTGCGCATGCTCTCTATCTGAGAAAACTGAAGGGAATCAGATACGATATCAGTATTTTCAGCAATCTTACAGAAGATCATCTGGACTTCTTTGAGACCATGGAACGTTACTATCAGGCAAAGACATTGTTATTTACAAATGAAATGACAGATAAATCGATCATCAATATTGATGATGACTATGGGAAAAGGCTGTTCGGTGAAACAGAAACAGCTTGTGTGTCCTATTCAGCGAAGCAGCAGGCAGATTATCAGGCAGACAACATTATATCTGATGTGTCCGGGGTGCGTTACGACATGGTTTACAATAGGCAAAAATACCATGTTTCCGTGGATATTCCGGGAGAATTCACGGTTTACAATACGATGGCGGCAATTGCAGCATGTATTGAGATGGGACTTGATCCAAAGAAGGTGATCGAATCCATCGGTGTGCTTCACAGCGTTCCCGGTCGTTGTGAAAGCCTGAATACTATGGGGCACGGGTTTGGGATCATACTGGACTATGCGCACACACCTGACGCGATTGAGAATATTCTGACGACTGTTCGCAGATTTACCAGAAACAGACTGATCATTCTGTTCGGCTGCGGAGGCAACCGGGATAAAAAGAAACGTCCGATCATGGGCGAGATGGCGGCTAGATATGCCGATTATTGTATCGTTACCAGTGATAACCCGCGTTTTGAAGAGCCTGAAGATATTATCGATGATATCCTTCCCGGTGTGGAAGCACATACTACTCCGTATAAAACGATTGTGGACAGAATTGAAGCCATCCGGTTTGGGCTTGATCTGGCTCAAGATGGTGATGTCCTGGTTCTTGCCGGAAAAGGACATGAAACATATCAGGATGTAAAGGGTGTGAAACACCACTTCGATGAAAAAGAGATCGTACAGCAACTGTTATCAAATATGAAGTGATGGTAAAGGAGAATTCACGATGACTTGGATCAAAGATATTCATTTTGTGCTTCTGATGCTGATTACAGTTGCTGCTGCCTGCCTGATCTCAGTTGTGTGCGGTCATTTTCTTCTTCCGGTTTTGAAGAAGCTGAAGATCGGCCAGACTGAACGCGACGATGGACCGCAATCGCATTTAAGTAAGACGGGTACACCTACGATGGGGGGTATCATGATTTTGGCAGGAATACTTGTCGCCTGTCTGATTTTCTCAGTTCAGAAAAGGGAATTTCTGTATGTTGCGATTCTTACGACGCTCTGTTACGGTGCAGTCGGTTTCTGGGATGATTATATTAAAGTAGTTAAGCGCCGCTCTCTTGGATTGAAAGCGATGCAGAAAATCGTACTGCAGCTTTTATTTGCTTTTGCAATTGCTTTGTATTGCTATCTGAGTCCAAGAATCGGCTCTGAACTGTATGTGCCATTTATCAAGCGTTACGTTGATTTCAAACTGTTCTACATTCCGCTTGTTATGTTTGTTATTATTGCGACTACGAACAGTGTGAATCTGACAGATGGCCTTGATGGGCTTGCAAGCAGCGTATCCATTGTCGTGATGATCATGATGGCGATTGTTACACAGATCCTTACGGCAAAATGCTTGAATCCGGATACCGCTATGAATATGAGAAACATGATCGTGTTTTCATCCTGTGTGGCAGGGGCATGTGCCGGTTTCCTTTATTACAACCATTATCCTGCGAAAGTCTTTATGGGTGATACGGGATCGATGGCCTTGGGCGGAGCGTTTGTCATTGTCGCAATTCTGACAAAGACAGTGCTGATCATACCGTTTTTGGGACTGATGTTCATGGTGTCGAGTGTTTCTGACATCATCCAGGTTGCAAGTTACAAACTGCGTAATAAAAAGAGAGTCTTCTTAATGGCTCCGCTTCATCATCATTTTGAGAAAAAAGGATATTCAGAAGTCAGTATCACGATTGGTTATGTAATCGTTACGGTGATAATGGCTGTTGTGACATGGCTTATTATTTAAAGAGGTAGTCTCATGATCAGTGTTAATGGCAAAAAAGTCATGATAATCGGTATGGCAAAAAGCGGCATCGCGCTTGCAAAAGTACTGATTCATCAAGGCGCACATGTAACGGCATATGATTCGAAAAAAGCAGAGTCAATGCAGGAAGGAATTCTGGAACTGGGGGATTCTGTCGAGTGGCAGCTGGGCGTTGATGCAACGGAGCTAGTGGAGAGGCACGACATTGTCATGATCAGTCCGGGTGTTCCGATCGATATCGCGCCGCTCAATCATGCAAGAGAACTGGAGATACCGATTATTGGAGAAGTGGAATACGCTTCAACCCTGAACAATGCACCGATTGCTGCAATTACAGGAACAAACGGAAAAACCACAACAACGGCGCTTTTGGGTGAAATCATGGCGCTCACAGGAAAGAAAACATATGTTGTCGGCAATATCGGGATTCCCTTTATCAGTGTTGCAGAAAACACAAAAAAAGATGACGTGGTCGTAGCAGAGATTTCAAGCTTTCAGATGGAGACGGCAGATACATTCCACCCGAGAGCAGCTGCAGTATTGAATCTGAGCGAGGACCATTTGAACAGACATAAAACAATGCAGAATTATATCGACTGCAAGGCGAGGATCTTTGCAAGAATGACCGGCAGCGACACTCTTGTGCTCAATATGGACGATCCGCTGACTTATGCATTGAAAGACCGTGCAAATTGTAGTGTTTCCTATTTCAGCAGAAAAAGTATCGTTCCTTTTGGAGCGTGTGTGATAGATGGCAGAATCAAATACGTAAAAGAAGGAAAAATGATAGATGTGATCGGATGCAGGGAACTGCAGATTCCCGGAGATCATAACCTTGAGAATGCGCTGGCTGCTACAGCGTTGGCTTATGCCATGAATGCAGACACAGACGTGGTCCGTAAAGGACTGCGAGACTTCAAGGGAGTTGCTCATCGCATTGAGACGGTAGGGGAGGTCAAAGGCGTCCGGTTCATCAATGATTCAAAAGGAACAAACTGTGACGCGACACTCCGCGCCGTGCACGCAATGGACAGACCAACGGTCCTATTACTTGGCGGATATGATAAAGGCGCAGATTTTATTCCGCTCTTCCGAGATCTGCCGGATACGATCAGGGAGATTGTTGCATTAGGCGCTACACGGCAGCGAGTGATGGATAATGCGCTTTCCTGCGGTATACCGTGTCCGGTACATATCTGTGACGGCTCGTTTGAAGACGCTGTGAGATTTGCGTTTTCTTTGTGTGAACCCGGATATAATCTCCTGCTTTCACCGGCATCGGCAAGCTGGGATATGTTTGACAATTTTGAGCAGCGCGGTGATGTATTCCGGGAGATAGCATTCAAATTAGACAGTAAATAATTGCATACGAACAAAATGCAATGATACGAAAGGGGGCCAGGAAAACGTGCAAAAGAACAGTGCGGATAGAATCGATAATACGATTCGTTTTCCCATGGAAAGAGTTCGGCCCTCCAGAACGCAACAGGATAAGCCCCGGCTTTTAAAGAATACTGCAGATTTTTGGATCATTATTCTGGTGATGGCCCTTGTCGTCATCGGTCTGATCATGGTCTATGATGCAAGTTACTATGTTGCCCAGCAGTCTGCAGCATACGATCATGACGGAGCGTATTTTTTGAAAAACCAATTGTACGGTTTCGGTGTCGGAATCATTGCAATGATCGCCCTGGCTTTTTGGGATTACAAAAAGTGGAGAAAGCTGGTCTTTTTCGTGCTGTTCGTTGCGGTTGTTCTGATGGCGCTTGTATGGGTTCCAGGTGTTGGTCAGAAAATCAACGGAGCAAATCGCTGGATAAAAATATGGCGGCTTCCGAGCATACAGCCGTCAGAACCGGCGAAGTTTGCCGTGATCCTGTATCTGGCACACTTATTTACACTTCGAGAAAACGAAATGGGCAGCTTGACCAGAACTGTTTTTCCGGCGCTTATCGTTACAGGGATTTTTGCAGTCATGCTGTTTAAGCAGCCGAATATGAGCATGCTGATGACATATCTCATGCTTATGCTCCTGATGTATTTCATGGCTGGCGGAAAGTGGTACCATGTCATCGGGATGATTGCAGTCGGTATCGGTGTGTTTCTGCTCGCGTGGAGATTCCACCCGCATGTTGCGGCAAGAATGGACAGTTATCTGCACCCGGAAGAGGATCCGCTGAATTCAGGATATCAGACAATGCAGTCTTTGTATGCAATCGCAGACGGAAAATGGTTTGGTGTAGGATTCGGCAACAGTAAACAAAAGTTTCTTTATCTGCCTTACCGTGAATCTGATTTTATCTTTTCGATTTTTGCGGAAGAATTCGGATTTATCGGATGTACAGTGCTTCTTTCCATTTATGCATTGCTGATCTGGCGGTGTGTTCTGGTATTCAGGCACACGAAAGAACGTTTCGGAAGGATCCTCGCGATTGGCATTACATTGATGCTTGGGATTCAGGTTTTTCTGAATGTGGGTGTTGTTACAGGGATGATACCCGCAACAGGACTTCCTCTTCCTTTTATCAGCGCAGGCGGAACTTCGCTTACGATTTTCCTTGCAGAAATCGGTGTTCTTTTGAATATATCCAGGCAATCGGGAGCGCATAAAAGACCTGTCAGAAAAACAGCGAAACAGGAGTAAATAAGGATTTGGCGGTTTTCTGATGTAAAAAAGGAGGTGTGGACATGGCCAAAACAAAAGTGGATTACCGTAAAGCAGAACGGGCATATCGCGGGCTGTGGGGAATATTCATCGGCTTGATCGTGATTGTCTTGGCTATGATTTGTTTCTTCTATGTGTTTCTGGTTAGAACAATTCGCATTGTGGGAAACGAAAGATATACGAGCGAAGAAGTAATCCAGATGAGCGGACTCCCTTATGAAGAGAGCATGTTTCTAATTGACAAAGAGCAAATCAGAAACAATCTGGAAACAAGTCCTTACCTGGAAGTGAAAGAGATTACACGTATTTGGCCGTTTACAGTAAGAATTACAGTTCATGAGAGAGTGGCCGTTGCATATACTGAGTATGGTGACAACCGGCTTGTATTGGACGAGAAGGGGTATATACTCACCAAAGACGGTATATATTATCAGGACACATTGGTAAAAGTTACAGGTTGGAAGATTTCGGAAGCAAACATCGGAGAAAAAATCGTGACAGAAGAGCCGTCTATTGCGAACTCATATGCAACGATTATGATGAAGCTCGGAGAGTATGAACTGCTTGATCGAGTTGAAGGGCTGGACATAAGGGATCTTCTGAACATTGAACTGACAATGCAGGACGGTATGCGTGTGAAACTCGGAGACAGTACATCTGTGGATGATAAGATGACCTGGCTGTCACAGATGCTGATTGAACTGGAGAAAGAGGGATACTCGGGCGGAGTATTAGACCTTTCCAGTGGTAATACAGCAGTTTACAGGCCAGAACAGGGGAAATAGCCTCAAAAGTTTACAATAAAATCGAAAAAAATTTACAAAAACAGTTTACAAATTACAAAAATTTTTGTAAACTGTCTTTTTTGCTTTTTTTGATTGTTTTGTCAATTTGTATTTTACAATACTTTTTTTGTCTGTTATTATTACCTTGGCATTCGGATGAAATGCCTTTTAAATCAACCTTTTTGAAAGAAAGGAACTGCAGCTTGCTATGAGCAAACTAGTATCTGTTATCGACTATGGAACGTCGAAGATCGCTTGTGTCACTGCGCAGGCATCTAACGACGGTACATATGATGTGATCGGATACGGCTGTGTTCCTTATGCCGGATATGATGACGGGCAGTGGAATGAACCGACAAAGCTGCCTGAGGTTACTCAGTCTGTATTACAGGAAGCGGGCATTATTGCAAGAAAGAAAATCAGAAAGATTTATGTATCTGTTCCCGGTGACTATACGCAGGTATTCAATTACAGAGTTAGCACGGACATTCTTTCCGCTGACAGGCGCGTAACTCAGGATGATATCCAGAAACTTGTTTTCCGTCCGCCGGCGCCGGACAAAAAAAGCACACTTGCACTGCTGCACCGAAAACCCGTGTATTACACGCTTGATGCTCAGGACAGGATCTATGAACCGCTGGGTGAGCGGACGACATCCGTCAGCGCGATGATTTCAATGATCCACGCTGATAAACGTTTCCTGTCTCAGGTCAACAAGGTGATGGATTATATCGGCGTCGATACAAAAGGGTATGTTTCCTCTGTGATCGGGCAGTCCTCCTATATGATCCCGAAACAGGAAAGAGAACGCGGGTGTGTTCTCATTGATACGGGTTTTGCGACAACAACAGTTTCGCTGCTTCAGGGCAACGGCATTTTATATATGAAAACGATTCCGTTCGGTGCGAAGCAGATCATCATGGATATGATGGAGGAACTGAATATACCCTATACAGAGGCCGATACTTTAAAACGCAGATATGTGTTTGGTTTGGACAACCAGTCAGGGCAGATGCAGCTCATGCAGGTTATGGACAGAACAGATAAAGTGCGGACGTATCAGACGTCGCTGCTTACAGAAGTTATTGAAGGCAGGATGGATGAGATCATAAAGGAGATTGATAACGTCATCACCCAATCTGGCTTTCAGCTTGCGAATCATTCGATCGTATATCTGACAGGTGGCGGATTTGCCATGATGAATGGAATCAGACAGTACGCTTCTTCTATTCTGAAAAGAAATGTACAGGTGCTGCTTCCGCAGTCTCCGCGCATTAACAATGCGGTGTATGCGAATGTTCTTGGCGCTCTCGATTATATTTGTGCCCGGGGGGCGGAACAGAATGCATTCGGAATGGTACAAAAGAGAATTAGTCTATGACGCTCTTTTCAATACAACTTGGGTCAAACACAATGAATTTGGGAGGATGTAAAAATGCTGGAGTTCGATTTTGATCTGGACCAGGCTGCGCAAATCAAAGTGGTCGGCGTCGGCGGCGCCGGAAACAATGCGGTGAACAGAATGATTCAGTCGGGGCTGAAAGGTGTTGAGTTCATCGCGATCAACACCGACAGGCATGTCCTGTATCTTTCTAAAGCCAATCAGAAGATTCAGATCGGCGAAAAGATTACCCGTGGACTCGGCGCAGGGGCGAACCCGGAAATCGGGAGAAGGGCCGCTGAAGAGAGTCGTGAGGAGATCATGCATAACCTGAAAGGCGCGGACATGGTTTTCGTTACGGCGGGTATGGGCGGCGGTACAGGAACCGGCGCAGCGCCGATCGTAGCAGAGATTGCCAAAGAAATGGGGATTCTGACTGTAGGCGTAGCAACGAAACCGTTCATGTTTGAGGGACGTCAGCGCTCCATCAATGCTGAAGCTGGGATGGCTGAACTGAAAGAGCATGTTGATACGCTTGTTGTGATCCCAAATGACAAGCTCCTGCAGGTTGTCGGAAAAGGTACAACAATGGTTGAAGCATTCCAGATGGCAGACGACATTCTGCATCAGAGCGTACAGGGCATTTCGGACCTGATTGTGGTTCCCGGCTTGATCAATCTGGATTTTGCAGATGTACGTGCGATCATGAAAGACCGTGGCATCGCGCACATGGGAATCGGATACGGCTCCGGTGAAAGCAGGACGATGGATGCCACGAAGCAGGCGATCCAGTCTCCGCTTCTTGAAACATCCATTGATGGGGCAACGGGAGTTCTGTTGAATATCACAGGCGGTGAGGATCTCGGCATGCTTGAAATCAATGAAGCAGCAACACTGGTGCAGCAGGCGGTAGATCCCGAGGCAAATATCATCTTTGGCGCAGGCATTGATCCTTCTTTAGAGGATCAGGTTAGAGTAACGATCATCGCGACCGGATTTGAGGGCGAGAACGGAAGGATTCAGGAAGCGACGGTTATGTCAAGCGGAGCAACTGCACCGATGCAGAAAAAAGCTGTTGCAAGACCCGCACTGACACAGCCCAGGCCGCAGACGATCTCGCAGCCCAGGCCGCAGCAGCAAAGGACACCGAGCGTCGCACAGCCGAAACCGCAGTCTGTTACGCAAGCCGTGACACAGCCTGTGCCCAAAGCAACCGTGGCTTCTTCGGGAAACGGAATGAAGCTGCCGTTCAATGTTAGCCAGAATCCGGAACAGAAAGGCGTTTATTCGGGAAATGCTACATTTCCGCAGACAACGATGAAGCAAACGGTCAAACCTGCTCCGCAGCAGGTAGAGGAAACGGATTACAGTCCGATGCCGCAGGCGAACGATATCATTGAAGATGATTATGATGATACACCTGTTTTCCTCAGGCCCAGAAAACGCAGATAAGAAAAAAGAGTATGCATTAGAGGAGCAGTCGGTACGATTGCTTCTCTTTTAATTCTATTTCCAGATAAGATATGGTACAGCAAATCAATTATACGGAGGGCATGACCGTGTTCATTGGCTTGAGAGAACAACAGGAAGAATTAGAAAACAGATATCTCAGCGAATATGCGATGAAAAGCAGTGAGAGCAGGGGACGCGATAAGGAAATCGCGCCATGCAAATACAGAACTGTTTTTCAGAGAGACAGAGACAGGATACTCCACAGCGACAGCTTCAGACGGCTGAAATATAAGACGCAGATGTTTCTTTCACCAAGCGGTGATCACTTCAGGACACGGTTGACACACGCGATGGAAGTATCGCAGATCGCCAGGACCATATCGCGCGCGCTTGCGCTTAATGAAGATTTGACTGAAGCGATTGCGCTTGGGCATGATCTGGGACATACACCTTTCGGCCACAGCGGTGAACGTGCGCTGGATCATATTCTTGCTGATTTTGGCGGATTCAGGCATTACGAACAGAGCGGACGGGTCGTACGGTATCTCGAAAACCATGGAACTGGATTGAATCTTACATATGAAGTTGTTGACGGGATTGAGCATCACACTGGTAAAGTACTTCCCTCAACGCTGGAAGGACAGGTCGTCCGCTATTCAGACAGAATCGCCTATTTGAATCATGATATTCAGGATGCCATCGGAGCAGGTATTCTGGATGAATCACAGATACCGAAAGAACTGCTTGAAATACTTGGACACAAGCATGGGGAGAGAATTGATACGATGATTGCTGACTGCATTACTGCCAGCATGAATCAGCCTATGATCTCTCTTTCCGTTGAGATCGGTGATGCGATGAACAGCCTGAGGAGCTTTATGTTCGCAAATGTGTACAACAAAACCTCGGACAAGGAGATGGACCGGCGCGTAGAGCATGTGATCGCTTCCCTTTTCCGGTTTTATTCTGCTCATGTGGAATTGCTTCCGCCTTCCTATTTACAGCAGGTTGAAGTGTTTGGAGAAAAACAGGCTGTTACTGATTATATTGCGGGAATGACCGACAGATATGCGATTTCACAGTTTGAAAAGTATTTTGTTCCATCTCCGAGAAATTGAAAAAGGAAAAAGGAAAGCAGGAATTCTTGTCGAATAGATTAGTTACACAACAAAAAGAAAAGAGGCATGTGCATGAGCGGGTTTTTCCCTCAGGAATGGCTGGATGAACTTCGTAATCAGATTGATTTAGTTGCAATTGCCTCGGAATATATTCCATTAACACAGAAGGGCAGACGATATTGGGCGTGCTGCCCCTTTCATCAGGAAAAGACAGCATCATTTTCCATTGATTCCGAAAAACAGATGTATTATTGCTTTGGATGCAAAGCGAGCGGAAATGTATTCAGTTTCATTATGAATATGGAGCATCTTGATTTTGCTTCATCGGTAAAGTTTTTGGCTGAAAAAAATGGAGTTCCTCTTCCGCAGAGCGAGGAAGACGAACGGAAATACCGCAGAGAGCAGGAAGAAAGAAAACGTCTGCAGGGAATCATGACGCTTGCGGCACGCTATTTCCGTGATCAGTTATTCACTCAAACCGGGCAGGAGGCAAGAAAATACCTGACGAAACGCGGTGTTTCTGAAAGTATGATCAGAAGATTCGGGCTCGGGTTCGCACCCAATACATGGGATTCATTGAGACGAGTACTTGAACAGAATCATATTCCGTTAAGGGACGCGCATCAGCTGGGGCTGCTCAGTTTTTCAAAGGGACGTTACTTCGATTCGTTCAGAAACAGACTGATGTTTCCCATCCTAGATGAATTTGGGAATGTCATTGCTTTTGGTGGACGAGTGCTTGACACCAGTCTCCCGAAGTATATCAATTCCCCCGATACTCCGATATTTAACAAGCGCAGACAGCTTTTTGGAATCAATCTTGTAAAAAAGGAAAAACAGATTGAGTTTCTAACAATCACAGAGGGATACATGGATGTGATCTCAATGTGGCAGGCGGGATTTCCCGGAGCGATGGCAACGATGGGTACTGCTATGACAGAGAACCAGGCAAAAGTGATCAGACGCTTTTCGCCAAGAGTGATCTTGCTCTATGACGGTGATTCCGCGGGGCAGAGCGCGACACTTCGGGGGACAGATATTCTTTTGCGTGCAGGGCTTGAGGTGCGGATTGCTGCTTTGCCTGACGGACTTGACCCAGATGAGCTGATTAAACAGCGCGGTGCTTCCGCAATGCGCGAATGCCTTGAAAAATCCATGCCGCTGACACAGTTTGAGCTTGCTTTGGAAAAGAGAAAATACGATCTTTCCAACAGTGAACAGAGAACACAGTATGCGATGGCTGCTGCCGGGATTATTTCCAAACTGGACAGTCCGATCGAAAGAGAGTCATATCTTAAAGTGTTACGCGTTGAAACAGGTTTTTCTCTGGAAGCGCTTCAATCCCAGACTGAAAACAGACTGGGCAAGAATGAAGCACAGCGGACTATGAAGAATACACGTCAGCAGCCGGAAGATAATAAAGAGATAACGCCTGAAATCAGGGTACAAAGGCAGATCCTTCGTGCATTGGTTATGACAGATCCCGGAACCTGGCCGAAAGAAACGGAGATCCTTTCAGAGGATGATTTCTCGGAAACAGAGTGTAAAACGGTTTTTAAGTGGCTGATGACGGCTGCTGCAACGAATACCAGATTGGAAGAGGCGGACATCCTGACCAGGTTGAACGCAGAAGGATTTAACGGAGCTGGAATACTTGAATTGTTCAGTGCGGAAGAACAGAATCCGGAACCTGAAATGCTCCGGGAATGGATAATCAGACAGAAAAACGCAAAATCAGAGAAACGGATTGAAATGCTGAAGCAGAAACTGAATTCAGGCAAACTGAGCAGCGAGGAACAGATCCTGATAATAAAGCAGATACAGGATGAGATGAAGAACAGAGTGTCGAATGGGAGGTAACAATGAAAACGGAACAGGAAAAAATGGAACGCGTACGTGAAATAGTCGAGATCGGCAGGATGAAAGGGCATCTGTCCAGAGAAGAAATCATGGATGCACTTGAAGATGTGGAATTGTCCGTAGACCAGATGGAACACCTGTATGAGAGTCTGGAAGCTTTGAATGTGGATATCGTTAACAAAAGTGATATCGACGGAGACGATATGGATGATGCTGCAGATGAGAGCGAAGATTCGAGTGATGCGGATGACGACAGCGAGTTTGTACCGGACGCTTCCATTGAGGAACTGGAAGAAGAAGCGAGATCTCAAGACGTTACGATCCCTGAGAACATCAACGTAGAAGATCATGTACGTATGTATCTTAAGGAAATAGGCAAAGTGCCGCTTCTGACAGCTGATGAAGAAATTGAGATCGCAAAAAGAATGGAAGCAGGTGACGAAACGGCAAAGCAGCAGCTTGCTGAGGCGAATCTTCGTCTTGTTGTGAGCATCGCGAAGCGTTATGTGGGCAGAGGAATGCTGTTTTTGGACCTGATCCAGGAAGGCAATCTCGGTTTAATTAAAGCAGTTGAGAAGTTTGATTATAAAAAAGGATACAAGTTCAGTACATATGCGACGTGGTGGATCCGCCAGGCGATTACACGTGCCATTGCCGACCAAGCCAGAACAATCAGGATTCCGGTGCATATGGTTGAGACGATCAATAAACTAATCAGGGTCTCAAGACAGCTGCAGCAGGAACTGGGAAGAGATCCTCAACCCGAAGAGATTGCAAAAGTGATGGGGATTTCGGAGGATAAGGTGCGTGAGATCATTAAAATCGCGCAGGAGCCTGTATCGCTCGAAACACCGATCGGCGAAGAAGAAGACAGTCATCTTGGAGATTTTATTCCGGATGATGATGCTCCTGCACCTGTGGATGCAGCTGCGTTTATGCTTTTGAAAGAACAGCTTTCGGAAGTCCTTGATACTCTGACGTATCGCGAACGGCGCGTTTTGAGTCTGAGGTTCGGTTTGGAGGACGGCAGAGCGAGAACGTTGGAAGAAGTTGGAAAAGAATTCAACGTAACAAGAGAAAGGATCCGGCAGATCGAAGCGAAGGCACTCAGGAAACTGAGACACCCGTCCAGATCGAAAAAACTGAAAGATTTTCTTGAGTCTTAAACAAGAGAACTGAACATGTGAGAACATGTTCAGTTTTTTGAGGAGAAAATGAAAACGGATTCAAAACGAATGCAGTTTCTTGCCGACCGGATACCGGAATGCAGCTGTCTGCTCGATATTGGATGCGATCACGGGAAACTGGAACTGCTACTGACAGAGAAGTATCCGGATATCAGAATCATTGCGAGCGATATCAGTCCGCATGCACTGCAAAAAACAGAATACATTGTGAAACAGCATGCTCTCGAAGAAAGAGTGTCTTGCAGATGCGGTGACGGACTTTCCGTCGCGGATGAGGATGACGGTATCGAGTATGTCGTCATTGCTGGCATCGGCGGTTATGTCATTGCGGACATTCTGGAAAAGGGACATGAACGCATTTCAGCCGTTAAGGAATTGTTTTTGCTGCCTTCTACCGACGTGGAGACATTGAGACGCCGACTGCCCGGTTTAGGACTCAGGATAAAAGACGAACAGACGATTGAGGAGCAGAACCGCGTCTATTCGTTGATCTTTGTTGAACATGGATGCGAGGAACACACGGAAGAATTCGATCTGAAATACGGCCATTATCTTTTGAAGAGAAAGGATGACCTTTTGAAGAAAAGACTGCATAAGCATCAAAAAGCACTTCAGAAAGCTCTTGAGATGATCAGTGGAACTGAGTATGCAGACAGAATTGCAATGATCAGGCAAGAATTGTCAGACACGGAAAAAACGCTTCAGTATTTGGAGGAAATCTGAATGAATGTATGTACGGTTAAGGATATTATTGTTTGCATGAGAAACTGGGCTCCTGAAGAGTGGGCGGAGGATTTTGACAATCCGGGCATGACGGTCGGGTCAGAATTGGCGCAGGTAAAAGGAATCTATCTGGCGCTTGACGCAAATAAACGGTCGGTCAGAAAGGCCGTCGAGAATCATTGCAACCTGATGATCACACATCATCCTCTGTTTATTGCAAACGCTGTCAAGTCATTTGTACAAAGAGAGGTTTGGGAAGACGAACAGACCGCTTTGTTTTGTGCGCAAAACGATGTAGCACTTTATACGGCACATACGAATCTGGATTGCGCTGCAGGCGGGGTCAATGATGTGCTTTGTGCGAAGCTCGGCTGGAAGGACCCAGTTTCGGAAATCATCGACGGACATCCCGGAATCGGACGCAGGTGCATGCTGCCACAAGAGATGACATTGGCGGAAACGGGAAAGCATGTTATGCGCATGCTGGAAAGCAACGGCATCGAGATCATCGGTGATCCGGAAAAGAAGATACATTCGGCGTTTCTGTGCGGAGGGTCAGGCGGATTCCTGTTGAAAGAAGCCAGGGCTTTTGGTTGTGATGTGCTGATCACAGGTGAGGCGAAGCATCATGAACGTGTTTTTGCTTTGGATAACGATATCGCGATCATTGTTGCCGGCCATTATGAAACGGAGTATTGGGTTTTGGCCGCTGTCAAGGATGCTTTACAAAAACACCTGAATCATTTAGAATATGACATACCTATTGTGATAGAAGAGAAACAGATGGTAACGCGGCGGCTGGCGTTTTGACCGGCCTGTACGGACGGAATTATTGTTAAGGAAGGAATTGGTGTCTGTTGAATTATAGTGAACAGATGAGAAATCTTTGGGAATATCAGAAAATCGATCAGGAAATCGACAAGAGAGAGAACGTTCTGAAAAACTCTCAGCTGAGGAAGAAGCTTTCCCGTTCAGTTGCATACCTGAAAGAACAGCAGGTCAATGTTTCCAGGATGGAGGGAGAAGCTCAGGAAATTCAGAACAAACTCGAAATCGTATCCAGGGAATGCAAAAAGTCTTCGGATGAATACGAAAGCATTGACAGTCTGAACTATGATGAGATGACCAGAGATCAGCTGACCGGCATCAGACAGAGATCTGCTCAGTGGGCAGATAATATGAGCCGCAGAGAAAAAGAACTGGTCAAGCTTACGAATCAGTTGACTTCACAAAGCGCGCAGCTGGAGGAAATGCGTGAAAAAATCGCAAAGACGAAAAAAGAGTATCCGGCATTGAAAGCGAAGTATGACGAGGAAGCGGAAAAGATCAACAAGGAGACTGCGCCATTAAAGGCAGAACGCGACGAAATCGGGAAGCTGATCGATAAATCTCTGCTTCAGCATTATCAGAGCATTAAGGGGAGACATGCGAACCCTGTCGCGCGCGTTGTTTCTTCACAGTGCAGCGGCTGCAATATGCAGATAGCCCCGTTTGTTCTGAACAAGATCAAATCTTCAGGCAGCATTCTTGATTGTGAGAACTGCGGACGAATGCTTTTTATTGATGAATTCTAATTTTTGAGCGGATCGAACGATCGCGGGATGAAGAATCACGAGGAAAGTCCGAGCTCCATAGGGCAGGGTGCCGGGTAACACCCGGCGAAGGCGACTTCAGGGAAAGTGCAACAGAAATAAACCGCACGTTAAGTGTAAGGGTGGAAAGGCGAGGTAAGAGCTCACCGGCGGCTTGGCGACTTGTCCGTCATGTAAACCCCATCCGGAGCAAGATTGGTGGGAGAGAGTGGCGGCCCGTCACATTCCCCAATAATCGCTTGAATCAATTGGTAACAATTGATCTAGATAGATGATCGTTCCAGACAAAACTCGGCTTATAGATCCGACTCAAATTTAAAACTTCCGGGTAACCGGGAGTTTTTTGTTGACAAGAACATTATTTAGCTATATATTAAAGTCAAGGAAAGTCAAAGACTAATTCCTTGAAAAGAGGTTTTGATTATGGAAATGAATAATTGGACGCAAAAAGCAGCGCAAGCGCTGCAGAATGCTCAGAATATTGCATTGGAGTACAACAGTCCTGAAGTAAGGCTTCAGCATCTGAATCTTTCATTACTGGAACAGAACGACGGACTGATCCCGCAACTAATGATATCGATCGGGGTTGATCCTCAGAATCAGATCAGATCAATCAGAGAAGGTTTTGCTAGGGGTCCGCAAGTGAGTTCTGGCGGTGGGATGCCTTCCGTTTCGCGAGAACTGGGAAAGCTCCTTGTGCAGGCACAGAAGGAAGCGGAGCGGTTCGGAGACGAGTATATCGGCACTGAACACTTCTATATTGCTTTTTTCGAAAACCGTGAAATGAATCAGTGGTTGAACAATCAGGGGATAACAAAAGAAAAATTCCTTGAAGCACTGCAGAAGGTAAGAAGCAATCGAAAAATCACAAGTGACAACCCTGAAGACACATATGAGGTTTTGAAAAAATACGGTTATGACTTGACTGAAATGGCGAAATCCGGAAAGCTTGATCCGGTTATCGGAAGAGACGCTGAAATCCGCAGAGTAATCAGGATCCTGTCAAGGCGCACTAAAAACAATCCGGTACTGATTGGCGAACCTGGTGTAGGAAAGACAGCTATTGTCGAAGGCATCGCGCAAAGGATCGTTCAGGGAGATGTTCCGGAGGGTTTGAAGAACAAAACGGTCTTTTCTCTGGATATGGGAGCTTTGATCGCCGGCGCGAAATACAGAGGTGAATTTGAAGAACGACTGAAAGCCGTACTGAATGAAATCGCGGATTCAGAAGGTGAGATACTGCTTTTCATCGATGAATTGCATACGATAGTCGGAGCCGGTGCTTCGGAAGGCGCAATGGACGCGGGCAACCTGCTGAAACCCATGCTGGCGCGCGGACAGCTGCATATGATCGGTGCGACAACACTGGACGAATACAGAAAACATATCGAGACGGATGCGGCACTGGAACGCAGATTCCAGACCGTACTCGTGGATCCGCCTTCCGTGGAAGACAGCATTTCGATACTCAGAGGCATCAAGGAAAAATTTGAGATACATCATGGAGTGAAGATCACTGACAGCGCTCTGATTGCTGCGGTCACACTTTCGGATCGGTATATTTCCGAAAGATTCCTTCCGGATAAAGCTATTGATTTGATGGATGAAGCGGCTGCGATGATACGTACCGAAATGGATTCAATGCCTTCTGAATTGGATGAAACAACCAGAAGACTGATGCAGCTGGAAATCGAAAGAGAAGTACTGAAAAAAGAAACAGACGAGAAAAGCAAGGAACGGCTGGAAAGAATTGAAACGGATATCAATGCCCTGAACGTTTCCGTGCAGGAGCAGCGTGCCCGCTGGGAAGCTGACAAAGCAAGAATGCAGCAGAGCAAAGAACTCCAGGAAAAACTGGAAGATGTCCGCAATCAGATCGAAAAGGCAAAGCGCGAATATGATCTGGAAAAACTGGCTGTTCTGCAGTACGGAGAACTTCCCAAACTGGAGGAGGCTGTAAATGCACTGAATAAAAGCACTTCCGAGACTATGCTGACCGGTGCGGTAACAGAAGCGGAAATCGCAGAAGTTGTTGCAAAATGGACGGGGATTCCCGTGGATAAACTGATGCAGGGAGAACGTGACAAGCTGCTCCATTTGGACCAAAACCTGCATAAGAGGATCATTGGCCAGGATGAAGCGGTGACAACGGTTGCCGATGCTGTCATGAGAGCACGGGCTGGTTTAAAGGACAGAAACAAACCGATCGGTTCATTCCTGTTCCTCGGCCCGACAGGCGTTGGTAAGACCGCTTTGGCAAAGGCATTGGCCAATGCAATGTTTGACGATGAAAACAATATTGTCAGAATTGATATGAGTGAGTACATGGAAAAACACAGTACTTCCAGACTGATCGGAGCGCCTCCGGGATACGTAGGATATGACGAGGGCGGACAATTGACGGAAGCAGTCAGGAGAAAACCCTATTCTGTGATACTTTTCGACGAAATTGAAAAAGCACATCCGGAAGTATGGGATATTCTTCTGCAGGTCTTGGATGATGGCCGGCTGACAGATGGACACGGGAAGACAGTCGATTTCAAAAACACCGTTATTATTATGACCTCCAACCTGGGAAGCCATATTCTTCTCAATGATGGAATGAAAGACGGTACACTCTCCGATACTACAAAAGAAAAAGTCAACCAGCTCCTTCGGGCGAGTTTCAAACCTGAATTCCTTAACAGGATCGACGACATTGTGTTCTTTACGCCGCTGACACAGGATGCGATAGAGAGAATCGTGAGGCTGCAGATTGAAGCGCTTGCAGAACGCATCAGAGAAATGGACATTCAGCTGCAGACAACGGACAAAGCAGTGCAGCTGATCGCTAATGAAGCGTATTCGCCGGAATTCGGCGCGCGGCCTGTGCAGAGGTTCATTCAGAAGGAGGTCGAGACTCCGATTGCGAAACTGGTCCTTGCCGGAAATGCAACTGCGGGAAAGACCGTGCTGATCGATGAAAAGGACGGGAATCTTGCGTTCAGTGTTGCCGAAGAGACTGTTTCCTGAAAGCCATACGGCTTATAAGAAAGGATGCGCTTACTAACGGAAATGAAGAACCGTGTATTACTTGTTTTTTGATACTCCATGTGATACAATAAATTGGTATGTTCATAAAGAGTGGCAGCATTCTTTTATTGGAAAATGTGCAAAATCGGGAAGGAGTCAATTATGACCTCAACAATTGAAAAAGGCGAAAAAAACCAAGTCAAACTTACGATTACGGTAGACGCAGAGACCTTTCAGAAAGCCGTACGCGACGCGTATCTGAAGAATCGCGGCAGCATTATGGTTCCCGGCTTCCGCAAGGGAAAGGCGCCGAGACACATCATTGAACAGATGTATGGCAAAGAGGTGTTTTATGGAGACGCCGCTGAAGCGGTCTATTTCGACGCATATCAGGAAGCAGTCAGAGAGCATGAACTTGAACCCGTGGACTACCCCTCTATCGATGTTGTGAGCATGGATGATAACGGTTTTGTTTTCACTGCTACGGTTGATCTGAAGCCTGAAGTGGAGCTTGGCGAGTACAAGGGAATTGAAATCGAAAAGAACGTGTATGAGGTTCAGGAGTCACAGATTGACGAAGATATTGAACGTGCAAGAGAAAGACTCGCCCGTTTTGAAGAAGTTGAACGTGAAATAGTCAATGGCGACGAGGCAAATATTGATTATCTCGGAACAGTGGATGGAGTGCCGTTTGAAGGCGGTGAGGCAAAAGCTTATCCTTTGACTATCGGAAGCGGACAATTTATCCCTGGATTTGAAGAGCAGCTTGTCGGAATGAAAGCCGGCGAAGAAAAAGATATCAACGTGACTTTTCCCGAAGAGTATCATGCTGAAGATCTGAAGGGTAAGGATGCGGTTTTCCACGTGAAGGTTAACACTGTCCGGGAAAAACAGCTTCCTGAAATTGACGATGAGTTTGTAAAAGATATTTCCGACGAATGCGATACTTTGGATGAATATCGTGCAAACGTAAGACAGCGCCTTGAGAAGGATGCGGCAGACAGAGCAAAAAATGAGTTCGATAATGATCTTCTGACAAAGGTCGTTGAGAATGCAAACGTTGATATTCCGAATGGAATGATTGAACGCGAGATTGACGTTCTTGTTCAGGATATGGAGCGCAGCCTTCAGTATCAGGGATTATCGCTTGATATGTTTATGAAGTATACGAACAGCAAAATGGAGGATATCCGGGAACGCTATCGCGCCGAAGCGGGACGCCGGGTCAAGAGCCAGCTTGTGCTCGAAGCCATTGCAAATGCTGAGAGTATCGAAGTAACAGAAGAGGATGTTGAGCAGAACTTCAAGGAGATTGCCGAGAGCACCCAGCAGGATGTTGAGGATATCAAGAGCAGACTTGATGCAGATCAGATGGTCTATTTGAGACAGGATCTGAGACTTGAGAAAGCAATGGATTTCCTAAGGGAAAATGCGGTTGCAATTGAAGTGAAAAAGGATTCCGATGAGGAGCAGGCTGCTGAATAACATCGACCAAACAATAAGGCGCGCCACCATTAGAGAGCATTCTAATGTGGCGCGTTATGCTTAAAGGAGTACATCATGAGTAATCTTGTGCCAATTGTAATAGAGCAAACAAGCAGGGGCGAGCGTTCGTATGATATTTATTCTCGTCTGCTGAAAGACAGGATTATCTTCCTGTCTGGTGAAATTTACGATGAGATGGCCAATCTTGTTGTTGCTCAAATGCTTTTTCTGGAAGCAGAAGACCCCGACAAGGATATTATGCTTTACATTAACAGCCCGGGAGGATCTGTTACCGCCGGAATGGCGATCTATGATACGATGCAGTACATCAAATGCGATGTTTCGACACTGTGTGTCGGAATGGCTGCTTCGATGGGAGCATTTCTGCTGGCGGCAGGCGCGAAGGGGAAGAGGTTCTGCCTTCCAAATGCTGAAGTGATGATCCACCAGCCGTCAGGCGGTGCACAGGGACAGGCGACTGATATTGCAATTGCAGCACAGCATATTCTTCGTATCAAAAAGAGGATGAATCAGATCCTGGCGGATAATACCGGGAAAGATGTATCGGTAATCGAGAAAGACGTAGAACGGGATTTTTATCTTTGGGCTGAAGATGCAGTTGAGTACGGCCTTGTTGATGAGATCGTAAATAACAAGAAAGAACAGAAAGAATAGAGGTTTTTCCCATGGCTAATTACAATGATGATTTATCCTGCTCCTTTTGCGGAAAGAGTCAGGATGAAGTCCGCAGGCTGATAGCAGGCCCAGGTGTATATATCTGTGATGAATGTGTGGAGCTTTGTCAGGATATTCTTGATGAGGAATTCGAGCACACAGCGAAAGACCTTGATTTCGGCAATATTCCCAAGCCAGCTGTTATTAAGAAGACTCTGGATGAGTACGTGATCGGGCAGGAGAAAGCTAAAAAATCACTGGCTGTTGCCGTATATAATCATTACAAAAGGATAACAGCGGATGTCGCGGAAGATGACGTTGAACTGCAAAAATCCAACATCCTTCTTTTAGGACCAACCGGAAGTGGAAAAACGTTGCTTGCACAGACGCTGGCCAGAATACTGAATGTGCCGTTCGCAATTGCAGACGCTACGAGTCTGACTGAAGCGGGATATGTCGGTGAGGACGTAGAGAACATCCTGCTCAAACTGATTCAGGCATCTGATTACAACATTGAAAAAGCCGAACGCGGAATCATCTATATTGATGAAATTGATAAAATTGCTCGTAAGAGCGATAACCCGTCCATCACTCGCGATGTTTCAGGCGAGGGTGTACAACAGGCTTTGTTGAAGATACTTGAAGGCACGGTTGCGAGTGTACCTCCTCAAGGTGGAAGAAAGCATCCGCATCAGGAATTCATCCAGATCGATACAACAAATATTCTGTTTATTTGCGGCGGTGCGTTTGATGGCTTAGACAAAATAATCGCAAATCGTGTGGGTAAGACTGTAATGGGCTTTGGTGCAGACGTACAAAGTAAAAACAATCAGGATGAGGGTGCGTTATTGGATCAGATTCTGCCTGAAGACTTGCTCCATTATGGTTTGATTCCTGAGTTTATCGGAAGGGTTCCTGTTGTTTCTACACTGAATCCGCTCGACGAAGCTGCCCTGATCAGAATTCTTAAAGAACCAAAGAATGCATTGACGAAGCAGTATATCAAACTGTTTGCAATGGATAATGTCGAATTGAAATTTGAAGAACCTGCATTGGTTGCAATCGCTAAACAGGCAGTGGAAAGAAAAACAGGCGCGAGAGGGCTTCGTGCAATTCTGGAAACGATTATGCTGGATGTTATGTTTGATATTCCGTCCAGAGAAGATGTTCGTACCTGCACGATTACTAAGGAGACCGTTGAAAAACTGACTCCGCCGATAGTTTCTTTGGGGGATGATACGATGAAACCGGTGATAGCTCCGCTGATTGAAAGAGGCCTTTCGATTGCCCAATAAGGTAAGCATTTAACGGTTGAAGTGATTTGGACATTGTTTGAAAGGAGTTTATAGATGGCGAATCAAAGAACAGGCTTGGTTTTACCGACAGTTGCTTTACGCGGTTTGACGGTGTTTCCTGATATGGTTCTTCATTTCGATGTTGGAAGAGAAAAATCTGTTGCGGCACTTGATGAAGCCATGCTGGATAATCAACTTATCTGTGTCATAACACAGCGTGATGCAGAAGTAATGGATCCGAAGCGCGAAGATTTATATGATGTTGGAACCGTAGGCAAGATCAAACAAGTTATTAAGTTGCCGGGCATGAATATACGTTTATTGGTCGAAGGGCTGTATCGTGTTCATGTAAAGGACTTTATCAAGGAAACGCCTTATTTGGAGACATATGTCGAGAAGGAAAACACTGAGTACCCGGTCACGATGGAACTGGAAGCATATGCGAAACAAGCAACAAATATGCTTCGTGAGTATGCAAGAACAAACGGAAAGATTTCCGGAGAGACGCTGAATGTGATTTCCGGTGTAAAGGATCCCGGAAGACTTGCGGACTTGATCGCGACCAATGTGCTTGGATCCTATTCTGAAAAGCAGGAGATTCTAGAACTGTTCAATCCCGAAGAGCGATTGATCAGGATAATTGAAAAGCTCGAGCATCTTACTGAAGTTGCAAAAATCGAGCAGCAGATCAATTCAAGAGTCAAACAGAATATCGATAAAGTTCAGCGTGAATACTACCTGAATGAACAGCTCCGCGCAATTCAGAGCGAATTGGGTGATAAGGATATTACCGGAGAGGTTGAGGAACTCGAGCAGAAACTGGCAGTTACACCTGTCAGCGATGAAGCGCGAGAGAAAGCAGAAAAAGAACTTGGCAGAATGAAAAAAATGACAGCGGGAAGCCCGGAGACTGCTGTTATAAGGAGTTATGTCGAGTGGATTTTAGATCTTCCCTGGGGGAAGGAAACTGTTGACAATCATGACCTGAACAGAGCCGAGAGTATTCTGGAAGAAGACCATTTCGGACTGGAGAAGGTCAAGGAAAGGGTTCTTGAATACCTTGCAGTATGCAAGCAGACAGGCGCGATTCGCGGACCGATCCTTTGCTTTGTCGGGCCGCCGGGAGTCGGGAAGACCTCTGTTGCGAAATCGATCGCACGGGCACTGGACAGAAAGTTTGTACGCATGTCATTAGGTGGTATCCGCGATGAAGCAGAGATCCGTGGTCACAGAAGAACATATATCGGTGCAATCCCTGGAAACATCATTTCTTTAATGAAACAGGCCGGCACGATGAATCCGGTTTTTCTGCTGGATGAAATCGATAAAATGGCTTCTGATTTCAGAGGAGATCCTGCAAGCGCGATGCTCGAAGTGCTTGATCCGGAACAGAATTTTGATTTCCGTGACCACTATATGGAAATGTCGTTCGATCTTTCGAAAGTGATGTTTATCGCTACAGCAAATACGACCGACACGATTCCGAGAGCTTTGCTCGATCGTATGGAAGTTATACAGATTGCAGGATACACGCCCGATGAAAAACATGCGATTGCTGAAAAATACCTTTACCCGAAACAATTGAAAGCACATGGATTGAAGAAGGGAAACTTTTCCATTACAAGCGCAGGTTACGATACCCTTATCGAATCGTATACAAGAGAAGCGGGTGTGCGTACGCTTGAGAGGACGATTGCCACCTGCTGCCGTAAAGTTACAAGAGAAATTGTACAGCACAACAAAAAGAGAGTTGTTCTGACACCGAAAACAGCGGAGAAGATTCTTGGACCTGCGCTGTTTCATAGGAATCCGCCGGATATGGCGGGACAAAGCGGTATTGCTACCGGACTTGCTTGGACAGCACTTGGCGGTGAAACGCTTGTAGTGGAAGTTGCTTCTATTCCAGGAACTGGCAGGCTGGAATTGACCGGTCAGCTTGGAGACGTGATGAAAGAGTCTGCGCATGCTGCTGTGACTCTAGTGAGAGCACATGCGACAGAGTGGGGAATCGACCCTGATTTCTACAAAACGACTGATCTTCATATTCATGTGCCTGAAGGTGCAATACCGAAGGATGGCCCCTCTGCCGGCATTACGATCACAACTGCGATCGTCTCCGCATTGACGGGGATTCCTGTACGGAATACTGTTGCGATGACGGGTGAGATTACTCTTCGCGGCAGGGTTTTGCCAATTGGAGGATTAAAGGAAAAGTCTTTAGCGGCATTCAGGGAGGGGATCAAAACTGTGATCATTCCTAAAGATAATGATAGAGACTTGGCTGATGTCCCCGAGAAGGTAAAGGAAGCGATAGATTTTATTCCCGTGACAGATATTGAATTTGTTCTTCAGAAGGCTTTGACTCGCAGACTTGGAAAGGAAAAATGATTTAAGAGTGGGCACGTTTAAACAGGCGAGTTTTGTAAACAGTTTTTCAGCATTTGACCCTAAAAAGCTTGAGGGTTTTCCTGAAGTAGCTCTTGTTGGACGGTCAAATGTTGGAAAAAGTTCACTGATCAATATGATTACTGGTCAGTCAAAACTAGCTAAGATCAGTGCCTCACCCGGCAAAACAAGATTAATCAATTACTTTCTTATAGACCGGCAGATCTACTTGGTCGATTTGCCGGGATACGGATTTGCGCAAGCTCCTAAAAGTGAGATGAAACGGTGGAGTGAAATGATAGAGAGTTATCTTCTTTCATCCGAAAACCTACGGCTTGTACTTGTCCTTGTTGATATCCGTCACAGACCAACTGCGGACGATAAAATGATGGTCGATTGGCTAAAATCATATGATATACCATATAAAATCGTTGCGACAAAAGCAGACAAACTGTCAAAAGCTCAGATACGCAAATCGTTGATGGACATAGGGTTTGATCTGAAATCGGATATGCTTTCAGATATAATTGTTACATCCTCAAGCAAAAGAATAGGTGCTGATGATGTGATTCGGGCAGTGCGTTCATGCTGCCAGGAGAACTGAAGCGTTAGAATGATAAGCCCTTTTCAGTTGTTTTTTATTAACAGCTGAAAGGGGTTTTTCTGTTTTCTGTGACACGGAAATTTTAATAATGAAGCATTAATAATAGAATGCGTTTAAAACTGAAAAGAGTCCTTGATTTTTTATATATGCCATGATATACAGAGAATAAAAAAGAACGTGATTTCTTTTAATGTGCTGTCAATAAACTCTGATGAGGTTCCGGAAAATGAAATATAAAAAATGTCCAAAATGTGAATTGAACTACATTTTAGAAGATGAAGATCTGTGTCCTGTGTGCAAGAATTCTTTAAAAAATGTAGATAATGAAGAAGACGTTGATGATACAGATAATATGTGCGCTGTCTGTGGTGTCAGACCCGCTGTCGCCGGGGGAGAACTCTGCTCTTTCTGCATCAACGAACAGATAAAGAGCGAGCCAAGGAAAAGCGTAGATGTATCAGGTGATTATAGTGATGACGATATCGTCATGCAGGAGCCATCCATGGAGGAAATCGGAATCAACATAATCGATGATGATGATGGCATCACGGATGTTGAAGATGAACTGGACGATGAAGAGGACAGCATTGATTTCAAAGAAGAAGAGAATGAATTTGAAGATGAATTATGGGATGAGTAATAAATGTCATTGTATGCAATAGCAGATCTGCACCTTGCGAATGCTGTGTCAGATAAATCTATGGATGTGTTCGGTAAGCAATGGACCGATCATCAGAAGAAAATTGAAGAAAACTGGCGTGAAATGGTTACCGATCAGGATGTTGTACTGATTCCGGGAGATATTAGTTGGGCGATGAAGCTTGAAGACGCGATAGCGGATTTAAACTGGATTCACAGCTTGCCCGGAAAAAAACTTCTGATACGTGGTAACCACGATTTTTGGTGGGGATCAATCGGGAAAGTCCGGCGTGCATTGCCGGAATCCATTCTGGCGATTCAAAACGATTGTTATGATTGCGGTGATTATGTGGTTACGGGGACAAGAGGGTGGATCACTGCTGATAATACAGGTTTTACAAAAGAAGATGAGAAAATCTATTCTCGTGAACTCATAAGGATGAGACTTGGTCTTGACGAGGCGAAAAAAAAGAATAAATCAATCATTTTGATGATGCATTTTCCACCATATTCCGAAAAAGGTTTTGAGAATGGTTTCATAGAATTGATCGAAAATTATGGTGTAAAAAGAGTGTGTTACGGTCACCTGCACGGGAAATCTGTGTATAAAGGGTTTAACGGAATGCGGAACGGTGTGGAATATACACTGGTTTCAAGTGATGCCATTCAGTTTAAGCCGATATTTATACAATAAAGTGAATTTTTATTGACTTTGTTCCTTTTTTTCTTGAATCAAAATAATTCTTAATATAGAATAAAAATGGTTTAATTTTTACATAAGGGAGGAATATCGAGGCATGAATGGATTTCTAGACATCGTGGCAAAAATCAACGGTTCGATTAACGGCGTTGTATGGGGAATTCCGATGCTTGTACTTCTGGTCGGTACCGGCGTGATGCTGACCATAAGAATGAAAGGGCTCCAGTTCCGGAAATTCGGCTACACGATGAAGAACACCATTGGAAAGATGTTCGCGAAACAGGCTGCCGGAAAAGGCGAGATCACACCGTTTCAGGCTGTCACAACTGCACTTGCTGCAACGGTCGGTACAGGTAACATCTCCGGTGTTATCGCAGCATTGACGCTTGGCGGACCCGGATCTATTTTCTGGCTGTGGATCACCGCTCTGTTCGGAATGGCAACAAAGTACGCTGAGGCGGTACTTGCAGTGAAATACAGAGAAAGAAATGAAAAGGGTGACTGGGTCGGCGGTCCGATGTATTACATTAAAAACGGGCTTGGGAAAAAATGGAACTGGCTCGGCTTTGTTTTCTGTGTTTTCGGTGCTCTTGCTGCGTTCGGTATTGGAAATGCTGTTCAGGTCGGAAATATCACAAACGCGATTAAAACTGCGATCGTAGCCTTCAGCCCCAATACGACAATGAATTTCGGGATCCTGAATCTGATCATCGGTATTCTGGTTGCGGTATTTGTCGGCGTTACGATCATCGGCGGAATCAAGAGACTCGGCATTGTTACAGAAAAACTTGTTCCGATCATGAGCATTATCTATATCGCGACATGCCTGATCGTTATTCTTTTGCATATCACTTCGATCGGAACTGTGTTTAAACAGATTTTTGTTGGTGCTTTCAAACCTCAGGCAATCGTTGGCGCTGCAGTTGGCGTAGCAATTAAGACATGTATTCAGTGGGGTGTGAAACGCGGTGTATTTTCGAACGAAGCAGGTCTTGGTTCTGCTCCGATCGCACATGCATCATCCAGTGAGAAGAATCCTGTGAAACAGGGCCTCTACGGAATCTTCGAAGTATTCATGGATTCAATCGTTATCTGCAGCCTCACGGGATTGACGATTCTTGCAAGCGGTGTGGACATCGGTTACGGGAAACAGGGTGGAAATGAGCTGATCTCCAATGCAATCGGAACACTTCTTGGAAACAAAGTCGGCAGCCTGTTGATCGCAATTGCCATCTCGCTGTTTGCGCTTTCAACAGTTCTCGGATGGTCTTTGTATGGCATGAGATGCTGTGAATATGTGTTTGGGCCCAAGAGCATTCTGCCTTATCAAATCGTATTCGTGGCAGTCTGTATTGTGGGGGCGACGCTCGAACTCTCTCTTGCGTGGGATATCGCAGACACGCTGAATGGCTTGATGGCAATTCCGAACCTGATCGCACTTGTCGGTCTGTCCGGTGTTGTGACAAAAGTGACCAGAGATTATTTCAAGAAAAAGAATAATCCATTGCAATAAAGCGGTCGCATTCATTCGAAATAAGAAGAAAAGATAAGAAAAACTCTCTTCGCAAGAAGAGAGTTTTTTGGTGCGAAGGACGGGAATCGAACCCGTACGGTCACCCACACGCCCCTTAAACGTGCGCGTCTGCCAGTTCCGCCACCCTCGCAAATTGAGTTTCACAAAGATTATTATAACAACTGATTTACAAAAGTCAATGTATATTTGCAAATAAAAGATGTCTGTGTTATCGTTTTTAAAAAAGAATAGGGCAATGATGATGAAACTGAAGATCAAAAAGCTAAATGCAAACGCCGTTATACCTACTTTTGCGCATGAAGATGATGCGGGTATGGATCTGTATGCTGTCGAGAATGACGTAGTAAAAAGCGGCGAATGGAAAAAAATCCCAACTGGTATCGCAATTCAGCTTGAAAAAGGAACAGAGGCACAGATACGGCCAAGAAGCGGTTTAGCCATGAAATACGGAGTCACTATGCTGAATACACCAGGTACAATTGACAGCGGATATAGAGGGGAGATATGTGTTCTTTTGATCAATCACGGAAAGAATGATTTTCTGATTCAGGCGGGTGACAGGATTGCACAGATGGTTATAGCTTCTTATATTCATCCCGAGGTTGAACTCGTGGAAACGCTGGAAGAATCCGTGCGAGGACAGGGGGGCTTTGGTTCAACCGGAGAATAGATGTAATAGGTGTATATATTAAAAGTGACGCAAACGCGTCACTTTTTTGACCTGTAAAGATTCAGAGGTCAGGCTAAGGCAGACGGTCATTTTAACAGTTTCAAACAGGACTTAAGTGCGTCTCCCAATTCGGAAGATTCAGCCTGTGTCAGATTCTGAACTCTAGAATCTACATAATTATGGATCACTCTGTTGATGTCACTGCTGATCCTGTGACCGATATCAGTTATTCCGACCAGGGTGACCCTGCGGTCGTCCTGATTGATGAAACGCTGCACATAACCAAACTGGCACAGTTTATTAATGATAGGAGTCGTATTCGGCTTTGAGATTCCGAGCCGGTTTGCGATTTCACTCATTGAAAGCTTGCCGCAGGAATCGAGAAGAAGAAGGATATGTGCTTGCAGTCTGGTGAGACTGTGCTGATTCTTTGCAAACGCTTCCTTAATCAGGTCGCTTAAAACATGATTCAGATTGATTAGATCATTTGTAATGTTTTTTGATGTTTGCATATTAATTTACTTCCCAAATTTGTTTTCTGTATTATACACTTACATTTATACAGCAACAAGGATATTTATGGATTATTTTTCTGATTAGTACAACAAAACACCTAAAATAGGTTAAATTGCATAAAAGAATAGTGTTCATATTACAGGTAAAGCATCAGATGGATATGATTTTTTAGGTAAATTATGTTGACTTTCATGAAACTGCACGTTATTATAAAAAAGTCGCCGATACATGGAAAGGTTCCCGAGTGGCCAAAGGGAGCAGACTGTAAATCTGCCGTCAGTGACTTCGGTGGTTCGAATCCACCCCTTTCCACCATATCGTGCGACATGCGGATGTGGCGGAATTGGCAGACGCGCATGGTTCAGGTCCATGTGAGGGCAACTTCATGGGGGTTCGAGTCCCTTCATCCGCACTTTTACCGTTCGAAATCTATTCGGACGGTTTTTTCTTTTCAGGAGGAATGCATGAAGACGATTGCAAGAATACAGAATAGTTTTGTATCAAAGTTTGGTATTCCGAGACAAAGCGGTGTTATTAAAGAGACAGAATCCAGAATTGTTTTTGAACCTGAGTTCAGAATCAGGGAAGCAGTTCGCGGATTAGAAGATTATGAGTATGTTTGGCTGATCTGGGTGTTTACCGAAAATGGAAACAAATGGCATCCGACTGTGCGTCCGCCCAGACTTGGCGGCAACAAACGCGTAGGCGTTTTTGCAACGAGGTCACCGTTTCGACCGAATCCGATTGGGCTGTCTTCTGTCAGATTACTGAGAATTGATCAAGATGAAACAGAAGGACCTGTTTTAGTTGTAAGCGGTGCGGATTTAATGAATGGCACAGAAATAATCGATATAAAGCCATATTTACCGTATACAGACTCTCATGAAAGCGCAAAAGCTGGTTTTTCTGATTATGTCGATGATGCGGAAATGACAGTCATTTTTCCGGATAAATGCATGGGTGTTATAGATGAGGAGGATTTTGAGATTGTGAAAGCGATGCTCGCGAAGGATCCCAGACCATCATATCAGGATGACGAAAGAGTGTATGGAATGGCGTACAATGTTTATGACATTCATTTTGTCATAAAAGAAAACACAGTGACTGTACTGGATATCCAGATGAAAGACTGATAAAAAAACAGACAATAAAGAAAAGGTAAATATGCTTTAATTACGGGTAAAACCGCGGCAGCATAATCTAAAAAAGAGATCAGAAAGACAGCAGCACAGACAGAGTCTTCCCAGACCCCACGTCGGGGAACTGTAACTTTGGCTTTTTTGATTGTATTCTCTGCTGGAATGACGTATCTCATTTAAATATTCAGCGTATTCACTGTTCGATGGATCCATTCTGCATGCATGCTCAGCGTTTTCAATGGTAGCGACCCGATTGCCAAGTCCTTGATTTGCTTTTGCTCTGTAGAAATACCATCTGGCGCTTCGCTGGCTGTTGGGAATCTGATCCAGCAATGTCAATGCATAGTAATAACGCCCCAGGTTAATGCTTTGGGCGGCCAATTGATACAACTCTTCAACCGTTACCGTGCGATAGCTTCCCTGTGCTTGTGAAAAAGGATCAAAACCCGAGAAAGGATTGAAACCTTCAAACGGGGAACCGGTATACGGCCCGCTGTTCTGATTGTTGTTATATGAATCACCATAAGAGTTTATTGTTTCCTTATGATTGATGATCATATCATAAGCGGCATTAATCTCTTTCATTTTCTGTTCAGCATTCTTATCACCCGGATTTGCGTCCGGATGGTACTGTTTCGCTAATTTTCGATACGCAATTTTCACCTCATCATCGGTTGCATTGCGATCAAGACCTAATACTTTATAGGGATCCATTTTTGTCATTCCTTCTTTTGCGAATCATTTCATAACGTGTCCAAACACCGGAATAAAGGATATTGCGAAGTAAACCGACATCCTGAACCAGGGGCAAGCGTTCAAAGAATTGTGTGCACTCTGAAATATGAAGATCAAGCAACTTCTTTATTTCGGATACTGGCGGTTCCTTGGCAAACGGAGTAGGACGATGCTTTTTGACATCTTTTTTATAGTCGTCAAACGCATCAAGCAGATAAATAAAACGTCCCAATGCCTCGGCCATTTTTCCGAGATCCTGATTCCAGCGATCACTCGGATACACAAGAAACACTTCGCGCATGATTGCTGCAAAGATGTTTGATGCTGTATCGAGAGAAAAACTATCGGAAGACTCAGCTTTTCGAAGTGCATCTAAATGATTTACGAGGCTTTTTTCCTTTTCGGGATAGACAGATACGATTTGCTCAAATGATTCTCTGTATACTTTTTCTGATTGCACAGCGAGTATGCTTTTGTCATCCAGAATGTTGTCTTCAAGTTTATGATAAACAAGAAGAGCATTCATGTCGGCTGCGTAGTCCACGAGTTTGTTAGCAATATAAAAATGCCTGTGCAGGGGATGAAGCAGGCATCTTTCTTTTGCAATGTGCTCAGATGGCATATACAGCGATGATAACAGAATGGAGAGGAAAGTAAGGTCATACGTTAGAGAGAAACGACCTGCAATTCCACAGTTTTTCCGCAATGAAGAACATAATCCGCAATAGAAGGTCCTGTAGCGAATCAATTCTTCTTTGGACAATTCTTTGTAATTTGGAACAATATAACCAAACATCAGCTTTTACGTATGAAGGTAGCAGCGCATCTCGGGCAGGTGATTCTGATTTTTCCTTTTCCCTTAGGAACGCGAACTGAGGTTTTGCATGTCGGGCATTTGAAGTAACGGTGCGTTTTTCTGTCTTTGAACCGTCTTTTGAAGTTGACGAAACGGGAAACGATCCAGTTTTTGATTTTTAAATAAACAATGTTTTCCTTGTTGCGCTGAACAGTATTCTTTGAGAACATTCTGAAGATTACAAACGCAAGCACCAGGAGAACGATTGCAGCAATGATTTTGCCGGCAAGACCGGGAATAAATAGATCGGCAACAAGAAGGATCAGAGCAAAGACAGAAAGAAAGCGGCCAAACTGATCCGCGCCGTAACGGTTGCTCATAAAAGCATTAAAATTCTCTCGAAACCTCATTTGAATTACCTCTTTATATTGTCTGACACTGATTATTTTAACATTTGTTTTTATAGCATGTCATTTCTTTTTCTCAAAACATATTCAAGACTTCTGAAATATACGTTTATGTGTCTGCATTGACCTGTTGGATTGTAATGAAAGATAACAGAATATATAATTAAACAAATGAAAAAGTTATGAGGAGGCATCGTAACTTGAAACTGAATTATAAGAGAACCATTTTTGTTGGAATGGCTTTTATGGCAATTTGTGCATTTTGGCAGATCTATGACAGCCTGGTTCCCAAAATGCTGATCAAGACATTCCAACTTTCGGAGGGAATGATCGGCGCAGGCGGAATAATGGCACTTGACAATGTGCTGGCTTTATTCATGCTGCCGCTTTTTGGGGCTCTTTCAGACAGAACAAAAACAAGAATCGGGAAGAGAATGCCGTATATCATTGCGGGCACTGTTTTATCGTCATTGACCATGCTTCTTTTGCCTTTAGGGAATCATCTCAAAATTTTTCCTCTGTTTTTCACAGGTCTGCTTGTAACACTTGTTATCATGTCTGTTTACAGGTCACCAGCAGTTGCATTAATGCCGACTGTGACTCCGAAACCGCTTAGAAGCAAGGCAAATGCAGTTATAAATCTAATGGGTGCTGCAGGGGGGATAATCACACTTGCTGCAATAAGATTCATGGTACCGAGCGTCTCGGCGCCGAATTATTTCCCGGTATTTGTTTTTGTTGCGCTTTTGATGGACCTTTGCCTTGTGGTTTTATGCATCACGATCAAAGAACCGAAACTGACAATTAAAGATGACACGGATGAGAAAGAAGAAGTAAAAGCGGAAAGACTGCCTAAAGAATACAGGAGGTCTCTTATTTTGATTTTGCTGTCCGTCTTTGCGTGGTTCATGGGATACAATGCTGTGACGACATGGTTTTCTACGTACGGAGAAGTTGTCTGGGGCTTAAAAGGTGGTTCTTTTGCATTTACGCTGATTATAGCGCAGATTTCAGCGATAGCTTCCTATATTCCAGCCGGTTTTCTTGCAGGGAAAATCGGCAGGAAAAAAGCGATTATGGTAGGGGTAATTTTGCTGGCATGCGCTTTTCTGTGCGCAGCGTTTTTCAGGCAATTCTCTATAGCGATGTATTTCATTTTTGTCCTTGCCGGTATGGGGTGGGCGACGATCAATGTTTCAAGTTATCCGATGGTTGTTGAATTGGCGACAGTTGGTAATGTCGGGAAATTCACTGGATATTACTATACTTTTTCCATGGCAGCACAGATCCTGACTCCAATTCTGTCGGGCGAGATTCTGAAAAGCTCACATCTTGGATACAAGTTTTTGTTTCCGTATGCGACAGTTTGCGTTGTAATCAGCTTAATCACGATGATCTTTGTAAAACATGGGGACACCAAACCGGAGGCGCACGTATCTATTGAAGCATTCGATGTTGAGTAAAGAATGCATTTGCGAAAAAAAACTGAATGATTGTTGACATGTTTTGAAACAAAGAGTATTATGATGTTAGCACTCGGGCGAGTGGAGTGCTAACATCATTCTTTTGTAAGGAGGTGTGAAAATGGCGGATATCTTGAATGAAAGAAAACTGAAGATCCTTCGTGCAATCGTAGACGATTATATTACGACAGGCGTGCCTGTCGGATCACGGACTATCTCCAAAAAGTATCTTGACTGGAGTTCTGCAACGATCCGAAATGAAATGATGGATCTTGAAGAACTTGGATATCTTGCTCAGCCTCACACGTCTGCTGGAAGAGTGCCCTCAGAAAGAGCCTACAGGCTTTATGTAGAACAGCTGATGAATGTTTCGGAGTTGAATGGTGACGAAGTTGAAAATCTTAAAAGCCATTTATCTGCCAGATCACGGGATTTGAAACAGCTGTTTCATGATGCAGCTAAGGCAATATCAGATGCTACAACGTACACAGCGTTTGTAATGCCGCCGAATCCTCTCGGAATAAAGATCCGCAACATACAGCTTGTTCCGGTAACGAGCGGGCTCGCGCTGCTTGTGCTGGTGACCGATGCGGGTATCTTTAAAGATACATTTATTCGTGTGTCTCCGGAGTTTGGACAGGAAGAACTGCAAAGCATCAACAAATTGCTGCAAAGAAACCTGTGCGGACACAGCCTGAACGGTGTACTGACAAGACTGGAGGGTCAGATGAAAGACTCGGTCGATGATCAGCGTCAGGTTCTTGATGCGATTCTTGATTCCATCAAATCACAGTTGTTTGAAGAGGAATCACAGGAGATCGTCGTAGGCGGTTCATCCAATCTCCTTAAACACCGCGAGTATTCGGATATTGAAAAGGCCAGGGCATTGCTTTCCGCGATGGAATCAAGAGAAACGCTTGGTTCGATACTCCAGGGGGCAAAGGGACTGCAGTTTACTGTTACAATAGGGAACGAGAATCCACATGAGATTATGCGTGACTGTTCGGTAGTAACTGTCAGTTATATCGTTGATGGCGCTCCAACCGGTAGTATCGGCGTTATCGGTCCGACACGCATGAATTATTCTCATGTAACATCAGTGCTGAATTACATGAAAAACATGATGTCAGACATACTCTCAAGTTCTTATGATGATTCAATCAAATCACTGGAAGAACATAATAAGAACGAAAATACTGGAAAGGAGTAATCTATGGAGGAAAAAGACCAGGGCAATGAGGTGAAAAACGAAACCGTTACTGAAGTAGAGCAGGAAGTTCAACAAGAACCGGCGCATACGGAAACCGAACCCAAGAGAAAGAAAAAACAAAGCAAGAATCCAAACGAAATAACAGTCAAAAGGAAGGACTGGGATTCTCTGAATACGAAATGCGAAGAGTATCTTGACACAGCACAAAGGATCAAAGCGGAGTTTGATAATTATAAGAAAAGAAATGAGACGGTTCGGTCTGATTCCTATAATGAAGGCAAGGCTTCTACCGCTCTAGAATTTCTGGCAGTGTTGGATAATCTGGAAAGAGCAAACGAGACATTCGCGGAAGCGGATGAGAGTTTAAAAACAGGAATGGAACTCATTCTGAAACAGACGAAAGATGTTTTCGCAAAACTTGGAGTGGAAGAGATTCCGGCAGAAGGCGAAAAATTCGACCCGGCACTGCATCAGGCGGTTATGCAAACAGAAAAAACAGACGAGCTTGAGAGCGGATTTGTTTCGAAAGTACTTATGAAAGGCTACCGGATTGGAGACAAGGTTCTCAGATATGCGATGGTAGCCGTGGTAGAATAAATTAGGAGGAAATTAAAATGGGTAAAATTATTGGTATTGACCTTGGAACCACAAACTCATGTGTTGCGGTAATGGAAGGCGGAGATCCCGTTGTTATTCCAAATTCTGAGGGTAACAGAACGACACCGTCTGTTGTTGCATTCAAAGATGGTGAAAGAATGGTTGGACAGATCGCAAAAAGACAGGCAATAACAAACCCTGACAGAACGATTGAGTCCATTAAAAGAGATATGGGAACAGACCGTCGGATTACAATTGACGGTAAAACATATACAGCCCCTGAGATTTCTGCGATGATTCTTCAGAAACTGAAAGCGGATGCAGAATCGTATCTCGGAAGTCCGGTAACCCAGGCTGTCATTACTGTTCCTGCTTATTTTACTGACAGCCAGAGACAGGCTACGAAAGATGCCGGCAAGATCGCAGGACTTGATGTTCTTCGTATCATCAATGAACCTACTGCTGCTTCTCTCGCATACGGACTGGACAAGGATGTAAATCACAAGATCCTTGTTTATGACCTTGGCGGCGGTACATTCGATGTATCTGTTCTTGACATTGCAGACGGTGTGTTTGAGGTGCTTGCAACAAGCGGCAACAACCGCCTGGGCGGTGATGATTTCGATAAGAGAATCATGGATTATCTTGCGAATGAATTCCAGCGCACAAACGGAATCGATCTGAGAAGCGACAGGATGGCTTTGCAGCGGCTGAAGGAAGCGGCAGAGAAAGCGAAAATTGAGCTTTCCAATGTCTTGACCACAAACGTGAACCTTCCTTTCATCAGCGGAACAAATCATCTGGACATCAATATTACAAGAGCGAAGTTCAATGAGCTTACAGCTGATCTGGTGCAGAAGACCGTTGAACCCATGCAGCAGGCGATCAAAGACAGCGGCCTGACCACAGCGCAGATCGACCGTGTTATCCTGGTCGGCGGATCTACCCGTATTCCTGCAGTCGTGGAGACAGTCCAGCGCGTGACTGGTAAGGAACCCTTCAAGGGCATCAACCCCGATGAATGTGTTGCACTCGGTGCTGCGATTCAGGGCGGTGTTCTTGCAGGAGACGTGAAAGATATTCTTCTGCTTGATGTAACACCTCTTTCTCTTGGCATTGAGACTCTCGGCGGAGTGTTCACAAAGCTTATCGAGAGAAATACAACAATCCCCGCGAAGAAGAGCCAGGTATTCTCTACTGCTGCAAACGGACAGACAAGTGTTGAGGTCCATGTACTGCAGGGCGAAAGAGAAATGGCCCAATACAACAAGACGCTTGGCCGGTTCCAGCTTACTGGAATTCCGCCTGCGCCGCGTGGAGTGCCGCAGATCGAGGTTTCCTTTGATATCGACGCAAACGGTATCGTAAATGTTTCTGCGAAGGATCTTGGAACAGGCAACAAGCAGCAGATCACCATTACGGCATCCAGCAATCTTTCTGATGCTGAAATCGACAAGGCTGTCCGCGAAGCGGAACAGTACGCTCAGGAAGACAAGAAACGCCGTGAAGAAGTTGAGATCCGTAACCATGCTGATCAGATGGTCTATGATTGCGAGAAGACGCTTCAGGATCTTGGCGACAAGATCGGTCCCGACGATAAGAATCGTCTTGAAACAGAGATCGGAAATGTTCGCAGCGCGCTGAATGGAAACGACTCGAATGTTATTAAAGATGCGAGCGACCGTCTGTCTCAGACAGCGCAGGATGTCTTCGGGCGTATTTATCAGCAGCAGGGCAATGCAGCAAATAACATGGGCGCAGATCCCGGAATGGGCGGCAATCAGAATCAGGGCCCGGTCGACGCAGAGTATGAAGTTGTCGACGACAGCAATACAGTGAACTGATTGATGCAATTTAATCGGGGCAAACGGTATAGTTTTATACCGTTTGCCGTTTCTTGAATAGTTAAAGGAGGACACATGCTTGAGTAAAAGAGATTATTACGAAGTGCTTGGTGTTGACCGGAGTGCTAGTGATGATGAAATAAAGCATGCGTATCGGCAACAGGCGAAGAAATATCATCCCGATCTCCATCCTGGGGACCAGGAAGCGGAGCGGAAATTTAAAGAGATCAACGAAGCATATGAGGTATTGAGCGATTCGCAGAAACGTTCAACATATGATCAGTTTGGTTTTGACGGCCTTGAGGGCAATGCTGGGTTTGGCGGTGGCGGATTCACCGGCAGTCCTTTTGGCGGAGTCGGAGATATATTCGAAACGATTTTCGGAAGCGGTTCTCCGTTTGGCGGTTTTTCTCAGCAGAGAAGAAATGGTCCGATTCGCGGAAACGATCTTCGTGTAGATCTTACACTGAAATTTGAAGAAGCAGCTTTCGGCGCCAAAAAAGAGATCAAGATCACACATGAAGAACTGTGTTCAGACTGTTTAGGAACAGGCGCGCAAAAGGGAACACAGCCTGTGCGTTGCACGAAATGCAACGGGACAGGAACAATCAATGTTGTGCAAAACACTGCATTCGGACGTTTTCAGACTTCGAGAACATGTGATCAGTGCGGCGGCAAGGGAACGATAATCAATGATCCCTGTCCGACATGCAAGGGCAAAGGAAGATTAAGAAAGCAGAAGAAGATTTCTCTTGTTGTACCGGCAGGCGTCGATACCGGGCATTTCATGACGATCCCGAATGAGGGAGACGTGGGATATAACGGCGGCGCGAACGGTGATCTGCTTGTATATTTTACAGTGAAACCGCATCCGAAGTTCAAGAGAACAAATTTCGATCTGCATCTCGAATTTCCTATCAGTTTTGCACAGGCAACACTCGGCGCTGAAATTGAAGTTCCCACACTTGAGGAAACTGTAAGGTATCGCGTACCTGAGGGAACGCAGTCGGGTACGGTTTTCCGGTTAAAGGGAAAAGGTATTCAGAAACTGAAGAGCACTGGGAAAGGTGATTTGTTTGTAAAGGTTGATGTAACAGTTCCCAAACACCTCACGCCGCTTCAGAAAGATCTTTTGATCGACTATGAAAAAGCAATGGGCGGAAGTATTGAAAAGCTTGGAAGCAGCAAAAAAGGGATCTTTAAAAACAAATAATCATTAAGGTTATTCCTTTATATCTTTGAGAACTCACAGTTAACTGCGGGTTCTCTTTTTTGAACATAAAAAAGTTTGATAACATTTAAGTTATCAAACTCAGCACCCTCGAGGGGATTCGAACCCCTGTTACCGCCGTGAGAGGGCGGCGTCCTAGGCCTCTAGACCACGAGGGCAAAATGGCTGCGGAACTAGGATTCGAACCTAGACAATACGAGTCAGAGTCGTAGGTGCTGCCGTTACACTATTCCGCAATGTCATCATTTGCAACAACATTGTTATTATAGTTTCATTGCTTTGTGATGTCAAGAAATAATTCAAAAATGTTCGGGAATAAAAAAAGGCAAAAACTATACCCCAAAATGCCGTCCGATTCCTAATTAACGCCCTGCAACTCGCAGGTGGGTGTTCTGCAAATAAAAAAACCGAATTCTAACAAATTCAATCTTTCCAATTGACGTAAACTCCCATAATAAAAATGTAGGTTTAATTATAAAAACCGTAACAAACATTCCAGGGTGTTTACACAAATTATAAGAGAAGCGTTTTTTTGTGTCAATTCATACAAAAGAAAGAAAGAATAAAAAAGAGGCCATAGGCCTCTTTGGTAGCGGCAATCCGATTCGAACGGATGACAACCCGGGTATGAACCGAGTGCTCTAGCCAACTGAGCTATGCCGCCAAGCAACATTAAAAATATACCACTACAGGATTCTGTTGTCAATAACGATTTTAACCTCTCCCGGAGTTGCGTCTCCAAATGTGCGGATTAAAAAGAATCAGAACGGGAAACAGCTCGAGACGTCCGAGAAGCATGTCAAAAGAAAGAATCACTTTTGAAAAATTGGAAAAAGCGGTGAAGTTCGAAGTGGGGCCGACAGCGCTTAAACCGGGACCGATATTGGACAGACAGGAAAGCACTGCTGTGAAATTCGTTTCTAAATTGAAATTATCCAGACTGATAATGAGAACAGAACCGAAAAGCAGAAGAATATACGTTGCGAGAAATCCAAGCACTCCCTGAACGATTGCTTCATCAAGCCCCTTCTGATTCATGCGCAGGACACGTATGCTTCTGGGATGTAGTATTTTGTTTCCCTGTCTGCGGATCGCTTTTACCGCTATGAGAAGACGGGATACTTTTATGCCGCCGCCGGTAGAGCCGGCAGATGCACCGATAAACATGAGAATGACAAGTATCGTTTTTGAAAACCACGGCCACAAATCAAAATCGACAGTATTGAAACCCGTTGTGGTCATGATCGAGGCGACTTGGAATGCGGAATGATGGAAAGCTGTTTTGAAGTTCGGCGACATTGACAATGTGTTGAATGCGATCAAAAAAGCAGAAACAGTAAAAATGCCGAGATAAGTCCAAAGCTCCTCGTTGATCTTTACTTCACTGAACTGTCTTGTAACGATAAGAAAGTATATGGAAAAGTTGACGCCGAAAACGAGCATAAATACGGTAGCTACAGTCTGACAAGCGGGATTGTATGCTGCGAGTCCGTTGTTTGTTACACCGAATCCTCCGGTACCTGCTGTGCCGAACGTAATACAAATAGCGTCAAACGGCGGCATTCCACAGATCATAAGGATAACGAATTCCAGTATCGTAAGAGCAATATACAGGAAATAAAGTGTCATTGCCGTTTCTTTCAGTTTCGGCGTCATCTTTCCCACGTCATACCCGGGGCTTTCAGCACGAAGCAGATGAATCATGTTTCCTTCAGAACCTGTCATTGAGACGATTGCAAGAAGGAAGACAAGAACGCCCATTCCGCCGAGCCAATGCGTAAAGCTGCGCCAGAACAAAAGAGAACGGTACGTGCCTTCTATGTTTTTGAGAATTGTCGCTCCCGTAGTTGTGAATCCGGAAACAATTTCGAAAAAAGCCTCAAAAAAGTTGGTCAAGGCACCTGAAATAAGGAAAGGAAGGCAACCGACAACAGAAATGATGATCCATGAAAGTGCCGTAATGACATATCCTTCCGTTGCATATAAAGAGTTTCTTTTCGGCGGGAAAAGGAAATCTATGGAAGCAAGGGAAATTGCCAGAAGTATCGTGATTCCGAAGCCGCGGGTAGCTTCAGGCTCGTGAAACACCAAAGAAAGAATCAAAGCCGGCAGCATCGCAATCGCTTCGATCAGCAGCACAAAACTGATTATGCGGAAAACCATTCTTCTGTTCATAGGAAAGCCTCAATCAAATATCAAGCAAATCACTGAAACTAGAGATCTTGTTCTGTGAAGTTGTAAAGACGATGATCGTATCACCGGCGTTGATGGAGTCACTGCCGGTGGGGAAGAATACTCTGCTTCCGCGTTGAATCGTTGCAATAATAACATTCCTTCTGAGCGGCAGTTCTGCCAGTGTGTCATCTAGGTGAGGCGCATCAAAAGGCACGCTCAATTCTATCGCCTCGGCACGGTCGTTAACCAGACGGTATACAGCACGGATATAATCCATGGAGCGTGCGTTGCTCATTGCGCGCACATAACGGATGATGGCATTGCAGGAATGCAGACGAGGGCTGATGATGGTTTCATCCTGAATGATGTCAACGATTGACTGATAATCCACACGGTCCACTTTTGAAATGACTTTTTTCACGCCGAGACGGGTGGCGTGCAGTGAAAGGATGATGTTCGCCTCATCGATTCCCAGCAGAAACACAGCCGCATCGTGCTGCCCGATGATCTCTTCTTCCATCACACCGGCAGTCGAGATGTCGGCATTGATGATGTTTGCGTGAGGAAGCAGCTGTGCGAGTTCATCGCAGCGCTCCGGATCGATCTCAACGACCGTGACATTGACGCCTGAATTGACGAGCTGTGTTCCGAGATGTACAGCGATCTTACTGCCGCCGATCAGGACTACATCACGAACACGTGCAGTCTGGATTCCCATGTATTTCACAAAACTCGCAAGAGATTTAGCCTCTGCCGTGACATGGATACGGTCACCTTCTGCAAGAAGAAAATCACCAGTAGGAATAAACAAATCCGATCCGCGTTCGACGGCGCAGATGATGACCTGAAACTTTTTGTCATGCGGTATCTGGGAAAGCTTTTTTCCGATCAAAGGGTTGTTTCCGCGAAGGATAAGACTGACCAGTTCAACACGGCCGTGCAGGAATGTTTCCCTGGAAATAAATGAGGGGAACTGAATGGTGTTGAAGATCTCCCGCGATACGGACATTTCAGGATTGATCACCATCGAAAGACCTAGCGTGTCCTTAAGAACATTCAGCTGTTCCGTGTATTCTGTATTACGCACGCGGGCGATCGTATGTTTACAGCCCATAGCTCTTGCGGTCATACAGGACAGAATGTTGATTTCGTCAGAAGCGGTGACAGCAATAAGCAGTTCCGCGGAACCGGTTTTTGCCTCGCGAAGCACCTGCATGCTGGCGCCGTTTCCGTTGATGGCGAGCACGTCATACTGTTCGGTTATAAACTTCAAGACATTCGGGTCTTCATCAATGATTGTGACCTCATGTCCTTCGTTGATCAGTCTTGCGGTTAACGTGATTCCAACTTTACCGTTTCCGACGATAACGATTCTCATAAGACACCTCGATTTGGAAAATAAAACAACGAATTAAAACTACCGTACCATATCATAAGCCGCGCGGTATTCCTTGTTTGATGGTTCCATGCGCAGTGCGTTCTCAAAACAGCGGCATGCTTCATATCTTTTACTCAGGCGGAGATTGACGACACCGTACATATAATACCAGTCGCCATTTCTTGTGGAAATTCTGTCAAGCAACTGAGCGACGGCAGTAGGAGAAGCGTTTGTCTGCAATGCTTTTTTTGCCTGTGACAGTTTGGCAAAATCAGCGGCAGCGGTTCCGTCGCCCTGATTGCCGCCGCGTTTTCCGGTAAGTGTCTCATAAGCCATCGTAATCGCTTTGAAACGTTCAGTTGCCTGCTCGCGCGCAGGACCCTCCGGGAAACGGTCAGGATGATAAAGCTTTGCCTGACGAATATATGCATGTCTTATTTCTTCGGATGATGCATTGTTTGGCAATCCGAGGACTTGATACGGATCCATCTTTATACTCCTGCTAGTCCATATATACGATAGATTTTAACATATTCCATTGTTATCTTCTATAAAAAAGAAAAGATTCTTTATATATGATGCGATTGCAAAACAACATAGTGTGCTTTAAAATATACAAGTATACAAAATATTGTATTTAATATGGGAGAGTATTCATGTCTGAGAGTTATAATGCTTCAGATCTTGAAGTGTTGAAAGGATTGGAAGCAGTACGCCGCAGACCGGGTATGTATATCGGGTCGACCGGTTCAAGGGGACTTCATCATTTGCTTTGGGAGATCCTGGACAATTCGGTGGATGAAGCGGCAAACGGATATGCGGATAATATTCGGATCGTACTGCATGCAGACGGCGGTGTGACGGTTGAAGACAACGGCCGCGGTATTCCGGTAGGCATTCACCCGGAACTTGGTGTTTCTGGTGTGGAAGTCGTATTCACACAACTTCACGCCGGAGGCAAATTCAATGACGCCAATTACGCTTATTCGGGCGGGCTGCACGGAGTCGGCGCATCTGTTGTCAATGCATTGTGCACAAGACTGGTATGTGAAGTTGCTGTAAACAACCGTCTGTATCGGCAGGAATTCGTAAGCTTCACCGACAGGAAAGGAAACATTCATGCCGGTGAACCTGTTGCGCCGCTTGAAGAAATCGGACCGGTTCGCAGAAAAGGAACGAGAATCACGTATTATCCGGACCCGGAAATGTTCGAAACGACTGATTATGACTGGTCGATCGTTTCCAGACGTGTCAGGGAACTCGCGTTTCTGAACGCGAATACTGTTTTCACACTGACCGATGAGAGAACAAAGGAAGACGGAAAGTTCAAAAAACGCGTTTATCATTATGTGGGCGGATTAATCGACTTTGTAAAATACGCCGTAAACGGAAAAACACCTGTAAACGAAACACCGATCTTTCTGGACGGGGTGCACGACGGAATTGAAGTAAGTCTCGCAATGCAGTATACGGATGCTTACGGTGAGAACGTGATATCTTACGTGAACAATATACCGACCACTCAGGGAGGCACTCATGAAACAGGACTCAGGGGAGGCCTGACAAGAGTTTTCAACGATTTTGCAAAGAAAAACAATTTTATTAAAGAAAAGGATACAGCGCTTATAGGCGAGGATTTCCGTGACGGCCTTACCGCGGTCCTTTCCATAAGAATGAAGGATATCCAGTTCGAGGGACAGACGAAGACAAGGCTGGGCAATACGGAAGCACGTGTTGCCGTGGAAGCCGTTGTAGTGGAAAAACTGACTTTATGGCTGGATGACATCAGAAACGCCGAACTGGCTGCGACGATCATCGAGAAGGCACGTAAAGCGGCGCAGGTAAGAGAAGCATCAAGAAAAGCGAAGGAGATCGCAAGGAAGAAGAATTCTCTTGATGTTGTACAGCTGGTTGGGAAACTGGCTCACTGCACCGGAAAAAACGCTGCGCTGAATGAGTTGTTTCTTGTGGAGGGCGATTCTGCAGGCGGAAGCGCCAAACAGGGGAGAGACCGTAAGACGCAGGCCATTCTTCCTCTTCGAGGGAAACCGTTGAATGCGGAAAAAAAGAGACTTGATGAAGTGCTCGCAAACGATGAGTTTCGTTCGATTATAACAGCACTGGGCACAGGAATCGAAGACGATTTCACGTTAAAGAACCTGAAGTATGATAAAGTCATTATTCTTTCTGATGCTGATCAGGACGGAGGTCACATCCGGGCAATTCTGCTTACATTCTTCTTCAGGTACATGCGTGAATTGATCACGGAGGGGCACGTTTATATCGGTGTTCCGCCGCTGTTCCGCCTTTCAGTGGGGGGGAAGTCTCAGTATTTCTACGATAACAAGGCGCTTGAAAACGCTACAAAGCGGCTGAGAAGGAATTATTCCGTACAGCGTTACAAAGGCTTGGGTGAGATGAACCCCGAGCAATTGTGGGAAACAACGATGGACCCGGCAAACAGAACACTGATCAGAGTATCGATTGAGGATGCGGCAGAGGCGGACAGAATGGTGACAGTGCTCATGGGGGACAAATCGGATCCCAGGAGAGAGTATATCAACGAGTTTGCTGATTTCAACCGTGAAGACATCATGATGCGTATGGAGGGCTGATATGGCGAGAAAAGCACAGGATAATACGCCGCCGCGCAATGAAACAATACTGACGCAGCCTATGGAAGAGGTCATGCATAATTCCATGATCCCTTATGCTGAATATGTTATCCTTGACCGTGCGCTACCGCGCGTCGAAGACGGACTGAAGCCGGTACAGAGAAGAATCCTGTATACAATGCATGAGCTCACGCTGTCGCCGGATAAGCCGCACAGAAAATGCGCACGTATCGTCGGCGATTGCCTTGGTAAATATCATCCGCATGGTGATACGTCCGTGTATGATGCGTTGGTGCGTCTGGCGCAGGATTTTTCGATGAGGATGCCGCTGGTCGACGGACATGGGAATTTCGGGTCGATCGACGGTGATTCTGCAGCTGCGATGCGGTATACGGAAGCCAGAATGAAACCGCTTGCGCTTGAAATGCTGCGCGACCTTGAAAAGGACACGGTTCCGTTTGAATACAACTTTGATGACACATTGAAGGAACCGACTATTCTGCCTGCCAGTTTTCCGAATCTGCTCGTGAACGGAGCATCCGGCATTGCGGTCGGCTATGCGACAAATATTCCGCCGCATAATCTCGGTGAAGTGATCGATGGCGTGCTTGCGCAGATAAAAAAGCCGAAGATTACAACACGTGAACTGATGGAATATGTAAAAGGACCCGATTTTCCGACGGGCGGCGAGATCATCCAGTCGGATGAAATCGAGAAAGCATACGAAACAGGCAGAGGCAGGATACAGGTACGCGCGAAATGCTCGATTGAAAAAGGCAAGGCTGGCAAAAAGCTGATCGTGATCGAGGAAATGCCTTACCAAGTATCAAAAGCAGCGCTGCTGGAAAAAATCAGCAGGATGGCGCAGGAACGAAAAGAGATCAAGGGCGACATTTCCGATGTCAGGGACGAATCTGACAGGACTGGTATACGCGGTGTTATTGAGCTGAGAAAAGATGCAGATGCCGAGAAGGTTCTGGCGTTTCTTTACAAGTATACCGATATGCAGAAGACTATCGGTGTAAATATCATGGCCATCGCTGATGGGAAGCCGAAGCAGCTGAGTCTGAAAGAGGCAAACCGGTATTATATCCAGCACAGGAAAAACGTCGTAACGCGCAGAACGAAGTTTGATCTGGAGAAGGCTAAAGCAAGAGAGCACATTCTCGCCGGTCTGATTATTGCGATCGACAACATTGATGAAGTGATCCGGATCATCAGGCGGAGCAAGAATCCGACAGTTGCGCGAGACGCATTGATGAAGAGATTCTCTTTGTCGCAGATCCAGGCGCAGGCGATCCTTGATATGAGACTGCAGAGACTTACCGCTCTGCAGATCGAAGATCTGCGGAAGGAGTACGCGCAGATATTGAAGACGATCAAGGAACTGGAAGGAATTCTTGCAAGCGAGAAAAAACTCCTGAAGGTCATTGAAAACGAACTGCTGGAAGTCAAGGAGAACTTTAAGAGCAAGAGAAGGACGAGCTTTATTGCGCAGGAAGGCGTGAAACAGGTCACCGCTACTGATTTTGCGGTTGTAGAGGATGTCATTGTTACCATGTCAGCTGCCGGTTATCTGAAGAGACTGCCTGAAAAACAGGGTTCCAAACTGAAATCCGACCGCAGCAATACAAAAGAATCGGACATCATCCTGTATTCTGTAAAATCTTCCACAGATAAAAAGATCCTTATCGTTACGAATCACGGAAACTGTTACCGGGCCGATGTTGCAGATGTTCCGGATGGAAGCAAAGCAAAGGAACGCGGCAAACAGGCAGGAACGCTTTGCGGCGGATTTGAAAAAGGAGAGACGGCAATCTCTGTATTTGCCGCACCGAATGAAGATGCCGAAGGAGACATCGTTTTCCTTACGAAGAATGGTATTGCAAAGAGATCGAAACTCTCTGACTATGTTGTCCGCAGCAAGAAATTTGCAGGAATCAATTTGAAGGATGATGACGAAGTCATCGATTCCCAGGTCATCACAGATCTGAACGCCGACGCAACGGTTTTGCTTATTACGAAACAGGGGATGAGCATAAATGTCAGCCTTGATGCGATATCCGTAACCGGCAGGACAACTGCAGGTGTAAGAGCGATCACACTTCAGGAGAAAGATACGGTTCTGTTCGCCAAAGTCGTTTACGGTGAAGGTGAGATCGTTCTGATGACAGACAGAGGCTATGGAAAACGGATCCTTGTTGCCGATTTTGAACTTCAGGGCAGGAATGGAAAAGGAAGCAAGGTGTTCCCATTCAAAGCCGGCGGAATGATTCCGGGCAGTGAAGTGGTCGGGGCGATCCATGTAACAGAACCCGTACAGATCTCGATTGTCCAAAAGAAAACCGGAATCACGGAAATCAACAGTGAGGCGGTTCCGATTCAGCTTCGAACGTCCAAAGGCAGTCCGATTGTAATGTCTGTTCTGGACGATGTAGTGACCGGTATTCTATGATATCATGAAACACGCGGCTGAATGATTTGATGCATCAGCCGCGTGTTCTTTTTGTTTCACGAAATAGATAATGCTGCAAAAACAAAAATGAAAAGATGTCTTGACAATGTGAAGATAAACTTCTAAAATGATTTTTGTCGCGGAGATGGGGATCTAATTCTGCGGGCGTGGCGGAATGGCAGACGCGCTGGATTTAGGTTCCAGTGTCAATAATGACGTATGAGTTCAAGTCTCATCGTCCGCATTGTTGACCATTTGCGGGAATAGCTCAGTGGTAGAGCACCGCCTTGCCAAGGCGGGGGTCGCGAGTTCGAATCTCGTTTTCCGCTTATGCGGGTGTAACTCAATGGTAGAGTTCCAGCCTTCCAAGCTGGCTACGTGGGTTCGATTCCCATCACCCGCTTTCATGCGCTAATAGCTCAGTTGGTAGAGCACCTGACTCTTAATCAGGGTGTCCCGGGTTCGAGTCCCTGTTAGCGCACTTTAAACCCGAGGTTGTGAAGCCTCGGGTTTTTTTATAGGAGAATGCACATGGAAAAAGAAATTTGGAATCCGACAACACTAATGGGGCCGCTGCCGGTCGTTCTGGTTTCCTGCGGAACAATGGAGAATGCCAATGTATTCACGGTAGCATGGACCGGTATCGTGAACACAAAGCCTGCGATGACCTATATTTCCGTTCAGCCTTCAAGGCTGAGCCACGGAATGATTGAAAGCAGCGGGGAGTTTGTCATCAATCTTTGCTCTGCGGATATGGTAAGATCACTGGACTTGTGCGGCGTAAAGTCAGGGCGTGAAGTGAACAAAATGGAAAAGTGCAGTTTCCATCTTCAGAAAATGAAATATGTTAAAGCGCCCGGCATCCAGGAATGTCCGATCTGTCTTGAGTGCAGGGTGGAAAACAAAATCAGTCTTGGTTCCCATGATATGTTTCTATCCGTCATAAAGGCCGTTCATGTCCGAAAGGACCTGATCGATTCGAAAGGTGCGCTGCAGATTGAAAAAGCTGATCTTATCAGTTTTGCACACGGGAAATACTACCGGCTGACAGAACCTATCGGCAGTTTTGGTTTTTCAGTAAGGAAGAAGACATCGCGAAGAAAACTGACCGGAAATTATCAGAAATCGATAAAAAAAGCATTGGAATAGTGCTATAATAAAACCATTAAAACCCGAAAGGATTGGTTATTATGTCTGAATTTAAAGGCAAGCTTCATGAAACTGTTGTAAAGTTCCCCTGCACGGATATCTGGAACGATTCTTGTGCGCAGGATGATCTGGATTACGCGATCGAACGCGGCGCTGTCGGAGCAACGACGAATCCGGTCATTGTTAAGGATGTTCTGAAAAGAGAAATGCCTTTGTGGGCGCCTCGTATCAAGGAACTCTGCGTTGAAATGGATGATGCGACTGAGGATGATATCGCATGGGAACTGATCGAAGAGATCGCCGCGCAGAGATCAAAGCTTTTGCTGCCTGCTTTTGAGAAGTTTGAGGGCAAAAAGGGTCGTCTGTCTATCCAGACAAATGCGAAAAACTATCGCAATGCTAAGAAAATGGCGGATCAGGCAATCCACTTCAATACACTCGGACCGAACATGCAGGTGAAAATGGCAACAAGCAAAGCCGGTATCGAAGCGTTCGAAGAAGCAACGTATCATGGGGTGAGCATCAACGCAACAATTTCCTTCACCGTTGCACAAGCCGTTGCGGTCGCGGAGGCTGTTGAACGCGGTTTGAAGAGGAGAGAAGCAGAAGGACTGCCGACCGAGAACATGTCTCCTGTTTGCACGATTATGATCGGACGTGTAGACGATTATCTGAAATATATCGTGAAACAGACGGGCGTTGAAGTTGATCCTGAGTATCTTGAATGGGCAGGTATTGCAGTATTCAAAGAGGCGTATCGGATCTATAAGGAGCGCGGATACCGCACAAGACTGCTGACTGCTGCTTACAGGAATATCAATCACTGGGCTGAGTTCATCGGCGGTGACTGCTGCATGACGATCACGCATCAGTGGCAGGAGAAGATCAATGCATCGGATGTCGTGGTTGAAGAGCGCATGAGCAAACCCGTGGATCAGAAAATCATCGATACTCTTCTTGAGAAATTTGATGATTTCAAGAAAGCTTACTGCGAAGACGCACTGAAAGTCGAAGATTTCGAGAAATACGGTGCATTCATTCTGACACTGAATGGATTCCTTGCAGGTTATGACGAGCTTTGCGGCATCATTCGCGGCTTCATGAATCCTACTCCTTACGCAGACTGATCATAAGTACCAAAACCGGCAGACAGCCCCCTTTCGGAGATGTGAATCTTTTGGAAGGGGGTTTTTTATGACCGGAAAGAGGAATCTTCATTATTGGACACTTAGGGGTGAATCATATAAAATACTATCAGTGAGAATACTTTCCGGAGTAAAGAATGAAAAAGCTTTTGTTTCAACAATTAACTGATTCAGGCTGCATTGTTCTGACAGATGAGAAGATGGCAGAACATACATCATTTCGCATCGGCGGTGCGGCAGATCTTATAATACCGAACAGCGTCGAACAACTTGCGGCTGCTGTTAAAATCATGAAAAAGCATGAAATGCCGTATCATGTACTTGGCAAGGGAAGCAATCTTCTCGTGTCTGATGACGGAATAGAAGAGCCGGTTATCTGGATATCAAGTGAGATGTCGGATGTTGCGCTGTTGGACGATCATTGTATTGAAACATTGGGCGGCGCTAGATTGTCCTACGTTGCTGAATTTGCAGCAAAAAACAGTCTGACCGGTATGGAGTTTGCGTATGGGATCCCGGGAAGCATTGGCGGAGCTGTCGTCATGAACGCAGGCGCATACGGCGGAGAAATGGCCGGGATCGTGAAAAAAGCAACGGTGATTGATGAAAACGGAGAGTTGATGCTTCTTACTAATGATGATCTTGATTTTTCCTACAGACACAGCAGCATCCGTGACGGTATGGTGGTGGCCTCCGTGGAAATCGAACTCCAACATGGAGACGAGGATCAAATCCGTTCTTATATGCAGGAATTGCAAAAAAGAAGAGTAGACAAGCAGCCGCTCCAGTATCCAAGCGCCGGAAGCGTATTCAAACGGCCTGAAGGTTTTTTTGCCGGAAAACTGATCGAAGATGCCGGACTAAAAGGGTATCAGATCGGCGGTGCGGCGGTATCTGAAAAGCACGCGGGCTTCATCATCAATAAAGGAGATGCGACCTGCGCAGATGTGCTTGATCTGATCCGTTTCATTCAGAATACAGTAAAAGAAAAATTCGGTATTCTGCTTGAATGTGAAATCCGGCACATAGGCAGAGGTGCGTAAGATGCAGTCGATCATCACGGCGGATTATCATACACATACCGTTTACAGCCACGGGACGGGTTCTGTGGAGGAGAATGTACTCTCCGCGATTGAAAAAGGTCTTTGTGAAATCGGTATCAGCGACCATGGTTTTCGCCAAATTGCACACGGGATTTCAAAAAAAGGATATTTGAAGCAGGCGGATGAGATTCGGAAACTGAACGAGAAATACAAGAATATAAGAATTCTCTCCAGTGTGGAAGCGAATATTGTCGGTACAGACGGATCGATCGACATTAAACAGGAATGGGTATCAAAACTGGACTATCTGATTGCGGGCTTCCATAGAACAGCGGTCCCTTGGCGCGTGAAAGATCTGATAGATCTTCAGTTCACAGCTTTGATTTCTCCGCGAAAAGCAAGAAGAAACATGACAGACGCTGATGTCGCAGCAATAAACACGAATGGCCTGATGTTAATCACGCATCCCGGAGAATACATCGCGGTTGATATTAAAAGAGTGGCAGAAGCTGCTTCAAGCAGAAATGTGCTCATAGAGATCAACAATAAGCATCCTATGTCGAAACAGAATCTTCTGATCGCAAAAGAAACAGGATGCAGATTCGTTCTGTCGAGCGATGCACACAGACCTGAGGATGTCGGCAAGGTTGATCGTGCCTATGATGCGGCACTGTCTGCAGGGATAGAATGTGATCGAATCATCAACCTCAGAAAGGATCCGCGTATATGAGATTTGTTATTGTAACAGGCTTGTCCGGAGCAGGGCGCAGCGCAGCGCTTCGCTGTTTTGAAGACATGGATTATTTTTGCGTGGATAATCTTCCGCCGAAGCTGATCTCTGACTTTGTACATCTGTGCAGTGAGCAGTACAGCAACATAAATGATGTTGCGCTCGTGGTCGACTCGCGTGTGGGGAATATGTTCCATGATATTTTCGATGCGCTGGACTGGCTGAGAGAACAGAAGCATGAGACAGAAATGCTTTTCCTGGAAGCAGACAAGGCGACGCTTGTGGGACGTTTTGATCTGACAAGGCGGCGTCATCCGCTTTATCAGGAAGGGATGATGTTGGAAGATGCAATCGATATAGAAATCGAAATGATGACGCCGCTGCGTTCTTCAGCGGACCGGATCATCGACACAACAAATCTTTCGGTGCGTCAGTTGAGAAGTGCTTTGTCCAAGATCTATTCCGGAAAAAGAAAGATATCAAAAGCGTTTGTCACGATCATCTCGTTCGGTTACAAATACGGAGTTCCTCTTGATGCTGACTTTATCTATGATATGAGATTTCTTCCAAATCCGTATTATGTCGAAAGCATGAGGAAACATACAGGACAGGATGAAGACGTGATAAACTATGTTATGGGAAACGAAGACGCTGAACGGTTTCTCGATTCTGTTGTGGATCAGCTGACCGAAACACTGCCCCTGTTCGAAAAAGAAGGAAAAACGAATATCGTTGTAGGGGTAGGCTGTACGGGCGGACAGCACCGTTCTGTGGTGTTTGCTGATGCGCTTTACAACAAGCTTTCAGCTGCGGGGCAGCCAGTGGAAATCGTTCACAGAGATATTCTGAAAGACAGATCAGCAGAGTATCTGCTTAGAGGCTAAACAACATTCCTGTTTTTAATTGCATGAACCAGGAGGAAAGAAATGCCCTCTTTTTCAACGAAGACAAAAACCGACGTATCAAAGGTTAAAATAAAAAGTGATCAGAGCAGAAAATGTGAGTTGACCGCTTTTGTCTGGTATGCCGGTTCCATAAGTCTGACCAGAGATGGAATGAGGCTTGTACTGACGACGACGATAGAACCGGTTGCGCAGAGGATCCTTTCGATCATCGGTCATCTGTACCAGTATGAATGCATCGTTCAGCGTGTGCAGAAGGAACAATTAAAGAAGACTGTAAAAACGTTGATCATCGTTACCGGGGATACCGCGCGTCAGATACTGGCTGACTGCGGCATTATCCGAAAAGAGGACGAGGATACGGTAATGCTTAATGAAACCATCCGCTTTGATGAAAAGGACCAGAACAGCATTGATTCTTTTCTGAGAGGAATGTTTCTTGCTTGCGGTACGCTTTATCCTCCGGAGAAGGGCTATCATCTTGAATTCGTCATGGACGATCTTGAACGGGCAAATGAAAGCTGCCGGATCCTGTATGAAATGGGGTGGAATGTTCATCTGAGCCATCGGCGGGATAAAGAGATCGTGTACATAAAAGAATACGATTCAATCGCTCAGTTTTTGGCACATATCGGAGCATACAGCGCATATTTGCGGATGGAAGAAGAGAGGATGATGCGAGACATTAACAATGATGTGAACCGCGGCTCCAATTGCAATAATGCGAATATCGTGAAGCTTGTTGATGCTTCTCAAAAACAGATCAGAGCAATCGAGTTTCTTGAAAGAGAAGGTATCCTGAGGCAACAGTCGCTATCATTGAGACGCACGGCTGAAATGAGACTGGATTACCCCGAGGCTTCACTGGAAGAACTGGCAGATCTGTTGAATATTACCAAATCAGGTGCGAATCACAGGCTGAGAAAACTTGTATCGCTTGCGGCTGAGAATCAAAGCGTCGACTGAAAAAGGAGGATGGATTATGATCAAGAAAGAACTGACTGTTCGGAATATGGATACGGATTTTGTATCCAAACTGATTAACACATCGGAAAAATTCAAGTCCCAGATTCTGATTCATTACAAAACCAGACTGATCAATGCCAAGTCTGTAATGGGTGTCATGGCAATTGCAGAGCCGGGCGTTGAAATGGACATGGTTTTTATGTGTGACGGCAGAGATGAAAAGAAAGCTATGCAGGCCATCGAGGAATTGATTGAGAATTACGGAAATGAAGAAATAGCAGAATAAAGGTGATCGCTTGACAGGGTTTACACATCTACATGTACATACTGAATACAGCCTTCTTGACGGAGCTTCTCGAATTGATAAGCTCTTGGATTCATGCAAAGAACTTGGTATGGATTCCATCGCGATAACGGATCACGGGGTCATGTACGGTGTAATCGAATTCTATCAGCAGGCTGTGAAAAGGAATATAAAGCCGATCATCGGCTGCGAAGTCTATGTTGTTCAGGACATGGATCAGAAGGAGTCAAAGTATCGTGAATATGCTCATTTGATTCTTCTTTGCGAGAATATGACCGGATACAGAAACCTTGTATATCTATGTTCCGAAGCTTTTACACGCGGCTTCTATTATCGGCCGAGAATCGATTACAAGCTTCTTGCTGAGCATCATGAAGGACTGATCGGTCTTTCAGCTTGCCTGAGCGGAGACATACCGCGCTTGCTTTTGAACGGGTTTTATGATGAGGCCAAACAATTTGCTTTAAACCTGGATGAGCTGTTCGGACACGGAAATTTCTTTTTGGAGCTCCAGGATTCGGGGATTCTTGAACAAAAAAAGGTTAACGCACAGTTGATGAGAATCCACAACGAGACAGGAATCGATTGTGTATGTACCAACGATGTGCATTACGTGAAAAAGGAAGACGCACAGGCACAGGAAATCCTGATGTGCATACAGACGGGTAAAACGCTGGATGATGAAAACCATATGCGGTTTGAGACGGATGAATTCTATCTGAAGTCGCCAGTGGAAATGCATGAAAGATTTGCACAGTTCCCTGAAGCTATTGATAATACGCTGAAAATAGCGGATCGCTGCAAAGTTGAATTCGAATTCGGTAAATATCGCTTACCAAAATATGAGATCCCGGATGGTACGGATGCCTTTGAGTATCTGAAAAAACTGTGTGTCGGCGGCCTGATGGAACGCTATCCAGACAATTATGCCGACGTGATGGAACGGCTGAATTATGAACTGAACACGATCCGCGAAATGGGATTCGTTGACTATTTCCTGATTGTATGGGATTTTATTAAATACGCAAAAGACCATGGGATCATGGTCGGTCCCGGACGCGGCAGCGCAGCCGGTTCTGTTGTCGCATATTCGTTGAACATCACAACGATAGATCCGTTAAAATACGATCTTCTCTTTGAAAGATTCCTGAACCCTGAAAGGGTGACCATGCCGGATATAGACGTGGATTTCTGTTATGAAAGAAGACAGGAAGTCATTGACTACGTTACACGGAAATATGGCGCTGATTGTGTTTCACAGATCATTACATTCGGAACGATGGCCGCTAGACAGGCGATAAGAGATGTCGGCAGAGTGCTGAATATGCCATACAGCAGAGTTGATGCGATATCAAAAGCAGTGCCAATGGAATTAAAAATGACCATTGATAAGGCTTTGTCCATGAATCCGGAGCTGACTGCTTTGTACGAGTCCGATGAAGAAGTTAAAAAACTGATTGATATCGCCAGAAATCTTGAGGGGCTTCCGAGGCATGCATCAACACATGCTGCAGGTGTTGTGATCTCGCGTGATCCATTGAACAGGTATGTGCCTCTTCAGATGAATGATAATGTCGTGACAACACAGTTTCCGATGACGACGATCGAGCAGCTTGGTCTGCTGAAAATGGATTTTCTTGGGCTGAGAACGCTCACGGTAATTCGTGATGCGATTGATATCATTGAAAAAGATACCGGTACAAGACTGAATATAGAAAAGATCGGTTTTGACGATCCGGCGGTATATGACATGCTTTCGCGTGGTGATACAGACGGTGTGTTTCAGCTGGAAAGTCAGGGAATGCGGAATTTCCTTCGTGAGTTAAAGCCAAGTACATTTGAGGATATCATTGCAGGTGTGGCGCTTTACAGACCCGGTCCGATGGATTCCATACCGAAATACATCAGGGGCAAATTCGATCCGGACTCAGTAACATATTTGCATCCGCTCCTTCAGAAAACGCTGGATGTTACTTACGGATGCATGGTGTATCAGGAACAGGTCATGCAGATCGTAAGAGACATGGCAGGGTATTCTCTCGGGCGGAGCGACCTTGTCAGGCGTGCCATGGCAAAGAAGAAAGCAGATGTCATGCAGCATGAAAGGGAAGTGTTTGTCTATGGTCTGCTTGATAAAGAAGGCAACGTTGAGGTTCCCGGTGCGACCAGACTCGGAATACCGCAAAAGACTGCGGAGAGTGTTTTTGATGAGATGACGTCTTTTGCCGAATACGCCTTTAACAAGTCGCATGCAGCGGCGTATGCTGTGGTTGCTTATCAGACGGCGTATTTAAGAGTGCATTATCCCGTTGCTTTTATGACGGCGTTGCTGAACAGTTTTCTCTCATCCAGAGACAGGATCTCGCTTTATATTCAGGCGTCAAGAAATATGGGCATACAGGTGCTTCCACCAGACATAAATCGAAGCAATGCTGTATTTTCAACAGAAGGAAACTCGATACGTTTCGGATTGGCTGCAATAAAACGTGTCGGAAAAACGGCAGTTAATCTTATCGTTGATGAGAGAAATCAGAATGGAGAATTCACCAGTTTTTCCAATTTCTGCAGAAGGATCCCGCCTGAGTCTGTCAATAAATCGATGTGTGAGTCTTTGATACTCTCAGGTGCATTTGACTCGTTTGGTATTGACAGAGGAAGAATGAGACTTGGGTACGAGATGATTCTTTCTTCCATTCAAAAACAACGGAAGAAGGAGATTCTGGGACAGATGTCATTATTTGGCGATCCGACCATCTTCCGCGAAGATGAATCGGGTGAAAATTGGCCGTCAAACGGATCACTGACGGAAGAAGAAACACTACAGTTGGAAAGAGAAATGACCGGTGTTTATATCAGCGGCCATCCGTTGGATGATTATCGTAAACTTGTATCGAAAAACACTTATGGGACTCTGGATTTGAATGTTCACGATGAGCAAACAGAAGAATTTGCCGATCTCACACTTAAAGAAGATTTAAATGGGAAACCGATTGTATTCACAGGCCTGATCACAGATGTGAATCATAAAATCACGAGAAACCAGACAATGATGGCTTTTATGCAGATGGAAGATTTCGAAGGCGTGATAGAGGTGATCGTTTTTCCTAAAGTGTATCAGCAGTTTGCGACACAGCTGCAGCAGGATACCGTAATGACTGTGAGAGGCAGAATCGATCTAAAAGAAGAAGAAAACGCGAAAATCATTGCGGACTCTTTCGTTCAGCCGGTGAAGGATAAAGAAAAAACACAGTCAAAATTCAATAAGCTTTACCTGAGGCTCAATGACAGTTCTGATAATGATCTGATCAATACGATTAAGAATACTCTCGTAAGACACAAAGGCGGCATTCCTGTTTATTTATATTTCAACGATAACAAGAAAACATATTTGTTATCAAAGGAATACTGCGTAGATGATAATAGCGGAGTAGAAGCAGATTTAGTGAGTGTTATACCAAAAGATGATATTCGTTGGGTAAAGAATAAAACAGAATGACTAAAAGATTGCTATTGTTGCGGAACGAAGCAATTAGTTAGTGAAAAAAAGTATTGTTTTCTGTATAATTGATTTGATTTCATGAAAGAAAAGGTTTGGTTATGAGAAGAATTGGTGTTTTAACAAGCGGCGGCGATGCGCCTGGTATGAATGCTGCGATTCGTGCCGTGGTACGTGTTGCATATGTGCATGGAATTCAGGTTTATGGTGTTAAAGGCGGCTACAATGGTTTGATCAACGGTGACATGAACGTTTTGACTCGCCGTGATGTGTCTGGTATTTCACAACATGGCGGAACCATTCTTCATACTGCCAGGTGTTTAGAGTTTAAAACAGAGCAGGGGCGTAAGAAAGCGGTTCAGAATATGAAAGCAGCCGGCATTGAAGGCCTGATCGCAATCGGTGGCGATGGTACCTTTGCAGGTGCTCATGAACTGTGCAAACTCGGTATTCCGACGATTGGAGTTCCCGGGACGATTGATAACGATCTGGCTTATACGGATTTCTGTATTGGCTTTGATACTGCAATCAATACTGTTGTTTCTTCGATCAGTAAGATTCGAGACACGATGGATTCTCATGACAGAATTGGCGTGATTGAGGTCATGGGAAGAAACTGTGGTGACATCGCTTTGTTTTCCGGTGTTGCTTGCGGAGCTGAAGCAGTGATCATTCCTGAAATCGAATGGGATATCAATCAGATTGCTGACAGACTGAGAAACCGTTACGAATTCGGTGTTCAGACCGGCATAATTGTAGTTGCTGAGGGAGCCGGTAAAGCTGAAACGATTGCAAGCGATCTTGAAAAAATGACAGGGCTTGATATTCGTGCGACTGTATTGGGACATGTACAGCGCGGAGGGGATCCCACGGCACAGGATGCGACACTTGCCGCACGGCTTGCCGGACGAGCAGTTGAATTGTTGGCAAAGAATAAAGGAAATCGGGTTGTGGGAATTCTGAACAATTCGATTAAAGATTTTGATATTGAAGAGGCTTTGGCTCAAAAGAAACGGATCCATACGAAGTTGTACAAACTTGCATACGATCTTGCTTTTTAATGAACAGAAGGAGGTTGTTCACAACCTCCTTTTTTATTGGGTAGTCATGAAAAAAACGATAGAAGCAACAATAAGAAAGAATAGTATCCATACTGTTACGATTGATTCTTTAGACAGCAGAGGGTTTGGTGTATCAAGGATTGATGGTATTGTCGTTTTCGTTGAAGGCGCATTGCCTGGTGAAACTGTAACAATTCAAATCATAAAGAGTGATAAAAGGTACTGTGTCGGGAAGGTTTTGAGTTTAATATCAAAAAGTGAGAATCGTGTAGCGTCTCCATGTCCATTGTTCCCTCGATGCGGCGGTTGTGATCTTCAGCATATGAGTTACAAGTCGCAATTGGAAATGAAGGAAAAGATGGTCAGGGACGCTTTTATTCATATTGCAAAAATCACAGAACCAACGATTAGTAGGATTATTCCTTCCCCTCGGGATATGAGGTATAGAAACAAAGGATCATTTCCCGTGTCTTTAGATGGAAAACTTGGCTTTTACAGGAAACACTCACATATCATTATTCCTTGCGATGACTGTTTGACTCAGTCTGAAACGACAATGAAAGCCTGCCGTGTTTTTGAGTACTATATCAAAAAATACAACGTGAGTATTTATAATGAAACAACTGGGAACGGATTGTTGCGCCATTTTGTCGTTAGAACAATTACAAAAAATGAAATCCATATTACCATTGTTTCAACATCGGGTTTGTTGCCAAACAAACAAGAAATGATAGATCTATTCTTGAAAGAAATACCTACAGTTGTCGGTATTGTATTGAATATTAACAAAAGAAGAGACAATGTTATTCTCGGTGATAACTATACTTCCTTGTGGGGCAGTGACAAATTGGAGGAAAAAATTGGAGACAGGACTTTTTCTGTTTCTCCTGCTTCGTTCTTTCAAATTAACAAGTATCAAATAGAAACTTTGTACGGCGTTGTGAAACGATATATCGAGGAAACTGGTGCAAAGAGAGTGATCGATCTGTATTGTGGCACGGGAACAATTGGAATATTTATTTCTGACCTTTGTGAGCAGGTGAAGGGGATAGAAGTAGTCCCGGAAGCAATAGTTGATGCTTATGACAACGCTAAACGAAACGGTATAAAGAACATCTCATTTGAATGTGGAAAAGCTGAAACGCTGATCAAAGGAATAACTGATCTGGATAGTTTCGATACTGTTATTGTTGATCCACCTCGAAGCGGTTGTGATAGAAACCTGATTGAAGAACTATGTGTAAACAGACTAAAAACAATTATCTATGTTTCTTGCAACCCTGGCACTCTTGCAAGAGATGTTGTTTTGTTTACTACAAATGGATACAAAATAAACAAGGTTCAGCCTGTTGATATGTTCCCAATGAGTAATCATGTCGAGACAGTCTGTCTACTAACACATTCTTGAAGAAAAAGGGCTGAAAAAGCCTGATTTACTGGGGTTTCCGTCACCGGGAGCAGAGCGTGCTCGGTGTGATGGGAACCCTCTTTTTATGTCTGAGGGAACTGGTCAAGGAGCAGTGGCGTGGCTACGATTTTACTATTTCAGAAAACGAGTCAACGATTTTACTATTTGGGGTTGGTCGAGACTATGAGTTTATTGATGAAGAGAAAGAAAGCGGCGGCAGCGGAGTGA
>JAFRLQ010000046.1 GCA_017431145.1 Clostridia bacterium | reverse complement strand
TCTTCTTGATATGGATTACTTCCTCAACGAGGATCTTGATGACATCTTCGGTGAGGCTGACGGCATTGACTTCTTCTTTTAGGTTTTCTCTCTTTCATCACCAACTCGTTTTTTCTCAATTTGAGCAATTTCCTATAAAGTGAAAAAAGGCTCTCAACCGAGCGTTGAGAGCCTTTTGCCTGTTCTTTGTTTACATGATCTTGTTCAACTCTGTCTGTGCAAGGGCGATCTTGTCGGAATAGGAGTTGTCCCCTTTGTCACGCTGAAGCTGCGTCCACAGGTGGATCGCCGCGTTAATCGCATCCGGATTCTGTGCACAGCGGCCGTTTCCGAAGTAAGCGCCTGCGACTGCGTCGGACAGAAGCTCGTTGTTCGCCGCAAGAGGAGCAAGCAGTTTCACGACCTCTTCGTAATCACGCGCAGCATCCTGCTTGTTGTCCATCTTCTCGTTCAGTCTTGCACGCATCAGCACGCTCTCGCCGAACGCCGCTCTGGATACGTTGTTGCCGCTGATGCGGAACACGTCTCTTCTCAGATGGAAGGCTTCCATGCACCAGTCCATCGCTTTTTCAAGGTTGCCCGCCTTTTCAAGAGCTGCCGCCATCTTCGCATAATCGGAAGCGGTCTTTGACGCGTTCAGAAGTTCCTGCGCGCTGGGAGCGGACTGTTCCTCGCGGGGCTGCTCCTGCTGTGCCGGCGCAGCTTCTCTTCTGTAAACAGCGCTGTTCTGCATCTCTTCCTGTGCGGAGGGACGTTCTTCCCTTTCGTCCTCACGCGCCATGATTGCCGCTACATTGCGTCTGAAACCGGCCATACGGCCCTCCCCTGCAGGCGCAGGCTGCTCGATCGGCGCCGCCTGTTCCTGTGCCGGAACAGGACGCTCGATCCGCGTCGTGTTGTACTGCCATCTCGTATCCTGCGCAGGTGCAGATGCGGGTGCCTCCTGCTGGAATCTGGGCTGTCTAGGCTCCGCGGGAGCCGGAGCAGCTGCAGGTGCCTGCAGTTCGCGCCTTGCCTTTGCGGCATCTCTCTTTCCGCTGTAGATGTCGGTATAGATCTCGCTGTAACGGGAATAGTAGTTGCCCGCGGTCGAGAAGTCTTCTGATTTCTCCGCCAGATATCCGCGTTTGAAGTAAGCGCTCATCTGATTGAACGCGGGATTCTCACCTGCCTCAAGCGTCTTCTCACATACACTGATCGCACGTTCGTAATTCAGGATCGCATTGCGCTCGTCGCCCGCGTCAAGTGCTTCATCACCGATCGCGGTGTACTTGTTCATGAAACGGTTGCGCAGTTCAAACAGTGCGTGCGCATCAGGCTGATAATTGTCGATATGCATCGCGAAAGGCTCCGCAGACGCAAGATCGTCATCCATCTCATAAAGGGAAATCAGGTCGTAGCAGACCTCACACAGTCTCTCGCGGTTCGATACGCTTCCGCCCTCTGCCTCATAAGCCAGCGCGTTGCGTACTGCCTGCTCGGAGCTCTCGATCACGTTTTTGCCGTCGATATGCGCCACACGCGCAAGTTCAAAGGATGCGTCAGCAAGAAGCGCGCTGTCTTTGCCTTTCCACAGGTCGCACAGATCGATGTAGCTTTCACGGACACGTTCCACGTTTCCTGTCTCTTCCATCGTGGAGGCGATGAAACCGTAAACTTCCGCCAGCGCCAGGGCGTTCTCCCTGCTGGGATCGGCCTCATAGCTCTGTCTTGCTTGAGTCAGCGCCTCGCCCATCCACTTCTCGACACTCTTGTTGTCTCTCTGAACGCCTTTTCCGAAGCGGTACATAAAAGCCAGCTGTTTTTTCGCATCGATCAGTCCCGCAAGCGTGGATGCCAGAATGCGTTCATATCCTCTCTGACAGTCTCTGGGTTCATTGATCCCCTCCAGCGCGCCGATACCCATCAGATACAGATCTGTGATCGTGGCGGACGCGGAATTCTGCCTTGTCTGTGCTTCCGAAACCTGGCGTACCAGGTCTTCGTTGACTACTGCGCCGTTCAGAAACTCTCTCAGAGCCGCGGCATATCTTGTGGAGTTTGCGTCCAGTACCGGCAGCCCGTCAAGCTCTCTTTCCGCAGCCGCTTCGTCATATCCGGCAACGGAGACCGCAAGGATGGGGATCAGCTGATCCACCGCCTGCTGGACAGAATCCATACAGTTTCTGTCCGAAAAGGTGTTGTTGGATACCAGAAGAACCTGCGCACTTGCATTTGCGTTCATGGACTCTTCGACGCGCGCCCACGGACATGCACTCTTCACGTCGCGTACGATCTCGATCGCAGTGTTTTCATCCGAGCGGGAAAAGCATACGCTGACGATCGGAAGATTGCTCATTCTTTCTCTGTTACTCTGCATTTTTTTACCTCATTCTCTGCCGCCGTTCCGGCTTCTTTTATTGTCAAAAATTGCACCCGTTGTGCTGTAGGTTCTGAATATACGTAAATATTATACGCTTTTGTATTGTTTCAAGCAAACGTTTTCGGAAAAACAGGCGGAAAAGGGAGCCGGAAGACAAGATTTTTGACGGAAGAACTTCGTTTTCTGTCAAAAGAAGCGGGGCCGGAACAAAGCGCCTTTCTCATTGACTTTTACAGGTGTCTCGGTAAAATGATTTCTATGGAAATGAGTTTGACATCCGCAAAGGAGGAAGGCACATGAACACGATCATTCCCGAAGGCTATGTTTCTTCCCTCGGCATGTATGACACGCAGAAAGGGATCGGCATGCTGAAGCGCTTTTTCGAGGACAATCTGGCCTCGCGTCTTCATCTGCGCCGTGTTTCCGCCCCGCTTTTCGTCGAAGCTTCGACCGGCCTGAACGACAACCTCTCAGGCACGGAGCGCCCTGTCAGTTTTTCCGTTACCGCAACGGGAACAGAAGCGCAGGTCGTTCATTCTCTGGCGAAGTGGAAGCGCATGGCGCTGTACCGCTATGATTTCTTCCCCGGAAACGGCCTTTACACCGATATGAACGCGATCCGGCGCGATGAGCCGGAACTCGACAATCTTCACTCCGTATATGTGGACCAGTGGGACTGGGAAAAGGTCATCACCGCCGAACAGCGCACGATCCCATATCTGCAGGAAACGGTCCGTCAGATCGTAGAAGCCATCGCAGATACATGTGCGCAGATCAACGCCGTTTATCCCCAGCTGAACACGTCTATCGACCGCAATATCACATTTGTCACCACGCAGGAACTGGAAGACATGTACCCGGACAGCACGCCCGATGAGCGGGAGTGTCTTTTCGCGAAAGATCATCCGACCGTCTTTTTGATGAAAATCGGCGGAAAGCTCCGTTCGGGCGAGGTGCACGGTGTCCGCTCCCCCGACTATGACGACTGGGATCTCAACGGGGATCTGATCTTCTGGAACCCGCTCCTTCAGCGCAGTTTTGAGATCTCCTCCATGGGGATCCGCGTGAACGAGGAGTCTCTGGACCGCCAGCTCACGGAAGCCGGGTGCGACGACCGCAGAGCGCTGCCTTTCCACAAGGCGCTGCTGGAAGGAAAACTTCCGCTCACGATCGGCGGCGGCATCGGTCAGTCGAGACTGTGCATGCTTCTGATGAACAAGGCGCATATCGGCGAAGTCCAATCCTCCGTCTGGGACGATGAGACCCGCTGTGCCTGCGAGAAGGCAGGCATCAAGCTTCTGTAAGGAGCGCTGCCATGAAACTGAACGACTTTTTCGCCGAATATCCCGATATCGCGATCGCGTTCTCAGGCGGTACGGATTCCTCCTATCTGCTTTATGCGGCCGTGAAAGCCGGTGCAAACGTGCGTCCTTATTATGTTAAGAGCGCTTTTCAGCCCGTCTTCGAACTGGAGGACGCCGAAAGGCTCTGCCGTGAACTGGGCGTATCCATGCGCGTCATCGAATGCGATGTTCTGGAAGATCCCGTGGTGCGGAGCAATCCCGCCGACCGCTGCTATTATTGCAAGCGGCGTCTGTTCGGCCTTCTGACAAAAACGGCGGCCGAAGACGGCTACCGCGTGCTGGCGGACGGAACGAACGCCTCCGATCTTGCCGGTGACAGACCGGGCATGAAGGCGCTTGAGGAGATGAAGGTGCTTTCTCCGCTTCGCATGTGCGGCCTGACGAAAGACATGATCCGGCAGGCTTCCCGGAATGCCGGCCTCTTCACCTGGAACAAACCCGCGTACGCATGTCTCGCGACCCGGATCCCGACCGGCGTATCCATCACGCGTGACACGCTTGAAAAGATCGAAGCCGGAGAACAGGCTCTGTTCGATATGGGCTTCTCGGATTTCCGCATCCGTGTCTTCCACGACGCGGCGCGGATCCAGATACCGGAAAACCAGATGCCGCGCGTGCTCGCCATGCGTGCCACGATCCGCGAGCGTCTGAAACCGTTCTTCCCTGTCGTACTGCTCGATCTGGAGGAACGTCCCGGAATGGCACTGCCGCAGGATCCGGGAGAAAAGGAGCAACACCATGAGTCAGAATGACACCCGCGCGATCCTGGAAGCTGTCCAGAGCGGATCGCTTTCCGTCGATGACGCCCTGCTGCATTTGAAAAAGGAGCCTTTCGAGGATCTCGGTTTTGCCAAGATCGATCATCACCGCGCGCTGCGCCAGGGTGTGGCAGAAGTCATTTACGGCGCCGGAAAGACCCCGGAACAGATCTGCACGATCGCCCGTTCCATGAGGGAGCACGGCCAGAACACGATCCTGATCACCCGCATGAGCCGGGAGGCTGCGGACTTTGTTTCCCTTTCGTTTGATCTGAACTATGAACCGATCAGCGGCATCGGGATCATCGGTGATCTTCCCGAGCCCGACGGGATCGGCACGGTCATCGTCGCCACAGGCGGAACAAGCGACATGAAGGTCGCGGAGGAAGCCGCGCTGACGCTGGAAGTGCTGGGCAACCGGGTCGTGCGTCTGTACGACGTGGGCGTTGCCGGTCTGCACCGCCTGCTCTCCCATCTTGACGAGATCATGCAGGCGAAGGTCATCATCGCCATCGCGGGCATGGAAGGCGCGCTGGCCAGCGTGATCGCTGGTCTTGCGGACGCGCCAGTGATCGCCGTTCCCACAAGCGTCGGCTACGGGGCGAACTTCCACGGTCTGTCTGCGCTTTTGTCCATGCTGAACTCCTGTGCAAGCGGCGTCAGTGTCGTCAATATCGACAACGGATTCGGAGCCGGCTATCTCGCCTCTTCGATCAACCACATCACCAAATAATCTGAACATGCAAAAGGCGCGTTCCGGAAAAACCGAAACGTGCCTTTTGCATGTTCACTCTGAGAAGAAGTACTCGTCGATCTCGATGGGAGAGTCCTCGTCCCTTTCCTTTTCCTTTTCTTTTTTATTCTGCTTGATATACGAAAGCAGATCACCTGCCGTGCGGAATCCCGCCGCATCGATATCATAGATCCGGATCTTGAATTCTCTCTCCGCCGCGATGATCATTCTGGCGAACTCCCACTCGCTCAGGCCGTCGCTCCCCTGGATCGCCATCTCGGGATAGATGTCCGAAGGATCTACGTTGATCGTTTCCGCAATGATCCGTGCCAGTTTTTCAAACATTCCGCTCCCCCTCCTTCAAAAACGCGGACGGGCTGCCGCTGTAAACCAGATGCAGTGCGTGCAGAGCGCGGGTGCATGCAACGTACAGCAGACGTCTGTCCATCTTGCTCCTGTACGTTTCCGCATCGGCATCAAGAACGATCACACCGTCAAACTCGAGTCCTTTCGCAAGATAGATTGGCATGAACATGACGCCGGTCAGGTCATACTCCCTGTCCTTCAGGATCAGCTGCGCGTCCAGTCCGTAGGCAGAATAAGCCGCCGCGGCGCCTACACCGGTCTTCGCAATCACCGCGATGCTCTCGCAGCCTTCCTCATGCATCTTTCCGATCAGAAGAGGAAGCTCCTTCAGAAGCGCATCCTCCGTGTCATATCCCGTGACGCGCACCTCTCCTCCGTCCCGGTTAAAACTCTCCAGGCCGTAATGATCCTCTATGAATCTGGATGCATAGGAAATGATCTGATTGGTGCACCGGAAACTCTTGCGCAGCGTCATCCGGAGGTTCATCCGCTTTTTCAGGATGTGCTCGATCCTGTCATACACACGCTCGTCTTCCGTCTTGCCGATGCTCTGGTTCACATCTCCCAGTACGGTATATCTCGCATACGGAAAGAGTTTCGCCAGCATCTCATACTGCAAAGGCGCGTAATCCTGTGCTTCGTCCACTACGACCTGCTTGATGCCACGGTAGCTCTCGTTCCGTCTGAACTGAAGGAGCATCCACGCAAAAGCCATCGCGTCCGCGTAGGACAACCGCTCGTCATTGGCATGCTCTGCTGAATACGCGCACATCTCCTCCACATGCGGGACCTGGCCGTTTCCGTAAAGCTGGTTCAGCAGCGCCGGATCCGTGATCAGCCGTCTGTAGAGCGCACGGTAGTCCAGCCTCGTCATCTCCGTGATCAGGCCGTGGTTCCTGCGCGCTTCCCGCAGCGCGGTCATCCTCGCATAGATCTCGTCCTCTTCGCTGTCCTCGTGTCTGCCTTCTTCCTGCCGCATCAGTTCCTGATGCCTCTGCGGCTGCGCAACACGCAGCCTTTCGGCGAGATTGCCGCGCAGGCGTTCCAGCCGCCCTTCCACCGAAGCGCGGTCCTGCGCGCGTGTCAGGAGTTCGTGAAGTTCTTCCTTCTTTGCAACTTTTTCTTGCCCGACGTAAAGATCGTAGAAGGTCATATGTCTGAGACAATCGTCTCTGTATTTCCTGATCATGGACGCAAAGCCGCCGGACGTCTTGAACGCCATGTCCATCGCAAGTCTTCTTCGTTCTCCGGCCGGGACGGAAAGAAGCGTTTCCAGATAATCGTTCTTGCTCTGTATCTGCAGCCCGGATTCCCCGATCACTTCCGCCGCGATCGCTTCGAATTCCAGTGTCTGGATGTTCTGTTCTCCCAGTTCCGGCAGTACGGTGGAGATATAGCTCTCAAAGACGGTATTGGGAGAAATGATCAGGATGTCGCTTGCGTTCAGGTGCTTCTGCAGTCCCTCATACATCAGATAAGCGATCCTGTGCAGCGCAATGGAAGTCTTTCCGCTTCCCGCGACCCCCTGAACGATCAGAAGATCGTTGCTGCTGTCCCGGATGATCACGTCCTGTTCTTTCTGGATCGTTTCCACGATGGTCTTCATGTGCGCGGACGTGTTCTGCGAAAGCATCCTGCGTAAAAACTCATCCGATATCTCCACGTCTGCGTCGAAGAAATACTTCAGCACGCCTTTTCGGATCTCATACTGTCTTTTCAGGGAGACTTCGCCGCTGACCTGTCCCTGCGGCGCGTCGTAACTGACAGGTCCTTTCTCGAAGCGGTAGAAAATACTGGAGATCGGCGCGCGCCAGTCATAGACCAGAAGCGACCGGTCCGCGTCGTAGAGGGAGTGCCTGCCGATATAGATCTTCTCCTCGGGCTCTTCGTCCTCTTTGAAATCCACCCGAGCAAAATACGCACTGTCGGACAATTTGCGCAGTGCTTTGATCCTCTCCATGCGTTTATCCGCCAGAAGTTCCTGTGTACGGGCAAATTTCCCGATCTGCACCGCCTCGATCAGCCTGTCGATGCTGGCGCCCATATGCGTCCCGTCTTCCCATGAACTGTTCAAATAGACCTGAAGCTCCTGTTCCGCATGCTCATATGCCGCGACCTGCTCACGCAGCTGCCTTTCGATCTCCGACATGACCATATCGAAATATTGCTGCTCCTGCTGTGCGACTTCCGTATCCTGCATCCGGCACACCTCCCGTCTTTTCCTTCTTCAGCATAAACTGCCTAAATTATATTTATTCGACACCGCGGCGCCAATTCCTTTTTTTATTCCATGTTTTTCTCCCAAAACGTGTTTTTATTCCCTTTTCCGATTTTTTTTGCTATGATGTCCGTGAAAGATGTCCGCTGCGTACTTGTTCAGCGGCTAGATACAGACACGATCCGGGCATTCCTCTGCGAATGTTCCTGTTCGTTTGGCAAGAAAGGATATCTGTATGCGCAATCGGATGTTTCGCAGGTGGAAAAGCCTGACTGCGGAAGAGGTCCAGGCGCTCGCCGACGCCTCTTCTCCGGAGATCTATACCAACCTCGGTTTCAGCCACGGCCCGTACATGCCTCCCTACAGCGGTGATCTTGACGGGAAAACGCTGACCTTCTGTTTTGAGGATGCTCCTTCCTGCACGTATGTATTTACCGGTCTGCATGATCTGGAATGGACACAGGAAGGCGTTACACATCATGACTATTACATGTGTCTTCCATCCCGTCCCGGGATCTATCTGGTCCAGCATCACATCGCAGGTTCCGCCCCGCCGCAGGGCAGATCCGTGATCATCGACCTCAACACCGGTCTTGTGACCGTCTGCCACGCCCGGATCGGCAACAAAGCCGCAGCGCGCGAAGTTTCACACCGGTTCTTCTTCGGCAGGATCAAAGGTACCGAAGGCGGACCTCTGCATGCCTTTACAAGGGAGCTTGTCGGCAAAGCGATCGTCTGGACCTACAGCCATGACGACTTTCATGTCAAGCACATGTACACCAGCGAATACTACTACACCTACGCCATGCTGAAAGGCGGAGAATGCTGGATGGCGTCCAACCCCGCCGACTTCGTCAAGATCGCGGACAACCTGTACGTCTTTTCTTTCCTGGAGGAACGCCAGGGCGGTGCGCAGGGACTGTTTCTGATGGATCTGGACGCAATGCATGACGTGGCAAGCTTCTACAGTATCAACGGCGATCAGCAGTTTGAATGCTATATGGCCGGCGCCGTCGGAAGATTCGCACCGATGGAGACTGTCTTTGATGACGAGGAGGGAAGATACTTCTGATGAAAAAGCAGCGCCTTCTGTGGCTTTTCCTGATCATCGCCGTTGCCGCTCTCGCGATCGGAGGATGGGTTGTCCGGAACAGTCACCAGCCGGCGGAACCGGCTGTACTGATCGGGGAATCCGATGCGCAGAACGAGTCCTCCGGTACGCCCGCAGCCGCCTCATCCGGGACAGGCGAAACGGAACTCCAAATCGTTGATCCCGTTCCGGAAGAAGAGGATCCCGTCCCCCCCGAAGACGCGTGGTGCTATTCAAAGGAAGACGTCGCTCTTTATCTGCATACATACGGCCATCTTCCGGACAATTTCATCACAAAAGATGAAGCGTTCGATCTCGGCTGGGACAGCAGAGAGGGCAATCTGTGGGATGTGGCGGACGGAATGGTCATCGGAGGAGACCGTTTCGGTAATTATGAAGAACAGCTGCCCAAGGAACGCGGGCGGACCTACTACGAGTGCGATGTCAATTACGACGGCGGATACCGCGGCGGCGAAAGGATTGTCTTCTCCAGCGATGGTCTGATCTACTATACCGCCGATCACTACAAGACTTTTGAACAGCTTTACTGACGGGTGATGACTATGAATACGATCTATCTTGACGGCACAAAAATGTATACCATCCAGTCTGCGCATAATGAACTGATGCGTAAAATGGATCTGCCCCTGTATTACGGCAAGAATCTGGATGCGCTGTGGGACGTTCTGTCCACGATCCATGAAAACACCGAGATCTTCCTTGCGTATCCTTC
>JAFRLQ010000045.1 GCA_017431145.1 Clostridia bacterium | reverse complement strand
TCTGCTTATGGCTGCTTCCTCCCGGATCTGACCAGGTTCACAGCGCTGTATTGCACAGGACCAGATTTTCATCGCTCTCTGCCGAAGGCCGGACACCAAAGCATGAGCCCTCAGGAAAAGGAATCAAACCCCGCTGTAGCGGATTGCGGGTTACAGGGCACCGCTGGCTCCCCGTCTGGCACGGCAAATCCTGATTCTTTTTTGTCGCGTAGTACGATTATAGCCATTCTGTCATCGTTGTGCAACCATCGAATCATTGCTGAACCTGCTGGCCTCACGCAATCTGAGCATATGGGAAACTGTTCGCGGAAAAAAACGGAATAGAGAACGGGCTGTTCTCGCTTTCCAGTTTATCCCCCGGGAAAACTCCTCGGAGCACAGATACCGTTTCAACTCTCTGCGTTCTTCCGCCTCCAAAACTTTGAAAAAAAACGCATAGTACAGAAGCCCTTTCTTAAGAAGCACTGTTTTCGCTCCATCGGCAATCGCCGGATAATTCTCTTTCAGGAATTCATACTGTTTGCGAAACTGCACAAAGCGCCACATGTGCCGGGAATGGTCATCCTTCCCTTCTTTCGTGGCTGATCCCAGTCTGAGCACTCGATAATGATACAGCGGCTTCGACAATACTTCAATCTTTTCCGCTTTGTCAACAGGATAGAAGATCATACCGGTATCTTCCCATTTTTCGCCCTCCGGAAAACGCACCCCTTTATACAAACAACTCCTGCATGGTTTATTCCATACCCATGAAGGTATAGCAGGTTCTGCTATAAACCTCAAAATGTCCTGCGGTTCATAAATACCTTCAGGAACCGGTGATTGAAAACAAAAACGCTTTCCTTCGTCATCTCCCTCGCACCAAACATCGTAGATTACCATGTCAACGCCCTGCTTTGACAGTGCCGCTGCAACCTCCTGCAATGCAGTCGGATCCAGCCAGTCATCGCTGTCGATAAACTGCACAATATCTCCGCGCATTTTTTCCAGTCCGATATTACGTGCGGCAGACATTCCTGCATTTTCCGTATGGAAAACCCGTATTCTTTTTTCCTTCGCTGCCCAATCGTCCAGTATTCTTCCGGAACCGTCTGTACTGCCGTCATCGACTGCAATCAGTTCCCAGTCCCCGTATGTCTGCTCAACAACACTGTTCACCGCTTGGGAAAGGTAGTCTTCGGTGTTATACACAGGCATGATTACTGAAATCATTGTTTTTCCCCTTTGTTATATCCTATACACATTTTAATTGAATATGTTTCGCTTTTCAAATCATTTCCTGAACAGTCCTTTCTTTCCCGAACTGGGTCTCATACAGTAAACGGTATACACCGTTTTTTTCCAGCAGTTCCTGATGCTGACCGCGTTCAACGATCCTTCCGTCCTCCACAACAAGAATCTCATCAGCAGCAAGGATCGTGGAGAGTCTGTGCGCGATCAGAATGCTCGTTCTTGACTCGATAATGGGATCGATCGCTTCCTGTATCTTGCTCTCGGATATAGAGTCAAGCGCTGATGTCGCCTCGTCAAAAATCAGAAGCGCCGGATCCTTCAGCAGTACGCGCGCAATGGACAGGCGCTGTTTCTCACCGCCTGAAAGTTTCAGCCCGCGATTTCCGACCACCGTCTCAAACCCGTCCTCCTGCTGGAGGATAAAATCGTATATATTTGCCTTTTTGCAGACGTTGATCAGTTCTTCCTCCGTCGCGTCCGGTTTTGCATAAAGAAGATTATCCCGCACGGTGCCGTTGAACAGATACGTCTCCTGAGAGACTACGCCGATATTTCTGCGCAGGAAATCCAGTTTCAGGTTCCGTACATCGATCCCGTCAAACAGTACACGTCCCTCCTCCACGTCATACAGGCGCGGAATGAGATTGATGATGGTGCTCTTGCCGGACCCGGACGGACCGACGATCGCGACGCTGTGACCGCTTTCAAGCGTAAAAGAGATATCCTTCAGGATCTGTCTGGAAGACTCGTAGGAGAACGACACGTTCTCAAACGTCACATTCCCGTGCGCCTGCTGGGGCTCGACCGCATTAGGCGCATCCTTGATCTCGATCGGCATGTCAAAATACTCAAAGATCCGGGTGAACATCGCCATGGAACGCACCCAGTCGACCTGCACGTTCAGAAGCTGATTCACCGGCATGTACATGCGTCCGAGCAGGCTGACCAGGACCGTGATATCACCGACGGTCAGCGTCGAATCCTTCTGCATGAGCAGGATCCCGCCGACCAGATACAGTAGCATGGGGCCGATGCTCGCGAAGGTAGACAGTGCGACGCGGAACCAGCGGCCTGCCATATTCTCCCGGATATTCAAACGGATCATTCTTCTGCTGACGTCTTTGTAACGGTTGTATTCATAGCGTTCCTTGCCGAAAAGCTTCACGAGAAGCTGGCCGGAAACGGACATCGTTTCATTCAGGATCCCGTTCACCTCATCGTTGCATTCCTGCGCCTCGCGCGTGAGCGTCCAACGCGTTTTCCCCACTTTTCTGGTCGGCAGCGCGAACAGCGGCACGACCAGCAGCCCGAGCGTCGCGAGGATCCAGTTTTTCCTGTACATGGCGACGATCGCCACGACAAGCGTGATCGCGTTGGACAGGATGTTCGCGAACGTATCGGAGATCACACGCTGTACACCGTCCACGTCGCTGGTCATGCGGGTAATGATGTCTCCCTGACTGTTGGACGTAAAAAACCGCTGGGACATGCGCTGCAGATGCCGGAACAGACCGTTTCGGATATCGAAGGTGATATGCTGCGCGATCCATGTATTGAGCCAGCTCTGCCCGACACCGATGAGATTCGCCGCCAGCGTGACAAGAAGTGACAGCACGATATAGATGACAAGCGCTCTCAGGTTCTTCCCGATCAGTCCTTCGTCAATGATCTTTCCTGTCAGGATCGACGGCAGCAGCGTAAAGACTGACGCCGCGAGTATGCAGATCATGACCAGAATCAGCTGTCTCCAGTACGGTTTCAGAAAGGAAAAAACACGCACCAGCAGTTCCTTCGTCACTTTCGGCTGATTCGCCTTCTCCTCCTCCGTCAGAAATGCTCCGCCCATGGGACCTCCGCGTCTCTGCATGGGTCTCCCTCCTTTTTTAAAAATGCAGATCCTACCAAAGCAGGATCTGCATAAACAGTATCGTGTTAAGCCTTTTTCTCTTCCGCGGTCTCCTCTTTGCGGATCGTCTTCGTCCGGATCTCTTCTGTGATCTGATCAACGAACTCCTGAATCGGTTTCACGCCTTCGTCTCCGGAGAATCGGCTCCTCACGGAAACATTTCCGCTCTGTGCTTCGTTCTCGCCTACGATCAACATGTAGGGGATCTTATCCATTCTCGCCTCGCGGATCTTGTAACCGATCTTCTCCGGGCGTCTGTCGACGGTGACGTCCACACCGGCTTTGCGCAGCTCGCGGAAAACGGTATCGGAATAATCCAGATACTTATCCGAGATCGGCAGGATGCGAACCTGCTCCGCACACAGCCATGTCGGGAACTTGCCGCCGTACTTCTCGATCAGCCATGCCAGCGTACGCTCGTAGCATCCCAAAGATGTTCTGTGGATGATGTACGGGCGCTTGCGCTCGCCGTTTTTGTCGATGTAATACATGTCATAGCGCTCGGCGAGGAACATATCCAGCTGGATCGTGATCATGGTGTCTTCCTTGCCGTACACGTTCTTTGCCTGGATATCCAACTTCGGTCCGTAAAACGCGGCTTCACCATCAGCTTCCACATAATCCAGTCCGATCTCATCCAGGATCTTGCGCATGGCGTCCTGCACTTTTTCCCAGTCCTCAGCCGTTCCCAGATAATGACCCGCGTCGTTGGGATCCCACTTGGACATCCGATAGGTCACGTCATCCTGCAGGCCCAGCGTGGTCAGGCAGTACTTGGCAAGGCTCACACAATTCTTGAACTCCTCGTCGATCTGTTCCGGTGTACAGACCAGATGACCTTCGGAGATCGTGAACTGACGCACGCGCGTCAGACCGTGCATTTCACCGGAATCCTCGTTGCGGAACAGCGTCGAGGTCTCGCCCATACGGTACGGCAGATCACGGTAGCTCTTCTGTCTGGCCTTATATACATAATACTGGAAAGGACAGGTCATGGGGCGCAGCGCATAGACATCCGCATCCTTGTCGTTGCGGATCTTGCCCAGGTCCTCTACGCCGTGGATCTCGCGGGAAGCATCTTCCGCGCTGAACACATCGTTGATGTTCTCATATCCCAGAAGGAACATGCCGTCCTTGTAGTGATACCAGTGATCGGAGATCTTGTACAGTGTGGATTTTGCCATGAGCGGCGTGCGGGTGCGCACGTAGCCCCATTCGTAATCCTCCAGATCCTCGATCCAGCGCTGCAGTTTCTGAATCATCTTGGTGCCCTTGGGCATGAACAGCGGAAGGCCCTGCCCGATGACGTCGACCGTCGTGAACAGATCCATTTCTCTTCCCAGTTTGTTATGATCGCGGTTGCGGATATCCGCAAGGTACGCCAGGTACTCTTCCAGATCCTCTTTCTTCGTGAACGCCGTTCCATATACGCGCGTCAGCATCTTGTTGTGCTCGTCGCCGCGCCAGTACGCGCCGGAGGAAGAGATCAGCTTGAATGCCTTAATGGGACGCGTGCTCATCAGATGCGGTCCCGCGCAAAGCTCGATAAAATCTCCCTGCTGATAGAACGACAGCACGGCGTCTTCCGGAAGGTCATTGATCAGTTCGACCTTGTAGGGCTCATCCCGTTCTTCCATGAGTTTCAGAGCCGCCTCACGGTCCAGTGTGTAATACTCGAGCCGATCGCCTTTCTTGATGATCTTCTTCATTTCCTTTTCGATCTCGTCAAGCGCGGCGCGGTCCAGATTCGGCATATCGAAATCATAATAGAATCCGTCCGCAATCGCAGGCCCGATTGTCAGTTTCGCATCAGGATACAATTGTTTAACCGCCTGAGCAAGTACATGCGCACAGGTGTGTCTGTATGCTTTTTTCCCTTCGTCATCGTCGAACGTCAGGATCTCTACTTCGCTGTCTTCCTCTACGACAGTCCGAAGGTCCACGACTTTTCCGTTCACGCGGCCAACACATGCAACGCGTGCAAGTCCGTCGCTCAAATCACGTGCGATGTCATACACGGACATCGGCACTTCATACGATCTTGTGTTCCCGTCTTTCAGTGTAATGATCATGATTCTCACTCCTGTTTGTTATTACCGCCGTTTAAAAGAAAAACCTTCCGGCAGCTGTGAAGGTTGCCAGAAGGGACGCATGCATCGATACGCGGTTCCACCCATCTTTTAAGGAAGAAATCCTTAACACTCATTTAAGCGATAACGCAGCCAGCGGGCAGGATTGGTGCCACTCAGAGTCGGTCTTCCATCCTCCCGCGCCGGAACCTTTCCACCTGCCGGTTCCTCTCTGTACCGCTTTGGATGATGTACTCTTCTCTTCAACGTTTTACAAAGAGAATCATAGCACCCAAAACGCTCTTTTTCAAGATTGTGCCACGAAAAATGTCCGGGAACCTGTCCCGGGCATTTGTTTCAAACTTCTCACGACTTCTCTTCTGATGACTGTGGTGCTTTTGTACCCGCAGGCTGCCATACCATACACGCTCCTTCCATCATCGGAGGTGTCACGCCATACGGCAGCCACAGGGACTGTCCGTTCGTCAGGATCATCGTATACTCATTATTCGGCACAAGAATATACTGTCCGTTCTTTTCTTTGATGATCCATGAAACTTCCTGCCCCTTTTCGTCTTTGTTCTGCCGGATCTCAGCGGACAGAATATAACCTGTATCCACGCCGGAGGAAGCGCCTGTTCTGCAGACTGAAATCAGATTGATCAGCCTCTTTTTGGCCGTATCGTCACCGCGGGTCCAGTCCTTGTCTTCCGGATTATATACGCGGAAATCATATGCGTGAAGACGAATGACCTGCATCATCCGTTCGGAGAAATACGCTCCGTCCATTGCACTGCGTATGCCCTTCCAAAGATGGCTGTCCGCATAAACGTCACAGTAAACTCCAACCCCAGCCAGTGCGTAATCCACGGCAATATCCGCTTTGCGCCGGATGGACTCCTCGTTGTCATACCAGACCACATGTGTCGCGCCTTCGGTATCTGAAAACTTCACATAACACGCCATATAGGTATCATCCCACGATTCCGCAAGTCCCGTCTCTGCGCTGGTTGTCAATTCCTGATTCGAGTCATAGTACTGCTGTTGTGTATATAGTTCATCGACCTGGGCGAAGGAAACGACCGGCGCTTGGGTCGGGTCCTCCGGCCATTTCGGTGCACCTGTCTCATCAAATCTCCAGTCTCTGCCATAGAATGGCAGAATCAGGACCAGTTTGTTGGACGGTACAGCACTGAGCACCTTCAGAATCTTGTTGTACAGCCATTCATAACTGCAAGTAGGACCGGCGGTAGTGCCTGTAGGTCCAAATTGCTCATATGCCATAAGCAGAAGATGATCTGAAGATTCGGAAAGGGCTTTAAAATCGTATGCGCTTTCCGACAGTTCCGCGGCGGTGGCGGTCTGGAAAAACACGCAGGTATTCAGAAAAACACCGGACGGCATTTCTCTCTTCAGTTCCTGTACAAGGCGTACGAATACCGAGCTGTCTTTCTTCTGCAGAGACCCAAACAGAAGGTTGATTCCATTCACACCGCTTTCCTGCGTGAACAGTACAATACGCTCGATGAAAGCACGCCTCGCTGCATCGTCATTCAGGATCGAGTATGTCGCATCCTCACCCGAACAGACGACGCTGGCCCACACCTTGATCATATCCTTGTTCGCACGGGTAACAAATGTGGTGTACTCCACCGAGTCACCCATCTCCGCAGTCGACTGCAGCGTATAACCGCCTTCTGTCTCATTGACATACAGCCATGTCGGTGCCAACACGTTCACAGCGCCTGTCATTCTCTTGTATGTCGTTGGCCGCTGCTGCCACAGCACAACATATCCCTTGCCGGAATCATAGACGAGATTCTCCATGAAATCGACAGGGGTGCCGGAATATGTCCGATCATGACGGCGGCAGCCGCTCAGCATCATGACCAGGATCAGCACGATGCAGAGCAGTTTGCCGAAAGGCTTTTTCATAAAAAGCTTAACTCCTTACTTGGTGCCGAAGAGGCGGTCGCCCGCATCGCCCAGACCAGGAACGATGTAACCATGCTCATTCAGTTTCTCATCGATCGCCGCAACGTAGATCGTTACATCCGGATGATCTTTCTGCACGCGCTCGATCCCTTCGGGAGCAGCGATGAGATTCATGAGTTTGATGTGTTTTGCTCCGTGCTGCTTGATGAAATCGATCGCAGCGGACGCAGAGCCTCCTGTTGCGAGCATGGGATCCAGAACAACGACATCACGGTCGTCAATATCAGGGGGAAGTTTGCAGTAGTATTCGACCGGCTGGAGTGTCTCCGGATCACGATACAGTCCGATATGTCCGACTTTCGCTGCGGGAACCAGCGTCAGGAAGCCGTCTACCATGCCGAGTCCTGCTCTCAGGACAGGAACGATCGCCAGTTTGCGTCCTGCGATGACTTTCGATGTCGTCTCACAGATCGGTGTCTCCACAACGTAGTCTTCCACCGGAAGATCCTTCGTCACTTCATATGCGAGGAACATGGAGATCTCGCTCAGCAATTCGCGGAAATCCTTCGCGCCCGCTTCCTTATCTCTCATCATGGTCAGTTTATGCTGTACCAGCGGATGGTCTACAACGACTACTTTGGACATAAAACATCCCCCTTTGATTCGCTATCGTTCATTTCCGCTTTCACGGATCACTTGGAAACATTATAGTCTGTAGCCACCGAAAAAACAACCTTCAGGACTTGTCTCCTGCCTTCCGCGCCATGTTTGCGCCGGATGGAAGAACAAAAACCGCGCACCCGGCTTTGCAATGCGCGGTGCGCGGTTTCCGTTCACTTTCCGCAGATGATCAGTCCCTGCTGTACAGGTCACAGGTATAGATCCTGTCTTTCACTCTTTCCAGTTCCGGCTCACTGCGGTTTGCAATGATCAGATCGCAGTTTTCACAGAATGCGTCAAAATCCTCTTCGATCCGCAGATCCCCCGTCATCTGTCCATCTGTCAGCGTCGGTTCATATACACAGACACGGATACCTTCCGCGCAGAGTTTTTCAATAACCCTGAGGATCGCGGAATCCCTGAAATTATCCGATCCCGTTTTCATGATGAGCCGATACGCTCCGACGGTTCTGCCGCCCGTCTCTTTCAGTTGCAGCAGGATCTGCCGCGCCACGAATTCAAGACGCGTCTCATTGGATGACACGACGGCGCTTACGAGCGTCTGCGGGACCCCGCTGAAACTCTGCTCCAGCTGTTTCGTATCCTTCGGCAGACAGTAACCGCCGTAACCGAAGGAAGGATTGTTGTAAAAATCACCGATCCTGGGATCCGCACACACCGCTTCGATCACCGGCTGTGTTCTGAGTCCCTTTGCCTGTGCAAACGTATCCAGTTCATTGAAGAAATCCACACGCATGGCAAGATAAGTGTTGGAAAACAGCTTGACTGTTTCCGCTTCCGTATATCCCATTAAGAACACCGGGACTTTCTCCGTCAGTGCGTTGTCCTCAAGAATCGACGCAAACAGTTTTGCGCAGTCTTTGGAATCCGGGTCCGACGAATCGTATCCCACGACGATCCTGGACGGATAAAGCTCATCGTAAAGTGCTCTGGATTCCCTGAGGAACTCCGGGCTGAACAGGATGTTCTTCAGACCCGTTTCTTCTTTCAGTTTCTGCGTATATCCGATCGGAATCGTGCTTTTGATCACGACCACCGCGTCCGCGTTCTGCTGGTTGATCTGGGCGGCAGTCACTTCAATGGACTGCGTGTCGAAGCCGCCCGTATTCGGATCGAAATTGGTCGGTGTAGCGATGATCACGATGTCCGCCGCCGCATAGTCCATCATTTGGGGAAGCACTGCTCGTAGAGAAAGCTTCTTGTCCTCCAGATAACGTTCCAGATACTCGTCCCGGATCGGCGACTTTCTGCAATTGATCATGTCCACGCGCTCCTGGAACTTCTCCACAACGGTCACGTCGTTCGTCTGTGCAAGAAGCACTGCAAGAGACATTCCGACATAGCCCGCGCCGACAACGGCGATTCTGTATCTTTCCATTGCAGTTTCCTCCCTCATGCAAGCGTCCTGAAATAAGCGATCGTCTTCTCAAGGCCTTCCTCCAGCGGTACCTTCGGCTCCCACCCGAGGACTTCTTTCGCTCTCGTGATATCCGGACGCCTCCTGGTCGGATCGTCACTGGGCAGTTCCACACAGATCACGGAAGACGCGCTCTGTGTCATGCGGAGGATCTGTTCGGCGATCCGGCGTACTGTGATCTCAGCGGGGTTCCCCACATTGACGGGGCCCGGGGTCTTATCCTGCGCCATCATCCGGATCAGCGCATCGACCGTGTCGGACACGTAACAGAAACTCCTCGTCTGGCTTCCGTCTCCGTACAGTGTGATCGGTTTGCCGCGCAGCGCCTGAAGAATAAAATTGGAAACGACACGTCCGTCTTCCGGGTCCATGTTGGGACCGTAGGTATTGAATATCCTGACAACACGTATCCGTGTCCCGTATGTTCTGTACGCGTCAAAAAACAGCGTTTCCGCAGCGCGTTTTCCCTCATCATAACAGGAACGGATCCCGATCGGATTGACATTGCCCCTGTATGACTCCTTCTGGGGATGCTCCAGGGGCTCTCCGTACACCTCGCTCGTGCTTGTCTGAAGGATCTTTGCGCCGTTCTTCCCGGCCAGCTCCAGCATGTTGAGCGCACCGAGTACACATGTTTTCATCGTTTTTACCGGGTCCTTCTGGTAATGGACAGGGCTTGCGGGACATGCCAGATTGTAGATCTCATCCACCTGAATATCCAGCGGTTCCGTCACATCCCGCTGCAGGAAAGTGAAACGATCCTGCCCCTTCAGATCCGCAAAATGCGCGGCCGAACCGGTGCACAGATCATCCAGGCAGATGACCTCGTTCCCCTCTTCCCACAGACGTCTGCAAAGATGCGAGCCGATAAATCCCGCTCCGCCTGTTACCAGTATCCTTTTCGTCATTTGTCTTCTCCTTGTTCTGTGTTTCCCATTTTTTCGCGGATCTTCGTCGTGCTCTGTTCTTTCGTATAGGGAAAAAAGCAGATGTCCGCGCCAAGTTTTTTCAGTTCCTCTCGCTCCCATTCCCAGTAGGCGTTCCCGGTGTAATCATCACCGGAAAAAAAGCAGTCGAACGGTCTTTTGTGCCACTCCATGACCCGGGAGGGGTTGTCGCTGATCAGGACGGCCTCATCCACGTATCGGATCGCCTCCACGATCCGCATACGCTCCTCCTGTCCGATCACCGGCGTTTTTTTCTTGTATTCCCACACCAGATCGTCGGAAAGCACTCCGACCCGGAGGAACGCGCATTGCTCCTTCGCCCGCATGATGAGGTTCAGGTGTCCGACATGAAACAGATCGAACACGCCCATTACAAGACCCGTCTGATACTTTTTCACGGTTTCGTTCCCTCCTCCTTCCAGTATGGTTTTTCAGTATCGAATACGATGTCGGCATGTCTATCATTGCCCCGCACCGGTTCCATGTACCGCGGTCCGTAACGGCTGCGCAGCCATGCTTCATATGCTTCGGGAGCAGGTATCCGCATATCCTCGAAAGGCAGACGGACCAGTTTCTCAAGCTCTTTCTGCGCAAACAGGTTCCGGTTCTTCATTCCGCCGTAATAACAGGCAAAAATCGTGCGGTGTCCGCTCTTGCGGACCTTCCTGAATTCTCTGTCCAGAAGCCGGTAATAGACCCCGAGCGGGATCATCTTATTCAGCGGGCTGTACAAAGCCACGATCTGTCTCAATCTGGTTCCCCACAACAATGGCACATCCCGAGGATAGAGTTTTGCGATGATACACCGCTGGATCCTGGTGATCCTGTCCTGATGCCTCTGCCTTTTTACCGGATCTTCTTCGCAGAGATCCAGCGGCAGGATATCGATCCAAATCCCCTTATGCGCACGCCGGTGCAGGTTGTATGCTTCGATCCCCGTCGAATACTCGTCTCTCAGTTTTGCGTATCCGCCGTAAAAAATCGCGGCGTCGTTTCTCATCGTCTGCAGATATGGTCTGCCTTCCCTGTTCCTGTACAGCGACAGGAGCTTCTCAAAGTCCTCGCGCGGCATCCCGACGTCAAGGTCTTCATCCCAAGGGATGAATCCCCCGTGCCGCACCGCGCCCAAAAGCGTTCCGTGCAGTGCGGTATATACAAGGCCGTTCTCCGCACAGAACCGGTCGAATTCCTTCAGCAGCCCCAGCTGTACCGTGTGGACCTCCTTCATAAGGTCCAGGCGCCGCTGTTCCGTTATCCGGTCCAGGTTGTCCCTTGCCCTGTCTTTCGCCGACTGCGCCCAGCTGTAAATCTGCCCGTAGCGCGCCCAGTTTCTGTTTTCTGAAACGAATCTGTCTTCTCTTGCCTGGTAGACCCTCTGCGCCTTTTCGGAAATCCCGAAACGCAGGAACAGTTCCTGCTGCGGGATCACCTGTTCGAGCCCGGGCAGGTGCAGCCAGGTGTAATGGATCGCGCGGTAGAGTATATATTTTGCAGGGCAGTTGCGCACGCAAAATTCCTGATCGTAATACCGTATCCTCCCGTTCGCATAAAACGCATTATAAGGGATCAGATCGATCCATCCCTTTTGAAGATACGGTCCCGCCTCCTCTGCCGTGACGTTCCATTCTTCTGTCTGTTCCGCAGGATCCGCCTCCTCCGAGGATCCGAGGATATTCTCCCACATTCTGTCAAAAAGTGTAAGGACCTCTTCCTTTTCATGTCTTTCTGCGTACACGCGTATCGTTTCAAGCAGACCCGGTTCCTCCACGCGCGGCATGACGATCCTGTCCTCTTCCCAGCGCTGCGGGACAGTTTCAAGCCCGCGGCTGCGGATCTCTTCCAGGTATTCGTAGGACGCGCGCAGCGTCCGGATCCCTTCCCTGCGCAGAGCCTTCTTTTCGACCGTGCCGTCGCTGCGCATCACGGTTGCCCAGGCACGCTCACCTCTGTCCTGGGACAGAACGGCGCGCGTCACCCTGCAGGGCAGTTCCGTTTCAGACATTTCAAACAGATAAAAGTTTGCTCTGTCCCCGATCGTCCCGCTTGTGACTGCCTGTCCAAGCGCTTCATCTTCGTTCCGGAACAAAGGGCTTTCAAACGGATCAAAGGAAAAAACCCTGTCCTGAATCCCCTCTGCAGGCAAGTCCTCCTGCGTCACGATCATCTGGGCATATGAAAAGTCAGGAAGCGGAAGATAAACCATGATCTGTGAAAATATGCCCTGCGCCGCCTGTTCCGCTTCTCTTTTGCCCGGGAGGCGCTGCACCTGAAAAGGCTCCGTCACATATTCATCGAGCGCGCCGCACTCATACTTGAACGCGTTTCTGTTCCGGATCCCGAGAAACAGCCGTCCGTCCTCCTTCAGAAGCTCTTTCGCACGTCTGACAACCTGTTCCAGCGGCTGTGTGTACAGCTCGTCCGTATCGATCAAAAACAGATAATCATACCGCTCCTGCGTCTCATATGTTTCCAGTGATGCTTCTATCACCTCGAGACGGGTCCCGGAAAAGCGTCTGCGCAGCATATTTGCCTTTTCCGCGTCCTGCTCAAGGACGGTTACCCCGGGAAAACGTTCCAGATACAGGCCCGTCATGGCCCCGTAACCGCCCGACACCTCCAACACGTTCGCATCCTTCCGGAAGGGATACCAGGATAAAAGGGAATGCCGAAGGGAGGAAAGATGGTAAAACGCCTCATAATCCGCATTTGAAATATGCGGATCATAGTCACATGCACCGTATTGCAGGATCAGATCCCTGACTTCCTGCTCTTTTTCCCTGTTGAAACGGCTCATAGAATCCTTCTTCCCTCAGTCGTCTTCTCCGAACGGTCCTTCCAGGACATTACCCACATAAAAGAAGTACCGCATGTTTCGTGCTTTCAGCAGTTTCTCCACTTCCAGCTGCATTTGCTTTGCCATTGCCACGACGATCACACTGGTGCTTTTCTGTTTTTTGTATTCATCAAACGCGATCACTGGACGATCCAGCAGCACATCCGGATTTCCCTCTTTCTTTGACACCAGAAACCCTTCAAGCGGATAGTCCGCTTCAATCAAACACGTGCCAGCACTGTTCGCAACTCTACCTGCCCCGTAGATCCAGATCGTCCGGTAACCCTTCAGTGGTTTCCAGAAATCCAGCCGCTGCTTGGACGCCACTTTTTCTGCCTCGTGCATGGCAAGAAACAACTCATAGAGGCGAAGTTCCTCAGGGGAAAACCATTCTTTCGGATCCGCCTGCCGTATGAACTGCGGAAGGCAATCCAGCATACAGCTGTACATATGTATCCGGTGCGCCATCGAACCATAGGTATCGATCCCCGTTTCCATCACAAAATCCATCATTCTGAGATATGTGATGAAATATCCGTGAAAATCTTTCGGCATCTTCGGTCTTGTCATCACGGAATCCGCACGAAACCTGCGAATAAAAAACGTTTCCCTTATGTACTGCACCCGTTTCGCCAGAAGGATCACTTGAAAAGAAAAGAATTCATCCTCGTGTTCGATCCCTTCGGGCGACCAGACCCTGTTCTGCAAAAGGAAATCCTTTCTCCAAAACTGTCTCTGCACATACACGACCCAATCCTTCTGTTTCGTAAAAAGATCCAGCAGCTGTGAGCCGGTGATCGTTTCCCGGGGATACTCTCCCGTGCGCACAGCAGGATACAAGTCGTACCGCTTGCGCAGTTCCTCTGTCTCAAACAGCGGTTCGGAATCGAAGAACACGCCGTCCAGCTGTTCCCTGTCACACAGTTTCGTCAGTTTTTCCAGAGCGTCGTGTTCGATCATATCATCGGAATCAAGGAAGTAGATATAATCGCCGCGTGCCGCTTCCAATCCCCGGTTTCTTCCATATCCCTGCATATGGTTTTCCGTAAGATGGATGACGCGCACCCGTCTGTCTTTTTCCGCGTAGGCATCCAGTATCTGCCCGCAGTGATCCGGAGACGCATCATCGATCGCAATGATCTCCAGGTCCTGAAGCGACTGGCTGAGCACGCTGTCCAGACATGCGGGGAGATAACGTTCCACATTGTATACCGGAATGATCACGCTGACTTTACACATTTTTCCGCTCCTCTTCGTTCTTCAGCATACAGGCGATCCTGCCCGCGATTTTCTCGTTCTCCAGCGCATTCAGATGCGACGCGACGGCACCGTACTCATAGCGACTGTCCGTAAAATACAGGGGATCCTGCGACGGATCGAGCCAGAGTGCATCCGGAACGGCCGCCCGGAACCACTCGTAGTATCCTTTCAGTTTCCTGTTGGTCGCCAGGATCTCCTCCTGATTCGGGAACGGCTCTTTCTCCCGCATCGTTCCGGCTTCGCGCGTGAGATAATTCTCCACGACAAAGAAACGCGTGCCGGGACTCACCGACCGGATCCGTTGCACAAACTTTTCCGCGCTCTGTTTCCAGCGCTCTCCGCTTTCATCGCGAGAGATCTCCGTAAAATCCGCATCCGCAAGCGTGCTGCCTTCAACCGCGTCGCTCCGCGTCATGACAGATCCTCCGATCATGACGGAGCCGAAACGTTCCTCCAGAAGGTCCATAAACAGGATCTCCGGCTGTACCTTCTCGATCTGCCTCCAGAACACCCGCGACGCTTCCTTCTCCAGCATGATCCTGCGGTAGGCGTTGCGGTGTCCGATCTCCAGGCCCTCCGCAGGCGGCGACGTCACGCTCATGATCCCGGAAAAACCGAAACGCAGAGACGGATCGTGCGTCATTTCAAGATGCGACAGGATCTTGGAAAGGTTGTATCCGCCCCATGTCATGTACACCGGATTGCGGTGCTCCGGAAACACCTCGCCGAGAAACGTCCGCTGATTTGCTACCAGGCTGCCGAAATCCTCGGGACTCTTTCTGTGATACTGCATGGCGAGGATATCGTTCAGGCGGTAAAACACGACGCCCGGCAGCGTATCCGCATACTCCCGCTCCAAACCTGTCCTGCAAAACGAATCAAGAAGGAACCGCATGGCATCGATCCCGAGCCTGTTGTTCGCCTTTCCGTCCCGGGTCATGTATCCCGTCTCGATCAGGGAGTTCTCGCGGAACCTTCTGTAATAATAAAGCGGTTCCGGCACGCTCGCCACTTTTCCGGCAAGCGCAAGGATCAGCGCGTAGACAGCGGGCGACTCGAAGTCGCAGTCCGGCATCCGGACTCCGCCGTCCGTCCACAGACTCCTTCGTGACAGCGCTTTATAAGTCGCCGTCGGTCCGTATTTCATGTGCTCCCTGAGCGTATACGGCACGCCCATTCTGCCGTAGCACGCGCGGTAGATCTTCTTTCCCGTCCTGTTGTCATAACGCCACAGATCGCATTCTGCAAACAGCGCTCCGCTTTCCTCTGCCGCCGCGTACAGTTTCTCCAGATAACAGGAGTCGATCCAGTCATCCGGATCGAGAAACGCGAGAAACGTCCCCCTTGCAAGGTCAATCCCGAGATTCCTGCTTGCCGAAACGCCTTCGTTCTCTTTTTCGATCAGACGGATCCTGCCGTCCTTCAGCGCCCATTCTCTGCACCGTGCCGCGGAACCGTCCGTCGATCCGTCATTGATCAGAAGAATCTCAAAATCGGGGAACGTCTGCGACAGTACGCTCTGCATGCACGCGTCCAGATACGATCCGACATTATAGACCGGTATGATCACGGATATGACCGGATCTGTCATCGTTTGCCCCTTTCTGTGTCTTCTGCACCATCGTTTGCTTTGCGTCTCGCAGGGCGTTTGTTTCCGCCGCCGTCAGGCCTGCTTTTTCCTGCGCCGCAGGCGTGACCCTGTTCTCTTCCGGGAACAGTTCCTCATAGATGCCGTCCTTTTCCGTCATCCTGTACGGGATCTGTTCCACACCGCACATGACCGCTGCCGCGATCCTGTGAAGTCCGTCGATCACACGCAGTTCCCTGTCGATCAGGATCCCGCTGTCCTGCCGGTATCCGGAGTTTTTCATCTCCTCATAAAGGCTGAAGAACCGCCGCATCCTCTGCCCTGCTGTCTCCTTTCCGGAGAATGCAGCCTGCGTTTTCAGATAGGCACGGATCCCGTCCCCGTCTCCTCTTCCCTGAGAATAGTCCGCAAGCGCGGCAAACCGTACGCTGATCCAGTGGTTCTCCGGCGGCTGCGCCTGAAGAAGCGTTTCCAGCCGGATCGCCCCCTCTTCAGTCGGCACACCGAACGCCATGCGGAAAAGATACGGATAGATCCAGACCGTGCGGACGCTTTCGACCGGCACCAGAAGGCGAAGCACCTCTTCCTTCAGCGTCTCGTGCACACACACGCAGATGACCCGGCCCCGGAAACGGTCGCGCGGAAGCTCCCGCAGGGACCAGACCCTTTTTCCGCAGAAAGAATCCCTGTCCGCTGCGCTTACGATGCATGCTTCCACCGCGCCGTCCAGGCCTTTTCTGTGAAGGACCCTGAGAAAAGACTGTGCGACAAAACCGGTGCCGAACAGCACGGCGCCATGCACCTTGATCATCTCTTCCAGCTGCTGCGGATCCGGAACGGATCCTTCCTGCATGCACTCCGTCATTTTCTGTCCCATTCTTCCTTCCGGATCGTTCTGTCCCATCCTGCGCCGTACCGGATCATCCTGATCTCATCGGCATCCATAACGACCACATCCCAAAGTTCCTGCGTCCTCTCGTTCCAGGATCTGAACGGGGTATCCGACGCCAGCGGTTTGTGCGTGTAAAACGACTCCGTTTTACTGCATCCCGTGCAGACGACCGGAAAACTGTATTTCTCCCATATCTGATCCGCGTGGCTGTGGCCGTGGAACCAGCCGCGGATCCGGATCCGCTTTTTTCTGTTCATCCTGTCCGCCAGACGCAGCATCCTTTTTCCGTTCAGGATCCTGTCGCTCCATACGTGGATCTCCGGAGCAGGCGGAACATGGGAAAAAATGAGCACATCTCTTCCGTCCGGCGTTTCCCGGAGTTTCTTTTTGAACCAGCGCAGCTGGGAAGCACAGAACCCATAGCGCTGCCTGCGTCCGGGATCGAATGAATCCAGATAGAAGATCCTTAGATTCTTCTGCGGAAGATCCTCCAGATACCAGCCTTCTTCACGTCCCAGATAGCATTCTGCGGCCTCCGCGGGCGTAAACGAGGGGCTGTTTCCCCTGAAGGCATTCAGATCATGGTTCCCGACGCACATCCCGAAGGGGATCCCGAGTTCTTTCATGTCCGACAGCATCCCGGACGCGATCCGTCTGGTCACATCCAGCGGCATGGAACCGTCGGTCAGATCTCCAAGATGGATCAGCCTGTCCGCGCGGAACCCCTGCATCGTACTGCGTATGCTTTCGGCCGTATAAGGCCAGTTGCTTCCCGCTCCGCAGTGGCTGTCGCCCAGCAGCACACACACAAAGGGATCTTCCTCATACATTTTCCTCAGTCTGTCCCGGACACGCTCCGCTTCTTCGCGGATCCATGGGGGCATGCTCCTGTCCCGGATGCGGAACGTTCCCGCATCCGCGAGCGTATGCGGCTGAGTTCCGTTCCGGAACACAAAGCGCGCATGCATATCCTTTTCACACCGCCAGACGCGCGGCATCTTTTCGATGTTTTCGTTCTTCCTGAAGAAAGTCCAGTTTCCCTCTTCCGGGTAGGAATAGGTGTAGAACACATGCCAGTCCGGCTCTGCACTGTATGCGAAAAGGCTAATGTCCCCCGCCGCGTCGTTCCAGACGATCTCCGTGCCCGCCGCAAGAAAGACCGGCTCGTAGTGTGTTGCGGAACCGTCTTCCTTCCTGAGCAGACCTGTGTCCGGATCCACACCGGTCGAAGCCAGAAGAGGATAGCGGGAAAAATCAGACATCATACCGCTCCTTCCGCTGCCCGCTCAGGAATGTTTCCATGATCCCTGCCATTGTGACGGAATCCTCCGGCAGCAGTTTGTAGTCCCTGCCGCTGTAGCCTCTTGCCCGGTACAGCAGATCCGCGATCTCGTACCGCAGACCGTCGCCTTCGTACGGAAAACTGAAGCGTTTTCTTCTGTGCGGATCCTCATAGCGGATCTCGAAATAGGAAGTCTTCCACCACGGCGCTTCCGCGATAAGATATCCTTTTGTTCCCGCGATGATCAGTTCGCCCTCCGTCTTCGCTCCGATCCCGCAGCGCAGCGTCGCTGTCTTCTCCCCTTTCATCACTGTGGCGACCGTGAAAAGGTCGATCCCTGTACTGTCCGTCACGGAACGGAATGAACAGGAAAGCCCTTCTGTTCCGAAAAGTTTCATAACGGGAAGCAGCAGATAACTGCCGAACTCTGTGAAACTCCCGCCGCAGCGCGTGTCCGTCCATTCTCTCAGTCCGCGGGACGTCAGCCGCGAAAACGCGGCCGTGATATCCACAACCTCCCCGATCTCTCCGCTCTGCACGAGCGAAACCAGATTCAGAAATCCGGGGCAGTATGCGGTCTTCACGGCTTCCATCAGCACCAGATTCCGTTCTTTTGCGATGGCGAACAGTTCTTCCGCCTCTTCCCTTTTCAGCGCGGCAGGCTTCTCGACAAGCACGTGTCTTCCCGCGAGCAGCGCCTGCTTCACGTATCCGTAATGCGTCTCATGCGGAGAGGCGATATATACCGCGTCCGTCTGGTCGAAGAGTTTTTCCGTTGTTCTGGCCAGCATGATCCCGGGATGTGCGGATCTGAAAGCGGCGAGCGAAGCGGATGTGTCCGGTCTTGGATGATAGACAGACTCGATACTGACATCGCGCACGAACCCCGCCTCGCGGCAGAACCGTTCCGCAATCCTACCGCTTCCCACGATCCCGATCCGCATCTCATCGATCGCTCCGTGCTTAAGAAGCGAAGATGATATCCCCGGCGTACGTTTCAGATAAACGACCTCACACAGCGCCTTCAAATGATCGAACTTGCCGAACCAGTCGTCACCGATCGCGAACACGTCCACGCCGTATGCCTTGATGTCATCGACCTTTTGTCCGTCTCTGTCCTCCACGATCACCGCATCCACATACGGGCAGCTGCGCACATGCTCCATCCTTTTTTCGATCGGATCGACCAGCGTCAGTTTTCCTCTCTGCGCGGCATACTGATCCGTCGTCACACCCACGATCAGCCTGTCGCCCAGTTCCTTCGCGCGTTTCAGAAGACTTTCATGTCCCTCATGATAAAGGTCGAACACGCCGTATGTAATCACTGTTTTCATAATGTTTTCAGATACTCCGTATAGTCTTTTTCCGTATCGAGCACAACGTTCTGCGGCTGTTTGTGGCCATGCCGCTCAGATTCCGGCGGCAGCATCATATAGTGTCCGTAGATCCGTGTCAGCAGTCTGTCATACTCCTTCGGTATCGGAAAGGTTCGGCCGTTGATCGTTCCCACTGTCATCTCTTCCCATTCGCTTGCAAGATACTTCGGCGCAAACAGCAACGCATCTACCGTTCCGACATACGGCGACCCGCTGCCGAACCGGGCTGCCTCTTCAAACAGCAGGATGCTGATCCTGTTTCGGATCTTCTGCGGAACAAGGCTGAGCACAGGCATCACAAACCGCGCCATCTTGTTTCGCGAAGAATGCGTCTGTTTCCAATACGGAACAAGGCGAAGAGCGTATGACAACTGCAGGAGTTTCTGCTGAATCTTTATTCCTCGCCCGTAAACCGCAGGGAGAAACGGATAGATATCAAGCCAGATGCCATGTGAAATATGCAGATTCCGTCTTCCCTTATCGATGTAGGTCGTTCCACGCTTGTACACCCGCATCCACCTCCAGCAGTGGTCCGGGGTGTTCTCCAGATCCTGCACCTCATAATCCGGCGCGAGTTCCCTGCACGCGATCTTAAAAAAACGGCGGTAATCTTCCAGCGGCATCGCAATATCCGCATCATCATCCCAGGGGATGAATCCCTGATGCCGTACGGCGCCCAGCAGCGTTCCGCAGTAGAGCGTATACCGGATTCCGTGTCTGCGGCAAAGATCGTCTATATCACAGAGCATCTCAAAAAGGACATCGTGAAAACTTTTCTTCCGGTCACTCATTTTTTCATCACCCCGATATCATGCAGGTGGACATGCCCCCAGTACTGGTGATGCCAGTCAAGGTGCGTCGTCACACCGAACTCCTCGCCGATCTGAAACACGACGCCGGGATACACGCCGTCCAAGATGTCCTCCGTCCCTTCCCCGTCAAACTGATAGGCGATGAGATCCGCGGAATACTGTCCTCCGGTCAGATGCGAAAGATCGACGGAAAGCTGCACGGTATTCTCTCCTTCATCCAGATCCACAAAATCGCCGCTCAGCGCGGAACCGATCTTCTGCCCGTCCTGATACCAGTATTCGAGACGGAATCCGACTCTCTTCAAAGGAACGAACGCGTTCATTTTCACCGTCAGTGTTTCCCTTTGCGTGCTGTGGAACCACGGGCCGTCCGGGTTCTCCACAAAGAGGCTTTCCATCTCCAGCCGCTTGTTCTTGCGCAGCGATTCGTCGTAAGGCCTGTAGTCTTCGCTGAACCGGAACAGACGTCTGTCCGATTCCTCTATCCCCAGATAGATCGCGATCGCCCTGTCCACATCCCCGTCAAACAGGATCTTTCCGCCGTCCAGCACGATACAGCGGCTGCACAGGCTCCGGATCGTATTCATGTTGTGACTGACGTAGAGGACGGTCCTTCCCTCCTCCTTTGCCTCCCGGCGCATCTTTTCCAGGCACTTTTTCTGAAACGCCATATCCCCGACAGCCAGGACCTCGTCCATGATGATGATGTCGCTGTCCAGATGCGCCGCGACGGAAAACGCAAGTTTCACATACATACCGCTGGAATAGCGTTTGACGGGCGTATCGATGAATTCGCCGATCTCCGAAAAGGCGATGATCTCATCCATCTTGCTGTCGATCTGCGCGCGCGTCATGCCGAGGATCGCACCGTTCAGGTACACATTCTCCCGGCCCGTCATTTCTCCATGGAAACCGGTCCCCACTTCCAACATGGATGTCACGGTGCCATACAGATCGATCACACCGTCCGTAGGCTCCGTGATCCTGCAGATCAGTTTGAGAAGCGTGGATTTCCCTGCTCCGTTGCGGCCGATGATACCCAGCGTCTCTCCCGGGCAGACGTCAAGATCGATCCCCTCAAGCGCATAGAAGGGCTCGTTTACTGCACCGCTTTCGCCGATCTTCAGGTTCGGATCCTCTCTTCCCCGTCTGCGCGCCCACCATCCCTTGATCTCGTTCTGGAGTGTCTTCGCGCCGATCTCGCCTCTGCGGTATTTTTTTGATACGTTTCTGATTCTGATCATCGGTTCCATCGTCACACCGTATCCATAAATGTTTTTTCCACTCTACCGAACACCCATGCTCCGAGGAACAGCGCAAGCACTGAACACAGGACCGCCGACACCACCGATACCGGAAGGATCTGTCCCTTTCCAGTCATGATGAAGCGGATGCATTCCAGCGGCGCCGTCATGGGATTGACGGCAAGCACGGTCTTCAGAAAGGGATTCGCCACCTGAGAGACCGGATAGATCACGGGGGAAAGATACATCCACATCTGTATCCCGACGGTGACGAGGATCATAAGGTCGCGGTATTTCGTTGTCGCGCTTGAAAGGAGAATACCCGTGCCGATCCCGAGAATGCCCGTCTGCAGCAGGATCAGCGGCAGCAGCCATACCCACTCGTAGTGCGGCGTGATCCTTCCTCTGACAAAAAAGAAAACGGAAAGCGGGATCACGATCGCGAGCTGGATGCAGAAGCCGATGAGATGGTAAAGCGCGTTTGAGATCGGGACCGTCAGGCGCGGAAAATACACCTTTCCGAACAGATACGCATTATCTACGAAGGTTCTCGAATTCGTGCTGACACATGCCGAAAAGAAACCCCAAAGCGCATTCGTAAGGAGATAGAAAAGAATATGCGGTACGCCCGCGGTATCGATCTTCGCGATCCTCCCGAACACGATCGTCATAATGGCGCTGGTGCACAGCGGATAGATCACAGACCACAGCGGCCCCAGGATCGTCTGCTTGTACTGCAGTGTGAATGTTTTTTTCGTAAGCAAAAAAACAAGGTCACGGTACCGCCAGACTTCTCCCCATCTATGTCCGGCTGTCCGTTCCTTCGGAGCGATATGCGTATGAATGCCTTGTCTGTTTTCTGTACTACTTTTCATGTCTGTAAATGTTACAAGCGACAGTTTTCTTTACATAAAGTTAACACACATCTGTTTATTTTTCAATTCACGACAAACTAATAAAAGACCCTGTCCAATCGGATAGAGTCTTTTTCAGCCAGTTCTGTCTGCTTTTCCGGCCGTTTATTTCCCGTACCGTTCCTCCAGTTCCTTCAGAAGGTCAAGACGGATGGAATGGTTTCCGTACATGAATTCCGTTTCGATCCAGACCTTCACGCAGTCTTCAGCCGTCTGCGGTCCCGTAACTGCGCTTCCAAAACAAAGGATATTGGCAAGATTGTGCGCCTTCGTGAGCCGCGCCGAGTACAAATCCCCTACCTGTGCCGCGCGGATGCCCGGGACCTTGTTTGCGATGATCGATGAAGCGGCTCCTGTCTCGTCGACAAGGATCCCCCCGTCCGCTTTTCCCGCAGCGACCATTTCCGCTACCGCTTCCGGCGCCTTGTCGATTTCTGTTTCCGCAGGCGTCAGCGTCCCGCAGTCGATGACCTCGTGTCCTTCCTGTTCCAGCATCTTTTTCAGGGATTCCTTCAGCGCGAATCCATACTTGTCCGCTCCGACCGCGATCTTCATTCCGTGACATCCTCCTTTTTGAGATATCTCTTTTCCGCCTCGCGGATCACGTCCGCTTCTTTATACCTGGGATCGTATGCCGTGCATACAAACGCGCGCACCATATCCAACGCAGGACCGAAGCCGCTCACACGCTGTCCGAAAGAAAGCATATTCACATTGAGTTTCTCCCTGGCGATCCGTACCTGCACCGAGTCGTCCGCACGCACGCCGTACACGCCCGGGCATTTCATCGCCCCGATCCCGATGCCGATGCCCGTCCCGCAGATCAGGATGCAGCTTTTCGCGTTTCCGTTCATCATCTCCTGCGCAGCTTTGTGCGCCCACTCGGGATAATGCCGCGCAACGCCCTCCTCGGGATTACAGTCGATCACTTTCACACCGCTTGTCTCCAGATACTGAATCACGTGACCTTTCAGTTCGTAGCCCGCGTTGTCGCTGGCGATCACGATCGGTGTTTCGATCTTCACTTCCTCCGGCCTGATCTCGATCTGACCGACACTGATGACACCCATGATTACTCTCCTTTTCTTTGTTGTCCCGTCGATTATACATCATAAACGCGTTCCGTTACAGCGGCTGCGTCTCAATCTGCCGCTTCGATATCGAATCCCGCCGCACGCAGAAGACGGTTCATGACCGCAAGGCCCATCCCGTGCGTATCCGTGCCGTGGCACAGCACGAGATCCATGCCCTCCTCGTCCGCGTGCCGCAGAGACGCGAACAGATGCTGCGCAATGGTCTCTTCCTCGCCCATCACGCCCCAGGGATAAAATGCTCTGCCGCCGAACGCGGCCCGTTCCTCCTCTACCGAATAAATGACAGGATTCTTTCCCTCCCGGACCGCTTCATCATAGCACGCACAGATCCTCTGCGCCGCCTGCTTTCCAATGATGACGCGCACTTTCGCCTTCGGAGCGTAATGCTTGTATTTCATTCCCGGTGAAGCCGCCTGTTCCTTTGATTCAAGCGGGTTCAGAACGGCACGGTGGACCTTCGTCTCCCCGACGATCCGCTCGATCATTTCGCGTGTCACGCCGCCCGGTCTTAAGATCACGGGGATCTCGCCTGTCACATCGATCACTGTGGACTCCACACCGACACGGCACGGCCCCCCGTCAATGATCGCAGGAACTCTCCCTTGAAGATCTTCGATCACTGCCGCTGCGTCTGTAGGGCTCGGTTTCCCGGAAAGATTCGCGGAAGGAGCGGCAACGGGCACATCCGCCTCTTTCAAAAGCGCATGCGCGACCGGATGATCCGGCATGCGGACCGCCACCGTCCCGAGGCCGCCCGTCGTAGCGTCCGGAACGATCTCCTTCTTCGGCATGACCAGCGTCATGGGACCCGGCCAGTACGCGTCCATCAGCGCCTGTGCTTTT
>JAFRLQ010000003.1 GCA_017431145.1 Clostridia bacterium | reverse complement strand
GTTCCTCTCTTTTTTGCATCGTATGTTCCATTGTACCTGTTTTACGGAAAAAGGCAAACCTTCTTGACACTGTGTTTTCCGTAAGAATATAATTTTCACACATCTTTCAATCCGCAGAAAAAGAGGTGGAGCCATTGAAACACTCAAAAGAAGATATCCTGCGCATCATCGAAGAGGAGAACATCCAGTTCATCCGTCTGTCGTTCACGGACATCTTCGGTCAGCTGAAAAACGTTACCGTGACCTCCTCCCAGATCCAGAAGGTTCTGAACAATGAGATCATGTTTGACGGAAGTTCCATCGAGGGCTTTACCCGTATCCATGAATCGGATCAGTATCTGTATCCCGACCTGGATACATTCGCCGTGCTTCCTTGGCACCAGCAGCACGGAAGGATCGCCCGTCTGATCTGCGACGTCTACAATCCCGACGGAACGCCGTTTATCGGCGACCCCCGCGGCACACTCAAAAGGATGCTCGCGAAAGCCGCGGCGTCCGGACTGTCTTTCAACGTCGGTCCTGAGTGTGAGTTCTTCCTTTTCCGTACGGACAGCGAAGGCCGCCCCACGACGATGACGAACGACCGCGCCGGTTACTTCGATCTGGGCCCTCTGGACCACGGAGAGCAGACGCGCCGTGAGATCTGTCTGGATCTTGAAAAGCTCGGCTTTGAGATCGAAGCGTCCCATCACGAAGTGGCGCCCGGCCAGCATGAGATCGATTTCAAATACAGCGACGCGCTGGAAGCGGCGGACAAGATCATGACCTTCAAGTTCGCCGTCAAGAGCATTGCGCAGAAGAACGGCTTCCACGCCACGTTCATGCCCAAGCCCGTCTACGGAGAAGCGGGAAACGGCATGCACGTCAATATGAGCCTGTTCCGTGACGGCGTCAACATCTTCAACGATCCGTCCGGACCGCTCGGCCTCTCCGAGACGGCCTATCAGTTCATCGCAGGGGTCCTTGTCCATATCCGCGGGATCTCCGTGCTGACCAACCCGCTTGTAAACTCCTTCAAACGTCTCGTTCCCGGCTATGAAGCGCCGTGCTATATCGCGTGGAGCGCAAGCAACCGCAGCGCACTGATCCGTGTTCCCGCAACGCGCGGAAAAGGCACCCGCATCGAGCTGCGCAATCCGGATCCGTCCTGCAACCCGTATCTGGCATTCGCCGCTTGTCTCGCCGCCGGTCTGGATGGCATCGAGCGGAAACTTACGCCGCCCGAAGAGGTCACCGAGAACATCTATGCCATGGACCGTGACACACGGCACATCTTCGATATCCATTCCCTTCCCCGGGACCTGCGGGAGGCGATCCGTGCCTTTGAGCTGGACGATCTTCTGAAGGATGCGATGGGGCCGCACATCACAGCGCAGTACATCGCCGGTAAAAAGGCGGAATGGGAGGAGTTCCGCACCCATGTCACGGACTGGGAAGTCAACAAATACATCGTCATGTACTGATGTTTCAGAATTCAACAAAGGACAGCCGGGCAGGCTGTCCTCTTTTTTTCTGTTCTTTTCCGGTTGTTACTTCCTGTTGCGCTCCCGCAGATGCCGCGAAAGGATCGCCAGTGACGCCGCCATGTTCTCGTTCTGAAGGAGGATCGTTTCGGGAACATCAAGATATGTCGGCGCGAAGTTCCAGATACCCTGCACGCCGCCTTTCACCAGCATATCACAGACCTCCTGCGCCTCGTCCGCAGGGACCGTGATCACACCGATGCGGATCCCGTGCTCCTGACAGTAATCACTGATGCCGGCTGCGTCATAGACCGGCACCTCTCCGATCACGGTACCGATCAGGTCCTTCTGTGTATCGAAAGCAGCCATGATCCGAAGTCCGTATTCCTCAAACCCGCGGTAGGAGACCAGCGCGTGGCCCAGCGAGCCGGCGCCGACCAGGACAGCGCTGTTTGCGCTGTGATAGCCCAGTGCCTTCTCCATATCTTTCAGAAGTTCCTGCACGGGGAATCCGATCTTTGCGCGTCCCCCGCTTTTGCTGACAGCCGCGAAATCCTTGCGGACCTGGACTTCGTTCAGTTTCAGTTTTTCCGCCACGACAGGCGCGGACACCGTCACGACGCCTTCCGCGGCAAGGCTGCGGAGGCACTCCACGTAATAAGGCATGCGGTGCATCGCCTGTTTTGAGATCTTCTGACTGTCTGCCATAAAAAAAGAACCCTTTCCATCCATCTCTATTCTCATATTAAGGTCTGTCCGGCCATTCGTCAAAGGCAATTCAAAGATTGTATGCTATACTGATGCCAAATACATTTCCGGGGGCTCCCATGGATCCTTTGCATGATACAGCCGTTCTTGCGGCGGAACATCTTTCCAAAAGTTTCGGCGCTGTCGATGCGCTCATCGACGCGTCTCTTTCCCTTTGCGCCGGGGAGATCCATGCGCTTGTAGGCGGGAACGGAGCCGGGAAATCCACGCTCGTCAACATCCTCGCGGGAAACTTCCGCGCCGACAGCGGGAGGATCCTTCTTGACGGAGAGCCTGTCCGGTTTTCCAATCCCCGCGCCGCACGCGCGAAAGGGATCGCGACGGTCTATCAGAATCTCGCGCTCGTCGACGCGCTGGACGTGCCGGCAAACGTCTTTCTGGGACGCGAGATCCTTCTCTCCCCGCCTCTTGGCTGGCTCGGCTTTCTCAACAACCGCAAGATGCGCGCAAGCGCACGCGCGGAACTGGACCGCCTGCAGGTCCCGATCCCGGATATCGACCAAAGAGTGATCCGTATGTCCGGCGGACAACGCCAGTGCATCGCCTGCACCCGTGCACTGATGGGCGGCGCGCGGGTGCTCATGATGGACGAACCGACTGCCGCGCTGGGCGTGAAAGAGACCGCGCAGGTGCAGGATCTTATGCGCAAATGCCGGGATGAAGGCGCCGCCATCCTTCTGATCAGCCATAACATGGAGGACGTCTTTGCCCTTGCCGACCGGATCACCGTCATGCGTCTGGGAAAAACGCTCGTCACGGCAGACAAGGAACGGATCTCACCGGAAACCGTCGTCGGTCTGATCACCGGCGCAGTCAGCGCCGCTTCTCTTGACAGGGATCGTTTTCTTGTCCACAACACACCTGGACCGTTCTGACAGATGCGCTTTGAAGATGTCCGTTTCAGACACCGGGCAGTGCATTTCAGTCACATCCCGCTCTCTCCCGCGTTCAACGCGGTATAATACTCATAACAAACGGAAATCATTCCGCAAGGAGAAACACGCATGCTTCACATCGAACACCTTACCAAGACATACGGCACAAAAAAAGCGGTCGACGATCTTACGGTCCATCTGGAACCCGGTCAGATCTGCGCTTTTATCGGACATAACGGCGCCGGCAAAACAACGACGCTGAAGGCCTGCTGCGGCATCCATGATTTCGATTCCGGCAACATCCTGATCAACGGACATTCCATCAAGGAC
>JAFRLQ010000044.1 GCA_017431145.1 Clostridia bacterium | reverse complement strand
TACGTACCATACCGAACATTACAGCATTCCGCGCTGAACGTTCGTCATTTTTCCGGCACATAGCCATATATCCGGGAAAAGGTCTGTCCCGTGTGTTTTTTATAGCAATTTCAGTATCAATCATATATATTAAAAGTTGTAGTTTTTCAGTTGAAAATGAGGCACGGTTCACAGTGGAAACGAAAACGCGTTACGGAAAACTCCTTCTCGCCGCTCTGTTCATCCTGATCGCAAGTGTGGTCGCGGGATATCTTCTTCTCGCGCTGTCTTTTGCGATCCCCTTTCGGGAGGATCCCGTCCGCCATGAGGAAACGGTCGCAGAACTCGACGAGGAGGGTCTTTATCCCCGGGATAAATCATCCGGCCGGCCGCTGGACAACTGGGCGGACAGCTATTCCGTTCTGATCGCAGCCTATGACGGAGACGAAAACGCATTTGAAAAGGCCGCTGCGGCCTATCATATACAGTCCGGCTATAATCCGTACGAGTGGCTCAGCGGGCACATCGACGAAGTCCCCGAGCAGATGAGCTACGCGCGTTACTGGCACGGATATCTTCTCTTCCTGCGTCCCCTCATGACGTTTCTGAATATCCGGCAGATCCGGAACGTCAACACGGTCTGTCTTTTTGCCGTGATCCTTGCCGTCCTCATTCTGATGATGCAGAAACTCAGAAAATGCGTCGTCCCTTTCCTGTGCACACTGCTTTTTCTCGCGCCTACAGCCATGGGCAGCTGTTTCGAGTATTCCCGCATATTCTATATCTCTTTGTTCATGTGCGCACTGATTCTGTTTGACCCCGGGTGGCTGAAGAAAGAAACCGGTCTTCTGATGATGTTTCTTGCCGGAGGGATCCTGACTGCCTATCTGGATTTTCTCTCGGCACCTCTTCTGACGCTCTCCGTTCCGCTCACGGTCTATTGCGTCCGGGAGGAGAACTCCGCCCGTCTTCTGAGACGTGTCCTGCTCTGCTGCGTGTTCTGGGCGGCAGGCTATGCAGGCATGTGGGCTGGCAAATGGATCATCGCCCTTCTTTTCCAGCGCAGAGGGTTCCTGTATTCGCTCTTTTATTCTATCCAGGAGCGTTCTTCCACAACTGTTTACAGCATTAAGACAAGCCGTATCTACGCGATCCGGAAAAATTTTGCAGAGCTGCTCGTTTCGAAAAAAACCGATCTGCTGCCCGCTCTTTATGCTCTCTTTGCCGCTGCAGGCATGATCCTGTACCGCAGGCGCATCACAAAACGGACGATCCGGACATCGGCGGTACTGCTTTTCATCGCGTTCTTTTCGGTCGCCTGGTATTTTATCCTCGCCAATCACTCGATCGTCCACTTTTGGCTTCACGCCTACCGCACCGGAGCGACTTCCGTCTTTGCCGTATTGTGCGCGCTGGATGCCGGAAACATCACAACCTGTCCCGAAAACTGCGGCGCGACGTCCGCAGAAGACGTTCTTTTGAAGGACTGAAAGGAGATACCCTTGGAACTGACGATACTCATGCCCTGTCTGAATGAGGCGGAAACGATCGTAACCTGCATACGGAAGGCGCAGACCTTTCTGCGCGAATCCGGGATCGACGGTGAAGTCCTGATCTCGGACAACGGCAGCAGCGACGGCAGCCGGAGACTTGCTGAAGAAGCAGGCGCGCGCGTCGTCGTCACGGACCGCCGCGGCTACGGAAGCGCACTCATTTACGGAACACAGCAGGCAAACGGCCGGTATATCATCATGGGCGACGCTGACGACAGCTACGATTTTCTGCATCTGATGCCGTTCGTAGAGAAGCTGAGGGAAGGCTATGATCTTGTCATGGGCAACCGTTTCCGGGGCGGGATCGAAAAAGGCGCGATGCCCTTCTCCCACCGTTATCTGGGAAACCCCGTCCTTTCCACGATCGGAAGAGTGCTTTTTCACAGCCGGATCCGGGACTTTCACTGCGGTCTGCGCGGTTATAACCGGGAAGCGTTTCTCGCACTGGATCTGCAGACGACCGGGATGGAGTACGCAAGTGAAATGGTCGTTATGGCGGAGCTCAACGGCCTGAAGATCTGCGAGGTCCCCACGACGCTGAAAAAAGACGGACGGTCAGGCAGGCCGCATCTTCGCAGTTTCAGAGACGGATGGCGGCATCTGAAATTTCTTCTTATGTATGCCCCGGACTGGCTTTTTCTTTATCCCGCGCTGTTCTTTCTCGTTGCGGGGACCCTGCAGTCCGCAGTTCTCGTGATCCGATCCGTTTCGATCGGTCAGATCACCTTCGGTATCCATACGCTTCTATACTGCAGCGCATCGATCGTGATCGGGCTGCATATCCTGAGCATGTACCGCATCGTGCGTGTTTTTACGTATAATCATATGGCAAATATCCCCGGCAAAACGGACTGGAACCGCCGGATCCGGGAGAACAGGATCATTTTTGCCGGCACTGCGCTGACTGCTGCGGGAATCGCGCTTTCCGTCATCGCGCTGATGATCTGGAAACACACAGGCTACGGTGATCTGGATCCCGAACGGGTCATGCGCCTTGTCATCCCCGCGGTAATGATCATCGAGGCGGGGATCCAGAACATCTGCACCGGATTCCTCATCGGGATGATGAAGATCCGGTCCGTCGGCAAAAAAGACTGAAGCGCGGCATATTTCGAAAAGAAGCGTGATTGCGCTTCTTTTTCGTTTTCTCTTTTTTGCGCAGCCGCGTGTCTCAGTTGTGCTTTATATGTAAAAAAGATATAATATGCTTTGGTTAAAAACAAATCTCATTCAGAAAGAAGTTCAACCTGATGGAACATATCAATCAGCATAAAAACGGACAGGTCCACATGATCGGGATCGGCGGATCCAGCATGAGCGGACTTGCCTCCATACTCGCCGACAAAGGCTACCGCGTCACCGGCTCTGACATCGCAGACTCCGCGATCATCCAGCATCTGCGCGACCGCGGCATCCCGGTCTATATCGGCCACGCCGCGGAAAACATCACCGGCGCGACCGTCATCGTGCGCACAGCAGCTGTCCACGATGACAACCCCGAGATCGTCGCCGCAAGGGAAAAGGGAATCCCCATCATCGAGCGCTCCGTACTTCTCGGTCAGCTCATGACACAGTATGAAGTCGCGATCGGCATCGCGGGCACGCACGGTAAAACGACGACCACCTCTATGACCTCCACGATCTTTGAACTGGCGGGAGTGAATCCCACCATCCATATCGGTGGTGTGCTGGATCTGATCGGCGGATCCACCAAGAGCGGCGACAGCCGTTTCTTCATCACGGAGGCCTGCGAATATGTGGAGAGTTTCCTCACACTTCGTCCGAACATTGCAGTGATCCTGAACATCGACAACGATCATCTGGATTACTATAAGAATCTGGACAACATCCAGAAGGCATTCACCCGCTACGCAGCTCTGGTCCCCGCGGCAGGAACGCTGATCGTCAATTACGACGATCCCCGCTGCATGCAGGTTCTGGAAACTGCCGTCTGCCGCAAGGATTCCATCTCTTTGGAGAGCATGGACGCCAACTGGTATGCGGGCAATATCTCTTTCAACGAAAATGGTTTTGCTTCTTTCGATGTTTACCATCACGGAAATCTCTTCGGGCATTTCTCCATCTTCGTTCCGGGAAGACACAATGTCTACAACGCCCTTGCCGCCATCGCCATTTCCTACCGCTGCGGGCTCACACCCAAAGATATGGACCGCGGATTCCGCGCCTTCCATGGTGCTGACCGCAGATTTGACGAGGCAGGCGTCAAGAACGGCATGCGTATCGTCCATGACTATGCGCATCATCCCACGGAGATCCGCGCAACCATCGACGCGGCTGTTCTGCAGCATCCCAACCGTGTCATCACGGTCTTCCAGCCGCATACGTATTCGCGCCTGATCAATCTGTTCGACGCCTTTACCGGTGCATTCGACGCGTCCGATATCACCATTGTGACAGATGTCTATGCGGCACGTGAGACAAATCCCGGCGGAATGTCACCGGAGGATCTTGTAGACGCGCTGAACGCGAAGGGCAAAAAGGCGGTATTCATTTCCTCCTTCCAAGACATCGCTTCCTATCTTGTCAAAAACGGACAGGAAAACGATCTGATCCTGACGATCGGCGCGGGAACGATCGAGAAGCTCTCACAGATCATTCTCGACTGCGAACTTTAAAAAAGAAACACATGAGGCGGTTTCAAGTGTTCTTTGAAACCGCCTTCTTTTTTTCTTCCGTTAACAGATTAAGCTTACGCTTTCCACAGACCATGCAGATTACAATAGGCGTAGACCGCGACTACTTCGTCTCCTTCGCACATCGCGAAGCAGACCTGCGGATCGTCACCGGGTTTCAGCGCTTTGCGCTGGTTCCCCTGTTTCGTCTGCAGAGATACCCATTCGATATAGTGCTCCTCCAGCATAGGATGCGCGGCGGAACCGATCTGGACCTTAACAATATTCCCTTCCACGCTCCAGACAGGAACATGCTTCTCAAGGGACGCGTCCACAGAGCCCGGAACGATCTCCTCCATCGGCTGTCCGCAGCACATGATGGGGCACCCTTTCTTTTTCACGATCGCGACCATCTGACCGCAGCGCGCACATTTAAAAAATCTCATCTCCATATTCTTTGTCCTCCCATATCATTTTTATCAACGCTTTTTCAAAAGCGGAAGATCCGTCATTTCAAAAACAGGATCTCTTTCTGCAGGTGCATCTTCTTCCCGCCGAGGCGGTTTGCCCAGATCTCCGGATAGAATGTATAGTACGAGATCCCGCGCTTTGCCCGCAATCTGTCAAAGCACGGAAGATTCGCCCACAAAAAAGACGGAAGCCCGATCGCCAGAAGATATAAAGGTCCCAGGATCAGCGACTGGATGGTATGACCGTATTCATGCACGCGCACGAGGGACGGCATATGCTTCTCCCTGGAGAAATCATCCGGCACGAAAATAAACAGCCCGAGAGAAAGACCCGAACGCAGTCTCCACCTTGTGAGCACACTCCCGAGAAAGGCTTCGTGCGGTGCCCTCAGGCATGCGAGAAACACCAGAAAACCCAGCAAAGTCTGCAGGATCCCCCATGTGCACTGTCCGAAACGATACCAGAAAGTCCGCATTCCCTTCTCCTGAAAAGACGGCGTCATCCCTCTACGGATGACGCCTCATTGTTTTCACTCAGAGATTCATATCCAGATCCAGTCCCGGGTCCAGATCATCCTCGTCTTCTTCTCCGAAAAGATACTCGTTGAAGTAGTAGTCGGAGACGTCCTCCAGTTCCTCTCCTCCCACGGTCTCGTAAAACTCCTCATCGCCTTCCGTGACGATCCGCGCGAGAAATGCATCCCTGTCATAGTCGTACGGATCCGCTTCGGGATCGTCTTCCATGAGGACCGCGTAATGTGTTCCGTTGAAGAAGAAATCGTCCACGATCTCAAGAGAGATCTTCTCTCCGTCTTCGCTCACAAGCTCGATCACATCTCTCTCGTTTTCCATATAACTGCTCCTTATTTCACAACAAGATTGGCCAGACGCCCCTTGATATAAATGAACTTCACGACCTGCTTGCCCTCGATCGACGCCTTGATCTTCTCATCCGCCAGCACGATCTCACGCACCGCGTCCTGATCGGCGTCTGTCGCCACCATGATCTTGGCGCGGATCTTTCCATTCACCTGCACCGCGACTTCAGACTCGTCACGGACAAGTTTTGCGGGATCGAACACCGGCCACTGTGCATTGAATACGGAATATTCGTTGCCGAGGATCTCCCAGAACTCCTCGCACATATGCGGTGCAAAGGGCGCCATGAGCAGGACCGCATCCTTTACGATATCCCGCACCAGATCCGCGTTGACCTTCTCGCCCGCCGTATACCTGTAAAGGGCGTTGTACAGTTCCATGAGCCGCGCGATGGCGGTGTTGAACTGGAACCGGTCCGTATCGTTGGTGACCTGCGAGATCGTGTAATGACGCACGGCGTCAAGCTCCCGCTCCGAATGTCCGTACTCCGTGTAATCGCTCTCGAGTTCCAGGCTGGAGCGTACGAAACGCTCGACACGGTCTACGAAACGGTTGATGGCAAGGATCCCGTCCGTATTCCAGGCGCCGCCCTCCACATAGGAGAAGCAGAACATGAGATACATGCGGAAAATGTCCGAACCGTATTTTTCTACGAATTCGTCCGGCGAGACCACGTTCCCGCGGGACTTGGACATCTTCTGTCCGTCCGGTCCCAGGATCGTTCCCTGATGGACC
>JAFRLQ010000043.1 GCA_017431145.1 Clostridia bacterium | reverse complement strand
TCCGGACACGGACATGCCGTACCTGAACGAACTGGAAGTCGAGCATCTTCTGACGATGACGACCGGTCACGTCGCCGATACGCGTCTTGATCCGGAAGCAGGCATCGACGAGGAGGACGGCGTCCGTTATTTCATGAGAAGGCCGATCGAAAAGAAGCCCGGAACCTTCTTCTTCTATAACAACGGCGCGTCCTATGTTCTTTCCTCCATCATCACGAAGCGAACCGGCATGAGCGTACGGGACTATCTCATCCCGCGGCTCTTCCGCCCGCTCGGGATCGAGGATCCCCACTGGGCCATCTGCCCGCTCGGACGGAATCTCGGATATTCCGGTCTTTACCTGAACACCACAGAGCTGGCGAAGTTCGGTCTTCTGTACCTGAATCACGGTGTCTGGAACCGGAAGCGTCTGATCAACGCGGAATGGATCCTCAGAAGCGGAGAGGCGATCTCCGATACGACGCCGCACAAGGACGGCCCCGACAACGAAGACGGATACGGCTATCAGTTCTGGCGCTGCGTTCCCCGCGCCAAAGCCTACCGCGCCGACGGATATCTGGGACAGTTCATCATCATCTCCGATGAGCTGGACGCCGTGATCGCCGTTTCCAGCTGGGAGCCTCACGCGCAGGCGATTCTGACAACTCTCTGGGATACCGTTACCCCGATCCTGGAAGAAAACAAATAAGGGAGGCCTTTTTATGGCACATGAATACCATACGTTCCAGATCAAAAGCCCTGCGGACGGTCTGATGATCGACTGTCTGGAGTACAAAACCCCGTCCGAGCCCAAGGCCGTCGTGCAGATGGCGCACGGAATGTGCGAATACAAGGACCGCTATATCCCGCTTATGGAATATCTGTCCGCTCACGGCTACATCTGCATCATGAACGACCACCGCGGGCACGGAAAGAGCATCCGCTCCATGGACGACCTCGGTCATTTTTACGAACCCGGCGGACAGGGCCTGATCACAGACATGCTCGCTGTTACGGATTACATCCAAAAAACCTATCCCGATCTGCCGCTGCTCATGTTCGGACACAGCATGGGATCCTTCGCTGTGCGTACGTATATCAAGGAGCATGACGACCTGATCAAAGGTCTCATCGTCTGCGGATCCCCCAGCGACACACCTGCACGCGGCATGGGCAAGGTCATTCTGAACATCCTGAAACTCTTCAAAGGCGCGCACGGCAAGAGCAATCTCGCGGACAACCTGTTCAGCAAGTCCTTCAACAAGAACTTCAAGGAAGAAGGCCCCTGCGCGTGGATCTGCACGGATCCGGAAGTCGTCAAAGCTTATCTGGCGGATCCCTTCTGCGGATACTCCTTTACGATCAACGGTTATCAGTCTCTCATGTACCTCATGTCGGAAACCTATTCCAAAAAAGGATGGAAAGTCTCCAACCCCGATCTTCCGATCCGGTTTATATCCGGCGAGAACGATCCCTGCGCCACGGACCGTGCGCATTTCCTGAAAGCCGTCGACTTCATCCGGTCTGTCGGATACCGCAACGTTGAGGAGAAGATGTATCCCGGCATGCGCCACGAGATCCACAACGAAAAAGGAAAGGAGCAGGTATGGCAGGATATCCTTGCCTATCTTGACAGCTTCCTTTCCTGAAACACCTCTTTGCCTTCTCTGCCGCCGCGCGATACCCGTGCGGCGGCATTATCCGTGTCTTTCCGCTGTGTTTTTTGGAAAAATCTCGATTGACACGCACATATGTTTCCTCTATACTTATAAAGGTTATCCCTGTAAAGAGGTTTACGAATTTCCAACAGGGGTATTTTGGAAACCACTTTGGAAAGGATGTTTGAGATATGCTTCGTACTTATCAGCCGAAAAAGCGTCAGCGCAATAAGGTGCACGGCTTCCGCAAGAGAATGCGCACAAAATCCGGACGCAACGTATTGGCGCGCCGCCGTCGTCGCGGACGCAAACAGTTGACTGTTTAAGCTTGACAAAAGCCGCTCATCAGCAGCGAAAGCTAGTAGATGGCGGCCTTTTTCTTCTTCCTGAAAAGGGGATCAAACAGTGAATTCTGCATATCGGCTTCAGAAAAACCGTGATTTTCAGCGCATCTACCGGCGGGGAAAGTCTCTTTCAGCGCCCTGTATGGTCATGATCTGGACAAATGCTCCGAAGAATGAGATCAAAATCGGTTTTTCCGTATCAAAAAAGGTCGGAAAGGCCGTAGTGCGCAACCGCGCAAGACGGCGGATCCGCGAAGCGGTGCGTGTGCGGATTCCCGAGATCGTCCCCGGCCATCGCCTGATCTTTGTCGCCCGTCCCGCGATCAGAGACGCCTCCTTCCAGGAGATCACGTCCAGCGTCGACAGGCTGCTGCGTCAGGCGGATCTCATAAAGGGAGATGAATCTGTTTGAAAAAAATCGCTCTTTGGCTTATCCGTCAATATCAGAAATACGTCTCCCCCGCCTTGGGTCCGCACTGCCGGTATACGCCGACATGCTCCGAATACGCATGTGAGGCGATCCAGCGCTACGGCTTCTGGAAAGGCGGAAGACTCGCGGTCAGGCGCATTTTGCGCTGTCACCCGTTTCATCCGGGCGGATATGACCCCGTCCCCTGATTCTTTCGTTCCCTAGGAGGTAACTTCATGGACCTTGGTCTGGCCAAACTTATCACCCCCGCAATGGAATGGCTCTGCGAACTGATCGGCTCTTACGGCCTTGCGATCATCGTCGCTACCCTTCTTCTGCGTCTTCTTATCCTGCCGCTGGATATTCTGCAGCGTAAGAATTCCCTGAAAATGCAGATCCTTCAGCCGAAAATTCAGGAAATCAACCAGCGCTACGCCAATGACCCGCAGCAGCGCGGTCAGGCGGTTCAGCAGCTTTACAAACGCGAAGGCGTCAGCACGCTTTCCGGTTGTCTGCCCCTGCTGATCCAGCTTCCGTTCTTTGCCGGTTTCTTCACCGCGATGCGCCGCATCGGCTTCCAGACGACGTACAGATTTTATGAACTCGTCAAAGCCGGAGACACTCAGGGCTTCGCCAAGCTCCTTTCCAGATGCCGCTTCCTGTGGATCGGAAACGTATGGCAGCCCGACGCGCTGTTTTCCTTCAGTCTGAAATCACTCTTTGGCGGCGGTTCCAGGGTCGTTTCGATCATCCCCACTGCAGAGGAAGCCGCGACGGCGTTCTCCACACTGGGCGTTGAAGCCGCGGATTACTCGACCGTCATGTCAGATGTGATCACAAAATACAACACCAGAACAAACGGCCTGTTTATCATTGCGATCATCGCAGGCGTTGCAAGCTTTCTGCAGCAGAAAATGACTCCGGCCACTGCCGCGAGCAACGATCCTTCCCAGCAGGGCACGATGAAGGGCATGATGATCTTCATGACGCTCTTCTCCGTCTATCTCTGCGCTACCTACAATGCTGCGTTCGGCCTTTACTGGATGGTTACCATGGCAAGCGGAATGCTGCTCCAGCTCATCCTGAAAAAGGTCTATACTCCCGAACGGCTTGCAAAGAAATCCGGCGTCGACGTGAACAACCAGTTCCCGGACCGCAAGAAAAAACGCGCCGCACAGAAGGAGGAACATTAATTCCATGTCAAACACCGTTGAAATCTCCGCAAAGAACGTCGATCTTGCCGTAAAACGCGCATTGGAACAGCTGCAGTGCAGCCGCGATGACGTCGAGGTCGAAGTCCTGGAAAGCGGACGCGCCGGCATCCTCGGCATCGGCAGCCGGGACGCAGTCGTCCGTGTCACCAGAAAAGAAACAGAAGCGCCCGCTGAGGCAGCCGCTCCGGCACCCGCGGAACCCGTGGAAGAAACGGTTCCCGCTGAATCCGAAAAAGATCTGACCCCTGCCGAAGAGCGTGCGATCGCTTTCCTCACCGAAACGACGAAGAATATGGGCGTTCCCGCGGTCGTCACGACCTCTCTTACGGAAGAAGCGCTCAACATCGAACTGTCCGGCGAAAACATGGGTGTTCTGATCGGACATCACGGGGAAACGCTGGATGCGCTTCAGTATCTCACGAGTCTTCTCGTAAACCGCAATCAGGAAAACTACACGCGCGTCATTCTCAACACGGAGAATTACCGTGAAAAACGCGCTGCCGCTCTTGCCCAGCTTGCAAAACGTACTGCGTCGCGTGCAGTCCGTACCGGCCGCGTCGCACTGGAGCCGATGAATCCCTATGAGCGCCGCATCCTGCACACTACGCTTCAGGATCATCCTGATGTAACGACCTACTCGGAAGGCGAGGAGCCTTACCGCCGCGTCATCGTAGTACGCAAATAACATAAAAGAAAAGAACCGGCACGATAAGGATTCCCTTTTCGTGCCGTCTTTTTTTCTGAACACCGCCGAGTTATCCACATTATTTATGATTAATACACTTATTTTTTGCCAAAAAAGTGGATAACTTCACGGTTTGTCCACATGTTTTTCACAGCCCGGAGGCACATTATGACTCTTTATCACGAAGATACGATCGCCGGAATCTCCACCGCCGCGGGAGAAGGCGGCGTCGCCATTATCAGGATCAGCGGCCCGGATGCTGCAGCGATCCTTTGTGATGCTTTTTCTTCCAAACCGCACTATGAGCCGTCTCAGATTCCGGATCACCTGATGCGCTACGGTCACGTGCTGGATCAGGACGGGTCCCGGATCGACGAGGCGATGGCAGTGCTTTTCCGCGCTCCGCGCTCCTATACGCGCGAGGACGTGGCCGAGATCCACGTGCACGGCGGAAGAGTCTGTGCGGAACGCACGCTGATGCGTACAGTCGAGCTCGGCGCAAGACCCGCCCTTCCCGGCGAATTCACCCGGAGGGCCTTTGAAAACGGCAGGATCGACCTGACACAGGCGGAAGCGGTGATGGACACGATCCGCGCGGAAGGCGAAATGGCGCAACGCTCGGCACAGATGCAGCTGAGCGGCCAGCTTCGAGAGCAGATCGAATACTTTCAGGACGAACTGACCTATCTTCTTGCAAAAATCGACGCTGCAGCAGACTATCCGGATGAGGATCTGGATGAAGAAACCCGTATCTCCTGCATCAATGATTTTGAGAAAATCTCCCGGGAGATCTCAAGCATCCTCTCCCGTGCTTCCGACGCGCGGCATATCCGGGAAGGACTCATGACCGCGATCGTCGGCGCGCCGAACGCGGGAAAATCCTCTCTTCTGAACGCCCTGCTCGGAAACGACCGGGCGATCGTGACCCCCATCGCGGGAACGACCCGCGATACCATCGAGGAGCGATTCTCCTATAAAGGCATGGTCTTCCGGCTGATCGACACGGCGGGACTGCGGGAAACACAGGACGCGATCGAATCGATCGGCGTCAGCAAGGCAAAGGAGATCCTTCAGGAAGCCGATCTCGTCCTTTATGTGGTCGACGCAGCCGATCCCGCTTCCTTCGATCCGGATACGCTGCTGTCTGTTCCGGACGGAAAACCGACGGTCCTTCTTCTGAACAAATCCGATCTTGAAGCAAAGATCACGTCCGAAGAGATCCTGTCCATCGTACCGCAGGTCGAGATCCTGAATATCTGCGCGAAGACCGGAGAGGGTCTCCCCTCTCTTTATGAAGTCATGTTCCGCCACGCGGTCCGTGAGAATACCGCCGCGGAGCAGCTGTTTGTCAGCAACGTCCGGCATATCCGCCTGCTCTCACAGACAGCGGACGTCCTGCGTCAGGGTCTGGCTTCAGCACGGCAGAATGTCCCGATCGATTTTCTCGGCATCGATGTGCAGGAGGCCTGGCGGCTGCTTGCGCAGATCACGGGAAAAACGTGCGACGAAGACGTGATCGACACCATCTTCTCCAATTTCTGTGTTGGAAAATAAACGCTGTTTTCTATGCATTTTCCCTGTTTTTGCATATAATACTCTTTAGTTTATCCTGAGGGGGAACTTATGGAGACCTATCTTGCCGGCGAATATGATATCATCGTGATCGGCCTTGGCCATGCCGGGTGCGAAGCGGCGCTTGCCAGCGCGCGTCTTGGCATGCGGACGCTCGGAATGTGCGTCCAGCTCGATTCCGTTGCCATGATGCCCTGCAATCCCGCGATCGGCGGGACCGCAAAGGGCCATCTTGTCCGCGAGATCGACGCGCTGGGCGGCGAAATGGGAAAAGCGGCAGACGCTACCTGCGTGCAGTTCCGCATGCTGAATACAGGAAAAGGACCGGCTGTCCATTCTCTCCGCGGGCAGGCGGATAAAAAAGCCTATCAGAAATATATGCGCCGCGTGCTGGAGCTTGAGCCGAATCTGGACATCCTGCAGGCTGAAGCGCGGGATATCCTCGTGGAAAACGGCACCATTACAGGCGTTACGACGACCACAGGCGCGTTGTACCATACAAGATCCGTCGTCGTAGCGACCGGCGTTTATCTGAACGCGCGGACCATCGTCGGCGATTATGTCCGTTCTTCGGGCCCCAACGGTCTTTTCCCCGCAACGTTCCTTTCCGCTTCCCTTATGAATCTCGGGATTCCGCTGATGCGTTTCAAGACCGGCACCCCGCCCAGACTGGACGGCCGCACCATCGATTTTGAAAAAACCGCTCTGCAGGAAGGAGACGTTCCTCCCGTTCCGTTTTCGTTCATGACGAAACAGATCGATATCGAACAGATCCCCTGCCATCTTTCCTATACGACGCCGGAAACACACGAGATCCTGCGCGCGAACATGCACCGCTCTCCCCTGTATTCCGGCATCATCGAAGGCACCGGCACCCGCTACTGCCCCTCCATCGAAGACAAAGTCGTCAAATTCCCTGCCAGGGACCGTCACCCGATCTTCCTGGAGCCCGAAGGCGAAGACAATATTGAGATCTATGTGCAGGGCATGAG
>JAFRLQ010000042.1 GCA_017431145.1 Clostridia bacterium | reverse complement strand
ATCTGAGACGGCTCATAGTGCGGTTTGGAAGAAAAAGCATCACAAAGGATCGCTGCAGCATCCGGGCCGCTGATCCTGATAATGGCGACGCCGCCTTCTCCCGCGGCGGTGGAGATCCCGGCGATGGTATCTTCATGATAAAGCGTCATAATGTGCCTCCGGGCTGTGAAAAACATGTGGACAAACCGTGAAGTTATCCACTTTTTCAGCGAAAAATAAGTGTATTAATCATAAATAATGTGGATAACTCGGCGGTGTTCAGAAAAAAAGACGGCACGAAAAGGGGGATCCTTATCGTGCCGGTTCTCTTCTTTTTTGTTATTTGCGCACTACGATGACGCGGCGGTAAGGCTCTTCGCCTTCCGAATAGGTCGTCACATCAGGATGATCCTGAAGCGTAGTGTGCAGGATGCGGCGCTCATAGGGATTCATCGGCTCCAGTGCGACACGTCCGGTGCGGACTGCACGCGAAGCGGTACGTTTTGCAAGCTGGGCAAGCGCGGCGGCGCGTTTTTCACGGTAGTTTTCCGTATCGAGAATGACGCGCGTGTAGTTCTCCTGATTGCGGTTCACGAGCAGGCTCGTGAGATACTGAAGCGCATCCAGGGTCTCGCCGTGATGTCCGATCAGAACGCCCATGTTTTCGCCGGACAGTTCGACGGTGAGCGCCTCTTCCGTAAGAGAGGTCGTGACGGACGCGGGAACGCCCATATTTTTCGTCGTTTCGGTGAGGAAAGCGATCGCGCGCTCTTCGGCTGCGGTCAGGTCCTTTTCGGATTCTTCGGGAACCGTTTCCGCCACGGGTTCTGTGGCTGCGGGAGCGGCGGTCTCAGCGGGTGCTTCTGTTTCTTTTCTGGTGACACGGACGACTGCGTCCCGGCTGCCGATGCCGAGGATACCGGCGCGTCCGCTGTCCAGGACTTCGATCTCGACGTCATCGCGGCTGCACTGCAGTTGCTCCAATGCGCGTTTTACGGCAAGATCAATGTTTTTTGCGGAGATTTCGACGGTGTTTGACATGGAATTAATGTTCCTCCTTCTGTGCGGCGCGTTTTTTCTTGCGGTCCGGGAACTGGTTGTTCACGTCGACGCCGGATTTCTTTGCAAGCCGTTCAGGAGTGTAGACCTTTTTCAGGATGAGCTGAAGCAGCATTCCGCTTGCCATGGTGACCATCCAGTAAAGGCCGAACGCAGCATTGTAGGTGGCGCAGAGATAGACGGAGAAAAGCGTCATGAAGATCATCATGCCTTTCATCGTGCCCTGCTGGGAAGGATCGTTGCTCGCGGCGGTGGCCGGAGTCATTTTCTGCTGCAGAAAGCTTGCAACGCCTGCGATGATCGCAATGATAAACAGGCCGTTTGTTCTGGTGTTGTATTTCGTGATCACATCTGACATGACGGTCGAGTAATCCGCGGCTTCCACGCCCAGCGTGGTGAATGCCGTTGCGGCTTCCTCTGCGGTGGGAATGATCGAAACGACCTTGGAACCGCCGCCAAAGAGTGATTTCAGACTGAAGGTGAACAGCGCGTCGGGCTGCCATACGTTCCCGATCCACAGAAAACGGCATCTGGAAAGAAGCTTGGCAAAGCCCTGTGTGTCACCGGCTTTGACGAGTTCATAGAATTTGTACGTCGTCTGGAAGCCGATGCGGCGCATCGCGGTGAAGAAACCGGCAAAGAACGGCAACTGGATCAGCAGGGGAAGACAGCCGGAAAGCGTGCTGACGCCTTCGCGTTTGTAAAGCTGCTGAACCGCCTGGCCGCGCTGCTGCGGGTCGTTGGCGTAGCGCTGGTTGATCTCCTGGATTTTCGGCTGAAGGATCTGCATTTTCAGAGAATTCTTACGCTGCAGAATGTCCAGCGGCAGGATAAGAAGACGCAGAAGAAGGGTCGCGACGATGATCGCAAGGCCGTAGGAGCCGATCAGTTCGCAGAGCCATTCCATTGCGGGGGTGATAAGTTTGGCCAGACCAAGGTCCATGAAGTTACCTCCTAGGGAACGAAAAAATCAGGGGACGGGGTCATATCCGCCCGGATGAAACGGGTGGCAGCGCAGAATGCGCCTGACCGCGAGTCTTCCGCCTTTCCAGAAGCCGTAGCGCTGGATCGCCTGACATGCGTATTCGGAGCATGTCGGCGTATACCGGCAGTGCGGGCCCAAAGCGGGGGAGACGTATTTCTGATATTGACGGATAAGCCAAAGAGCGATCTTTTTCAAACAGATTCATCTCCCTTTATGAGATCTGCCTGATGCAGCAGCCTGTCGACGCTGGACGTGATCTCCTGGAAGGAGGCGTCCCTGACCGCGGGACGGGCGACAAAGATCAGGCGATGGCCGGGGACGATCTCGGGAATCCGCACACGCACCGCTTCGCGGATCCGCCGTCTTGCGCGGTTGCGCACCACGGCCTTTCCAACCTTTTTTGATACAGAAAAACCGATCTTGATCTCATTTTTCGGAGCTTTTGTCCAGATCATGACCATATAGGGCGTCGAAAGAGACTTTCCACGCCGGTAGATGCGCTGAAAATCACGGTTTTTCTGAAGCCGATATGCAGAATTCACGGGTTGATCCCCTTTTCAGGAAGAAGAAAAAGGCCGCCATCTACTAGCTTTCGCTGCTGATGAGCGGCTTTTTGTCAAGCTTAAACAGTCAACTGTTTGCGTCCGCGACGACGGCGGCGCGCCAAAACGTTGCGTCCGGATTTTGTGCGCATTCTCTTGCGGAAGCCGTGCACCTTGTTGCGCTGACGCTTTTTCGGCTGATAAGTACGAAGCATATCTCAAACATCCTTTCCAAAGTGGTTTCCAAAATACCCCTGTTGGAAATTCGTGAACCTCTTTACAGGGATAACCTTTATAAGTATAGAGGAAACATATGTGCGTGTCAATCGAGATTTTTTCAAAAAACACGGCGGAAACGCGCAGAAAGCACCGCCGCGCGGGTTTCTGCGCGGCGGCGGGAATAACAGAGGATCGCGTTCAGGCGAGGAAACTGTCAAGATAGGCAAGGATGTCCTGCCAGACCTGTTCCTTTCCTTTCTCGTTGTGGATCTCGTGGCGCATGCCCGGATACATCTTTTCTTCGACGTTGCGGTATCCGACAGACCGGATGAACTCGACGGCCTTCAGGAAATGCGCACGGTCCGTGGCGCAGGGATCGTTCTCGCCGGAGATGAACCGGATCGGAAGATCGGGATTGGAGACTTTCCAGCCTTTTTTGGAATAGGTCTCCGACATGAGATACATGAGAGACTGGTATCCGTTGATTGTGAAGGAATAGCCGCAGAAGGGGTCCGCCAGATAAGCCTTGACCACCTCGGGATCCGTGCAGATCCACGCGCAGGGGCCTTCGTCCTTGAAGTTCTTGTTGAAAGACGTGCTGAACAGGCTGTCGGCGAGACCGCTCTTGCCGTGCGCGCCTTTGAAAAGCTTCAGGACGCTCAGGATGACCTTGCCCATTCCGCGGGCGGGCGTGTCGCTGGGGGAACCGCAGACGATAAGGCCTTTGATCAGATCGTCATGCTCCTTGATATAGGTCCGCACGGCGAAGGATCCCATGCTGTGTCCGAACATGAGCAGCGGAAGATCCGGATAGGTCTTTTGGATGTAATCCGTCACGGCGAGCATGTCCGTGATCAGGCCCTGACCGCCCGGCTCGTAAAAATGACCGAGGTCGTCCATGGAACGGATGCTCTTTCCATGTCCGCGGTGGTCGTTCATGATGCAGATGTAGCCGTTTGCGGACAGGTATTCCATGAGCGGGATATAGCGGTCCTTGTACTCGCACATTCCGTGCGCCATCTGCACGACGGCTTTCGGTTCAGCCGGCGTTTGGTACTCCAGGCAGTCGATCATCAGACCGTCCGCCGGGCTTTTGATCTGAAACGTATGATATTCGTGTGCCATGAGAAGGCCTCCCTTATTTATTTTCTTCCAGGATCGGCGTGACAGTGTCCCAGAGTGTCGTCAGAATCGCCTGCGCATGAGGCTCCCAGCTGGAAACGGCGATCACGGCGTCCAGCTCATCGGAGATGATGATGAACTGTCCCAGATATCCGTCGGCGCGGTAGGCTTTGGCGCGCGGAACGCAGCGCCAGAACTGATAGCCGTATCCGTCTTCGTTGTCGGGGCCGTCCTTGTGCGGCGTCGTATCGGAGATCGCTTCTCCGCTTCTGAGGATCCAGTCCGCGTTGATCAGGCGTTTCCGGTTCCAGACGCCGTGATTCAGGTACAGAAGACCGAATTTTGCCAGTTCCGTGGTGTTCAGGTAAAGACCGGAGTATCCGAGATTCCGTCCGAGCGGACAGATGGCCCAGTGGGGATCCTCGATCCCGAGGGGACGGAAGAGCCGCGGGATGAGATAGTCCCGTACGCTCATGCCGGTGCGCTTCGTGATGATGGAGGAGAGAACATAGGATGCGCCGTTGTTATAGAAAAAGAAGGTGCCGGGCTTCTTTTCGATCGGTCTTCTCATGAAATAACGGACGCCGTCTTCCTCGTCGATGCCAGCTTCCGGATCAAGACGCGTATCGGCGACGTGACCGGTCGTCATCGTCAGAAGATGCTCGACTTCCAGTTCGTTCAGGTACGGCATGTCCGTGTCCGGAACGCATTCGGGAAAGATATCGACGATGCGCTCGTGAAGATTCAGACCGCCTTCCTCGATGAGTTTTCCGATCGCGAAGGAAGTGAAGGATTTGCTGATGGAATGCAGGGAATAACGGTAGTTCGGCGCCCATCTGTGGGACGCGATCTTTTTCCCGTGCTGATAGACTTCGATCCCGCGGACGCGCAGTCCCTGCTCATCAATGGAATGAATAAAATCGGTAAGCATAAAAGACCTCCTGTATTCGTTTGTACCGCTGACAATCTGTTGGATTCAGTATATCATAGAAAGGAAAAGAAATTTGTATGCGAAAAGATTCGCACCACATTTTAAACGGAGGGTTTTGCTATGAAAACGATCGACAGCATTCTTACCAGAAGAAGTATCCGTCAGTATACCGGCGAAGTGATCTCGGCGGAAGAGCTCGAAACGATCCTGAAGGCTGCGATGTATGCGCCAAGCGCGAAGAAGACGCTGCCCTGGCATTTTGTCGTCACACAGGATCCGGAGACGCTTGAGAAGATCATGCAGGTACATCATTATATCCGCTTTGCGAAAGAGGCGGGCACAGTGATCCTTGTCTGCGCGGATAAAAAGATCAACGAAAACGAAGTCCATCTGATCCAGGACACGTCCGCAGCGATCCAGAACATGCTGCTGGCGGCGCGGGAGATGGGGCTTGGCACGTGCTGGTGCGGCGTTCGCTCCAACGAGGAGGCGGAAGCAGGCCTCAGGGAGATCTTCGGCATCGCCGATCCGGACATCCTCCCCATGAGTCTTGTGGCGATCGGACACCCGGCCGTGGAGCCCGCAGTCCCCGAACGTTTCATGAAAGACCGGATTCACGTGGAAAAATGGTGAGGGAAGGAAAACAGAATGGACAGACACGAAAGAGAGGAACTGCATGTGCGTGCGCTTCCCGGACGCGGCATCGCAGATTGTGTCGGACCGAACGGACCGGTTTTCACAAACGGAATGAATGTCGGATTCGGTCTCTACAGTGCGGAATACGGACCGATGCAGCCGCATCATCACGCGGAGGAATGCGTCTATATCAAGGCGGCTGACCGCGCGTGGGTCGAATACGGCGGCGAACCGGACAATCTTCTGTACAGGGAAGACCTGAAAGAGGGCATGCTGCTGCATTTCCCGGAAAACGAATGGCATGTGTTCCGCTTTGAGGAAGGCGGGAGTCTGGAGATCCTCTTTATCTACGGAAGCGGAGAAAACGCCAGACCGGAAGACAAGAAGTGAGAAAAAACGAACGGGTGCAGCAAACGCATGCACCCGTTCAACTTTGCGTTGAATGACAAAGCGTTCGGACTGTGGTATGATTGGCGCTGTATCAATGGGGAAGATCCCCGGAAAGGAAAAACAAATGAGCATTCGCTTGAGGATCAGAAACAACATGGATCAGAAGAAGGACGGAGCGGGCGCTCGTCGGGGCCGGTAACAGGGCTGACTCCTGACGCGTGAACGGGTTCTGTCCGCAAGGGCAGTTTTTTTATGCGGTTTTTCAGGAGGAAGTATGAAACAGACACCGGTCATCAATATGCAGAAAACAGGGGAGAACATCCGCAGCTTGAGGATCAGCGCGGGGCTGAGCGTACGGGATCTTCAGCAGATCTTCGGGTTCAGCGCGCCGCAGGCGATTTACAAGTGGGAAAGCGGGGCATCTCTTCCGACAGTGGACAATCTTGTGATCCTGTCCAGCGTGCTTCACGTCAAGGTCGACAGGATCCTGGTATGCGACAAATAAGACAGACAAAAAAAGGAGTTACGGAACGGTTCGTTCGTCCGTAACTCCTTTTCGGTTTCAGATCACTTTTTGTATTCGGGCCCGATCACGGCCTTGATGCGGCGTACGCCGGCGGAAGAGCTCTCTTCCTTCTTGATCTTGAAGCCCTCAAGCTGCGCAGTGTTGGTGGCATGAGGTCCGCCGCAGATCTCCTTGGAATAATTCCCGATGGTATAGACCTTGACGCGCTCGCCGTAACGGGAGGAGAAGGTGCCGGTTGCGCCGCTTTTGCGCGCTTCTTCCAGAGGCATCTCTTCCATTGTGACATCCACACCCGCGTTGATCGCTTCGTTTACGAAATCCTCGACCTGATCCAGTTCCTCACGGGTGACCTTTCTCGGGAAGTTGAAGTCAAAGCGCAGACGCTCCGCCGTGATGTTGGAGCCTTTCTGGATGATGTCGGGAGACAGAACCTTCTTCAGACCCGCAAGAAGCAGATGCGTCGCGGTGTGAAGATGCGCAGTCTGTTCGCTGGAATCTGCAAGTCCGCCCTTGAAGCGCTGCTCGCTGCCGGCGCGGGACTTCTCCTGATGCTTTTTGAAGGCCTCGTTGTAGCCGTCGATATCGACGGTAAATCCGCGTTCCTTCGCAAGCTCGATCGTCATCTCAAGAGGATAGCCGAACGTATCGTAAAGACGGAATGCCGTCTTTCCGGGAAGAACGGTCCCCTGGATGTGCGTAACGACCTTTTCGAATTCCTTCAGACCTTGCGTGATCGTCGCGGCGAAACGGTTCTCTTCAAGCGTCAGCTGCTCGACGATGAAGGCCTCCTTCTCGCCCAGCTCGGGATAGACGTGCTTGTATTCGCGCACGATGACCTGAGCGATCTTGCCGATGGATCCGGCGGGCATATCGATGGACATGCCGAAACGGACGGCACGGCGGATCAGACGGCGCAGGACATAGCCCTGGTCGACGTTGCTGGGAGTGACGCCGCGCTCATCGCCGAGAATGAAGGTCGCGGAACGGATATGGTCCGCCACGATGCGCATCGCGCGCGTCACAGCTTCGTCCTCACCGTATTTTTTGCCGGAAAGCGTTTCGATCTCCCCGATGATGGGAAGGAAAAGGTCTGTTTCATAAACGGAGGAAACGTTCTGCAGCACGCCGATCGTACGCTCAAGCCCCATGCCGGTGTCGACATTCTTCTGGGCGAGAGGAAGGAAGGATCCGTCCGCCTGCTTGTTGTACTGCATGAATACGTCGTTCCAGATCTCCAGGTAACGGCCGCAGTCGCACGCGGGCGAGCAGTTCGGGCCGCACGGCGGAACGTCGCGGATGATGAACATCTCCGTGTCGGGACCGCAGGGACCGGTGATCCCGGCGGGGCCCCACCAGTTGTTCTCTCTGGGCAGGAAGAACAGACGGTCCTCGGGAACGCCCATCTCGCGCCAGTATCCATAACTTTCCTCATCGCGGGGTGCGGTCTCGTCTCCGGCGAAAACGCTGAACGCCAGATGCTCCTTGTCCAGGCCGAGCCATTTCTCATCGGTCAGGAATTCCCAGGACCACGCGATCATTTCCTTCTTGAAGTAATCGCCGAGAGACCAGTTTCCGAGCATTTCGAAAAAGGTCAGATGAGATGCGTCGCCGACTTCGTCGATGTCGCCGGTGCGGATGCACTTCTGAACGTCCGTAAGGCGTGTTCCCTCGGGATGATGTGCGCCGAGAAGATAGGGTACCAGCGGATGCATGCCGGCTGTGGTGAACAGCACAGTCGGGTCATTCTCGGGAATGACCGATGCGCTGGGAATGACTGCATGTCCCTTCTCTTTAAAGAACTGAATGAATTTTTCGCGAAGCTCGTTGGCTTTGATCATGGATATTCCCCCGTAAATCGTTTATTGGTCAGTATTCGTATAGAAAATCAGAATGAATTCATTATAGCATCGGGACGTTTCGTGTCAATCTGAAGCTGCCGATCGGCGGACAGAAGCGCATCTTCTTTGTAGTAGGAAGAGGCAAATTCCGTCCACGGTTCTTTTTCGGGCGGCGGACAGAGAAAGATACGCGTTTCCCGGGTCGTGGGATGGGTCAGCGTGAGCACACTGCTCCACAGAGCAAGCGGACCGGTCGCCGCATCTGGATTATATTTCACGTCGTGTACGAGCGGAAAGCCTGCTCCGGCCATCTGAACCCGGATCTGATGGGAACGGCCTGTCTCCAGACGGACGGCAATGAGAGACCGCGCGCCGGATGTGTCCAGCCTGACATAATGAAGGACGGCCTTTTTTGCTCCGGGACAGGAGGATGGCACAATACGGGACTGATTGGACCGCTCATCTTTCAGAAGATAATCGCACAGTGTTCCGGAGGAAGGCGTCTGTCCGTCCGTTACCGCAAGATAGATCCGGTGAAGCGCATGGGTGCGCAGCTGTTCGGAAAGTCTGCCCGCCGCCTTTGAGGTCTTTGCGAAGACCATGACGCCGCCTGTCGGCCGGTCCAGACGGTGGACGAGTCCAAGGTAGACATTTCCCGGCTTGTGATAGGTCTCCTTCAGATAGTCTTTCAGCATGCCGAGAAAATCGGCGTCGCCGGAACTGTCTGCCTGCGCCGGTATGTTCTGCGGTTTTTCTGCGATAAGAAGATGGTTGTCCTCGTAGATGATGTGCGGCATGACGCTTATTCTCCGGTGTATCTTCCTGCGGCGCCGCAGGGAAGGATCAGCCCGCGCCTTGTCGGCAGTCCGACTTCCTGCGCCTCGATCGTCCCGTCAAGTCCGGAAAGCGCCCACTTCAGAAGATCGGAAAGGACGATGGGCTGAAGGCCGGTCGTATAGGCATTCAGGATAAAGAAAAGAGGTCTGTCGCTTAGGACCTGCCGGCACAGAAGAAGCAGATCCGCGATCTTTTCCTCAAGGCGCCATACTTCGCCGCCGGGGCCTCTGCCGTAAGACGGGGGATCCATGACGATCGCGTCGTATTTGCGCCCGCGCCGGATCTCACGGGAGACGAATTTCTCACAGTCATCCACGATATAGCGGATCGGCGCAGAGGAAAGGTTGGACCGCGCGGCGTTGTCCTTTGCCCAGCTGACCATGCTTTTTGCCGCGTCCACATGACAGACGGAAGCTCCTGCCGCGGCGCAGGCGACAGTGGCTCCGCCGGTGTAGCCGAACAGATTCAGTACATTCACAGGGCGTCCCGCGCTGCGGATCCGCTCTGTCATATAGTCCCAGTTGGCTGCCTGCTCCGGGAAAAGACCGGTGTGCTTGAAGCCGGTCGGATGCACGATGAAGTTCAGATCCCGGTAGGAGATCTGCCAGGACTCGGGGAGCTCGCGGTAAAAAGTCCAGGAGCCGCCGCCCTTGGAAGAGCGCACATAATGAGCATCGACGCGGTCCCAGGAAAAGGAAGGATCCTTCGGCCAGATCGCCTGAGGATCGGGACGGCGCAGAAGCACATCGCCCCAGCGCTCGAGTTTTTCCCCGTCGCCGGTATCCAGGATCTCAAAATCCTTCCAAGCGTCAGATTTGTACATAAAAACCCCTTTCAGGAAGACAGCGGGCGACTGCGGAAGCAATCGCCCGGTCAAAGCATAGAGTTATTTTTCAACGACAGTCAGCGCAACGCAGAGCGGTTTGCCGTTGATATCCCATTCGCGCATGTCTTGGGCATCCGCGAACACGACGGAATCGGCAAGGACTTCACGCATCCAGCTTCTGTCTTCATCCAGGAGCGCGCACAGATCCGCGTCGCCTTTCAGGCTGACAGCAATGTGGTCGCTGACATTGAAGCCGGAATCACGGCGCTGTGTCTGGATCTTGGAGATCGTTTCGCGTACGAAGCCTTCACGGATCAGGCTGTCGGTCAGAATGGTGCAGATTGCGACCGTCATATCGCCGTCGACCATCGTCTTGTAGTCGTCGCGCTGGCCTTCTTCGATCAGAAGATCTGCTTCGGCGAAAGCTTCGTCCACACCGTTGACTTCCATGTGGAAGTCTTCTCCTCGGCGGAAGGCTGCAACTGCAGCGGAACCGTCGGCGGCTGCGAGCAGTTCGCGCACAAGATTGATGTTTTTGCCGAAGCGGCGGCCGAGCGTCCGCAGCTGCGGTTTCAGGTTGTACACGACCAGATCGGAAAGATCATCGGTCAGCGTGACTTTCTTGATGTTCAGTTCATCCGCGACAAGCGCGCAGAATTCGTCTGTGAGTTCCGCGCCGGAGACCAGCATTTCAGCAAGCGGCTGGCGGATCTTCAGGTTCGCCGTATTGCGCAGTGCGCGTCCGTCCGCGACGATCTTCAGGACCGTTTCCATCTGCTCTTCGATCTCGGGATCGATGAAAGAGGCATCGCTCACGGGGAAATCCGCCAGATGCACGCTTTCCGGAGCGTCCGGATCGACGGTGCGGACCAGATTCTGGTAAATGGATTCCGCCATAAACGGCGTGAACGGCGCAGTCAGAAGCGACATTGTCTTCAGAACGGTGAAGAGCGTATAGAACGCGTCGGATTTGTCCTGCGTCATTTCGCCTGCCCAGTAACGCTCTCTTCCTCTGCGGACGTACCAGTTGGACAGTTCCTCCGTAAAGTCGCTCATCTTTCTGGAGGCCTCCGTGACGCGGTAGTGCGCCAGATCGTCGTCGACGGCGGCGATCAGAGAGTTCAGTTTGGACAGGATCCAGCGGTCAAGAAGACCGGGGTTTTCGGAAAGCGTCAGCTTCGTGGGATCGATCCGGTCGATATCCGCATAGAGGATGTAGAACGCGTAGGTGTTCCACAGCGTGGACATGTACTTGCGTTGCGTCTCGCTTACGGCCTCCGGAGAGAACCGGTTCGGCAGCCAGGGTGCGGAGGAGATGTAGAAATACCAGCGCACGGCGTCGGCGCCCTGTACGTCCAGCACCTCGGACGGCGCGATGACGTTGCCCAGATGTTTGCTCATCTTTTTGCCTTCGCGGTCGTTCACGTGTCCCAGCACGATGCAGTTGCGGAACGGCGCGCAGTCAAAGACGGCAGTGGAGATCGCCAGCAGCGTATAGAACCAGCCGCGGGTCTGGTCGACCGCCTCGCAGATGAAGTCCGCGGGGAAGCGGCTGTCGAACTGTTCCTTGTTCTCAAAGGGGTAATGCCACTGCGCGAAGGGCATGGAGCCGGAGTCGTACCAGCAGTCGATGACCTCGGGTACGCGCTTCATGTCTTTTCCGCACTTGGGGCAGACCAGATGGACGTTGTCGATAAAGGGCTTGTGCAGCTCGATGTCGTCCGGCACATCGCGTCCGAGCTCTTTCAGTTCGGCGATGCTGCCGACCATATGCTGGTATCCGCAGGAGCATTCCCAGATGGGAAGCGGGGTGCCCCAGTAACGGTCGCGGGAAAGACCCCAGTCGATGACGTTTTCAAGGAAGTTGCCCATGCGTCCGGTCCCGATCGTTTCCGGGATCCAGTTGACGGAGGCGTTGTTTTTCAAAAGCTTGTCGCGCAGCGAGGACATGCGGATGAACCACGTGGCGCGCGCGTAGTACAGAAGCGGCGTGTCGCAGCGCCAGCAGAACGGATAGTCATGCTCATAGGGCAGCGCGGCGAACAGAAGTCCTCTTTCCTTCAGGTCCGCGATGATCTCCGGATCCGCGTCCTTGACGAATTTTCCTGCGGCGACTTCGCACTCGGGCGTGAAGCGGCCCTGCAGATCGACCAGGCACAGGAACGGCAGGTCGTTGTCCTTGCATACGCGGGCGTCGTCCTCACCGAAGGCGGGAGCGTTGTGTACGACGCCGGTGCCGTCTTCCAGCGTGACATAGGGGTCGCAGATGACTCTGTAACCGCGGCTGCGGTCCGCTTTCGCCCAGTCGTACAGCGGCTCGTAGGAAACGCCGATGTACTCGCTGCCGAGCTTGCGGTCCACGATCTCATACGTGCCTTCGCCCAGGACGTTGTCCAGAAGCGCTTCCGCGAGGATCAGGTACTGACCCTGCCACAGGACCTTCGCGTAGGTCACATCCGCGTTCATGCAGAGGCAGATGTTGGAGGGAAGCGTCCAGGGCGTCGTGGTCCAGGCGAGGATGTAGGTGTTCTCTTCTCCCAGGACCTTGAAGCGGACGGTGACGGAGGTCTCCTTGACCCGCTTGTAGCCCTGCGCGACCTCATGGCTGGACAGCGCCGTCCCGCAGCGCGGGCAGTACGGCACGACCTTGTGGCCGTGATAGATCAGGCCTTTGTCCCAGAGCGTCTTCAGAGACCACCACTCCGACTCGATGTAGTCGTTGTGATAGGTGACATAGGGGTTTTCCATATCGGCCCAGTAGCCGACGCGGTCGGACATGACCTCCCATTCGGAGAGGTATTTCCAGACACTTTCCTTGCACTTTCCGATGAACGGCTCGATGCCGTAGGCTTCGATCTGCGGTTTTCCGTCGATGCCCAGAAGATGCTCCACCTCCAGCTCGACAGGCAGGCCGTGTGTGTCCCAGCCGGCTTTGCGCAGCACATCGTATCCCTTCATCGTGTTGTAGCGCGGGATGATGTCCTTGAACGCGCGGGTCAGGACATGGCCGATATGCGGTTTTCCGTTGGCGGTCGGAGGACCGTCGTAAAAGGTAAAGGTCTGGGCGCCTTTGCGAAGCGCGACGCTCTTCTTGAAGATGTCGTTTTCCTTCCAGAAGGAGAGGACTTCCGCCTCGCGGTCGACGAACTTCATGTCGGTGGGGACTTTTTTGTACATCGGAGTACTCCTTTCAATGATCTAAAGCAGAAAAGAAAAACGCCTTTTCTTCCCGTTAACGGGACGAAAAAGCGAACTTTTGCGCGGTACCACCCATTCTTCACGTATCAAAACGTGCTCTTTTTCCGTGTAACGGCGGAACAGCCCGTCCGAACCTGGCGCCACGCGCTCAGCCCGGCCGCTTCAAGGTGATCCCTGCAGGGGAAGTCTTCCGCAATCACAGCGCCTGCGGATCTCTGAGAGACTTGTTTCGGTGCAGCGTCCTTTTCACAGCGTTTGTGCATTCAATATTATATGAAAGAACACTTTTTTTGTAAAGCACCGCAGACGGCACAAACGCGCGTAAAGAAAGAAAATAGGGGGAAGGACAACGCTTGACGGAAATGCCGCCATGAAACATAATCATTGTTGACAGATTTTCTCAAAGGGGGAAACGAAATAACATGTATAATTTTGCTTTGCAGATGCCGACGAAACTGTATTTCGGCAAGGGACAGGTCTTTGAGATGGGCAAGGATATCGCCGCATGCGCGAAGAAGGTGCTGATGGTCTACGGCGGCGGAAGCATCAAACGCAACGGAGCCTATGACGACGCCTGCAAGATGCTGGAGGAGAACGGCATCCAGTGGTGCGAGCTTTCCGGAGTCCGGTCCAATCCCAGGATCGAATCCGTCTACGAGGGCATCCGCCTGTGCCGTGAGAACGGACTCGAAGCGATCCTCGCAGTCGGCGGCGGAAGCAGCATCGACTGTTCGAAGGCGATCGCGGCGAACGTCCATTACGACGGAGACGCGTGGGACGCCATCATGAAGCATGCGCCGCAGACGGACAAGGTCTTGCCTGTGTTTACAGTGATCACGCTTGCAGCGACGGGTTCCGAGATGAACCGGAACGCCGTGATCAGCAACCTGGAGCTCAACATCAAGACGGCGATCATGGACGACAGACTGACGCCGGTGGCGACGGTCATGGATCCCACCTATTCCTATTCCGTCAACGCTTTCTATACGGCCGCCGGTATTGCCGACATCATGTCTCATACGTTTGAGAACTACTTCTCCAAGGAGACCGACGCCTATGCGCACGACCGTCTCGCGGAAGCAGGTCTTCTGACATGCATCCAGCAGGGACCCGTCGCCGTGAAGGAGCCGGAAAACTATGCAGCCAGAGCCGCGCTGATGTATATCTCCCCCTGGGTGATCAACGGTCTGACGCGCGCGGGCAAATCCTGCGGATGGAGCTGCCATCCCATCGAACATGAGCTCTCCGCCTATTATGACGTCTGCCACGGCGCAGGGCTTGCCATCGTGACGCCTGCCTGGATGAGGCACATCCTTTCCGACGCCACTGTGGACAAATTCGCGGAATACGGCGTGAACGTATGGCGGATCGATCCGTCTCTTGACCGTTACGAGATCGCGAACCGCGCGATCGACTGCACGGAAGAATTCTTCAGGAGCATCGGACTGCCGATGACGCTGCGTGAGCTCGGGATCACGGAAAAGGACAAGTTCGAGGAAATGGCGCAGAACATCGACAACGCGTTCGGAAACGCCTACGTCGTGCTGCATAAGGAAGACGTCCTTCAGATTCTGGAGGCGTGCTTCTGATCAGAGGATCAAGAAAGGCTCTGCCGGAAATCCGGCAGAGCCTTTCTTGATGTGCGTTGCGGATCACAGAGCCATGCGGTAGATCTTCTCCATGTCCTCTTTCTTCAGCGGGATCACAGCGCCGTTCGCGCCGCCCGCTTTTTCTTCGCAGCTTGCGGCCATGAACGCGATCTGCTCGTCCGTGGGAGCGATGCCCAGCTCGCGCATGTTGGTCGGCATGCCGGTCAGGCGGTAGAAGGTCTCCATACCCTGGATGCCCTTTTCGATCGTATCCTCGTCGTCGAAGCCGGGCGTTGCACCGATGACTTCCGTCGCGAATTTGATGAAGCGGTGCGGTGCGGCTTTATGCACATAGCGCGCCCAGCTGCCCCAGATCGCGGCAAGGCCCGCGCCGTGCGCGACGTCGAACATGCCGCCCATCTCGTGCTCCATGTTGTGGGTCGCCCAGTCGCCGCCCTCGGCGCCGCAGCCTGTCAGATCGTTGTGGGAGAGGCTTCCCGCCCACATGATCTCCGCACGCGCGTTGTAGTTGTTGGGATCATCGAGCAGGACCTTCGCGTATTTCATGACGGTGCGCATCAGCGCGATGCTGATGTTGTCGGTCAGTTCCATGTTCTCCGCCTGGTTGAAGAAGCGCTCCATCGTATGCATCAGGATGTCCGCGATGCCGCTGAATGTCTGATACTTGGGCAGCGTCATGGTCAGTTCGGGGTTCATGATCGCGAACTTCGGACGCATGAGCTCGCCGCCGAAATCGCGTTTCAGCCAGTTGGTGTCGTTGGTGATGACGGAGCCGTTGCTCATCTCGCTGCCTGCGGCCGCGATGGTCAGGACGCTGGCGACGGGAAGGCATTTGTCCGTGGTCTTCTTGCGGATGTAATAATCCCATACATCGTCGTCGGGATTGGCAAGGCCTGCCGCGATCGCCTTGGCGGAGTCGATCGTGCTGCCGCCGCCGACGGCCAGAAGGAAGTCGACGTTTTCTTTTCTTCCCAGCTCGATGCCTTCATACACCTTGCTCAGATGGGGATTCGGCACGACGCCGCCCAGCTCGACATAATAGATGCCCTCTGCATCCAGGGCTTCCTTGATCCTGCCCAGAAGACCGCTCTTTACAGCGGACTGGCTGCCGTAATGGAGCAGGACGCGGGTCCCGCCGAACTGACGGATCAGTTTTCCGGTCTGTGCTTCGGTGCCTTTGCCGAACACGACTTTGGTAGGCGCATAGTATTCAAAATTGCTGTACATAGTAGAACCTCCCGTTTTTCTTGTTTTCAGTATACATCAAAAATATCTTATCAGAGCGGCGCACCGTCTGAAAAAGTCGCAAATGCTATCTAAGCTGTCGGAAATAGGAAGACAGAAGCGCGGAACATTCTTCCTGAAGGAGCCCGCCCAGAGCGACGCAGCTGCCGCCGATGCGCCGGTCCTGCGGCAGGTTGACTTTGCTGCCCGCACAGCCGAAATCCCGGTCGAAAGCGCCGAAGTAGACGCGGCTGATCCTGCTTTGTATGATCGCGCCGGCGCACATGACACAGGGTTCCAGCGTCACGTACATCTCGCAGCCGGAGAGGCGCCAGTCATTCAGATGTGCACAGGCGTCCCGGATGGCTTCGATCTCTGCATGAGCGGTCGGATCCTGTTTGCGGATTCTCCGGTTGTGTCCGGTGCCGACGATCTCGCCGTTTTTTACGATCACGGCACCGACAGGCACTTCGTTTTCTTCAAGCGCCGTGCGCGCCTCACTGAGTGCGGCGAGCATGAACGGGTCTTTTTCCATATGACGTCAGGGCTCTGGGAGCCCGTCCTCCCTTCCGGTCATTTATGATAGGTCTGGTGATTCAGGATCGTAAAGGAGCGGTACAGCTGCTCCAGGAACATGACGCGCGCCAGCTGATGGGGGAACGTCATGCGTGACATGGAGAGCGTCCGGTCGCCCCGGCTGACCACGGAAGGGTCCAGTCCGTGGGACGAGCCGATCACGAACACGATCCTCTGTGCGCCGCGGTCTCTCAGTTCGCCCAGATCCTGAGCGAATTCTTCGCTGGACAGAGCTTTTCCCCCGATGCACAGCGGGATCACGATATCCGTGCCGCGTATGAGCGCGAGGATCTTTTCCGCTTCCGCGGCAAGGCATTTCGGAATCTCGGCATCGCTTCTGGGGACGGGACCTTCCGCCAGTTGCCGCACTTCGAGATCGCAGAAACGCCCCAGTCGCTTTTCATACTCCTCGCAGGCGGGGGCATAGAGCTTCCTGTCGGGTTTCCCGATGCATATAAGAAGGATCTTCATATCGGTCACATCGTGTTCTGGATGACGAATGCCATGCAGAGCATCACGGCGGCGAGGATGATGAACAGAATGCTGTAGAGCTTCTTCGGTTTTTCAATGACGTTCAGCGCCGCAAGGTGGATCCGTTGGGCATCCTCCCGGGTATCGCGGATGAAATGGATGAGCAGCAGGATGAACAGCGGCACTGCCAGCAGGATCAGCGCGAGGAGGATCAGTTCTGCGGAAAGCAGCTGCATCGTAAGTTTCGGATTGCCTTCCAGGATCTGCTGGAGCAAGTCGTAATCGATCTCGCCTCCGAACCGTTCAAGGAAGGTATAGGAAAACTTCATCGCGACGACGGAAAACGTGTTGTTCAGAAAATGCAGGATCATCCCGGCTGTCAGGTTTCCTGTGCGCATCACGACCCAGCCGAAGAACATGCCCAGATAGAACGTGGGAAACAGGCGAAGGACATCGTAGTGCAGAAGCGAAAACAGCGCGGACGACATGCAAAGCGCGGCCGCCGGCGCGGCAGCATAAGACTTCAGAAGAAGTCCGCGGAAAAAGAGTTCTTCACAGATTGCCGGCGTGACGGCGATCACAAGGATCAGGAACCACAGAGGTGCAGACTGCATCTGTTCGGCGGTGTGCTGCGCGGCTTCGGTGGTATCCGTGCCCAGAATGAAGGTCCACAGAAGCGCCCATGAGGAATTGAGCGTCAGCGTGAACCCATAGCCGGTCACACCCATGCCCGTGACGAAAAGAAGCCGTTTTGCGCTGATCGGAGCCAGCGGAAGACGGGAGCGCGAAAAAAGAAGGACGGCTGCGCACGGAAGCAGAAGAAGGCCGACCTCCAGAACGGAGGAGACCCACAGCGGTGTTTCCGTGAGCGTCAGGTCGACGACCGCAAACGAAACGGCCAGAAAAAGCATAAGGAAAAAGCACAGCGCCTTCGGCACGCGTTTCTGCAGAAAAGCGGGAAGAGCCGGCGTTTCGGGACTGCCGGAAAGCGGCACAGAGTTCTGCATGAGATGCTCCTTTCAGTCAGTGAACAGCGCGGGCGGCGCAACGGAGAGAGAAAGCCCGTTCTCCGGATCGATATTGATCTCCTGCAGTGCCCGGAAAGTGGATTCATAAGCCAGTTCAGGCGTGTTGTTTTTCATGGAAAGATGCCCGAGGATCACCTGCTTCGTGCCGCATTGCGCAAGATGCGCGACGACGCGGGCGCAGTCCTCATTGGAAAGATGCCCTTTCCTGGAGGCGACGCGGCGCTTCAGAATACCGGGGTAGGGCCCTGTCTGCAGCATAACGGGATCGTGATTGGACTCCAGGAGGATGGTGGCCGAGCCTTCCAGAGCGCGGATCATTCCCTTGGAAACATAGCCTGTATCCGTTGCGATGCTTGCTTTTTCTCCCATATGGAAGAATGCGTATCCGACAGGCTGCGCTGCGTCGTGCGACAGAGGGAAGGAGTCCACAGCCAGATCCCCGATATAAAAGGCGCCGTCGGGTACGAAGACAGGCCGGAATTTCGGGATCTCCCGGAATTTGCCGTGCATGATGCGCCAGGTCCCTTCGGTGGCGTAGACGGGCGTGCTGTATTTTTTGACCAGTACGGGAAGCCCCTTGATATGATCGGCGTGCTCATGTGTGATCAGGACGGCGGCGATGTCATCCATGCGCAGTCCTGTCTGTGCCAGAGCCCCCGTGAGTGCCTTTGCCGTGATGCCGGCGTCGACGAGCACATTCGTTCCGCCTGCCTGTACCAGTATGCAGTTGCCGGTCGAACCGGAAAAAAGCGGAGTGATCTGGATGCGCATCAAAAGGCCCTTCTTATCGGAAATATTGCTGTGAAAATTATAACGTGACGCCCTGTTTGTTGCAAGGCAACTGGCTTGTAGTATAAAATGACACCAACGGTTTACGAAGACGAATAGAAAAAAAGGAGGTCGTATGCCCTGATCCGGGGGCGAGATTTTCTATGAAGATCTTACATTGCGCAGATGTTCATCTGGGGTCTGTCCTGGAGGCGAGCCTTACGCAGGCGCGCGCGAAGGAACGGCGCAATGAGCTGATGCTGACGTTCAGTGAGATGATCCGGTTCGCAGAAAGAGAGAAGGTGCAGGCTGTGATCATCGCGGGTGATCTGTTCGACGCAAAGGATGTTCCGCCGAGGACGGTGGACCACGCGTTCAGGCTGATGGAAATGGCCGAGGGGATCACCTTTTTTTACCTGCGCGGAAATCATGACGAGGCGCCTGTTTCGGACGTTCCCGCGAACGTGGTCGTCGCTCCGCGGGGAGGAGACTGGATCTACTATTCGCTTGACGATGTGACGGTCGCCATGTGTGATCCCTCCGAGAACGACAACAGTTATCCGTACCGCCTGAAATTCGACAGGGACAGGACGAATATTGCGGTCCTGCACGGACAGATCGTGCAGTCTGTGCAGGCGGAAAAGGACAGGATCCCGCTGCGGGCGCTGCGCGGACAGTACATCGATTATCTGGCGCTGGGGCACCTGCACACCTATCAGACGGACCAGCTGGATGACCGCGGGATCTACTGTTACAGCGGATGCCTGGAGGGACGCGGCTTCGACGAATGCGGGACGAAGGGCTTCGTGCTGCTGGAAACGCGCGGCGGGAAGATCGAATACGAGTTCATCCCGTTTGCCAAGCGCACGATGCATGAGGTGCACGCGGATCTTTCCCAGTGCGAAAACATGGCGCAGATCGAGCACGCCGTACTGAACAATGTGGCAAGGATCCCGAAGGACGACATGGTCGCGGTGCATCTGGACGGCGCGGTCGATTTGGGCACGGGCATGAACCTGACCTATCTGGAACAGATGCTGAAGGGGCGTTTTTACGCTGCGAGGCTCTATGACGATACCCACCTGAGAATGGATCCGGCGGATTACGCGCAGGATTTCTCCCTGAGAGGAACATTTATCCGGGAGGTCATGAAGAGTGATCTGCCGGAGACGGAAAAACAGAAGATCATCATGTGCGGAATGGACATCCTTGCCGGAGGGGAGGGAGCCCTGTGAGACTGATCGAGTGTTACGTTGAGAACTTCGGAACGATCCATGAGACCGGGGTTTCGTTCCGCAGCGGTCTGAACCTCATCCTGAAAGAGAACGGAACGGGGAAAAGCACGCTGGCGGCGTTCATCAAGAGCATGTTCTACGGACTTCCCGCGACGATGAAGCGGAATCTGGACGAAAACGAACGGAAGAAATATCAGCCGTGGCAGGGCGGAAACTACGGCGGATGGCTTGCCTTTTCCACGGATCAGAAACGCTACCGCATCGAGCGTTTCTTCGGGTTGAAGAAAAGCGAGGACCGGTTTGCGCTGTACGATCTGGACACAGGTCTTCTGAGCCACGATTTTACCGAGGAGATCGGAAAGGAACTGTTCGGCGTTGATGCGGGTGTGTTTGAGAGAAGCATCTGGCAGCCGCAGCGCGACCTTTCCTTTTCCTACAGTTCGGATATCACAGCGAAGATCGGCGGCGGCGAAGTGGAGGATGTGCGGCTGTACGAAAAAGCGAGCGAGATCCTTCAGGGGCAGACGAAACTGTATGAAAACAGGCAGGGACACGGACTGATCCCGGATCTGCAGAAAGAGATTGACGCGATCCGGTTTGAGATCGACAAATGCGAAGATGCCATGCGGGATCAGCCGAAAGTGTACGAAGACCGAAAAAGGATCGAAACGGAGCTGGCGGACGACAACAGGGAACTGGAACAGACGCGCAGCCAGATTGCGGCTGAAGCGGCGGCGAAGGAACGCATGGCACGTATCGAATACTGGCAGATGCTGCGCAACAGACGGGAGCAGTATGCGCAGATCGCGGAGGAAGCGGAAGGACATTTCGAAAGAGGGATCCCGTCGGAAGAGGATCTCGCGTTTGCGGAAAGACTTCTCGCGGAGACGCGTGAGATGCGTGCGCAGGCAGGCAACGCAATGCCGCTGGAGGATGTGGCGCGGCTGTCCGCTCTATCGGAGCGTTTTGCCCGGACGGAACCGGATACGGAAATGCTGCGGGACTGGATGCAGAAAGCGTCCAAGATCGACTCGGAGAATGAACGGATCGAAAGGAACCGCGTGACGCTCCGGGATCTGCGCTCTTTTTCCGCCGAGGGCTTTGAAAACGGTGTTCCGGCGAAGAGCGAATGCAATGCGATGGAAGATCTGTACTATGAATCCCTGGACGGAAAGGATATTCTTGCGGACAGGATCCAGCGTGATCAGCAGAGCAGACGCAGCGTGCAGCTGATGGGGCTGGTGCTGGCGATCCTTCTGATCGGCGCAGGCGCCATTCTGTTCTTTATCGGTCATGAGATCCCGGGGATCGCGCTGGTCGGCGCGGGACTGGCGGAGATGCTCGCCGTCTTCATCGTGCTGCATTTCCGCGAGAACCGGCAGGTGCAGGATTACGCGGTGATGGAGCAGGAAGCAGAAGAGAAAAGACAGCAGGTTGAAGATTTCCTTGCTTTGTACGGGCGGACGGAGGGCAGCATCCAGAAACGTCTTGATGACCTGAACGACAAGCGCGAAACATATGAAAAGATCACGGAAGACATCGCGACGCTGGAAGAGCAGACGATCGTGACGCACGCGGAGCGAGACGAGATGCAGGCAGCGCTTGACGACGTCAGGGAGCCTGTGCGCGGCAGCTATGCAGAAGCGGTCATTCGCGTGTCCAACGCGGTGGCGCAGTTCCGGGCGCTGCGGACCGCACGCGACGCGACGAGGACGCGTATGGCTGAATCTTCTGAACGCGCGGACAGACTGGATGAGCAGTTCCGCGCTTTCCGGCAGCAGTTCGCACCGGATCTGGACGGAACGCCGGAATACGTGCTGTCCCAGCTGCGCAACCGGGTCCAGCGCCTTGCGGATGCCAGACGCCAGCTGCAGACGGCGGAGGAAGAACTGAGAGATTACGAGGAACAGCAGCAGATCCAGACGCTTCTGACGCAGCCGCGTCCGACGGGGGTCGATGTTGCCGCACTTCAGCGCAAGGAGTCGGAGCTGCGGAAGGACATTGTGATCCTGATCGGACAGCAGGAGCGAAACCGGCAGGAGGCGGACGAGATCCGCGATCAGTCGGACAGACTGCAGCTTCTGCAGTTTGACAGGGTGATCCGGGAAGAGAAGCTTGCGCAGATGAAAGCGAACCTGGACGTGATGCGGAAAACGGAGAGCTTTCTGAAAAGTGCATACGCCGTTCTGCGGTCAAAACACAGGGAGTTGATGCAGACAGGGCTGAAGAAATACGCCTCTCTGATCGCAGACGAACTGGGTGACAGTCTCAGTATCGATTCGGATTTCAGCGTGACGGCGATGATCCACGTAGAGAGCCGCGAATACGCGCATTTTTCGCGCGGCCAGAGAGACATCTTTGATATCTGCACGCGGTTTGCGCTCTGCGACGCGCTGTTCGAACACGAAAGACCGTTCCTTGTGCTGGACGATCCCTTTACCAATCTGGATGATCAGAATCTGCGCCACGCGCTGCAGCTTCTGGAGAAACTCGCGCAGGACAGGCAGATCCTCTACTTTGTCTGCCATTCCTCCCGCGCGCTCTGATGAGGAAAAAAGAAGGCGCACGAAAGAACGTGCGTCTTCTTTTTTCATGCGCTTGCGTCAGTTGCCGTTCTGACCGAATGCTTCGTTGATCACGCGCTCCACGAAATCCCATTCCTCATCGGTCTCGATGGGAAGAAGGCTGGAGAGCGTGCCGTTGGCTACCTGAGAGGGAATGTACCGGGACGCGGAGATGCGCTCCGGATGGTCCGACTGCGCGTATACGATATAATGCGCATCCCACTCCTTGCTCTCGAAGGTGAAAAGAACTTCGCAGAGGATCTTCTCACCGAAATTTCCGATCATTTCAAACTGAAGCTTTTCCTGCTCTTTGTCCATATCCTTGTGCCTCCTGTCATTCGGATACCGTTTATCTTGCGGCGATAATGGTCCGGGGGACCGTGCCTTCCACGAGTTCGCGGATGTGATGCCTTGCGTGCCCGATGATCACAGTCGTGCCGTTTTGGACAGTATCCGCGATGAATTCCAGTTTCGCTTTCGCGCCGTTTGCGCCGGGACGGCTCGCGCCGACGCAGTGCCGCTGCATCTCGCGGACATTCGCGAGGACTTCATCCGTGTCTTTACCTCCGATCTCCCTTACGAGAGTGGAAGGATCCTCCGGATCCTCATAGATGCCCTCCACGCTTGTCATGATAAGAAGGATCCGCGCTTTCATCATGGTCGCGATCACGGCGGCGGTCTCGTCGTTGTCGATGCACTCGACGATGTGCGCCTCCTCACCGCGCTGCCAGCGCATCTGCATGAGTTCCATATGGCGGTTCTCGTCATCGCTTACGGGATCGTTGTAGTTGATGATCGGGATCGCGTTCTGCTGCTGCGCGCGCAGAAGCAGCGTGCGGATGTGTTCGCGTTTCATGGCGTCGTTGAAATGCTGGTGTTCTACCAGGACCTGACGCACCGAGTACTGCGGCGAGATGAATCGGCGGTACCACTCCATGAGGATCGACTGACCCTGTGCCGCGTAGTCGGTTTTGGCCATTTCGTCTTCCTGAAGGAGAGAACCGTTTCGTTTGAGATAGTCCAGACGGCCGATCTCCGTCGCACCGGAACTGACCCAGATCATGCCGGGCTTCAGGTCCGCACCCAGTCGTGCGAAAATATTGTAGTCGATGTCCTTGTCGCGCCGACGGATCAGCGCCATGGAGCCGATCTTTCCGACGAGATCACAGTCAAATGCAGCCATAAGAACTCCTCCCTTACGCTACATATTATACTGTCTCGGCCGGCGGGAAGCAATGTGGGGAACACGCGGCGGGGAATTGCGGAGAAACGGTGCAAGTGGTATATTTGATACAAAGAAAACGGCAGAGGACCGGCCATGAAAAGGGCGCGGCCTTTGCGTGTGTGCGTTTTGAGGAGGGCAAGGAATTGTATGATGTTGTAATCATAGGCTGCGGTGTGACCGGAGCGGCCGCGGCATATGAACTGTCCAAGCTTCAGGTCAGCGTGATGATACTGGAGAAGGAGAATGATGTCGCGATGGGCACATCGCGTGCGAACAGCGCGATCATCCACGCAGGATACGACGCGCCGAGCGGAACGCTGATGGCCAGACTGAACGTGGAAGGAAACGCCATGGCGGAGGATCTCTGCAAAGCGCTGGATGTTCCGTTCAAAAGGATCGGATCGCTGGTTGCGGCGTTTGACGATTATGATGAGGGCGTCGTAAGGGACCTTTACGAGCGCGGCATCCGCAACGGCGTTCCCGGGATCCGCATCATCGGACCGGAAGAAACGAAAAAGATCGAGCCGAACATCGCGGAGAATGTGCGCTGCGCGCTGTATGCGCCGACTGCGGGCATCATCAATCCGTGGGAATACACCATCGCGCTGGCGGAAACGGCTGTACGAAACGGAGCGCAGCTCATGCGTAACGCGGAAGTGACCGCGATCGCCCGCACGCAGGACGGATACTGCGTCACCACGACGGCGGGAGACGTGCAGGCGAAATATGTGGTCAACGCGGCGGGCGTCTTTGCGGACAAGGTGCATGAGATGCTTCTGCCTCCCGCGTTTGAGATCGTTCCGGTACGCGGGGAGTATGATCTGCTTGACCGCAGCGAGGGCACAAGATGCAACACCGTCGTGTTCCAGTGTCCGGGTCCGGAAGGAAAGGGCGTGCTTGTGTCGCCGACCGTACACGGGAACCTGATCGTCGGTCCGAGCGCTGAGGAGATCCCGGACAGGGAGGATACCGCGACGACGGCGGAGGTCCTGGCAAAGGTCAGAGAGCGTGCGAAGCGTGCGATCCCCAGTGTGGATCTGCGCCAGTGCATCCGCAATTTCGCGGGTGTGCGCGCGAACAGCCGAGTCGATGATTTCATCCTTCTTGAGGAGGACGGATTCGTGGATCTTGCGGGGATCAAATCCCCCGGTCTTACAGCAGCCCCCGCGATCGCGAAATATGCCGTTGAGCTTCTGCGCAAAGCGGGACTTGACGCGCCTGAAAAGGAAGACTTCATAAATGAACGGCATGTGGTGCATTTTGCGGAACTGGACGCGGAAGAACAGAAGGCGCTGATCGAGAAAAACCCGGCATACGGAAGAGTCATCTGCCGCTGCAACACCGTGACGGAAGGGGAGATCCTGGATGCGATCCATTCCCCGATTCCGCCGGTCTCGGTAGACGGGATCAAAAGGCGGTGCATCACCGGAATGGGAAGGTGCCAGGGCGGCTTCTGTGGTCCCCGTATCGTGGACATCCTTGCAAGAGAGCTGCATACGGATCCGTCAAAGATCGTGCAGGACGGCACAGGCAGCTATATCCTCACGGGTGAGACCAAACAGGGAGGGGAGCGCGCATGAAAGAATATTATGAACTGATCGTGATCGGCGGCGGCCCGGCAGGCCTTGCCGCAGCGATCTCGGCAAAGGAAAACGGATTGAACGACATTCTGATCCTGGAGCGCGACCAGGTCCTTGGCGGCATCCTGAATCAGTGCATACACAACGGATTCGGCCTGCATCATTTCAAAGAGGAGCTGACCGGCCCGGAATACGCGGAGCGCTTTATCCGTGAGCTTGACGGCACCGGGATCGACGTCATGACAGATACCATGGTGCTGGAGATCACGAAAGACAGAACCGTCTGCGCGGTCAGCCCCAAATACGGATATCTGACACTGAAGGCCGGTGCGGTGATCCTTGCCATGGGATGCCGCGAGCGCACGAGAGGCGCGATCTCGATCCCGGGCACGCGTCCCGCAGGGATCCTGACGGCAGGCGCGGCGCAGCGTTTTGTGAATATTGAAGGATACATGGTCGGAAAACGTGTCGTGATCCTCGGCTCGGGCGATATCGGGCTGATCATGGCGCGGCGCATGACGCTGGAAGGCGCGAAAGTGCTTGCGTGCGTGGAGGTCATGCCGTACAGCGGCGGACTGATGCGTAACATCGTCCAGTGTCTGGAGGACTTCGGCATTCCGCTTTACCTTTCCCATACCATTACGGATATCCGCGGCAAACGGCGGGTCGAGGGCGTGACAGTCTCCAAGGTCGACGAGAACCGCAGACCGATCCCCGGTACGGAGATCGAATTCGACTGCGATACGGTGCTGCTTTCCGTAGGACTGATCCCGGAAAACGAACTGTCCAGACAGGCGGGGATCCCGATCGATCCGCGCACGAACGGACCCATGGTGGACGAATCTCTGCAGACGCAGGTGCCGGGCATCTTTGCGTGCGGGAACGTGCTGCACGTACACGATCTGGTGGACTACGTGTCCGACGAGGCTGCGCGGGCAGGGGCCGCGGCCGCAGCATTTGTCAAAAACGGCGCAGCAAACGAGGGTTATCGCCTGGTGAAGACGGCGGACAACGTGGGCTACACCGTGCCGCAGAAGATCGCGAAAGACGCGCAGCAGGTACAGATCTTCTTCAGGGTCCGCAGGATCTTTGAAGAAAGCGTGATCGAGGTCAGAAGCGGCGAGACGCTGCTGGCGAAATTCAAACGCACTCATATGGCGCCGGGTGAGATGGAGAGGATCGCGCTTCCGAAAGTCCTTCTGGACAAGGCGGGCGACGAGATCACCATCAGCGCGAAGGAGGCTTGAGCATGAAACAGTTTGTTTGCATCAGATGTCCGAGAGGATGCAGAGTCCAGATCGACGAGACGACCCTTGAAACGACAGGAAACTCCTGCCCCCGCGGTGCGGAATACGCAAAAGATGAACTGACGAATCCCACGCGCACACTGACGAGCACGGTCATCGTGGAAAATGCAGTGATCCGCAGATGCCCCGTCAAAACGGATCGGCCGATCCCGAAACCGATCGTGGAGGATGCTGCGAAGGCGCTTGACGGAATGAAGATCGAGGCGCCTGTCAGAACAGGTCAGATTCTGGTCGAACACTTTATGGGAACAGAGGCAAATCTTGTTGCGACGCGAACCATCGGAAAGAGGGAAGACGCATGAGACTGGGTGTCAATACGACATTCCCGCACAGGGATCCGGAAGACTGGGCGAAACAGCTTGCGGCGCAGGGTTACCGCGCGAGCCGGTTTCCCGTGTCCTATCACACGGATCTGAAGCTTGTGGATGAGTATCTCTTGGCAGCGAAGGAGTATGACATTCTGATCGCGGAAGTCGGCGTGTGGAACTCCGTGCATGATTCGGATCCCGCGAAAGCAGCGCAGGCCGTTCAGGATCAGAAGGACGCGCTCGGGTTTGCAGACTATGTACACGCCAGATGCTGCGTCAATATCTCCGGAGCCGCCGGCCCGGTATGGAACCTTCTGTATCCAGAAAACTTCTCGCAAAAGACGTATGAAAAGAACATCCGGATCGTGCAGGATCTGCTGGACACCGTCAGGCCGAAAGAGACCTATTACACGCTGGAGCCGATGCAGTGGATGCTGCCGGATTCTCCGGAGCAGTACCTGCAGTTCGTGAAGGATGTGGACAGGGAACGGTTCGCCGTGCATATGGACGCTTCCAATTTCCTGTACAGTCCCGCGACATTCATCGATTACGAGGGAATCGTGGACCGGTCTTTCGATCTTCTGGGAGACCGTATCCGCAGCTGTCACATGAAGGACTGCACGCTTGACCGCGAACGGTATTCGTTCTGCGTATACGAAGTGCCGTGCGGAGATGGTATCCTGAATCTGGAGCACTATATGGACAGGATCCAGGCGCTGGACCCGGAAATGCCGGTCCTGTTTGAACACTGGAAGACCAAAGAGGAATTCGACCGCTGCCTGGCGTACGTCAAAAGGGTACGCGGCGATTATCTGTAAGAGCAAAAGGGCTGCCGTCAGGCAGCCCTTTTGCGCATCGATTTCCAGCAAAAAGAAGACGGTGCCTTCACGGAATGCTATAATGAAACCAACAGTATTTCAGGAGGATTCGTGTATATGAAAACGTGTAAACTGTACAACGGAGTCGAGATTCCCGAGATCGGATTCGGCACATTCCGTCTGCGCGGCGAAGAGGGGTACCGGGTGTTCCGCGAAGCGATCGAACTGGGCTACAGGCACTTTGATACCGCCGAGAGCTACGACACGGAAGGTTATCTCGGGAAAGCAGTAAAAGACAGCGGTGTGCCGAGAGAAGAGTTTTTCATCACATCCAAACTGCCCGGCGAGTTCAAGGCGTATGAGATCACAAAGGCGTCCCTGCAGCAGAGCCTGGACAGGCTCGGTATGGATTACATGGATCTTTATCTGATCCACGCGCCATGGCCGTGGGAGGAGCAGGACAGCCCCGACTGGACGGATGGAAATCTGGCCGCCTGGAAAGCGATGTCCGAGGCGTATCAGGAAGGCAAGGTCCGCGCGATCGGCGTTTCCAATTTCAGTTATATGGATCTTGACCGGTTCTATGACCGCTGTGAGATCAAGCCGATGGTAAACCAGGTACAGCTGCACATCTGCCACGTTGTGGCGTCAACAGTCAAATGGTGTAAGGATCATAATATCGTCGTAGAAGCATGGAGCCCGCTGGGCGGTGCGCCGATGAGCGGTAAGGATCCTCTTCCCGAATGGGTCACGGTCCGGTCCTTTGCGGAGAAGTATCATGTGACGCCGCAGCAGCTTTGCCTGCGTTTTGCAATGCAGTACGGCGATGTCGTGATCAGCAAGGCGAGCAGTGAACGGCATATGCTTGACAATCTGGGCATTCAGAACTTTGAGATCACAGACGAAGATATGCTGGCCATGGCACAGATCGATCCGTACTGGCAGGGCGGCGAGAAGAGCCTCTTCCTGTAATAGAAAAACAAACGAAATGTGAGGAGAAGAACATGAGTCAGACACAGAAACGGTTTGACGTAATCGCACTGGGAGAACTGCTGATCGATTTCACCGAAAACGGAATGTCGCAGCAGGGCAATCCCGTGCTGGAAGCCAATCCGGGCGGCGCGCCGTGCAACGTACTGTCCATGCTGACGAGACTGGGCAGAAAAGCCGCGTTTATCGGGAAGGTCGGAGATGACGCGTTCGGAAAACAGCTTTCTGCAGCGATCAGGGAGCAGGGGATCGACGCGGAAGGCCTCAAATTCGACAAGACCGTCCACACGACGCTTGCGATCGTCATGAAACTGGCGAACGGAGACAGGGATTTTGCGTTTTACCGCAACCCCGGAGCGGACATCTGCCTGACACCGGAGGACGTGGATGAAGAACTGATCCGGGCATCGCGTGTATTCCATTTCGGCTCTCTTTCTCTGACGGATGAACCGGTGCGCAGCGCGACGAAGAAAGCGCTGGCTGTGGCTGAAGAGGAAGGCCTGATCCGTTCTTTCGATCCGAATCTCAGAGAACCGCTCTGGCCGTCTCTTGACGCTGCGGCGGAACAGATCGGGTTCGGGCTCGAGCACACGGATGTCCTGAAGATCTCGGACAATGAGATCACCTGGTTTACCGGGAAAGAGGATTATGACGAAGGAGTCGCGTGGCTCAGAGCGCATTATCCGAACCTGAAACTGATCTGTGTCTCGCTCGGACCGCAGGGCAGCCGCGCGTATCTTGGAGACCTCAGGGTGGAAGTGCCCGCGTTCCTGCAGGAGAAGACGATCGAGACGACCGGTGCAGGCGATACGTTCGGTGCGTGCGTGATTTCGACAGTGCTGGAAAAGGGACTGGATATGAGTGAAGAGGACCTGAGAAAGATGCTGACATTCGCGAATGCTGCAGCATCCATCGTGACGACGAAAAAAGGCGCGTTGCGCGTGATGCCGGCTGTTTCGGAAGTGGAGGCGTTCCTAAGAGAACAAAAATGAACGTTTCGGATAAAACAAAAGACCCGCTGTTTTCAGCGGGTCTTTTTACGTGAGCCCGAAGGGATTCGAACCCCCGACCTTTTGGTTCGTAGCCAAACGCTCTATCCAGCTGAGCTACGGACTCATCTGACTGCACGGATTATGATACTGCAAACAGGCCGGGTTGTCAATGTCTTTTCTGAACAGTTTTTCTTCTGTGTTACAGTGCGGCGGCTTCTTTGATGATCGCAAGACCTGCGCTGGTCCCGATGCGTGAGGCGCCGGCCTCCTTCATGGCAAGAAGGGTGGCAAGGTCACGGATCCCGCCTGCCGCCTTGACCTTTTTGCTGTCCCCGACGCAGGCTTTCATGAGCCGCACGTCTTCGACCCTGGCGCCGCCCGTGGAGAAGCCGGTGGATGTCTTGATATAATCGACGCCCGTCTGCATGGCGGCATCGCATGCGGCGCGGATCTGATCCGGTGTGAGCAGGCAGTTCTCAAAGATCACCTTGGTGATCACATCCGGATTCTCTTCCTTGCAGGCTTCGTCGACACAACGGATATCATCGATAACGGCATTGAGATCTCCGGCGATCAGAAGACCGACCGGAAGGACCATATCGACTTCCATCGCGCCGTCGCGGATCGCCTGAACGGATTCCGCCGCTTTGATTCCGGACGGTGTGGCGCCGAGCGGGAAGCCCGCTACGGAGGCGACCTTCGTACCGGTCCCCTCGAGGATCCCGGCCGCGAGGGAGACATAAAGAGGATTGATGCAGACTGCGGCAAAGGGATACAGTTTTGCCTCTTTGCAGAATTTGCGGATCTGTTCGGGCGTTGCGCCGGGTTTCAGAAGCGTCTGATCGATCATGGACGCGATTTGGTTCAGTTCCATAGGTTTCACCATTGATGCTTCCCGTTTCGGGATGCTTCATCCTTTCCTGCCGGATTCTTCTGTTTTCATTGTAGAAAAAGGAGATGTTTTTTTCAATGACATTACTCCATGACAAGCAGGTCGAACGACATATACGACAGATCAGAACCGTTTTCGGTGTCTTCGTATTCGAGATACCGGATAAGGAGCCTGAGCGTCTGTCCGTCCCGGGAAACGTCCGCGATATACCACACGGGGTCTCCGGCTTCGTACCGCTGCGCCGCTTCCTGCATGACGGGGTTCAGGTCAAACGTGTAAAGGGACCCGTCCAGATCGATCTTAAGGAGACCGGCTCCGGTGACCTTGAGTTTGCCGCCCTGGCATGAAAAATCGGTGCCGGGCCAGAAAGCCAGATCGCCGATGTAATACCGGGAGCCGGCAGTATCGATGAAGGATCCGTCCTCGTTGTAAATGACGGAATACACCGTGTGGAAGGAGGGATTTTCGTAGGGATTCTGTTCGCTGACGGCGTGCGTGAATCCGAAGACCTGCTCCGCGTTCTGTCCGTCATAAATTGTTCCGTCATGAGAGACGATCCTGGCGCCGGTGTTCTCGGTGAGATAGTCTGCGCTAGACAGGATCCTCTGCGCGATTTCTCCGCCTGTATCCTCACGGGGAAGGACGTCATGCCATGTTCCCATCTGCGCGTCCTGAAGCGCGCGGTTGAGACGCATTGCCTGATCCTGGCGGGAAATGCGGAACGGGAAGCTGACGGGAGGCATGACGGCAAGGACAAAGGTCAGAAGAAAAGAGAGGATCACGGTGCTTCCGCTGAGTTTCTTTGAGAAAAAAGACGCTGCAAGGAGAAAGAGCATCCAGAAACCGAAAAGGATAAGGAGCATCCGCTCCGGTGTGCATCCGTACGCGCGGACGCGGATCAGGACCGAAGTGAAGAACATGCCCAGAGGCAGAAGCCATGCCGCGGGGAAGATCCGCAGGAACAGGCGCGCGGCCTTTTTCTCCCGCTGATGGAGAAAGAATACGGTGAGGATGATCCCGACGGCGCTGCCGAACAGCACGAGCGGCGCGACCTCATTGGACGGCCATTCTCCCAGGACGAGGATGCGAAGAAGATAGATGTAAAAGACGCCGGTAAAAGCAGCCAGCAGCGGCATCACGCCGCAGGAAAAGAAGTAGTAGAGAAATTTCGGGAAATCCTGTTCTTCGCGCCTGGCAAGGACCGGGAAGAGCAGAAGAGGGTATACGGCGGTGAACAGCAGGATCGGGCCGTCCGCGAAGCCCTCCATGTAGGAATCCGGGAAGAGCAGCATCTGTACAGCCATATAAAGGATGACCAGCCCGCCGGAGAGGATATTCATGATCAGTTCAAGAAGTATGGCATGAAGCAGAACGGAGAAAAGGTGACGCATCGAGGAGCCTTTCTGCAGAAGGGAGACGATGAACACCTCAAACAGAACCCCCGCAGCGATCACCACGCCGGTGCAGAGGATCAGGGACGACGACATCCATGGTGTTCTCTTCTGAAGGAGGAACAGGATGAAAGCGTACAGTGCGCCGGCAAGACCGGAGGCCGAAGAGAGAAACAGATTCGTTTTTTGCGAAACAAGCCCCCTTGCGGCGGGGATGTTTGAAGCCATGCAGCCGATCAGCGCCAGCGCGATCCCGCAGAGGATATAGCCCGCGGCATCGGAAAGGACGTCTGCATTATGAATGAACATGATCGCGAAGACGCCTGCCGAGAGAAAACAGATATAGGAAGGAAAGAAATATTTCAGCGCTTCCGGGATGCTCCTGAAGGAAAGAAACTGTTTCAGGGAGAAGCGGGATGCTTTTTGTTCCATATATGACCTCCGCAGACCGGCAGATTCGAAAAATGTTTGTGTGATTCGGTCTGTTGAGAAGAGTATAACACCACAAAAACGAAAACACAATAAAAATTTATCGTGTTACGATAAACTCCGGGAAACAAAAAGCCGGAGCGAAGCAAAAGTTCCTCCGGCATATGTTTTTTGAGGAGAATCAGGAGAGGAGAAGGGATTCGATCTCCTCGTATTTCTCGCGGGTGATCAGGGCGTCGAATTTGGTGCCCCGCAGTCTCGTGATATAGGTCCATCTGCCGTACGGATAGATCCGGCTCACGTAATTCAGATTGATGATATAGGATTTGTGACAGCGCAGGAAGATTTCGGGTGAAAGCCTTGCTTCAAGCTCCGAGAGCGTCTCGTGCGTGGCGATGGACGTCCCGTCATTCAGACAGATCATGCTCTGCCGGTTTTCGCGCTTGACCATGGCGATATCGCTGAACGGAACGACGACGCTTTCGTCCCGGCTCTTGATGAGGAGCCGGTCGCGTTTGGGCTGGGCAGTCGCAACGGCAGGCGTCTGCGGCACTGCGTCCGCCGCGCTTCGCATGCGCAGCCAGTTCTCCAGACGGTCCAGCGTCATGTTCAGCCGGTCGATGGAAAACGGCTTGACCAGATAGTCCATGGCGTACACCTCAAAGGCCTCCGTGCGGTAGCCTTCATGCGCCGTGACGAAGACGAGCGCGATATCCGGTGCGATGTCCTGGATCCGCCGCGCGGTCTCGATTCCGTCCATGATGGGCATCTCCACATCGAGGAAAATGAGATCCGGGCCGATCTGTTCCATATAGTTCAGCACTTCCTGTCCGTTGTCCGCTTCATAACAGACCTGAAAGGCTGCGTGGGATTCGACGGCCTTTTTCAGCAGGATCCGCATGCCTGGATCGTCGTCTGCGATCATGACTCTGATGCTCATAAGCGGGGACCTCCGTTCATGGAACGGTATGCTTTCGGTTTGCCGAGAATCTCAGACCAGACGACAGCGTTGATCAGCGTGTCTTTTTCCGGAAGGGACAGACTGAAAGAAGCGGGCTGAGGGGCGGCATGATCGGTGTCGCAGCAGATCTCGCGCTCCCCGTAGCGTTCGGGATCGCCTTCCCCGGCATAACCTTCGGCCTGCACGACGACTTTTTCCCTGTGATGGTGATGCGCCGGATCGCCGAAATGGACGGCGGTCGCCTTGCGGGCATAGTCGGGATTCAGGCTGGTGCCTTCTTCGGACGGCTGCGCTTCAGCCTGCGGTGTACGGACCGGAGGAACGGAAGGGCGTGCGGGCTGCTTTGCTTTCCGGGCCGTCCGGATGATGGACCGGACGACCAGAAAGATGATCAGAAAGACAAAGATCCTCAACGGTGTTCACTTCCTTTCTGAACAGTGACCGGGGCGGGATCAGTCATTTTTCTGCTGACGCGGCGCACCGATCTGGCTGATGGACTCCCGCATGGCGGTGTCCGATTTCACATTCTGCATGTTGTAGTAGTCCATGACGCCGATCTTTCCGGCACGCAGGGCTTCACTCATGGCAAGCGGGACCTGGGATTCCGCTTCCACGACCTTTGCCTGCATTTCCTGAACGTAGGCCTTCATTTCCTGCTCTTTCGCGACAGCCATGGCACGGCGCTCTTCAGCGCGGGCCTGTGCGATGCGCCGGTCTGCT
>JAFRLQ010000002.1 GCA_017431145.1 Clostridia bacterium | reverse complement strand
ATTTCTTCATAGTGATCCAGGAAGATCTGCTGCAAAACATTTCTGTTCATGGATCGATTATGCAGAAGCAGCGACAGAAAAACAACTACCCCTCAAGATTGAGGGGCAGGGGTGTTGAAGTGTCGCAGACACTTTTTTACGACAAAGGAGTCAATATGGGTGTTTTTTCAGATGTGCTTCTGGTGACCGATTACGACGATACGCTGACAGGACCCGGCGCAGTGCCGAAGGAACCGGGCGGGAAAAGCAGAGAAGCGGTGATTCCGCAGGCAAATATCGACGCACTGGAGGCGTTTGTCAAAGAAGGCGGCCTGTTTACGATCGCAAGCGGAAGGCCGAAACTGTTTTACGAGAGCGTGATCGCACCGAAGATCCGGCCCAACGCGCCATTGATCCTCAGCAACGGCGCGTATCTTTATGATGCGCAGAAAGGGGAAGACGTCATGGTACGTCCGCTGCCCGATACTGCAAAGAAAGTGGCGGCGGAATGCATGAAACTGTTTCCGGGAGTGACGATCGAGGCGCATAGAACGGATACGGTCTGCGTGATCCACTGCGCACCGTGGGATGTGCAGCACAGACACATGATGGGCTTTGCGAGCGGCGACATCGATTCGTTCGAAATGCCGTGGCTGAAGCTTCTGTTTCTGGGAGAACACAAGGAGATCACAGCGCTGATGAGTTATCTGGCACAGAAATACCCGGAAATGGACGGTGTGGAATCAGTGCCTGTCGTGTGTGAGCTGCAGGCGGCAGGTGTGACGAAGGGGAACGCCGCAAGGTGGCTTGCACAGCATCTCGGAAGAAGAAAACTGGTCTGCATCGGGGACGCGCCGAACGATCTGACGATGCTGGAGGAAGCGGATTATGCTTTCGTTGCGCAGAGCGGAAATGAAGCGGTCAAGGCAATGGGGTTCCGCATCGCCGCGCCGTCAAGAGTCGGCACGGTCGCGGACGCCATAACACAGATGCGGGCGATACTCCGGGAAGAGGAACGGCACGCAGCATTGTGACGGGGATCACAGAACGGTCCCCTCGAGCACATAGAAGTCCCGCTTTCTGCCGCGTGCGAGCCTTTTGGCCCATTGGGAGTCAAACTGCAGCGCAAAGGAATTGTCCAGAACGCGGACAGAGTCGAGCCGGTAGCCGCAGGAAGCGAGCGTTTCCTTATAGGAAGAAAGAAAATAGGATTCGGAAAGAGCCGGAAGGGCTCTTTTTTCGATCTCGGCGGCTTCATAATCGGGAGAATAGGTCATAACGAAAAGGAAGGAGGCACCTGGTCTGCACATGGACCGCATGCCTGTAAGGATGTTTGGATCCGGATGTGCCACGCCTTCCAGAAGCGCGCCCCAGGGGAAATAGACGGTCAGCCTGTCTGCGATCCGGGACAGCTCGCCGGGCGGCGTTTCTGCGGAAGCCTGAACGAGCAGCACGTTGGAGAGTCCGCCTTTTTCGGGCTTTTTGCGGATCTTCTGTGCCGCCTGGATCATGTTTTCCGCTGCGGGATCGATCCCGATATAAAAGGAGGAAGGATCAGACCTGGCCTGCCGGCAGATGTTTTTCCCGTCTCCCGTGCCGACGTCGAGGATCACCCTGTCAAAGGAGGACAAAAGAGCGGAAAGTTCTTCCGCGCTCATCTGTATGATGTTTTTTCCCTGCAGGATTCTCATGGATTTCTCCTATACCGTTGTGATCCGTTTCATTATACAGTATTTTCGGGGCTGTATCAGCCGGCTCACAACTGTAACGGAAAGCAATATATGATAGAATAAAACAAAACATCCGACGGGAGAACAGGCATATATGAAATACGGAAGGATCAAATATGTGGACAAACCGGTCTCAAGGATCTTTTACGGAGCAACGAGACCGAACATGCAGCGCGGCGAGAACGCAGACGAACAGCTTGAGGAGATGTTCGAACTGGGGATCAATGCGTTTGACACTGCACGCAATTACCAGCTTTCGGAAAAGAGCATCGGGCTTTGGCTGAAGCACTCGGGACGCAGGAATGATGTTGTGATCCTGTCAAAGTGCGGGCACCACGACACGGTGACGATGGAGAAACGCGTCACGCCCGAATGCATGCGGGAGGATCTTGCTGTTTCACTGGATCTTCTCGGAACAGACAAGATCGATATCTATATTCTGCACAGGGACGACGAGACAAAACCGGTAGGCCCGATCGTCGAGACGTTCAACAGCATGTATGAGGAAAAGAAGATCGGCGCATTCGGCGCGAGCAACTGGACACATGAAAGGATCGCGGAGGCAAATGCCTACGCGCTGGAACACGGACTTGTTCCGTTTACGGTCTCCAGCCCGAACTACTCTCTGGGACATCAGGTCGAGGATCCCTGGGGAGGCAAATGCGTCTCTATCGGCGGCCCTTGTCAGAAAGAGGCGAGAGACTGGTATGTCGAAACGGGAATGCCGGTCATCTCCTATTCCAGCATCGCGCGCGGATTCTTCAGCGGGAAGATCCGCAGTGACGATCCGGAGGAAAAGATCCGGGCGGCGCTGGATCCGTTCTGCATGAAGCAGTTCTACTGCGCGGAGAATCTCATGAGACTGAAAAGGGCAGAGGAACTGGCTCGGGAGAAAGGCGCGGCAGTCTCGCAGATCGCGCTGGCATATCTTTTTTCAAGCAGGATCGACAGTTATGCCATTATCAGCACGGGAAGCGCACAGCGGATGCAGACGAACATCGGCGCACTGGACATCGAGCTGACACAGGAAGAGATCCGTTTCCTTGAAGAGGGAGAAAAATGAGGAGATGTCCGCGGTTCTGACGCGGGCTTTTTCATGAAAAAGACCAGGAGGAAAACAAATGTATATCAATCGGAATCCATATATCGGACACGACAGCCAGCTGGCCGGCGCGGAGGAGTACCGCCTGATCGGAGGAAAAGGAGACGGCATGCGCCTTGCGCGGATCTGGAACGGAAAAGGTCTGGATCTGACGATCAGTCCGGACAGATGTGCGGACATCGCGCGTCTTTTGTTCAAAGGCGGGAATCTGGGGTTTTTCTCCGCCGGCGGATACGCAGCGCCGCAGTACTTTGACGGGGTGGGATTCGGTTTTCTGAAGAATTTCACAGCCGGCTTTCTCACAACATGCGGCCTGAATGCCGTCGGTACGCCGGGGACGGATGACGGGGAGGAACTCCCGCTGCACGGGACGATCTCCAACACGCCGGCAGAGCGCTTCAGTATCTCAGAAACGGACGATGCTTTTCTTGTGGAAGCGAAGATCCGGGATGAGGGGATCTTCGCGCGGAAACTCTGCATGGCAAGATGCATCCGGATCAGCAAGACAGAAAACCGTTTCTGCATCCGGGACAGGATCGTAAATACGGGAGACAGGCAGGAACCGCTGGAGATCCTGTATCACATGAACATGGGGTATCCGCTGCTGGCACCGGACAGCGAGCTGCTGATTGCTTCGGACAGCGTAAAAGCGCGAAATGCGCGCGCTGAGGAAGGGATCGATCGATGGATGACGGTCGAGGAACCGCAGGAAGGCTTTGAGGAACAGTGTTATTACCATTCTTTCTCAGAAGACGGACTTGCGGCGATCTACAGCGGAAAGCTCGGATGCGGGCTGGCGATCCGGTTCGACGCAAAGCAGCTGCCGTACTTTACCCAGTGGAAGATGATGGGCGTACGTGATTACGTGATGGGACTGGAACCCGGAAACTGTCATCCGGACGGAAGAGCGGCGATGCGCAGGGAAGGTGCGCTGACGTTCCTTAAGCCCGGTGAGGAACGGGAGTATGAGGTATGTGTCGAGATCCTGGAAAGCAAAGAGACCTTTGATGCTTTGAAATGAGAAAAACAGAAGAAAAGTCTCCGGTGTCGCGACGCCGGAGACTTTTTGTGCCGTGAGAGTTATTTGTTCAGATGCGTGCGGATATAGGGGAGATAGTGATTCCAGTCTTTTCTGGACAGATAATGCTTCCCGATCCGCTGGTGATAGGTGACGTCTCCGTCATAGAAGCTGTCGCCGGGCACGGGGAATCTGTCGGGGCCAGCGAACGAGAGGCCGTACAGTTTGAAGATCTCGCTTGCTGCGAAGGCGCCGAGATACTCCGAATTGGGATCGGCCCAGAGGTCCTCGCTCGCGCTTGCGATCATGAGCTTGCGCGGCGCAACAAGAGAGAGAAGCCAGTTCTGATCGATGGGCATTGCATCCTCTTTTCCCACATATTTTTGATAGTTCAGGCAGAACCAGTAAGGGAACCGGTCAATGATCTTCTCGATGCTCTCTCCGCCTTTTCCGCGGGAGATCGCAGCGCCCCCGCAGCCCGAATCATTCGCAATGACGAAAGCAAAACGCTCGTCGAAGGCGCCGGTCACGAGGGAGGTCTTTCCGAGACGGGAATGGCCGATCACGGCGATATTCTTATGGTCGATCTCGGGGCGGGTCATGAGATAATCCATGACGAGACTTGCTGCCCAGGACCAGATGGCGATCTTGCCGGGGCTGGTCGCTGTTCTCGGTTCGCCGTTATAGATGAGACCTGCGATATTGTCCGAGAAATCGTCGTTGTCTTTCGTGACGTCGTTGTAGCACAGGCCGGCAATGGCGAAACCGTTGTCGATGATCTCCTCCGTGGGCTGGTACTTGTAGGGAGATCCGCTCTCGAAATTGATGGCGACAAGCGCAGGCACCGGACGGCCGGCTTTCGGGATCGCAAGGTTGAACGGGAAGGAGCCCTTGCGGCCGTCATAGGTGATTTCGACGCGGATCTGGTATTTATCGGCGTCACCGGCCATGAATACCTCCTCCAGGCCCCACTGGGTGACGTCTTTGTATTCGATTGCGTCCGGTTTATGCGGGAATTCACCGTATACTTCACGCAGGATCGTCTCTTTGATCTGCGGACGCAGCGCGATCCAGTCTTCCTTTGTTGATGCGTCGGGCATGGGAACGCCCCGTTTGATTAATTCTTCTCTGAGCATAGACTGTTCCTCTTCCATATGGATTTGTCTGCTTCGCGACAGACAGATGTGTTCAGTAGGATTGTATCAAAAAAGCGGTCTGTTTCCAATATCGCGGGAAGGGAAGAAGACCGGGCGGGCAATGGCGGACGCTGCAAGGTTGAAAAGAAAGACGGAAGAAAATAAAATGGGGGTAAAGACGGGATGACCCGAAGAACGGAAAGGAGCGGCGCAGAGCCGGACCAGCATGAAGTTTTCTGAAATGAAATACGAAAGACCGGACCTTGAGGAACTGAAGGAAACGGTCAGAACCCTTACACAGCGTCTGAAAGAAGCAGGCGATTACAATGCGGCAAAAGAAGTGTTTCTCGAAAAGGAGAAGGTCGCAAAGCATATCGACACCTGCCAGCAGCTTGTCTATATCCGCCATACCATCGATACGCGCGACGCCTATTACGATGAGGAACAGAAGTTCTGGGACAATGCCGAGCCCGAACTGGAAGAGTATGAACAGCAGTGGAAGGCGGCGATGCTTGAATCGCCGTTCAGAAAAGACTTTGAGAAAGAGTACGGAACACTGATGTTCCTCAACGCCGAGATCGAGCGGAAAACTTTTTCTCCTGAGATCATCTCGGATCTGCAGCAGGAGAATCTTCTGGTAATGGAGTACGGAAAACTGATCGCCTCCGCGCAGATCCCCTTTGAGGGCGGTATCTACACGATCTCCCAGATGACGCCGTTCAAGACCGACCGGGACGACGCGCGCAGGCTTGCGGCGTGGAAGGCGGAAGGACAGTGGTACAAGGATCACCAAAAAGAGCTTGATGGAATCTATGACCGGATGGTCAAACTCCGTGACGCGATGGGCAAAAAACTGGGATACGAGAATTATCTCCCGTTGGGTTACTGCCGCATGACGCGCAACTGCTATACGAAGGAAGACGTGGAGAAGTTCCGCGAGGCGGTTCGGAAGTATCTTGTGCCTGTCGCGGACAGGCTGTACAGAGAACAGGCGAAGCGCATCGGAAAAGAGTATCCGATGAGTTTCGCGGACTGTGTGCTGAAGTTCCGGTCCGGTAATCCGAGACCGCAGGGGACTGCAGAGGATGTGCTCGCTGCAGGCAAGCGGTTCTATGACGAACTGTCTGAGGAAACGTCTGTGTTTTTCAATATGATGCTGGAAGACGAGCTGATGGATGTATTGTCGACGGAAGGAAAAGAAGCGGGCGGCTATTGTTCGTCTATCTCGGAATACGGCGTCCCCTTTATTTTCGCGAACTTCAACGGCACACAGGGCGATGTGGAAGTTGTGACGCATGAGGCCGGTCACGCATTCGCAGGCTATATGAACAGGGACAGGATCCCGTTCTCCTATGTCTGGCCAGGCGCGGAAGCCTGCGAGGTGCATTCCATGTCGATGGAGTTTCTGTCATGGCCGTGGTCGCATTATTTCTTCGGAGAAGACACGCGAAAATTCCATTACAGTCATCTTTTCTCCGCACTTGCGTTCATCCCTTACGGAACGCTGGTCGATCATTTCCAGCATGAAGTGTATGAACATCCCGAAATGACGCCAAAGCAGCGACATGAGACGTGGAAACGCCTTCTGGGCATATACATGCCCTGGCAGAAACTGGACGGGGAGATCCCGTTCTACAGCGACGGAGAAGGATGGCAGCGCCAGCTTCATATCTACGGCGCACCGCTCTACTATATCGATTACTGTCTGGCACAGACGGTCGCGTTGGAGATCTGGGCGATCATGCAGGAAAGCAGGGAGAAGGCCTGGGAACGCTATATGGCCTATACGATGCAGGGGGGAACGCGGACCTTTACGGAGCTTCTTGAGAACGCGGGACTGAAGAGTCCGTTCGATGAGGAATGCCTGCGCGAAGTCTGTGAAACGGCCAACGCGTGGCTGAACGGATTTGACCTTGCGGGGATCGAATGATGGGACAGGAAAGCGAGCAGAAAAAGAAGAAAAAACCGTTCGGGAGACAGAAATACCTGAACAACTTCGTGCGCAACAGCGCGGGAGAATATGTCTATGTCGGGAAGCATTACCGCTGGGACGGGGACAGGAAGAAGGAACTTCTTGCCCTGTGGATCCCCGCGGCGCTGCAGATCGTACTGACGATCCTGTGCGGCTGCATGCCGAAGGCGGGGATGGAACAGCGCTTCTATGTGCTGCTTCCGTATCTTGCGATGTTCACGGGCGTGTTTCTGCAGACATGGAAACTGATCGATCTTTCTTTTGCGGGAAACGAGATCCGGGATTACATCTACAAACGCACGGTGCCTGTCCTGCGTGTGCTGCCGTGGACGGTCATGGGGACCTGCGCGCTCACTGTCATCGTGGAGATCATCCGTTCCACAGAGAAGGAGTTCACGCAGTATCTTTGGATGGGGCTGTTTCTCGCGATGCTCTGCGCGGTGTTCGGATGCGCAGCGTTTTTGGAGCAGAAAATGAAACGCATGGACCTGTTCAGTGCGAAATGAAAGATGTGACAAAAAAATTGCAAAATTTGGAATTCTTTTTATGAATTCTGTATATTCACAGTTGAACGATTGACATTGAGTTGTTGATGAAATAGAATTTAGGAATGATGCTGAGGGTGGAGGAGATTACTCAGGAAGAAGGCCCGAGGTATCGCTAGATTATTCCTATTGAAGGAAAGAGAGGAAAAGTATCAAATGAAAAAACTCACAAGAACGCTTGCAATTCTGCTTGCTCTGGTGATGGTGTTCTCTCTGGTCGCATGCAAAAAGGCGACTCCGGAAGACGGCCAGCCCGCAGCAACAGAGGCTAGCACACCGGAGAAAGACCCGAACACTCCTTTGGTCGTCGGTTATTCTCCTTTCAGCAGCAAGTTCTCTCCCTTCTTCGCAGAGACCGCATATGACCAGGACGTCGCATCGATGACGCAGATCTCCCTGCTGACGACTGACCGTGTGGGAACTGTCATCTACAAGGGCATCGACGGTGAGACCATTCCCTACAACGGAACGGATTACACCTACTACGGCCCCGCAGATCTGGAAGTAACAGAGAACGCAGACGGAACCGTCTTCTATGATTTCACCCTTCGCGATGATCTCGTATTCTCCGACGGCGAGCCCGTGACCGTTGATGATATCATCTTCAACATGTATGTGCTCTGCGACCCGACTTATGACGGATCCTCCACACTGTACTCTCAGCCCATCGAAGGTATGGAAGAGTACCGTTCCGGTATGGATACGCTCTTCAACCTGATCCAGGCAGCAGGCCCGGACAACACAGACTTCACACTGTGGACCGAAGAGCAGCAGACTGCATTCTTTGACGCTGCAAACAAGGCAACTGTGGCAATGGCGCAGGAGATCGTGGACTACTGCAAAGCAGCCGGTTACAACGCAGAGGATGACTCTGTTTCCGCATGCGCTGCAAACTGGGGATTCGAAGTTCCCGAAGACGGAACGGTCGAAGACTTCGCAGACATCCTGATCGAAGCCTATGGCGGCGACTATGTAGAGATGTTCTCCGTTGAGAACGCTGGCTCCACGCTTTCCGATCTCATGGAAAACTATGATGAGTACACTGTCGGCGTGAAGACCGGCGATTCCGCACCGAACATCACCGGTATCCAGAAGACCGGCGACAACACGCTGCGTATCGTTGCGACCAAAGTCGACGCTTCCATGATCTATCAGCTGGGCATCAACATCGCTCCGATGCACTACTACGGCGATGCCTCTTTGTATGATTATGACAACAACTCTTTCGGTTTCCCGAAGGGCGACCTGAGCTCTGTCCGTGAAAAGACTACCGAGCCTCTCGGTGCAGGCGCATACAAATTTGTGAAATTTGAGAACGGTGTTGTCAGCTTCGAAGCAAACGAGACCTACTACAAAGGCGCTCCCAAGACCAAGTACATCCAGTTCCGTGAGATGCAGGATAAAGATAAGCTCAACGGCGTCGTTACCGGAACAGTCGATATTACCGATCCTTCCTTCTCCATGGAAATTGAGGGACAGATCAAGGATGCAAACGGCGGTGAGCTGAACGGACCTGTGATCACCACCAGCCTGGTCGACAACCTTGGCTATGGCTACATCGGAATCAATGCTGTCAACGTCAGCGTAGACGGCAAACCCGAATCCGACGCATCTAAGAACCTGCGTAAAGCATTTGCGACGATCTTCTCCGTATACCGCGATGTCGCTATCGACTCCTACTACGGTGAGTTCGCATCTGTCATCAACTACCCGATCTCCAACACTTCCTGGGCAGCACCGCAGCCGGCAGACAGCGATTACAGACTCGCTTTCTCTGTGGACGTAAACGGTGAAGATATCTATACTTCCGACATGAATGCTGACGCGAAATACGCGGCGGCGAAAGAAGCGGCACTCGGATTCCTCGAGGCAGCCGGTTACAAAATCGAGAACGGCAAAGCTGTCGAAGCTCCCAAGGGCGCGAAGCTTGAGTACGAGGCCATGATCCCCGCTGATGGTACCGGCGACCATCCGTCCTTCATGATCCTGACGCTTGCAAAAGACGCGCTTGCCGAGATCGGCATCACGCTTGTCGTCAACGACCTGTCCAACTCTTCCGATCTGTGGACGGCTCTTGAAGCGAACCAGGGCGAGATCTGGTGCGCAGCTTGGGGCGCGACGATCGATCCTGATATGTATCAGATCTACTACTCTGACGCAGAGAACGGCCCGATCAAACAGGCTGGCAAGAACCCCAACGGTGGCCCCGCTCAGGGCGGCAGCAGCTACATGTACTGCATCACCGACGCGGAACTGGACCAGATGATCATGGATGCCCGTGCAAACACCAATCAGACCTATCGTAAGGCAATGTACAAAGCTTGCCTCGATACGATCATCGACTGGGCTTGCGAAGTTCCCGTCTATCAGAGACAGAACGTTATCATCTTCAGCACAGAGCGTGTCAACGTTGAGACCGTGACTCCCGATATCACCACCTTCTACGGATGGATGAGCGAGATCGAGAACACCGAGCTGAACTGACACACCTATACAGTCTGACGTCGATCTGACGTAAACGCAGGGCCGCACCTGTGGTCATACAGCACCATAGGAGCGGCCTTTGCGTCTTATTTGAACATCGGCGCCCGCGTATCAGGCATTGGAAACAGTGCCTGAAGCGCAGATGCAGATGAAAAATCAACTTAAAAAATGAATAGAAGGGGTGAGACGCATTTGTGGAAGTTTATTGTTAAACGACTTTTGCTGTCAGTGGTGATTCTGGTATTTGTTGCCTTTATCATCTATGTTCTGATGCGTTGTCTTCCGACGTCCTATCTGGAGCAGGTCGCACTGGCAAAGTCACAGCAGCCGGGGTCGAAAAGCTTCGGTGAGTGGATGGAGCAGCTGGAAGCAACATATGGCATGGATAAGGGGATCATTCCGGGATTCCTTTCCTGGGCCGGAAAGGCGTTGAAGGGGCAGTTCGGAGACAGCTGGAAGTGGACGGTTCCGGTCACGGAGAAGTTCCATGACTGTGTCTGGCTTTCCTTTGTCATGGGTCTGATATCATTCTTTCTTGAACTTATCATTGCCATACCGCTCGGGATCATTGCAGCAACGAAGCAGTACAGTAAGACGGACTATACGATCACAGTCCTTGCGCTTGCAGGCATATCCCTGCCGACGTTCTTCTTTGCATCCCTGCTGAAACTGGTCTTCTGCGTCAAACTGAAGTGGTTTGATCTGGGCGGACTTGTCAGCAGAGGCTATGATCACATGACGGCAATGGGACAGTTCTGGGACAGAGCACACCATCTTGTGCTGCCGATCGTCGTTCTGACCGTACTCAGCATCGGCGGACTCATGCGTTATACGAGAACCAATATGCTGGAAGTGTTGAACGCCGACTATATCCGTACGGCACGCGCAAAAGGCCTGTCGGAGCGCAATGTTATTTACAATCACGCGTTCCGCAACACGCTGATCCCGCTGGTCACGATCATCGGCGGATCTCTTCCCGGCCTTTTCTCCGGTGCTCTGATCACCGAGACACTGTTCTCGATCCCCGGGATCGGTTTTGTCTCCTACCAGTCCATGGTCTCCGGCGACATCCCGTTTTCTATGTTCTATCTGGTGTTCCTGGCGGTATTGACACTGCTTGGAAACTTGCTGTCAGACATACTGTATGCGGTCGTTGATCCGCGTGTCAGGATTTCATAAGGAGGTGTTTGTTCATGAGCGAAGAAAAACAGAACAATGAGTTCAATGAAGCCCAGGAAGAACAGTACTCCTTAAACGACGACCGCCGCGTGAAAACACTGTCGCCCGGTGCGATGGTGGCAAAGCGGTTCTTCCGCAACCGTGTTGCGGTAACAGGACTGATCATTCTGATCTTTATGTTCGTGTTCTCCTTCGTCGGAGGATGGCTGATGCCCTATTCGGAGGCGCAGCTTTTCTACCGCGATGATTATCAGAACAAACTGTTCGCTTCCGTAACGAAAAACGAAGAGCTCAGGATCAGCGAAAAAGAATCCGGTTCTTTCCCGTCACTGGCACTTGCCCAGTTCTTCATGGCAATGATGAAGAATGAGCCGACGTTCACTGCCAGCGGTGTGGAATACACCTATGAGGCAGTCGGAGAAGATCTCTACAGTTTCTACAGCGACGGAAAACTGGTCGGCTGCGCATCCTATGATATCGTCAGCTCCTCGACAGCGGAAAAACTGCCGTTCGAACTGGAACACGAGATCCTGAAGGCGGTGGCATCCGGTGAGGACAACTTCTCCTGGAACGGCGCGACCTATCTTGTGGACGATGACGGCGGCGTGACATCGAACGGTCAGGAAGTCGCCTATGCAAGCCGGTATATCGTACAGCCCCTGATGAGCGATATTTTCCTGTCCAGACAGTTCAAGGAAGAACTGATCGAGGAGATCAACAACGGAGCGAAAGAGTTCACGTTTACGGATCCGGAAGGACAGGCGGCGGAGTACTCGATCGAGTACAAGCCCGCTACCAAGAGCTGGTCCGTCAACCAGTCCGTAGAGACGCACGTATTCGATGCATACAGCAAACCGAGCAAAGCACATCTGCTTGGCACGGACCGCAACGGCATGGATATGCTTACCCGTCTGATGTACGGCGGCAGAGTCTCCTTGTATATCGGTTTCATCGTTGTGGCGATCGAGACGATCATCGGCGTCATCCTCGGCGGTATCTCCGGTTACTTCGGAAAATGGATCGACAACCTCATCATGAGAATCGTGGATATCTTCTACTGCATTCCCTCGACACCGCTGATCATTATTCTCGGTGCCGCGATGGACGCGATGCATGTGGATCCGCAGATACGAATGATCTACCTGATGCTGATCCTCGGATTCCTCGGTTGGCCCGGAATCGCGCGTATGGTCAGAGGACAGATCCTGTCCCTGCGCGAGCAGGAGTTTATGCTTGCGACGGAAGCGACCGGTGTACGTGTATCCAGAAGGATCTTCAAACACCTGATCCCGAACGTCATCCCGCAGCTGATCGTTACGATGACTATGAGCCTCGGCTCCACGATCCTGATAGAGGCAACGCTTTCGTTCCTGGGTCTGGGCGTCAAATTCCCGTTTGCGTCCTGGGGCAACATTATCAACGACGTTAACGATACCTATGTTCTGACGAACTACTGGTTCATCTGGATCCCCGCAGGTTTCTGCCTGCTGCTGACAGTTCTTGCGTTCAACCTGGTCGGTGACGGACTCAGAGACGCCTTCGATCCGAAGATGAAACGATAAGGAGGGATTCTAAGTGAGTAAGAAAAGACGCCCGGAAGGGTATTTGAGTGCTCGTGAATCCCGCAGGATTTCAAGAGCAAACAGAAAGATCACCAATGAACTGGAAAAGAAACGCAAGAGAAAGAATGTCCCGGAATCGGAGTATCTGACGCAGATGCGCGATCCGAACAATGCGGTAGAGTTCGATGATCTTCACACGTATTTCTTTACGGATGCCGGAACGGTCAAGAGCGTGGACGGTGTGACGTTTGACGTTCCGATCGGCAAGACCGTCGGTATCGTGGGTGAGTCCGGATGCGGAAAGTCCGTTACAAGCCTTTCTCTGATGCAGCTCGTACAGCGGCCGCAGGGACAGATCGTATCGGGCGAGATCCGTCTGAATCTCGGAGACAAGGCATATGAGATCTCCAAGGTCCCGGTCGACCAGATGCGAAAGATCCGCGGAAACAACGTTTCCATGATCTTCCAGGAACCGATGACCTCTCTGAATCCTGTTTTCCGGATCGGTCAGCAGTTGAATGAAGTCATTAAGCTGCATGACGGAGAAGGTAAGAGCAAACAGGAGATCATGGACAGGTCGATCGAACTGCTCGACATGGTCGGGATCGCAAACCCGCAGGGCGTGTACAAGATGTTCCCGCATGAGCTTTCCGGCGGAATGCGGCAGCGTGTCATGATCGCAATGGCGCTGGCGTGCAACCCGAAAGTCATCATCGCAGATGAACCGACGACAGCGCTGGACGTTACGATCCAGGCGCAGATCCTGGATCTTCTGCGCCAGCTGAAAGACAAGATCAATTCTTCTATCATGCTGATCACACACGACTTGGGTGTTATCGCGGAGATGGCCGATTACGTGGTCGTCATGTACGCAGGCAGGATCGTGGAAAAGGGAACTGCGGAGGAGATCTTCGAGCATCCGTCACATCCCTATACCATCGGCCTGATGGCATCGAAACCCATGGTAGGGAAAGAAGTGGATGAGCTGTATTCGATCCCCGGCAAGGTACCGAATCCGGTCAATATGCCGTCCTACTGTTACTTCCGTGACCGTTGCGAAAAACGCATCCCCTGCTGCGATGGCGAGTATCCCTGTGAGATCAGCCTCAGCGAGACGCATAAGGTCAGCTGCTATCTGTATAACAAAGAAGGAGGGAAGGAATAATGGAGAAAAGAAAAAATCCCGCTGTGGATTATGATCCCATTACATATGACCCTCAGTACATCCTGATGGTGAACAATCTGAAGAAGCATTTTCCGATCAAAGGCGGCATCATTTCACATGTCGTCGGGTCGGTCAAGGCTGTTGACGGCGTCACGTTCAACCTGAAAAGAGGCATGACGATGGGACTGGTCGGAGAATCCGGATGCGGAAAGACAACGACCGGACGTGCGATCCTCAGACTGGTTGGTGAAAAGACCGCCGGACAGGTACTGTTCAACGGAAAAGAAGTTTATGACCAGTCGCCTGCGGAAATGCGTGACCTGCGTACGCAGATGCAGATCATTTTCCAGGATCCGTTCTCCAGTCTTTCTCCGAGACTTCCCGTCGGTGAGATCATCGGCGAAGCGGTCCGTGAGCACAACCTCGTTCCCAAAGCTGAGTTCAGTGACTATGTGGATGAGATCATGGATGAATGCGGCCTGCAGCCGTTCCACAAAGACCGTTATCCGCATGAGTTCTCAGGCGGACAGAGACAGAGGATCTGCATTGCGCGTGCGCTTGCGCTGAACCCGGAATTCATCGTCTGCGACGAGCCGGTCTCCGCGCTTGACGTATCGATCCAGGCACAGATCATCAACCTGCTGAAAGAATTGCAGGAACAGCGCGGCATGACATATCTGTTCATCTCTCATGACCTTTCCGTCGTAGAGCATATCTCGGATACTGTCGGCGTCATGTACCTCGGAAACCTGGTGGAATACGGAACCAAAAAGGATATCTTCAAGAATCCGCTTCATCCGTATACCAAGGCACTGTTCTCCGCGATCCCGGTCCCGTCTCCGAAAGTCAAGATGAAGAGGATCGTGCTGGAAGGAAGCATTCCTTCTCCGGCGAATCCGCCGAAAGGATGCAAATTCCATACCCGCTGTCCGTACGCGACTGCGCGCTGCGCGGAAGAAGAGCCCAAACAGGTGGAAGTGGAAAAAGATCATTTCGTCGTCTGTCATCTGATGGATAAGAACAATGGCTAAGAAAGTCTATGACGATGACGACGGCCGTACGATCGTCGATATGAGCGGCGTAGAGCGTCCGCGTATGTTCGGTACGTTTTTCCGGCCGTCTCCGATGCGGGAGGAAAGAAAAACCGCAGAAACAAAAAAAGAGGCATCCGAAGGAGAGTTTTCCAATAAAGAACGCAGATGGTACATTTTCGGTGCGATGGGCGCGGCGCTGGCGATCGGTGCAGTCTTCGCAATCGGATTCGCACTGGCAATCGTACTGATGTTGACGATATGGCATGCCTGGTGAGTCAAGGCGGAAACGGCTTGTGTCGTTTCCGCCTCTTTTCTATAATGGAATCAAATTGTTGTGCTTGAACAATAAAAAGGAAATCGGAGGCATACCAATGGCATTGTTCGGTAAGATCTTTGAAAAGAAAAACTGCGATATCTGCGGAAACGAAATCAAGTTCATGGGAAACAGAAAACTTGAGGACGGGAATCTGTGCAAGGAATGCGCATCGAAACTGTCGCCTTTCTTCAGCGAGCGCAGAAGAAGCACCGTTGAGGATATCCGCGGGCAGCTGGAGTACAGAGAAGCGAACCAGACGGAAGTCGCGGCATTCAATGTGACGAGAACGCTCGGGAACAATACAAAGGTCCTGCTTGATGAAGACGCGCAGAAATTCATCGTGACGTCGGCGACCAATTGGCAGAGCGCCAATCCGGACGTGATCCCGTTTTCCCAGATGACGGGCTGTGAATCCGAGATCAAGGAAACCAAGACAGAGATCATGCGCACGCTTCCGGACGGCAAAAAGGAAAGCTACAATCCCAAGCGATACGATACCGACTATGATTTCTACATTAAGATCAACGTGAACAACCCGTATTTTGACGAGATCTCGTTCAAAGTGAATCCGACAAGGATCGATAAGGCGATGAGCATCGAATACAAGGAAGCGGAACGCGTGACAGAGGAGATCAAGCGTGCGCTGACGCAGGTCAGAACGAGTGCGCGCAGAGCGGCGGTCCAGATGAACCAGCCGAAGAAGGCCGTCATTTGTCAGTGTTGCGGCGCGACGACGATCCCGGACGCGAGCGGATGCTGCGAATACTGCGGCGGATTGGCACAGTGAGGACAGGGCTTGCAAAAAAGGAAAAACTGAATTAAAGTAGAGAACAGTGATGGAACATGTTCCGTCACTGTTTTACGGAGAGGTATCGAAGTGGTCATAACGGGGCTGACTCGAAATCAGTTTGTCGGTAACTCCGGCACATGGGTTCGAATCCCATCCTCTCCGCCAGAAAGGGATTGCTGCTTTATTCAATGCAGCAATCTTTTTTTTGCAGATGCTGAGAATGTATTCCGCTGCTGTCCGGTATTGACTATGACAATAGTTTTATGTATAGTTCTAAATAATAAAGAAGTTGAATCCTCGAAAGGAGCAGGATCCGATGGTTAACAGCGTAATTATTGCCGGTTAACTGAATAAAGGCGCATGTTATGGCGAGGGGCTATAACCCTTTTGTTTTGGTGCGCCGTTTTAAGTAACTTCTGAATAATGGGAACCGCAGGATGCAGCCATGACGGAAGCTGCTTCGCTGCGGTATTTTTGTGCTCATTTTCAGCAGTTGGCGCCATACAGGAACGATGGCATTACAAATCTTATGTTCGAGGAGAAAAACGAATTATGATAATAAAACTGGAACCAATCAATGAGAATAACAAAGATGCTGTTCTTGCCCTTTCCGTACGGGAGGATCAGCCACATGTTGCCCCGAACTGGTATTCTCTGAAAGAGGCAGATGAGACCAACGCGGAGCACCCGGGCACAGCGCGTCCGTTTGCGATCTGTGCGGACGACCGGCTGGTAGGGTTCTGCATGTTCTCTGTGGACCCGGAGGACGAAGACGAAGACGACAGATACTGGCTATGGCGCTTCATGATAGACAAGGCCGAGCAAGGAAAGGGCTACGGTCAGGCGGCTTTGGGAGAGATCATCCGCTATTTCCGTGCCATCGGGGCGGACCGGCTGTTGCTGTCCACAGGACCCGGAAACAAGCGCGGCCTGCACGTGTACCATAAGGCCGGTTTCCGGGAGACCGGGTGTATCGACTGCGGTGAAGCCGTTCTGAGGCTGTGGCTGGAGAAGAAGACAAAAAAAGAGCAGAACAGATTTCTTTGGTACGGCGTCAATGTGAAGGAGCGTCTGCGGATCAGGGAGAAAAACGGCTACGGTGTGAGCATAGCAATTGCAAGTGAGGATGAGTTCGGGACCTACTGTGCCGGTAGCGGACGTTTCGGGCAGGACTTCCCGGTGAATCCGGATATGCTGTTTCAAGCGGGCTCTGTCAGCAAACCCATGTTTGCGCTGACTCTCCTGCGGTATGCGGACAAAGGTCTTATCGATCTTGACGCGGATATCTCGGGCGTTGTACCTGAATTCGTCAAAAAAGGGCCGATGACATTTGATGCCCTGCTCAGCCACACGGCGGGCTTCAACCTGCACGGCTTTCCCGGTTACCGCGCGGATCATGAACTGTTTTCGCTGGAAGACGTGCTGAACGGAAAAGGTAATACGCCAAAGCTCAGAAGGATCCGTCCTTACGGTAAACAGCACATGTACTCCGGCGGCGGCATCACTTTGGCTGAGCTTGCCTTCACGCGGATTACCGGAACGACCCTGCGAGAGGCGTTTCAAAAAGAAGTCGCCGAGCCTCTGGGGCTGAAACACACCGGTTATTTTCAGCCGCTGGATGAAGAGCTGGTTTCCAACACAGCGTTCGGAGGCAGACTTGCCGAGAAGGAAGATCCCACACACGGCTATCACTACTATCCGGAGCACGCGGCGGCTGGCCTTTGGAGCACACCGACGGAGCTGGTCAGGATCGGTCTTGCCCTTTCCAGGAGTTACCGCGAGGGCGGTCTGCTCAGGAAGGAGACCGCAAGGCGCATGCTGACGCCGGTCATGGATGGTTACGGGCTTTGCATCTACAATCTCAGAGATGACATCGGCGAGCACGGCGGCTGGAACGAGGGTTTCGTGACGGAGTGGCTCTTCTCTCTGCGGGAAGATCTGTGTGTAGCCAGTATGTTCAACCGTTCCACTGTTGAACTTGACTGGAAACAATCCTGTATTGCCATCGAGCTGTTTCAAACGATGGAGGAGGAACTGGCTGAGGATACAGACACGACGCAGTGGGAAGCCTTCTGCGGTAAATACGAACAGATTAACGAGGAGTTCCGTCTGGAGGAGGTCTATATGCAGGACGGAAAACTGTACGCAAAAATACTCGGCGACGACGGCGAATTTACCAGTCAGCTTTACCCTATCGGTGAGAAGACATTCGGACGCAAAGGCGGATTTGCCAAAATATCCTTCGGCGAAAACTGTCTGACCGTCAACGGGATCACATGCAAAAAACTATAGGGAGAAAACACATATGGATAAGAATATGATACTGCAAAAACTGGCCCGCGAGTCCAATGAAAAGGGTGGCTTCAACGGGGCCTGGCTCTATGCCGAGAACGGAGAGATCGTAAGCAAGGGCGCTTTCGGTTTCCGTGATCCTGAAAACACACTGCCGATCAGGGAAGACACGGTCTTTCAGCTGGCTTCCGTGAGCAAAACGTTCACCTCGGCGGCGGTTGTGCTGCTGATGCGGCAGGGCCTTCTCAGCCCGGAGGACAAGCTTGTGAAGTTTTTCCCGGAACTCACCGGGTATCAGGATGTGACGATACGGCATCTTCTGAACCACACGAGCGGCATTCCCGATTATTTTGACGATGCTGAATGGTTCATCAGGATCTGGAAGGAAGAAAAACGAGTACCGGGCAACGACGAGATCCTGCGCTTTCTCCGGGAAACCGAGGCGAAGCCGTACTTCGCTCCCGGAGAGGGATTGGAATACTCCAACACTGGCTTCAACCTGCTGGCGCTGCTGGTGGAGCGGCTCTCCGGCGTTCCTTATGAAGAGTTCCTGCAAAAGAATATCTTTGAGCCTGCCGGAATGAGCGCTACCCGTTGCTGCCATATCCGCAGAGACGGCATCCCGTTTGAAAACTATGCACAGGCGACGGTGTTTGAGGACGGCAGATTCGTTGCTGATGTGGACTCCGTCACAGACAATGTTGTGGCCGCTTTTGACGGTCTCAACGGCGACGACTATGTGTATTCCAACATTTTCGACATGTACAAATGGGACAGGGCGCTGCGCGAGGGCAAGGTGCTTACGCTGGAAGAGCAAAAGCTCATGTACACTCCCGCGAAACTTAACAACGGAGAGAACGCCGTTTACGACGAGTACGAAGGGATGACCATCGGCTACGGTTTCGGCTGGGGCACCGGCTGTGACGAGAAGCTGGGACTCATCGTCAGTCACAGCGGAGGCATGCCGGGCGTCGCTACCTGGTTTGAACGTTTCATTGATGCAGACAGAGTGCTTGTGCTCCTTATCAACCGTGATGCCGAGGACTACAGAGCCGTACTCGGCTTCTGGAACGGGGCGCAGCTGATCGCGAGAGACAAAGATCCCGATCCCATCCAGACCATTGAGGAACTCATGCTCAAGGATCCCGACAAGTCGAAGTGGGAGAACTACTGTGGGAAATATGAGCATCCCAAGGACGCCGAGTTCCTTATCGATGAGGTGTGGATGCAGGACGGCGAGCTTTATGCAAGATCGATCGACGATGACGGAGATGAGAATACCTTCCGCCTCTATCCCATCGGGGAGAACGAGTTTGGCCGCAAAGGCGGCATGCTCGCGCTGACCTTCGGTGACGGCTGGCTGAAACTTGATGATTTCACCTGCAAAAAGCTGTAAGACCAAAACGGCAGCGGAACATCTGTGTTGCGAAATAAAATGATATGGATGTTCCTGTTGAAATGGTATTCTTTAACCGGAAAAGGATTGCTATGATAGTAACGATAGCAATCCTTTTTTCTTGTTTTTGCGAAATCCCGGATTGGTCTATGGAGGGGAAACAGAGATGATCGTTCTGACAAAAGAACAGGCACAAATGTTTATTCTGATGAAGCAGGGTCTGCTTGGCGGCTACCGTTTTGCCGGTAAAGACGGCGCTTATGCCTATGTGCGGCAGGCAGGCTGTATTCAGTACGACCCCGTGGATGTCTGCGGAAAGAATGCGGAGCTCACCCTGCAGTCCCGTGTGAAAGGATTCCGGAAATCCATGCTGGCTGATCTTTTGTACAAGGACCGGCTGCTGGTGGACTACGCAGACAAGGAACTGTCCATATGGCCTGCTGAAGACTGGCCGTATTTTTCTCCCTATCGGGAACGCAGCCGTGAGCTTGGATCCAGTTTTCCCGGACTTGCAGAACTGGAACAGGATGCGCTGGCATACATACGGGAAAACGGTCCGGTTTCCAGCGACACGCTCCCGATCAGCGGTGAGATCTTCTGGCATTCCTCCATGCATTGGAGCGGAAACTGGCATAAAGAATCCAAAGCCGCCCGGTCAGTTCTGGAACAGCTTTATACCGACGGGACACTTGTGATCCACCATAAAAACGGCTCCCGCAAATTCTATGATCTGGCTGAGCGCCATTTGGAATCGTCGCTGCTGACGGCAGAGAACCCCTGCCCGGATGAAGAGGCGCTGCTTTGCTGGCGCGTCCTGCGGCGGATCGGAGCGGTCGGCCTGCTATGGGACAGAAATTCTCCCGCGCTTCTGGGCATCGGATTAAAAGCAGAACAGCGGAAAGCGGTCTTTTCCGGCCTGGAGTCCCACGGTGCGATCCTGCCGGTAAAGGTCGATGGGATCAAAACGGTGTTCTATTATCTTGCACAGGATGATCCGCTGCTGCGGGACGTTCTTGCAAAGATCATTGATAAAAAAGCACGTATGGAGTTTCTGGCGCCGCTTGACCCGCTGCTCTGGGACAAAGCACTGGTGGCTGCGCTCTGGGATTTTCATTACGCATGGGAGATCTATACGCCGGCATCCAATCGGAAATACGGCTATTACACACTGCCTGTCCTCTGGGGCAGAGACTTCATCGGACGGATCGAAACAGTGGCTGATTATAAGAGCGACACGCTCCGCGTCAAAAACATATGGTTTGAGCCCGGCGTCCGGCAGACCGGAAAACTGCAGGACACACTTGAACGGACCGTTCACCGTTTTGCGCGTTTTAATGACTGTGCAGAAGTGGATCTTTGACAAGCAGCAAGAAGGAAGAGTTGTTTTATAACGACAAACAGAGGAGAAAACCCGACACAGCAAGGCTTAAGGAGACATGGAATGCTGAATCTTGAATGGGTAAAGAAAACGGAAGCGTTTCTGAAAGAGAAATTTGAAAACGCCGTATATCTGAACGAACACCCTGAAGCGAAGACATACAGAATAGAACATACTTACCGCGTTGCGAACATCGGCCGCGAGATCGCTGTAAAGGAGGGGTTTGACGAGACAGAGATCATCGCCTGTCTGCTTCATGATGTCGCTTACTGCGAGGAATTCGGAGAAGACGGATGGAAGGAGCACGGGAGACGCTCGGCGCGGATTGCCCGCCCGTTTCTGAAAGAGCTTGGTATTCCCGAAGACCGTGCCAATGATATCTGCTACGGCATCGCGATCCATGTCGATGAAACAGCTGATTTTCCCGGGGAAAACACACCGTTCGCGCTTTCGATAGGTGATGCAGACAATATCGACCGTTTTGATGCTTACCGCATACATGAGACACTGAATCAGGATGCGTTTCTGGAAATGCGTTTTGAAGATAAAACGGACTACTTGGAAAAAAGACTTTTGAGATTGCGGGCATTAAGAGAACTGCCATTCGGCACCAAAACTGCTGAGGCATTATGGAGATCGAGAATAGACTTTTATACTGTTTTCATTCAGAAACTGGCAGATCAGATGAAGCAAAGCAAAGGAGTGACCGGGAGCAGGTAAGAAATCCGTACACATTGACATCCTCTCTCCACCTACCTGACATGTCAGCTTGAGGAGGGAGATTCCCGCTTCTTCGACCATTGCTTCCGTTGGGAAGTCTTACGCGATCTCCACGGGCGTATACGTTCGGGCGTGCCCCGCCCTACGTTGTTT
>JAFRLQ010000041.1 GCA_017431145.1 Clostridia bacterium | reverse complement strand
GGAAAGACGACGCAGGATTACGAGATGTTCATTGAGGACAGCACGACGAAACGCTTTGAACTGGTCGTGACGACGGATGAGGGAGCGGAACTGATCGCCGGAGCCTGTGCCTGCAGCATCAAGGTCCAGGAGCAGGAAGAGGTGCTGAAACCCAATAAGCCGGACAACAACAAGAATCTGAAGTGGCTCTGGATCCTCCTTGGAGTCGTTGGATTCCTTCTGGTCGCAGCGGGTGTGGTCTTCTTCGTGCTGGTGACACAGGAACGCAAGAACAAGGCGCGCGTGGAAAAACAGCGGCAGAAAAGAGAAACACCCCGGGCAGAAGAACCCGGATACGGGTATGATGACCAGTATGACGATTACGGAGGAGAATACAGCGGAGACACGTACGGACAGACGCCGATGGGCGGCTACAGCGTGGACGCAAACATCTTTGACGATATGGGCGACACGAAGGATTATCCCGCGACGCACAACACATATGCGCAGAGGGAACCTCAGCAGCCCTATCATTCGGATTATTTTGACAACGCTTCTTCAGGAAGCACGGGTTCGGATTTTGCGGATTCACTGTACGGGGATTCCCTCTTCGGAGACAGCCTGATCGGGAAGGACGGTCCGATCACACAACCTTCAGCAAATCAGAATTATCTGCCTGCGGGAAATGCGCAGAAGGATCCGTATGCGGACATGTACAATGATCCGTCCCAGATGTCCTATTCGGAAGAGGCCGTTCTGGATGATCTTCTGGCAGGGAACGACGAATGGGATATGTTCGGCGGAGAAAACGACGGACAGAAAAGGTGGTAACAATGAAATACTCCTATAAAACAGACCGCATGGTGTGTTCCAGCAGGATCGATGTTGAGATCGAAGACGGGATCCTGACGAATTGCGAGATCATCGGAGGATGCAACGGAAACACCAAGGGCGTTGCGAAACTTGCGATCGGAAGACCGGCGGAAGAAGTCCGGGACATGCTTCGGGGGATCCGCTGCGGAAGAAAACCGACGTCCTGTCCGGATCAGCTTTCCAAGGCGATCGACGAGGCACTGAAAGCATAAAAAGAAAACGACATGACCGCGCTGCTGCGCGGTTGTGTTATGTCAAAATTCTGCATTTTTGCAAAAAACGGAGGTACAGGCATGATCTACAGAAAACTTGGGGACAGCGAGCTGAACTGCTCGGTCGTTGGCCTTGGCACATGGGGCATGGGCGGCGACAGCTGGGCAGGCAGCGGTGAAGCGAATGACGACCTTTCCATTGCGACGCTCCGCGCCGGCATCGAAGCAGGGATCAATCTGATCGATACAGCGCAGCCTTACGGATACGGGCACTCTGAAACGGTCGTCGGAAAGGCGATCAAAGGATACCGCGACCGCGTCATCGTGGCGACAAAATGCGTATCCTATCAGGATGAGAACCATCAGTATCACAAAGACTGGAGACCGGAAGTGCTGCGCAGGCAGATCGAGGGATCTCTGAAACGTCTGGATGTGGATACCATTGATCTGATGCAGGTGCACTGGCCGGATCCGGATCCGACACATCCGCTGAAGGATGCCTTTGAGGAACTGTACAAGATGAAGGAAGAGGGATACTTCCGTTATCTCGGTGTGTCCAATTTCGATGGGCAGCTGATCGACGAAGCGAAGCAGTACTGCCCGATCGTCAGCCTTCAGCCGCCGTATTCTCTTCTGAACCGCGGGATCGAAAAGGAGATCCTGCCGTACTGCGCGGCAAATAATGTCGGCGTTCTGACATACGGTTCGATCGCCGGAGGCGTCCTGAGCGGAAAATATAAGGAGCGTCCCGTATTTGTTTCGTCAAACCTTCCGGACAACCGCGGACGTGATGTCCGTGCGGGATTCTATCCGTATTATTCGGAAGAAGCCTGGCCGAAGACGAACGCGCTGCTGAATGTAATGCGTGAGCTTGCCAATAAAAACGGCGTACCCTGCGTGTATATCGCGATCGGCTGGTCGCTGAAGCAGACCGGAATGACCGCTACACTGGTCGGCGCAAGGACACCGGAGCAGGCTGTGATGAACGCGAAAGCCGGAGATTTCGTTCTGTCCGACGAGGACAATGCATATCTGACCCAGCGCTGCAATGAGATCTACGGCCTGTAAAGAAAACAGAGGAGAGAAAGACCATGAGATACAGAACACTGGGTAACAGTGATCTTGTCTGTTCCGTCGTCGGGATCGGAACCTGGGGCCTGTCCGGCATGGGCTGGGAAGGATCGCACAGATCCAGCGATGAGCAGAGCATTGCGACGATCCGCGAAGCGGTCGATGCGGGGATCACACTGATCGATACTGCGCTGACATACGGCGCGGGACATGCGGAGGAACTGGTCGGAGAAGCGACGGAAGATATCCGCGACCGTGTCGTGATCGCGACGAAATGCGTCGCGGACAGGCTGGAGGATCAGGGCCTGATCAAGGACTGGAGACCGGACACGCTGAAGGCGCAGTTGGAGAAATCTCTCCGCAGACTGCGGACTGACTGGATCGATCTGTATCAGGTGCACTGGCCGGATCCGGATCCGGCGCATCCTTTAAAGGACGCGTTCCGGCAGCTGGCGCGTTTTGTGGAGGAGGGATCTGTCCGGTATATCGGCGTATCGAATTTTGACGCCGCTCTGATCGCAGAAGCGTCCGCCTATTGTCCGATTACCAGCGTACAGCCCGGTTACTCCCTGCTGAACCGCGGATGCGAGAGGGAACTTCTTCCGTACTGTGAAGCGCACAATATCGGAGTTCTTTCCTACGGATCTCTCGGAGGAGGGATCCTGACGGGAAAATACACACAGCGCCCGGAATTCAAAACCGTGGACGGGGCTGCGGATCCGCGCAACGCGTTTTATCCGTATTACAGTGAAGAGGCATGGCCGTATACTTCGCGTCTGATCGAAGAGATGCGCGCGATCGCGGACAAAAACGGCTGCAGAGTTGTGGATGTCGCGGTCAGCTGGGTGCTTGCACAGCAGGCGATGACTGTTGCGCTCGTCGGCTGCCGTACACAGGAACAGGCGAGAAAGAACGCCGCGGCAGGTGATTATGTGCTCTCGGAGGAAGACACTGTCAGACTGACGAAGATCAGTGATCAGGTACTGGAGGCGATCGGATGAAATACCGCAGACTTGGGACGACAGACCTGGAATGTTCCGTGATTGGACTTGGCACATGGGGCATGGGAGGAGTCGGCTGGGCGCGAAGCGGAAAGGCAAATGACGAGGTTTCCATCAGCGTGATCCGTAAAGCGATCGATCTGGGGATCAACCTGATCGACACGGCGCAGCCCTACGGAATGGGGCATTCCGAAGAACTGATCGGAGAAGCGATTAAAGGCCGCAGAGAAAAAGTGATCCTTGCGGATAAAGTTGTTTCGTTTCGCAAGGACGATTTCTCAAACACCATCCGGGACTGGCGCCCGGAATTTATCCGGTTCCAGCTAGAGGGATCGCTGAAACGTCTGGATGTGGATACGATCGATCTGTACCAGGTGCACTGGCCGGATCCGACTCATCCGCTGAAGGATGCGTTCGAGGAACTGAACAGGATACGGGAGGAAGGACTCGTACGTTATATCGGTGTGTCCAACTTTACGACAGAACTGATCGAACAGGCAAAAGAGTACTGCCCGATCGTCAGTATCCAGCCGCCTTACTGCCTGCTGAACCGGAAAGCGGAAGCGGAGATCCTTCCGTATTGTGAAAAGGAGACGCTTGGCGTTCTGACATACGGATCTCTCGGCGGAGGCGTTCTGACAGGAAAATATACGGAACGTCCGATCTTCGATCCCGCGCAGGGCAGAGATATCCGCTCCGGATTCTATCCGTATTATTCGGAGGAGAACTGGGAGAAAACGACGCGTCTGGTCGACTGCATGCGACAGATTGCGGCGGAAAAGGGATGTCCTGTGACGCATATCGCGATCGCGTGGGTCCTGAGCAAACCGTACATCACGACGGCACTGGTCGGCGCACGGACGATCGAACAGCTGGAGATGAACGCGGCGGCAAGCGAGATCTCCCTGACAGAGGAAGAACTCGCGGCACTGACAGCGGTCAGCGACGAGATCATGGAAGAGGAGAAAAAGTGAAAGCACTGGAGTATTTCAAAAAGTATGTCAGCGTGGATACGCAGTCAGACGAAAACAGCGGATCGACGCCGAGTACACAGGGGCAGCTGGAGCTGGCAGGAATCATCTGCAGGGATCTTGCGGACCTTGGAATCGACGCGCAGACGGACGAGTACGGTTACGTTTACGGGACTGTGCCTGCAACAGCAGGATGCGAGGATCTTCCCGCAATCGGACTGATCGCGCACATGGATACGAGCGACGCGGCAAGCGGACAGAACATCCGGATGCGGGTCGTGGATTATGCGGGCGGTGATGTGATGCTGAACGAGGAAAAGAACATCGTCCTTTCTGAGGCGGAGTACCCTGAGATCGCGAAGCATGCGGGAAAACATCTGATCGTGACGGACGGCACGACGCTGCTTGGAGCAGACGACAAGGCAGGCGTCTCGGAGATTTTGGCACTGTGCGCACATCTGACAGCACATCCCGAAGAAGCGCACGGAACGATCAGAATCGCATTTACGCCCGATGAGGAGATCGGAAGAGGCGCGGATCACTTCGACGTGGAACGTTTTGCGGCACAGTTCGCATACACTGTCGACGGCGGCGCGCTCGGTGAACTGGAATATGAAAACTTCAATGCGGCGGCTGCACAGATTACGATCAAAGGCATCAGCATGCATCCCGGAAGTTCCAAGGGGAAAATGGTAAACGCTGCGCTGATCGCGTGCGAGTTTGCCGCACAGATGCCGGAGGATCAGAGACCGGATACGACGGAGAAATACGAAGGCTTTTTCCATCTGTGCGCGCTGACGGGAGACTGCGAGGAGGCTGCGCTGCAGTATATCATCCGTGACCATGACGCAGGGGAGTTTGCACGGAAAAAGGAATACATTGCGCAGTGTGTGGACGCATTTTCGCAGAAGTATCCGAAAGCGCAGATCAGCGTTCAGATCCGTGACAGTTACTACAACATGAAGGAAGTGCTCAAAGACAGGATGGATATCATCGACCGCGCGGCAGACGCTATGCGTGCATGCGGTGTGGAACCGATCGTTCAGCCGATCAGAGGCGGCACGGACGGTTCAAGACTGTCGTTTATGGGACTGCCCTGCCCGAACCTTTCGACGGGCGGATACAATTTCCACAGCAGGTTCGAGTATATTCCGCTGGAGGATATGGATACGATGGTGGATGTACTGCGGGAACTCGTACGAGCATAACCGGAGAGAATCAAACACGCGGCTGCGTAATGCGGCTGCGTGTTTTGCATGAAAGGAAATACATTCTTTCAAAAAAATAAAAAAAGAGGTTTTTATAAGCCGAAATTCTGCAAGAATTCATTAAATAATTGCAAAATGAACTTGAATCGCCGGCCCGGATTGTATAGAATGATAAGGCAACACACTGAAGGAGTAGATGGCATGCATATTTCCAAGAGGGCCGGAGCAGTCAGCGCATCGATCACATTGGCGATCTCGGCCAAGGCAAATGAAATGAAGGCAGCGGGAAAAGACGTTGTCAGTTTTGGAGCCGGAGAACCGGATTTTCCCACACCGCAATGGATCATTGATGCGGCAAAAGCGGCGATGGACCGCGGAGAGACGCGCTATACGCCGGCAAGCGGCACGCTTGTTCTGAAAAAAGCAATCTGCAATAAACTGAAGAGAGATAACGGCCTGACATATTCGACCGATCAGATCGTTGTATCGAACGGCGCGAAGCATTCGCTGTTCAACGCCTGCATGGCAGTCCTTGATGAAGGGGACGAGGTGATCATTCCTGCGCCTTACTGGGTGACATATCCGGAACTGGTGCGGATGGCAGGCGGTGTGCCGGTGTTCGTAGAGACGAAAAAGGAGAACGGGTTTGTTCTGACTGCGTCTGATCTTGAAGCGGCAGTGACAGACAGGACCCGCGCGCTGATCCTGAATTCCCCGTCGAATCCCTGCGGCGCGAAATATGGGAAAGAGATCCTGGAGGAGATTGCGCAGATCGCAGTCAGACACGATCTGATCGTGATCAGTGATGAGATCTATGAGGTCCTTTCTTATGACGATGAGCCGCAGATCTCGATCGCGACGCTGGATGGCATGTATGAGCGTACGATCGTCGTAAACGGGCTGTCGAAGGCGTACGCGATGACCGGATGGCGCATCGGGTATACCGCAGCGCCGAAAGACGTGACAAAGGTCATGGCAAGTTACCAGAGCCACGCGACTTCGAATCCGAACTCTATTGCGCAGGCAGCTGCCGTCGCCGCGCTGAACGGACCGACGGATGACATGAAGCGCATGGTAGAGGAGTTCGGCAAAAGACGGGATCTGATGATCAGCATGATCCGGGCTATTCCGTATCTGGACTGCACGGAACCAAAAGGCGCTTTCTATATCATGATGGACATTTCGGGGATCTTCGGAAAAAAGATCAACGGGCAGGTGATTACTAGTCCGCTTTTATTCTGCAATGCGCTGCTGGACGAGGAACTGGTCGCTGTCGTGCCCGGAGAAGCGTTCGGTGCGCCGGACTGTGTGCGTCTGAGTTACGCGATCAGCCAGGAAAACATCAAAAAAGGACTGAGCAGGATTGAATCATTCGTTCAAAAACTGCGCTGACAGGAAGGAAACTAATCGATATTATGGTCAAACCCAAACTGGAATTCTCACCCAAAAGCAATCTGCTGGAGCAGTCTCAATACAGATATAAGATTCAGGACGTACAGGAACCCAATCTCTACAGAGATCTTTTCGATTACCACTCGATTCCGCGCATTTCTTTCAACCACAGGCTTGTTCCTATGGATATGCCTGCGCAGATTTGGGTCACGGACACAACGTTCCGCGACGGACAGCAATCCGTATCACCGTTTACCGTGGAGCAGATCGTGGAACTGTTCAAGATGTTCTCACGGCTTGGCGGACCGAACGGGATCATTCGTCAGAGCGAATTCTTTCTTTACACGGAAAAAGATAAGAAGGCAGTCCGGGCATGTCAGGAACTGGGACTTCCGTTCCCGGAGATCACCAGCTGGATCCGCGCAAATAAAAAAGACTTTGAACTGGTCAAACAGATGGATGTGGCGGAGACAGGTATTCTGGTCTCCTGCTCGGATTATCATATTTTCAAGAAAATGAAAATGACGCGCGCTCAGGCAATGGACCAGTATCTCGGGATCGTGAAAGCAGCGCTGGACGCAGGGATCAGACCGAGATGTCATTTTGAGGACATCACCCGTGCGGACTTCTATGGTTTTGTCGTTCCGTTTGCGACAGAACTGATGAAACTCAGCAACGAGAGCGGTATTCCGATCAAGATCCGTGCCTGTGATACGCTCGGCTACGGTGTACCATATCCCGGCGCGGCGCTTCCGAGAAGTGTTGCAGGAATCATTTACGGCCTGCGCCATTATGCGCAGGTACCTGCCGAGTGTCTGGAGTGGCACGGGCACAATGATTTTCATAAAGTCGTTGCCAACGCCGCTACTGCCTGGCTGTACGGCTGTTCCGGCATCAACTGCGCGATGCTCGGGATCGGAGAAAGGACCGGTAACTGTCCGACAGAGGGCATGCTGATCGAGTATGCGAGCCTGCGCGGCACAACGGACGGTATGGATCTTTCCGTGATCACAGAGATCGCGGAGTACTTTGAAAAAGAGATCGGTATGCCGATCCCGCCCAGAACGCCCTTCGTAGGCAGAAGTTTCAACTCGACAAGAGCGGGCATCCATGCGGACGGACTTCTGAAGGATGAAGAGATCTACAACATCTTTGATACAGGAACGATCCTGAACAGGCCGGCGACGGTCGCGGTGGATTCGCACAGTGGACTTGCGGGAATCGCGCACTGGATCAACGGTTACTTCCACCTGAAGGGAAGACACGCGTTTGAAAAGCAGGACGAGCTTGTCGCGAAGATCAAGGAGGAAGTGGACAGGGAGTATGCGGAAGGCCGCAACACCGTTATGGGCGATGACGAGCTTGTTGCGATACTGAGACATATCGACAAGAAGAGATACAAGGAACTGGCGTACCTGTCGCAGGATAAAACAGAGGAATAAGCGTTCTTTGAAACTTACGATAAAGCTGCAGGGGGGATCCGTGCACAGACACGGGTTCCCCTGCACGCGTTTTTCGGGTTTTCTTTCAGTTTAGATTATTATGATTCAATAATATCTGCGGCGCGGAAAGCGCTGATAGAAAGCAGGGACATGATTTGAAGGCTTTGGTTTTGTCATGCAGCACGGGCGGCGGGCACAATGCCGCAGCAAAAGCGGTCTATGAAGCGCTGCGCGGGCAAGGGATACAGGCGGAATATATGGATGCGTTTCAGCTGACAGGCGAGAACACAGCGAGGCGTGTCGGGAACTTCTATGTCCAGACGGTACAGCATGTCCCGGCCGCGTTTGGTGCGGCATACAGACTGGCGACGGTCATTTCCTCTCCGAGGCGGAAATCCCCGGTCTATTTTGCCAACAAGCTTGTGAGCGGTAAACTGGAGGATTATATACGGGATAATCAGATCGATGTCGCGGTGGTTTCCCATCTGTATCCAGCGGAAACGCTGACAGACCTGAAAGCAAACGGAAAAACAGATATCCCGGTAATCGTTGTTTGCACGGATTATACCTGCATCCCGTTTTGGGAGGAGACGAAATGCGATGCATATATCCTTCCGCATCCGGAACTGACGGCGGAATATGAAAAGCGGGGAGTGCCGCGTGAAAAACTGTTTCCGTACGGAATACCGGTCTCCCAGGGATTCCTGCAGCGGAACGACCGTGAAAAGGCAAGACAACTGCTCGGCCTTGCTCAGAAGCCGACGCATCTGATCATGACCGGAAGCATGGGATACGGGCACATCGGACAGCTGGTGCGGGAGATCCTGGACAGAAAAGAAAAGCAACATCAGATCGTTGTGATCTGCGGCTCCAACAGAAAACTGTACAGAGAACTGAAAGAACAGTTCCGTGGTACAGAAGCGCTGAAGCTGGTTGGGTTTACCACCAGGGTATCGGCTTATATGGATGCGGCGGATGTGCTGTACAGCAAACCGGGAGGACTGTCCTCCACAGAAGCGATCGTAAAGGGGATCCCGCTGGTGCATACGACACCGATCCCGGGATGCGAAACGCTGAATCAGCGGTTCTTCCTGAAACATGGCATGTCTGTTTCGGGTGAAACGGCGGAAGAGGAAGCGAAACTTGGCATCAGACTCATTGAAAACGGCAGGATGCGGGAAAAGATGTTGAACGCACAACACGGAAACGCGTTTCCGAAAGCAGCGGATCAGGTCGCAAGACTTGCCGGAGTCATGGGCAGGGAACATGAAAGCCGGAGACGGGAAAAGGAAAATGTTTAGAATGCGCTCTGTCTTTTAAACAGAAATGGATTGTGTTATATTGAACACGTATAGAAACATTTCCGATCCGTTGTGTGTTTATCTGCAGCGATTCGGAGAGAATGGATTTGAACAACAGAAAGGGGGAGGGCGGAACGGCCTGGAGAAAACAGGAGATCCTGCCCGACGGTATATGGAAAACAACAAGGTCAAGATCCTGTGTGATTCGACCTGCGACCTGTCGCCGGAACTGATCGAAAAGTTTGACATCGACCTGATGCCGATGTATGTGAATCTGGACGGTCAGATGTTCAGAGACGGTGTGGACATCCATCCTGAAATGATCTTTGATCTTTACAGGGAAAAGAAAATCCTTCCGAAGACTGCGGCGCCTTCCGTGCAGGACTTCATAGATTTTTACGATAAGTATACAAGCCAGGGATATGACGTCGTACAGATCACGATCAGTTCGGATTTTTCTTCCTCCTATCAGAATGCCTGCATCGCGGCGAAAGAGGCGGAGGGGAACATCTATGTGGTCGACTCGAGGAATCTTTCGACGGGAGTCGGGCATGTGGTCCTGAACGCGGCGGAGATGCGGGATCAGGGCATGAGTGCGGCACAGATCAAGGAAAAGTGCGACGAGCTGGTGGATCTGGTCGACGCAAGTTTTGTAATCAGCAACGTGATCTTTCTTTACAAGGGCGGACGCTGCAGCGCGACGGCGGCTGTCGCAGCAACGGCGCTGAACATCAAGCCGAGCATCAACGTGATCGGCGGAAAGATGGATGTCGGCAAGAAATACCGCGGCAGTTATGAGAAATGCCTGATGAAATACATCCGCGACAGGCTGGAAAATGCGGACGATATCGATCCGCGGCGGCTGTTCATCACGAGAAGCACAGAGAGCGCGGATATAGACAAAAAGGTGCTGGAAGAAGTGAGCAAGTATGTTCAGTTCGAAGAGGTCAATTATACGAGAGCGGGCTGCACAGTATGCGGACACTGCGGACCGGACACACTGGGCATCCTTTACATGCACAAACGGAAATAACGGATAAACCAAATCAAAAAAGTTGATCTGCAGCCTCCGGCTGCAGATTTGTCAAAGAGAGGGATTCTATGGAAAAAAAACTGCTTTTCATTCTGAATCCGAAAGCGGGACAGAAACGCGCCAACCGTCTTCTTACAGAGATCCTGGAGATCTTTCAGAAAGCCGGCTACGAGTGCACTGTACGCTTGACGATGAAATGCGGAGACGGAAGAAGACTGGTCAGAAAATACGGGAAAGAAGCTGATCTGATCGTATGTGCCGGTGGTGACGGTACGCTGAACGAAGTGATCGACGGGATCACGCATGAGAAGATCGATGTGCCGATCGGATATATTCCTGCAGGCAGCACGAATGATCTGGCAAACAGCCTGGGGCTTTCTACAGACATCCTGCAGGCAGCCCGGGATATCGTGACCGGTGAGGAGAAAAAACTGGATGTCTGCAGCTTTAACGGACGGAACTATACGTATGTTGCGTCCTGCGGTGTGTTCACAGCGGCAAGTTATGAGACCGCACAGCAGGCGAAAAACATGCTCGGAAGACTTGCGTATCTAATGGCAGGCATACGTGACCTGTCGCAGGTCAAACCGTTTGAGATGCGCGTGGAAACGGCGGAAGGGGAAGTGCTGGAAGGAAGATACATTTTTGCGGCATTCAGCAATTCCACGTCGATCGGCGGCGTTCTTGAGATGGATCCGGATATCGTAGACCTGAACGACGGATTGTTTGAGGTTCTTCTGATCCAGGCACCGGATACGATCCCGGACCTGACGATGATCGTAAGTGAACTGCTGAATCAACAGTATGACTCTGAACACCTGTCTTTTGTGAAAACAAGCAAGGCGCTGATCAGGATGGACGGAAGTGTAAGATGGACGCTTGACGGTGAGATGCAGAAGGGAGCCGGAGAGATCGTGATCGAAAGCGTGCATGACGCCTATCGGCTGATCATTGCGCAGAAGGAATAAGCCGTGAAGAACGAAAGCTCTTTCACCGGAAAGATCCGGAGAAAGAGCTTTTTGTTTTTCAGTTCCTGAGGCTGTGCAGAGGAGCCGGAATTCGTCCGCCGCGTGCGATGAACGCTTCGCTTGACGCATTCAGGACAGGCATGACAGGCGCGGAACCCAACAGACCGCCGAATGAGATCTCATCACCGACTTTGCTGCCGGGTGCGGGAATCACACGGACCGCCGTCGTCTTGTTGTTGACAATGCCGATTGCGGCTTCGTCCGCGATGATGGCGGAAATCGTGGAGGCAGAGGTGTCGCCCGGAATCGCGATCATGTCCAGACCGACGGAGCAGACACAGGTCATTGCCTCAAGCTTCGCGAGCGACAGCGTTCCGTTTCGGACAGCGGCGATCATGCCTTCGTCTTCACTTACGGGGATGAACGCTCCGGAGAGGCCGCCGACATGCGATGAAGCCATGACGCCGCCTTTTTTGACTGCGTCGTTCAGCATGGCAAGTGCTGCGGTCGTTCCGTGTGTACCGCATGTTTCAAGACCCATCTCCTCAAGAATACGCGCTACACTGTCTCCCGTTACGGGCGTCGGGGCGAGAGAAAGATCCACGATGCCGAAGGGAATACCGAGGCGCCGGGATGCTTCCGCCGCGACGAGCTGACCCATTCTTGTGATCTGGAAAGCGGTCTTTTTGATCGTTTCCGCAACAAGATCGAAAGACGCGTGATCGGGAAGTCTTTCCAGCGCGTGTTTGACAACCCCGGGGCCGCTGACACCGACATTGATGACGGATTCTCCTTCACCGATCCCGTGAAAAGCGCCCGCCATAAACGGATTGTCTTCCACGGCGTTGGCAAAGACGACAAGCTTTGCGCACCCGATTCCGCCATCTGCTGCGGTAAGTGCTGCAGTCTGACGGATGATGCTGCCCATCATGGCGACGGCATCCATATTCAGGCCGGCGCGTGTGGAGCCGACGTTCACGCTGGCGCAGACGTTTTTTGTGGCGCTCAGCGCTTCGGGAATGGAACGGATCAGTTTCTGATCCGAGACGGACATTCCCTTATGCACGAGAGCGGAAAAGCCCCCGATAAAATCGATCCCGATCGTATCGGCGGCACGCTGCATTGCGTGTGCGAAAAGGGTGTAGTTTTCTGTTTTGCTGGAAGCGGCGACCAGAGAGATCGGTGTGACAGCGATCCTGCAATTGATGATCGGAACACCGAATTCCTTTGAGATCTGATCGCGCACATGGGGAAGCGCGGATGCCGTGCGGACGATCTTCTCGTAGACGTTCTCCGCGGCGGTCCTCGGATCCGGATCGGCGCAGCTCAGCAGATCGATCCCGATGGTGATCGTTCTGACGTCGAGATGCTGATGATCGAACATCTCAAGCGTGCGCATGACTTCAGAAGCTGTGATCATGCCAGGACTCCTTTCTATCAGATGCGATTCATGGAATCGAAGATGTCTTCACGCTGCACGCGGATGACCATGCCGAGCACATCCGCGACCTGATCCATGGCGTCGCTCAGCTGCTCGATCGTAACGGAAGGATCCTCAAGCTCGACCAGCATGATCATAGTGAAATTGTTCTGAAGGACAGTCTGGGTGATGTCCAGAATATTGACACTGTATTCAAGAAGCTTGGCGCTGACGGCGGCGATGATGCCGCGTCTGTCTCTGCCCAGTACGGTGATAAAGGCTCTCATTTCATTCGGATGCGTCTCGCCGGGCGAAAACATCCGGTGCCTCCTCTCTCTCTTTTGATGGGTCGTTCCGGCTCTGCCGTCACGAAAACTATTGTACCGAAAAACACAGTCGAAGGAAAGGTGTTTTCTCTTCGCCGGCCGCACAGGAAGGAACAGCAGGGCAGAAATCTTGTATTGCCGGATTGGATTTGATACAATAATGGAAGCAACATTCTATGCTTGAAAGGAAGTACGTTCGTATGAAAATCGGTATCGTTACAGAGATGAGCACCGCGCTGCGCAACAAGGATGTGTACAATGCGCTGGTAAAGGCGACAGAGGGCATGGGTCATGAGATCATCAACTTCGGCATGACCGGACCGGAAGATGAGGTCCTGAACTACCTCATGAACGGATACATCACGGGACTGATGCTGAATCTCGGAAGAGTGGATTTCATGATCGGCGGATGCGGAACGGGTACCGGATATATCAACGCTGCACTTGCGTTCCCCAATGTATCGGCAACGATGTGCCTTGAGCCGATTGATGCGTGGCTGTTCCCGCAGATCAATGACGGAAACTGCATCTCTCTGGCACTGAACAAGGGCTATGGCTGGGCAGCGGAGAACAACCTGGTATTTATGTTTGAAAAACTCTTCGATCCTTCGCTGAAGGCTGCGGGATATCCCAAGGAGAGGAAAGAGATCCAGAACGAGCTGGCAAGAAAACTGACACAGTATTCTGTGGCGACGCACAAATCCATGGCTGACTGCACAAGACTGCTTGACCAGAAACTGGTGCACGACGCGCTGCATCATCACGATGTATGGGAGACCGTCGACATCGACAACGTTGAAGACGAAGATCTGAAGGAAGCGCTCATCGCTGCGTATAATTACGCCGAATAAGCGCGCCGGAAAAACCGGACGAAAAAGCATCTTTCACAGAGCGCTGCCGCTTTACGCGGCGGCGTTCCTTGTTTCCGGAAAAGAACAGCACTGTTCGGTGGAAATAAACATAATCAGATAATATAATAGAAGGACAGAAATACGGGAGGAAGAGAATGATACCGAGGTTCAGCGTCAGAAAGCCGATGACAGTCATCGTCGTTGTTGTACTGATCATCGTTCTTGGCGTGGTTTCTTTTCGGAACATGAACACGGATCTCCTGCCGGAGATCTCTCTTCCGTATGTGATCGTACTGACGACGTATCCAGGCGCGAGTCCGGAAGCCGTGGAGAAGGAGATCACCCGGCCGCTGGAGCAGGCGATGGGGACGCTGCCTGGGATCGAAAGCGTATCTTCCACATCAAACGAGAATTATTCTCTGATCTCGCTGCAGTTTGAACAGACGGCGAATCTGGAGACGATCTCGGGGGATATCCGGGAAAAGATCAATCAGATCAACGGGAGCTGGCCGGACATGGTCGGAACGTCGACGATCCTGAAGATCAATCCGAACATGATCCCGGTGGTGGTCGCCGGAATGTATCATGATGAGCTGGACGTGAAAGAGTTATCCGGCCTGGTGCGCGAAGAGCTTTCTCTGGCGATGGAGGGAACGGACGGAACGGCGAGCGTTCTGATCAGCGGTCTCGTGGAGACGCATATCCGGGTGGAGCTTGAGGAAAAGGAATTCGACCGGGTCAACGCAGAGATCCGAGACGCAATCGATGAGCAGTTCAGAGAGACGGAAGAAGAACTGCAGGAAGGGATCGACAAGGTCGATGAGGGGCTTGACGGTGCCAATGCCGCGCAGGAGAGCCTTCCGGCTGCAAAGACGAGACTGAAACAGGCGCAGATCGAACTGGAACAGAAGATCGCAGCGGCACAGAATGAACTTGACAGCAAAGAGCAGGAACTGCTGGAGGGCATGATCCAGGTCAACGCAGCGCAGATCGCGGTCGTTACGGAGCTGGAAACGCTCAGTCAGACAATCGGGCAGGTCGAGTCGATCGCGCAGACGCAGCAGGAGCTTCAGAACACGCTGCAGGCAGCAACAGAATATATCGGGCTGTATGAGCAGTATACGCAGCTTGACGCAGCCTATCAGGCGTATCTCCTGCAGACGATGCAGGAGCAGGGACTGCAGAGCCCCGAAGAGGCGGAAGCGTATCTGGAGGAACAGCAGGATGAGGCGTTCCTTATGCTGCGGGCGAACAGAACACAGTGCCAGATGCAGCTCGAGGTCCTGGGTGGATATGACGAGCAGCTGTATCTGCAGCAGCAGGCAGCGGCGGCAGCGGCGCTGGAGGGACTTGCGCAGATCGACGCGATCATTCAGACCATCGCAGCTGCGGGCACAAGCCCGCAGGAGATCCTGGAACAGCTCCGCGGGACGGAAAGCCAGCTGCAGGAACAGCTGAAGAAACTGGAAGAAACACAGGAACAGCTGGAAAGCGGGAGTGTGTCGCTCGAGCAGGCGTATACACAGATCAGGATATCGGAAGCGTCCGCGACAGTGGAGATCACGGACGGACTGATCCAGACCATTGCGGCGCAGACGATGCTTCCGCAGACGATCGCGCAGCTTGAAGCAACGAAAAAACAGCTGGAAGACGCAAAAGAGCAGCTGGAGGATGCCAGGGAGGCCGCGTATAAGCAGGCGGACCTGCATGAGATCCTGACGCTGGAGCGCGTGGCGATGATCCTGGCCGCGGAGAACTTCTCCATGCCGGCGGGATATGTTGAGAACGACGAAGGACAGACCTACATCGTCCGGGTCGGCGATGAGCTGACACAGGAGCAGCTGGAAAAACTTTTGCTGCTGGATCTGGATATGGAGGGGCTTGAGCCCGTCTGTCTTTCGGATATCGCAACGATCAGGACCGTCGACAATACAGATGAACTGTACGCGAAGCTGAATCTTCAGAACGGGATCATGGTCTCCTTTTCGAAACAATCGAATTATTCGACGAGCGCCGCGGCAAGGAACATCACGAAAAAACTGAACGAGTTGGAGAAGGCGTATCCGGGGCTGCATTTTGTGCAGCTGCTGAATCAGGGGGATTATATCAAGATTGTCACGGATTCCGTACTGAACAATCTCGTGATCGGCGCAGTACTGGCGGTCATCATTCTGTTTCTGTTCCTTCAGGATATCCGTCCGACACTGATCACGGCATTCAGCATTCCCATCAGTGTGATGTTTGCGATCACGTTGATGTACTTCAGCGGAGTATCCATCAATGTGATCTCACTGGCCGGCTTGGCGGTCGCGGTCGGCATGCTGGTCGACAACTCGATCGTTGTGATTGAGAACATCTTCAGGATGCGGCAGGCCGGCATGTCTTCAGCGGAAGCCGCAGTAAAAGGAGCGGTGCAGGTTGCGGGAGCGATCACCGCATCGACGCTGACAACAGTCTGCGTGTTCCTGCCGATCGTGTTCGTGCACGGACTTACGCGGCAGATCTTCCAGGATATGGCGCTGACGATCGGATACTCTCTTCTGGCAAGCCTGGCGATCGCGCTGTCTCTGGTTCCGACGCTTTCCCTGTGGATGCTTCGAAAGAGGAGAACGCGCAGACTGAAAGTGAAAACGGAACGCGATCTTTATACCGAAGCGCTTTCCTTCTGCCTGAAGCACAAGGCAGTGACGCTGCTTACTGCCGTCGCGATGCTTGCGGTCTCCGTGCTTGCCGGGCTTTCGCGTGGATTCAGCTATATGCCGGAAATGGCTTCGACAGAGATCATGGTCAGCGTGGACATGACAGATGAAAACGCGACGCTGGAAGACACGAAAGCCTTCTGTGACGGATTGACGGAGAAGATCCTGGAATACAGAGGCGTGGATTATGTAGGGGTGACACTGTCTGCAGGAGTCGCGAGCGTGATCGGACTGGACGCGGATCCGGATCCGACCCGGGCAACGATGTATGTACTGGTCGACGAGAACGCTCGGGTTTACGGCCTTGAAGACGAGATCCGTCAAATGACAGAGGATGCGCCGTGCGAGATCGAGATCACAGGATCCTCAAGCATTATGGGCTTTGGCTCGGCGCTCGGCGGAAGCGGCGTGACGATCAACGTATATGCGAATGATCTTGATGTTCTGCGGGACAGCGCGCAGAAAGTGGCGGATATGCTGCGCTCGGTGGAAGGGATCGATCTTGTCGACGACGGCATCGGTGAGACAACACCGGAACTGCGCGTGACTGTGGATAAGACGGAAGCGATGAAATACGGCCTGACGGTCGCACAGGTCTATCAAGAACTGTCCGCGGCGCTTCAGGATGAGACGGTCGCAACGACGATCGAATCGCTGGATGAAAGCATCGAAATTCTCGTCTATGCAAAGGAGCGCGCTGCGACAAAACCCGAAGACGTGCGGGAGTATACGTTTAGAGTGACAGATTATTCCGGCGAGGAGAAAGAAGTCCGGCTGGCGGATATTGCACAGATCACGGAAACAGAAACGCTGACGCAGATCCAGCATACGCAGCAGCGCCGGTATCTCAGTGTGACCGGAACGCTGAAGCAGGGATACAATGTGACAAAGGTCAACGAGGCAGCACGGAACCGCTCCAAAGGGCTTTCTCTTCAGGACGGCGTCAGACTGGAATTCGCCGGCGAGTCCCGGACGATCTATGACGCGATGAAGGATATGGTCAAGATGCTGCTTTTGGGGATCCTGATCATTTATCTGATCATGGTGGCACAGTTCCAGTCGCTGAGGTCCCCGTTTGTTGTCATGTTCACGATCCCGCTCGCGTTTACAGGAGGATTCCTTGCGCTTTGGGTCACGGGCAAGGAACTGAGCATCGTGGCGATGGTAGGCTTCATCATGCTGGTCGGGATTATCGTAAATAACGGTATCGTTCTAGTGGACTATGCGAACCAGCTCAGGGAAAGCGGCAAGGATGCGATGAACGCAATCACGGAGGCGGGCAGAACAAGACTTCGCCCTGTTTTGATGACGGTGCTGACAACGGTGCTGGGTCTCGTGCCGCTTGCAGCAGGTATGGGTTCCGGCGCGGATCTGATACAGCCGGTTGCGATCGTCTGCATCGGCGGTCTGCTGTACGCGACACTGATGACGCTGTTCGTCGTACCGGTCATGTATGTGATGACAAACAGAAAGAAAGAGAAAAAAGGAGATGGATCTGATGAGTGACGGTAATCAGGAGAGCATGCTGCTTTCATCGATCATGTATACATATTACAGAAAAGGACTGGTATGTGAGACAGAGGATGTGAAACTGTCCTCCGGTGAGTTTGCGGTGCTGCAGCTGCTGCGTGATGAACCGCAGCGGCATCTGCTGATCGGAGAACTGACTGAAAAGCTTCAGACGACACAGCCGGCTGTCTCCCAAATCGTAAAAAGGATGGAGAAGAAGGAACTGATCAAAAAGGAAGTCTCACGGGAGGACAAGAGGAATGTCTATGTCTGCCCGACGAAGCGCGGATCGGAACTGTTTGAGTATTTCTTCGGAAACTCATGCTCCTTTACGGAACGTGTGATCCGGAGGATGGAACCGGAACACGGCAGGGAACTGCTTCTGCTTCTGCAGGAGTTTGCCAGGTGTGCGGAAGAAGAAATCAGGGAAGAGAACTGAACCTGAAAATGAAAGAACGGCCTGCGATCGAATCCGATCGCGGGCCGTTCTTCTAAAACTCAGAGTGTTCCTGTAACCGTACAGGAGAGGGCCGTTACTTGACTTCTTCGGCGATTTCCTCGGGAATCGGGATCTCACTGGTGCAGTGCGGGCAGCGGGTCGCGTTGTCGTCGACTTCACCGAAGCAGTAAGGGCATTTGCGCGCTTCTTTGGCAGGAGCTTCCGGTTCGGGTTTCTTGGCTTTCTCTTCAAGTGCCTTGATTGCCTTCACGATCAGGAAGATACACAGAGCAATCAGGATGAAGTTGAAGATCGCGCCGATGAAGCTTCCGATCTTGATGGCGTTCTCGCCATTGAGCGGGATAAGAAGATCACCGGTGAAGTTCTTTCCGCCAAACAGGCCGATGATGGGCATCAGGATATCCTCAACGAGTGAGGTGACGATTGCGGTGAACGCGCCACCGATGATGATGCCGACTGCCATGTCCATGACGTTGCCTCTTAAAGCAAATTCCTTGAATTCCTTCAACAGCTTTTTCATGTTCCTACAGTCCTTTCTTTAGAATTACTTCACCTCATTAAAGCCTTCTCTTGCTGCATAGGAAGTATGCAGAAGCTCATGCGCTTTATGAGAGTTCGGTTCGCCAAGATACTTGTCATAGAGCTCGATGATCTGAGGGTTGTTGTGAGACTGACGTACCGTCATTCTTTCGTCCTCGCTGTAAAGAGCCTTTGCTCTCTTCTCCTTGTAGGTATCAAGGATGTCATCGGACTCGTTGGGAAGGAACGCGGGACGGACATAAGACTGACCGCCGCCGTTGATGCAGCCGCCCGGGCAGCCCATGATCTCGATGAACTGATACTTGGATTTGCCTTCGCGGATCTCATCAAGCAGGACCTTCGCGGATTTCATGCCGGAAGCGATCGCGACGTTGACGACTGTGCCGTCGATGTCGATGGCCGCTTCGCGGATCCCGGCGTCATGGCCGCGGACCGCTTCGAACACGATCTTGTCATGCTCTTTGCCGGTCAGCTTGTAATAAACGGTACGAAGCGCAGCTTCCATAACACCGCCGGTCACGCCGAAGATGACGCCTGCGCCGGTGTAATCGCCCATGATGTCCTGATCCCAGTCCTCATCGGGAAGCCTGTCGAAGATGATACCGCTTCTCTTGATCATGCGGCCGAGCTCTCTGGTCGTGATGACGCAATCCACATCCGGGATTCCGTTGACCTTTTCCTGCTCGCGCTGTTTCTCGAATTTCTTTGCCGTGCAGGGCATGACGGAAACGACGAAGATATCCTCCGGAGCGATTCCTTTCTGCTCAGCCCAGTAAGACTTGATGACGGCACCCTGCATCTGATGGGGAGATTTGCAGCTGGAAAGATGCGGCAGAAGATCGCCGTAGTTGTATTCCGCGTAGTTGACCCATCCGGGAGAGCAGGAGGTGATCATCGGAAGGACGCCGCCGTTGGTCAGCCGGCCGAGCAGCTCTGTGCCTTCTTCCATGATCGTCAGGTCTGCACCGAAGTTGACGTCGTAGACACGCTCGAATCCGAGACGTCTCATAGCGGCGATCATCTTGCCGGTCACAGGCGTGCCGATCGGATAGCCGAATTCTTCACCCAGCGACGCGCGGACAGCGGGAGCTGCCTGAGCGATCACATGTTTGCCTGCCTTGAAGGCTGCGTCGATCTTGTCGATCTCGGAATGCTCCATGAGAGCGCCTGTCGGGCAGACATTGACGCACTGGCCGCACTGGATGCAGGGAGAATCCGCAAAGCTTCTGTTCTCCGCAGGGGAGACGATGGTGTTGAAGCCGCGGTTCTCGAAGCCCAGGATGCTGAGCCCGTGTGCGTTCTGGCATCTGGCGATGCAGCGTCCGCAGAGGATGCACTTGGAAGTGTCGCGCACCAGGCCGGGAGCAAGAACGTCCAGCGTGACCGGAGTCTTGACGCCCTGGAATGCGCCTTCTCTTGCGCCGGTCAGATAGGCGACGTGCAGAAGTTCGCACTTGCCGTTCTTATCACACTGCTGGCAGTTGATGTTGTGGTTGGAAAGAAGAAGCTCCACGCTTCTGCGACGCGCCTCAGTTGCTTTGGGAGAGGAGATACGGATCTCCATTCCGTCAGAGACGGGATAGACGCAGCTGGCGACAAGGCCTCTTGCGCCTGTTGCCTCTACGAGACACACGCGGCAGGAGCCGGGATTGCATTCTCCGTGATTGAATGCGCAAAGCGAAGGGATCTCATATCCGCAGGCTTTGGCCGCTTCAAGGATGGTGAGACCGGATTCGACCTCGTAAGGGACGCCTTCGATCTTAATATGAATCTTAGACATGCTGCTATCCTCCTGTTATCTCTTCTCGATTGCCTTGAACTTACAGGTCGACATACAGGCACCGCACTTGACGCACTTGCTGGCGTCGATCGCCATGGAAGCGAGTTTGTGTCCGGGCGCAGTATAATCGGTCCTTGTGATGCAGTTCGCAGGGCATCCTCTTGCGCACATACCGCAGCCGATGCACTTGTCGGGATCGATGTGGTATTCCATCAGGTTCTTGCAGACATGTGCGGGGCACTTCTTGTCCACGATGTGGGCGATGTATTCATCTCTGAAGTGCGCGACCGTAGAGTTGATCGGGTTCGCAGCAGTCTGGCCGAGTGCGCAGAGGGAATTGGTCTTGACGGTGTCGCTCAGTTCTTCCAGCTCCTCAAGATCCTGCATCGTGCCTTTTCCTTCAGTGATGCGGGTCAGGATCTCAAGCATCCGCTTGGTTCCGATGCGGCAGGGCGTGCACTTTCCACAGGACTCGTCACAGATGAATTCCATATAGAATTTTGCGACATCGACCATGCAGTTGTCTTCGTCCATGACGATCGCACCGCCGGATCCCATCATGGAACCCTTCTTGACGAGGTTGTCGAAGTCGATGGGTTCATCGAGGAATTCTTCCGTCAGGCAGCCGCCGGAGGGACCGCCGGTCTGGATCGCTTTGAATTTCTTGCCGTTGGGGATGCCGCCGCCGATATCATAGATCAGCTCGCGCAGCGTGGTTCCCATGGGAACCTCCACCAGGCCGACATTGTTGACTTTGCCGCCGAGCGCGAATACTTTGGTTCCCTTGGAGCCTTCCGTTCCGACCTTCGCAAACTCTGCGAAGCCGTTCCTGAGGATAAAGGGCACGCATGCGAGCGTTTCGACGTTGTTGACGATCGTGGGCTTCTGCCACAGTCCCTTGACTGCCGGGAACGGAGGACGGGGACGGGGCATGCCGCGCTTGCCTTCGATGGAGTTCAGAAGAGCGGTCTCTTCGCCGCAGACGAATGCGCCTGCACCGAGGCGTACATGGCAGCGGAAGGAGAAGTCAGAGCCCATGATGTTGTCACCGAGGAGTCCGATCTCTTCTGCCTGTTTGATCGCGATACGAAGACGTCTGACTGCGATGGGATACTCTGCGCGGACATAGAAATAACCGTTCTGTGCACCGATCGCATAGCCTGCGATGACCATGCCTTCGATGACTGCAAGGGGGTTTCCTTCAAGGATACTGCGGTCCATGAATGCGCCGGGGTCGCCCTCGTCGCCGTTGCAGACCACATATTTCTCGTCGCTTTTAACGTTCAGCGCGAACTGCCATTTGCGGCCGGAGGGGAATCCGCCGCCGCCGCGTCCGCGAAGACCGGAGGCAAGCACTTCATCGACCACTTCCTGCTGCGTCATGGTGAGAGCACGTCTCAGGCCCTGGAAAGCACCCATGCCCAGCGCTTCATCGATGTCCTCGGGATTGATGACGCCGCAGCCGTGCAGCGCAACACGTCTCTGTTTCTTGTAGAAGTTGATCTCATCCTGTTTGGCGACTTTCTGACCGGTCGCCGGATCCACGTACAGGAGCCGCTCGATGACTTCGCCGCCGAGGATATCCTTCTCGACGATCTCCTCCACGTCTTCGATCTTGACGAGACGGTAAAGCGTGTCTTCCGGATAGATCTTGACGAAAGGACCCTGAGAGCAGAATCCGAAGCAGCCGACAAGGTTCACTGTCGCTTTGTCTTCGGCGCCCTTCTCCTTCAGGACTTTCTCGAAACGCGCCTTGATCTCGTCGGAATGGCTGGACAGACATCCGGTACCGCCGCACAGGACGATATGACGCTTGTCATCCAGGCCCTTCAGTTTTTCATCCAGGCATGCGGTACATGCAGCGACTTTTTCGTTAAACTGTTCCACGGTCTTAATCATGCTGTAGCACCTTCCTTATTGCGGTATTCATCAATGATCTTCGGGACCTGATCCACAGTCATCTTGGGATACACGGTGCCGTTGATGCTGACTGCGGGCGCGATGCCGCAGGCGCCGATGCAGCGCAGTGCGTCGAGTGTGAACAATCCATCATCGGAGGTCTCGCCGGCTTTGATCTTGAGGATCTCGGAGAACTTGTCGATGATCTGCTGGGCGCCTTTGACATAGCAGGCGGTACCCAGACAGCAGCCGATGACATATTTGCCCTTCGGCTTGAGCGAGAAGAATGAATAGAATGTGACAACGCCGTAGATCTCCGCAACGGAGATTCCGGTTTGCTGTGAAACGATCTCCTGAACTTCCAGAGGAATATACCCGTATTCATTCTGGATGTCGCTCAGGATCATCATCAGTGGCGTTTTTTCATCTTTGTAACGCCCGCAGATTTCAAGGATCGTCTGAACAGCGGTTTCATTTAACTTAGCCATTTGATTCCCTTTCTCTCTGAGTTTGATCATTTGGATTTCAGAGGTTTTCGTTTTGGTGTGATGCTTTCATGTAAATGCAAAAAACCGTATCGTCTGCCGTTTTCCGGGAGAAAACGGTATCCGGACACGGAACAGGTCGCTGTCCTGCGGTGAACAGGAGGCAACCAGCGGATGCATGAAAAAGCAAACACGTCCATTACGTTACCCGAAATTATTATAAAGGGTTTTTTGGAAAAAAGCACCCTTTTTCAGACGGTTTCGGAGTGAATTCGCACTTTTTTTATCGATATAAAAGGAATGAAACGGGACTGAAAATAACATATGAAAAACAGACGGAGAAACGGCAAAAGAAAACCGCCGGAAACGGAAGGTTTCGCGGCGGGAAAACACGGTGAAAGTGCTCTCGTCAGTCCCAGAGACTGCTGTCTTCGTCATCGGATGTCCGGCGTTCCAGCAGATCGGGCATGGTGTCTGTCAGTTCGAAGGTTAGAAACGGATTGTCAGCGGATGCGTCAAAGAAGACGATGAGAAGCCGAGCGCCGTATGTATCCAGCGCGTTCAGCATGGCAGAAGGATACGCAAGGAAGATCTCGGTGTTTTCATGGATCGTGGACAGAACGTCCCACAGCGCATCCAGATTCTTGCCGTAATACAGGGGCAGATCCATTTTACGCATCAGTTCATTATGCGCAGACTGGATGGTATACATT
>JAFRLQ010000040.1 GCA_017431145.1 Clostridia bacterium | reverse complement strand
CCGTTCTCGTCCAGAGTGACGTTCTCCAGCAGCGCGTTCTTGACGATTGCGTTGTAGATGTCGGGCTCGGAATCCTTGTCGAGGTTGATGACCTTTGCATAGCAGCCGCCCTCGAAGTTGAAGACGCCGTTGTCATCCCAGCCGTGCTCGTCGTCGCCGATCAGAAGACGTTTGGGGTCGGTAGAGAGGGTGGTCTTGCCGGTTCCGGAAAGTCCGAAGAAGATCGCCGTGGTCTTGCCGTCCATGTCCGTGTTGGCGGAGCAGTGCATCGCGGCGATGCCCTTGAGCGGCAGATAGTAGTTCATCATGGAGAAAATGCCCTTCTTCATCTCGCCGCCGTACCAGGTGTTCAGGATGACCTGCTCGCGGCTTGTGATGTTGAAGACGACTGCGGTCTCGGAGTTGAGACCCAGCTCCTTGTAGTTTTCCACTTTGGCTTTGGAAGCACAGTAGACGATGAAATCGGGTTCATAGGTCTTCAGTTCTTCCTCGGTGGGTTTGATGAACATGTTGCGGACGAAATGCGCCTGCCAGGCAACTTCCATGATGAAGCGGACAGCCATGCGGGTGTCTGCGTTTGCGCCGCAGTAGGCGTCGACCACGAACAGCCTCTTGTCGGACAGTTCCTTGATCGCAAGATCCTTGACGACTTTCCATGTCTCCTCGGAAGCGGGATGGTTGTCGTTCTTGTATTCATCCGTCGTCCACCAGACGGTATCCTTGGAATTCTCATCCATGACGATGAACTTGTCCTTGGGGGAGCGGCCGGTGTAGATGCCGGTCATGACGTTGACGGCATCCAGTTCGCTGAGCTGTCCGACTTCGAAGCCCTCAAGACCCGGTTTCATCTCTTCTTCGAAGAGCTGTTCGTAGGAGGGGTTGTAGACGATCTCAGTGGTACCGGTGATCCCGTACTTGCTCAAATCGATTGCCATTGATCTTACCTCTTTCCTTATTGAATTTTAGAGAATAATCCGACAGCGCCGGATTACCGTATCGTGTCAGTCAAACTGCTGAACACAGTTTCAATAGAAACATTATACCGTATTTTTTCGGGATTGCCACTTATTTTCTTTTTGGCGCGGCATATTGGGGCAGAGGTTATCGGCACTGCACATCGTCATTGAAAGAAGTGCCGTTTTTCCGTAGAATAGATACAAGAGAAAACGATCGGAGGATTCCTTTTCATGGGCAATTATATTCTTGCCGCGGATCAGGGAACGACCAGTTCCCGCGCGATCCTGATTGACCGCCAGGGGCGTATGGTGGCGGTGGCGCAGAAAGAGTTTCCACAGTATTATCCGCAGAACGGCTGGGTGGAGCACAACGCCAACGAGATCTGGGGCAGCCAGTACGACGTGCTGAAGGAAGTCATTGAAAAAAGCGGCGTCGATCCCAAAGAGATCGAGGCGATCGGGATCACGAACCAGAGGGAGACCGCGATCCTGTGGGACGCCAAAACAGGCGAACCGGTCTGTCCCGCCATCGTATGGCAGTGCAGGAGGACGGCCGGGATCTGTGAGGAACTGAAACGTCAGAGCAAGACGGAGATGATCCGGGAGAAGACAGGCCTTGTCATCGATGCGTATTTCAGCGGGACGAAAGTCAAATGGATGCTGGATCATATCCAGGACGGGTACGGCAGGGCGAAACGGGGCGAGATCCTGTTCGGGACCGTGGACTCCTGGCTGATCTACAAGCTTTCCGGAGGGAAAGTGCACGCGACGGACGTCACTAACGCGTCCCGGACGATGCTGTTCAACATCCATACGCTTCAGTGGGACGACGAACTGCTGGAAATGCTCGGGCTTCCGAAGGAGATCCTGCCCGAAGTCGTGATGTCCTCCGGTTACATTGCCACAGCGGACGCCTCGCTGCTTGGCGCGGAGATCCCCATCATGGGCTGTGCGGGCGATCAGCACGCGGCGCTTTTCGGTCAGACCTGCTTCCGCAAGGGGGAGGCGAAAAACACCTACGGCACGGGCTGCTTCCTTCTTATGAATACAGGCGCTACAGCCTGCAATTCGAATAACGGCCTCGTCACCACGATCGCGTGGGGGATCGACGGCAAAGTGACTTATGCCCTTGAGGGCAGTATTTTTATCGGGGGAGCGGTGATCCAGTGGCTGCGTGACGAACTGAAGGTGCTGGACAGCGCGGCGCAGAGCGAGGAACTGGCCCTTCAGGTGCCGGATACCGGCGGCATCGTGTTCGTTCCGGCTTTCACGGGACTTGGCGCGCCATACTGGGATATGTATGCCAGAGGAACACTGCTTGGCGCGGACCGTGGAACGAACAAGTGCCATATCGTACGCGCGTCGCTGGAGGCGATCGCGCAGCAGAGCGCGGATGTGCTGCACGCCATGGAATCCGACTCCGGAGAACGTCTGGAGCGTCTTCTTGTGGACGGCGGCGCCAGCGCGAACAATTTCCTTATGCAGTTCCAGGCGGATATCCTGGGGACGACGGTCCAGCGGCCGCAGTGCGTGGAGACCACTGCGCTGGGTGCGGCGTATCTTGCTGGACTTGCAAGCGGTATGTGGAAGAGTATGGACGAGATCTCCAGGATGCATGTCGTGGAGACGGAATTCCGAAGCGAAAAGGACGCGTACTGGCGTGAGAACCAGCGCGCGATCTGGAAGCACGCGGTGGAGACAGTACAGTTCTGGGCGAAAAAATGAGTGAAAACAAGAAAATGACCGTTCCGGCATACGCCAAGATCAACTGGTCACTCAGGATCACAGGCGTGAAGGACGGGTATCATGAACTGGATATGATCATGGACAGCGTATCTCTCTGCGATACGCTGTTTCTGGAGCGCACGCACGACGGGAGCATCACGGTAGATGCGATGGAGCAGGTCGCAAGAATGGAAGATAATCTCATCTGGCGCGCGGCGAAAGCGCTTCAGGAAGCGACCGGAACAGGATACGGCGTGAAAGTGCGGACCGAAAAGAGGATCCCGTCAGGCGCAGGCCTTGGTGGGGGAAGCGCAGATGCTGCGGCTGCACTGCGCGGTCTGAATGAGCTGTGGGAACTGGGACTGGCCGGAACGGCTCTGGAAAAGATCGGTCTTTCGATCGGATCCGACGTCCCGTACTGTGTGCGGCAAGGCAGGCAGCGCGCGAAGGGAAGGGGACAGATCCTGACGCCCTGCGGCGGAGACGCTGCGTATCATCTGGTGCTGGTGAAGGATGAGGAACCTTCACCGACGGGGCCGGTATATCAGGAATACGACCGCAACGGATCGAACGCAGCATTTGATCAGGAGGAACTGATTGAGGCGCTGGCTTCAGGCGATCCGCAGCAGGTCGCGGCAACGATCGGACAGCCGAACGATCTGGCACTGGCAGCGACGCGCGTCTGTCCGCAGATCCTGTCCACGATGCGCAGACTGCAGAAAACGCAGCCCCTTGCGGCATGGGTTACGGGAAGCGGCGCCGCTTGCGTCGGGCTCTATCGGACAGAGGGAGACGCCAGGCAGGCGGGAGAAGCGCTGCGGAAAAAAGGGCTCTGGAGCTGTGTCGTCGAGACGCGAAACTGAACCGGAGCCAGGTTTCCTTATTGACGTGAAAATGCCAAAGTGCAGGAACACCGTTCACACAATGTGAACGGTGTTCCTGCTTGTGAAAGAAATGTGCGGTGACGCAGCATGGTCATTCTTTGACAGGTGCTGCACCGAAGAAAATCGTGACCTTGTGCCCCAGATAATTGAGCAGAACATGCTTTGTGTGCGGGGGCATGAAAAGCATCTGCCCGGGATAGACGATGAAGGTCTCGTTGTAATCGGGAAGATATACGGTGAACTGATCGTCGATCGCGTACAGGAAGCTTTCGCCTACGTGTTCGATCATGTCGCTGACACGGCAGGTGGTGCTCCCTGAGGGCAGCACGTACTCTCCGACGTTCATGAAGTCGTTGGAGATGGAGAGCTTCACCAGCATGGGATGCATGTTGCCGTGGATCAGGCAGAGCTTGCGGTCCTCCGAGATATGATACAACGTTTTGGTCTCACGCAGCATTTCTCCGTCCTGCGGCCAGGTGCCGACGGCGTCAAGACCTGCCCAGCGTTTGGGATCCTTGATCGCGGGCGTCGCGGGAAGATCTTTGGCTGCCGGATTCAGAAACGTCTTTTTCGGCCCCTCGATATCCGTGGGGAAGAACTGCCCTGCGAGGATCTTGGGCGCGATGACCGCCATGACGCGCAGATCCTCATCTTCGAAGTTGTACGCCACATGGATCGTGCCCTTGGGGATCAGAAGAGACTCTCCGGCTTTCACGCGGATGACCTGTCCCGTGGTGGGGCAGTACTGGGTGATGGTGCCTTTGAGGATGTAGTACATCTCATCTCCCGGATGATAATCCGGCGGATTGAAGAAACCGCCGGGACCGATGTCCATGGTGCAGACGGTCAGGCCTTCCGTGGAAAAATACACACGGTTGAGATCGCTGTAATCCAGTTTTTCCAGTGTTTCGGGCGTCGCGTCCGGGTAGACGAAATAGCCGATGGTGCTCTCGTCGAGGAGCATTGGTTTGTCCTTGGGACCGAGCGGATGATTGTTGAATAAAGGTTTTGCCATAGAATAATACCTCCGTTGCCATATGGATGATGCCGGTGCCCTGCAGGCTCCGTCAGAATACTTCTTCTTGATCATTATTATAGCGGTTTTTGGATCGGAGAGCGGAAAAACTTACAGGAGGTTTTCGGCAGGCAGGACATGAAAACGGAACTTGTATGGAAAAAGACAGAAAAAAGAGCACGAAAACAAGTGAGCGGAAAACAAGTGTGTGGTATAATCGTCACACAAACTTGAAAGAAGGGAAGTGAAGGGAATGCTTCGGAATGTGATCATCAGCATCAACGGGAACAACAATATCAACGAAGACGGCGAACAGGAAGACATTACATTCGTCACGCAGGGCGTCTATGACGACAGCGACGGCGTGCAGACTCTTCGCTATCATGAGTCCGACGAGGAGAGCGGAGAGCGCTACGGCACGAACATCGTCGTGGAAGGCGAGCGTGTTTCCGTGATGGACGAGTACAATCTTACACATCTGATGTTCCAGAAAGGCCTTCGGTTCTCCAGCGTGTTCGCGGACGAAGAGAACGGAACATATGAACTGGGTGTGTTTCCCACGAAGGTGGACATACAGATGGGCGAAGAGAGCGGTCTTATCGATCTGAGCTACCAGATGGATATCGACGGGGATGTGATTGGAGACAACTCGATCAATATCTCTTATAGGAGCGTCAACTGATGACGCCGTTTTCAGAAACGATCTTTTCCTCAGCGTTCGGTGAACTGCCGCCGGCGCTGAGCCTTTTTATGGACGGACGCATGGTGAAGAGCAATGCGGCGTTCCAGTATGCAGCAAGAGAAAGCGTGACGCTGGAGGAAGCGCAGCGCGTTCTCTGCGACAAGGTGGAGAAGACAGAATGGGCGCAGGGCTGGAGACCGTCCGGGGACGGGATGCTCGTGACGGCGGTCCGGGAGGACTGGATCAGGAAAAAAGCGGCGGAAGGACCCTTTCCGGATGCTTCTGTGAGGCTCATCCGTCATGACGCGCCGTTTTTTTCCGAGCTGAGCACACTGCTCAGGATCGCAGCTTCGCAAAACGCGTGCGGGACGGAGAAGATGATCCGGGATGAGAGCGCAGTTCTTTTTCTGGAAGTGCTCTTTGATGAACGGACGAAGGAAGTGACCCGCCTCATCCGGCAGGCAGGAAATGTTCTGGACATACTTCAGGAAAAGGGGGACGGACCGGATCCGGCGCTGCTTGCGGCAGCGGGGATCCTACAGATGAGACTTGAGCGAATCAGAACGGAGGAAGAAGAAAAATGAAGATCGAGGCACTTGGACATTCGTGTTTTCTCATGACGACCAAACAGGGAACGCGTATCGTGACCGATCCTTTTGACGGCGGCATCGGGTACGATGAACCGGCTGTGGAGACGGATATCGTGACGATGAGCCATGGTCACTACGATCACCATAAAGAGGATGCGCCGAAGAACGCAAAGCTTTCTCTGGATACAGTGACAGAGGCGGAGTATGCGGACGTGAAGATCTGTGGCGTCGCGACGTTCCATGACGAGAAGGGCGGCGCACTGCGCGGAGCCAATATCGTCTATGTCTATGAAGCGGACGGACTCAGGATCGCACATCTTGGAGATCTGGGGCACCTGCCCACGAAGGATCAGATCGAAAAGATCGGGAAACTGGATGTACTGATGATCCCTGTCGGCGGGATCTTCACACTGGACGCGAAAGCGGCGGAAGAAACGGTGAGACTTCTTGCTCCGCGCATCGTGATTCCCATGCATTACCAGACGAAGCGCCTGACACTGGGAAAAAAAATCGGAAAACTGGAGGCGTTCACGAAACGCTTCAGTAATGTCACCTATGCAGAGGAGAAACAGATCCAGATCCTTCCGGACGACGGACAACAAGGTGTCATCGTGCCCGTTCTTCCGCAGTGACAGAATAAACAGGACATTATGGCAAAAACAGATTCGGGCAAGGAGGACCGCATGCATTATACCGTTGATCTGCATACCCATACCATCGCAAGCGGCCATGCGTACAACACCATCCGGGAAATGGCGAAGATGGCATCAGAAAAAGGGCTTACGCATCTCGGGATCGTGGAGCACGCACCGGGGATCCCCGGGACATGTGATCCCATGTACTTCCGTAATCTAAAGGTCGTTCCGCGGAACCTCTACGGTGTGGAACTCCTTCTGGGCGGAGAACTCAACATCATCGATCACGACGGGACGCTGTGCCTCGACGAGCAGTACTGGCGGTATATGGACTACCGGATCGCGGGCATGCACTCCACCTGCTATGAGACAGGGACGAAGGAAGAAAACATGCGGGCGATCCTGGCGGCAGTCCGCAATCCCTGGGTTGACATCATCTGTCATCCGGATGACGGACGCTACATGTTTGATTATGAGGAAATCGTGCTGGCAGCAAAGGAATCCGGAACACTTCTGGAACTCAACAACAATGCGCTCAGCCCCAGACAGCACAGAAAGAATTCCTTTGAAAACTACGTACAGATGCTGACATACTGCAGACAGTACGGCGTTCCCGTGCTCGTATCCTCCGACGCGCATTTCGATACCGAGATCTGTGATTTCCGCTATGCGGAGAAAGTGCTGGAGGAGACGTCGTTCCCGGAGGAACTTATCGTGAATGCGCATCTGGAGTTTCTGTGGGAGACGTTCCGCAAAAAGAAAGAGCAGCGTGCCGCACTCGGGATCGAAGAATAAACCCGGCCCGGAACGCGGAGAAACGGCAGGGGCAAATCCTGTAACGGAAGAGAACGGAGCATTCCAGTATACCAAAAACCCTTCCTGACAGCATGGACCGTCAGGAAGGGTTTCCTCATTTTTTGATTGCTTTTCGAGAGAGGGTTTATTCGTTCAGGATGTCTGCGATATCCAGGACTTCCACATTCCCTTTCAGATTCTGATACAGGGTGACGAGGCTGTATCCGCCGTCGGAAGCGGCGACGATGCAGTAATTCGTTCCGGAGACCAGCTGTGTGCTGCACAGAGCAACAGGCGTATAGTCGGTATCCAGATCCTTCGTTGCCTTGCGGAACGCCTTTTCCAGTTTCGGCGTGATCTCAACGGATTCCGCGGCGGTCCATCCGCCCATCACGGTACCGGAGGCGATGTTGGTCTCAACACCGGTCTCAAGGACGGTTGAGATCTCTGCGTTGCCTTCCAGATCCACATAGAGGATCACGACGCAGTACTTCTCAGTCGGGTTGGGTACGACCGGAGAGACACGGCAGAGGATCTTGTAGTTCGTACCGGAGACCAGCTGACGACCGATGCAGGCGACGGGGATATAGTTCGCTCCGACCAGGCCTTCCAGTGCCTTGTCCAGAGATTCCTGCAGTTCTTCTGTGATCACCGGAGACTCGGGAAGGACCCAGCCGCCGACGATGGCGGGCTCAGATGCTTTTTTGCATCCGGTAAAGGAGGTGAGCGTCAGGACCAGCGCAAGCAGGATCACGATCATCTTTTTCATTTCCAGCACCTTCTTCTTGCTTTTTTCGGGAGGCTTTTTTTCTCTCCCTGACCAATATACTACGCAAAGCGGAAATGCATTACAACCATTCGGAACTTTTTGAAAAAAGACGCGGTTTTTTTGAGGTTGACAGAAAGGAAGAAAAAAAGATACACTTTCTGTAATCGTTTCGAAAGATCACTTTTTTGTTCATTTCTTTTTTTAATCTTTCAAAAAAAACCATAACGGAGGAAAATCATGCCCTCAGACAATTATGCTTCTTTGAATGTCAAAGAGCTGCGTGAGATCGCGCGCGCCGCAGGCATCCGTTCGCTTCAGAAACTCAGAAAAGAGGAACTGATCACCGCGATCAGACAACATGAGGCTCAGGCAAAAAAGGAAGAACCTGTGCATGAGGCGCCAAAGCCCCGGACGAAGAGGCGGCCTGCAAAGGTTCAGAAACCGGAGGTGGGAGCCGCCGAACCGCAAAACGGACCGGAAACTGCAGCAGAAGCAAAAACGGAAAAGGTGAAACAGGCCGCAGCTGATCAGACAAAACCGGAGGGACCCGTACAGGAAACCGCGAAGCAGCCTGTATACGGCATGAAACCGGAAGAGGCGGTTCGGGAAAAGACGGAAGAAGCTTTGCAGGAAAGAAGACAGAAAGGTTACGTTCAGAATAACCGCGCAAACCGGACGGGACAGCAAAACAGAGCCGGACGAAACCCGAGGCAGCAGAACCGGGACCTGCGGCAGACAAGATTGCAGCAGGAGGACGGCAGACAGGACGCGCGGCAGGAAAAAGAGCAGACAAGAGAGAATGCACTGCTGCCGGCGGACGATTCAAGACCGCTGCCGGAAGAGCGGGAATATGAACTGGTGGCGGGAACGCTGGAGATCCTTCAGGACGGATACGGTTTTCTGCGTCCGAACAACTACCTTCCAAGTGAGGACGACGCCTATGTATCGGTCTCCCAGATCAGGCGCTTTCAGCTTCGCACGGGAGACTATGTGCAGGGAGAAACGATCTCCGCAAAACAGCGGGACAAGCGGCGCGCGCTGATGGCGATCCGAAAGATCAATGACGTCGTGATCACAAAAGACATGCAGCACCAGCCGCCCAGGCCGTTCTTTGACGAACTGATCCCGGTCTATCCGGATGAGAGACTGCGGCTGGAGGGAAAGGGACAGACGGACATGTCCCTTCGCATGATTGATCTCATCGCACCAATCGGAAAAGGCCAGCGCGGGCTGATCGTGGCGCCGCCCAAATCCGGAAAGACGATCCTTCTTCAGCGCATTGCGCAGGCGATCAAGCAGAACGATCCGGAAGTGGAACTGTTCATGCTTCTGATCGACGAGCGGCCGGAGGAAGTGACCGACATGCAGCGGAGCGTGGACGGCGAAGTCGTGTATTCGACGTTTGACGAGCAGCCGGAGAGGCATATCAAGGTGGCGGAGCTTCTCATCGAACGCGCGAGACGCCTGGTGGAGCGCGGGAAAGACGTCGTGATCCTTCTGGATTCACTGACGAGACTGGCGCGGGCATACAATCTTCTGACGACGCCCGGCGGCAAGATCCTTTCCGGAGGCTTGGATGTCGGCGCGCTGTACAAACCCAAGTGGTTTTTCGGCGCCGCGCGGAACATTGAAAACGGCGGGAGTCTCACGATCATCGCCACCGCACTGGTGGATACCGGAAGCCGGCTGGACGACGTGATCTATGAGGAGTTCAAAGGGACGGGAAACATGGAGATCTTCCTTGACAGGAAGCTGTCGGAAAAAAGGATCTTCCCAGCGATCGATCTTCTGCTTTCCGGGACACGCCATGAGGAACTCATACTGGAGAAGGAAGAACTTCAGAGCGTCTGGGATATCCGCAGGCTCCTGAGCGGATCCGGAGACGCAACGGAATCCCTGATCGATATGATGATGAAGGCGCCGGACAATGCCGCTTTTCTGAAAAGGTTTCAGGGTTGGCAGCAGCTCATGAGAAAGAAATGATTCCGTAACTATCATTCAGGAAGGAAAAGCAATGATGTTTTACAGAAAACTGGAAGCGGACAAAGAGGGGAGAGAGACGATCCTGACGCTTCTTCCTGTGATCCGTGGTCTGGAAGAGGAACTGCAGAAGAAGACGGTGGATATTGTCTTCAGCGCATGGAAAGCGTCGGGCGTCGGAAAATTTGAGGATCTGAGATTCTCCCGGCACACGGAGTATCCTCTGTATCTGCATATCCTGGAAACGGTCGAGACAGGTATGATGCTTCTGGAATATGCGAAAGAACACTGGAAAGACGAATGGACGGAAAGCATCGATGAGAGTATCCTTCTGCAGGCCTTGATCCTGCATGATATAGACAAACCGATCATCGTACACAGACCGGAAACGGAAAACGGGATCGCACACGGCGTGCTCGGCGCGATGATGGCAAGAGACTTCGGATTCGACGAGCGCGTGATCTCCCTGATCGCCTGCCATTCCCCGAAAAGTCCCGTCCGACCGGGAAACGCCATGATGCAGATCCTGAGCTACGCGGATCTTTTTTCCGCAGACCATATTCTGCTTCTGGACAGCAGAAAAGGTTTTTTCCAGTAAGCGGCAATTCTGCAAAAGCACCCGCAACGGGTGCTTTTTTGATGGGCGGGAGAGGAACAATGCGCATGGATTTATTGCAAAGCATAAGTAATAATACGCATAAATATATATAACGATTAACATAATTAGACACATGAGAAAGAAATATCTGTGTATAAAAAAAGTGAGTGATTTACATGGAATGCCGTTGAAATGAAACCATTGCGATGATAAAATAATCATGTATAGATATCAATAGGTGTATTGTGTTCTGCTGGCTTTCAGCAGGTAAGTCATGTGCTTGAGACTATATTCTGATTCGCTTTGGGCGGGTCTTTGGCGGAAGAGTTTTGAATGAATCAAGAAGGGGAAAAGAAGATGGAAAACAAACAGAGGCGCAGATCAAAGGATTCCAAAAGAACGAGAAAACTGACATTTATTTGTTTGTCGGTTGTACTGGTTCTTGTGATGATTGGAGCTTTTATCTATGGCATTCCGAAAGCGGCTGCCGGTAATCCACCGGCGCACAGCAAGAATCGTACGGACAACGGTGATGGTACGTACAAAATCGAGCTTGCAGTTACCGGCGATGCCGATGATGAGTTTGAAAACGACACGCATATCAATGTGCTGATCATCTATGATGAGTCATCGAGTATGGTCAGCAATACTGATAATCCCAGGCGTGCTGACATTGCCGAAGACGCCATGTATAACTTTATCGACGGACTCATTGGCTACCAGAATCGCGGTATCGATATCGCGATGGCTGAGGTTGGCTTCGGCACGGGCTCCAACACCCGTTCGAACTGGACGACCACTCTCACTACCATCCGCGGTCATTTTGATGAAGGAGTTGAAGGTGGAAGCAGCAGCAGCAATTACCACGGAAGTAACCATGGCAATTATGGCTACAACGGAACCAACTGGTCTTCTGCATTCGATCGTGCTAATTCGCTTTTGAATAATCTTGGAAGCCGTAGTGATTACCCAACATTCGTCATTCTAGTTACAGACGGTGGTCCGACGGCAGGCGGCAGCGGAGGCACGACTGTACCCGGACCGAATGTTCCGTGGACATCCTACCGCAACCATTATCTCGCAGCGGTCCAAGATGCCCGCAGCATACAGACCCGCGACAATACTACTCTCTACGGCATCTATGCGCTTGGTACGGATGCCAACCTGCTCGACGACTTGATGTACTACGCCAACACAGGCGAACACAGGACAGTCAATGGCTACAGCATCCAGAACGCTAGACAGGACCAGCACAACTTCGGTCTGGATGAGGGAGCCGAAAACTACTACGGCGCAGCGAATGCTTCCGCACTGAATGATGCCATCAGTGAGATTTTCAACCAGATCGTAGAAGCTATGGGTATTACGGAAGTTTCCATGAAAGACGGTACCACCAGTGAAGTAACTGCCAGCAGTGGAGAAGTAGTGGCCTCGCTTCTTGGCGTCGATGAGGAGTCTTATCAGTACTGGATGAGCATCCCCGTGGATTCCAATAATCAGTTCAAACGCACCAAGAACGTCAACGGTGTAGCCGAGGAGATCACATATACGGTCAATGGCGGTACGGTCACATGGACGGAGGGCGGCGCAAGCAAATCCGTCGCGCTCGACGGTTCTGTGAAGAACGGTCAGTTCAAGTTTGAGTGGACGAAGGACGATTTCCCCAACGACTTCTACGAGTATGCACCTAACAATGCAGAACTTGTAAACGGTGCGGTAGAGTGGAACCTTTCCAATGTCGGTGTTCTGCTTGACGGCGTCACTTATTCTGTGACTTTTGATGTTTATCCGAGCCAGACGGCTCTCGACTATAAAGCCAGACTCGATAACGGCGAGGCGTATAACGATGTGGTTCCCGAGGAAGCAAGGGATTATTTCTACGCAGATGGCAAACTTGAGACCAATACGGAAGGCTCCGTCACGTATTCCGACACACGCGACAACACCGGCCCCAACACGACTCCATTCGTGAATCCGCCCGCTGTTCCCACCAAAGCCTCTTCGATGACGGTCAAGAAAGAATGGGAAGGCGGGAATCCTCCGAGCATGGATCTGAAACTGGATATCCTTATGGACGGGGATGAAGAACATCCCTTCTATGAGGCGACTCTGAACAGGGCGGGCGATTGGGAAGCGACCTTCAATATCTCTGCAGGAATGATCGTTGACGGTGAGCCGCTTCCGGATGCGATGGGACATGATTTCAGTTTTGCTGAACTTGATGATACGCAGTATCAATGGGAGCTGCATGCTCCGGTTGTCCGGCCGATGATCATTGACGGCGCTGATGAGCCTACGATTCTCATCAAGGAGGACGCTGAGAACGGCTACGATTCCGGCGACAAGACCAAATATACGATCGACGGAGCGATCTATTATGTGGATCCGGCGATCTCGACGTTGACCGCTACAAACCATCGCCGCTCCAACCTCAACCTGACCAAAGTTGTCACCGGAGAAGGGGCGGATCCCGACGCATTATTCCCGTTCACCCTGACGGTGAACAATATCAAGGCGCCTAACGAGGAGCCGACAGATGATCCTGATCATAACTCTGATTATTGGGTATGGTTCAGTATTAAAGACGCGGAGAATACCACTGTCACGGATGCCACTGTCAGCGGCGCCACTGCCGCTTCCGGCGGTTACTACTACGCGGAAAGTGGTTCTCCAATCACCGTTCAAATGAAGGCTGGATGGAATCTTCGTTTCACCAACCTGCCGAGCGGGTCAACATATACCTTCGAAGAAGGCAGTGCTAGCGGTTTCGAGTTTGTAAGCGCTGAGAATACCGGTTCTGCTGATGAAACATTTGATGTTGACGGCAAGACCGCAACCGGTACGATCGTGACGTATAATGCTCAGGCATATGAAGTGACCTTTACCAATGAATACAAACTCCGGGATGCAACGATCGTAAAGACCTTTACGGGGATCACCGAGGATCAGATTCCGGACGGGTTCAAAGTGACCGCGTCGTATGACAACACGACGAAAGACTTTACCGTCGATGATGACGATGTTGAAGTATCGGCGGACGGTCTGACCTATACATGGAAGATCACAGGTTTAACAATCGGTACCGAGGTGTCAGTCACAGAGAGCGGTGCGGCTATCACAAACTATGATCTTGAGGCGACGCTGCCTGAGGAACCGCTCACTGTTGCGGAGGACGGAGAGAACACGATCGAGATCGAAAATGAGTATACGCTTGCGGTTGGAAATCTGAAGATTACGAAGGTGCTCGGCAACGGCAGTGAGCAGGTCACGATTCCGGCGGATACGACGTTTACGATTTCCGGTCCCGTCGAAAAAACGGTCAAGTACAGCGCCTTCCAGAACGGTTCCTATACGTTTGAGGATCTGCCGATCGGAGAGTACACCGTGACAGAGTCAGGTGCTGATATCACAGGATACACTTTAACGACGACTGTGTCACCTGAGAAAGCGGATGTTGCATCCGGTGCGACAGCAGAAGTTACGGTAACCAACACATACACAAAGAAGACAGATACGGATCGTATCGATAATTACATTACCGTCGAAAAAGTGGACGGAGACGGAACTGCTCTGGAAGGAGCGACGTTCAGCCTCACCGGGGATGATGTGAATAAGACCTTCCAGGCCGGAACAGCGGTAATCACGACGGGTGCCTTGGAACAGGGACAGACAGGGGTAGCGCTGAATCTTCCGGATCTGAATGCGGGGGAGACTACGACCCTGACCCTGACGATGGAGGAGACGGAAGCACCGTCCGGTTACCAGAAGGACGATGCGACTTATACGATCACGATTCAGGGAAAAGGCGAGGAAGCGCTCACGAACGGTGTGTTCGTTACGACGACGACCTATACCATCTCGACGACACTTCAAGGGAAAGTGGTCAACACCAAGATTACAGGCACGGATCGTACCGACGGAACTGTTACGATCAAGAAAGTGGATCAGGACGGAGAAGCGCTGGACGGTGCGACATTCAGCCTGACAGGAGGCAACATCAATCTGACCTTCACAGCAGGGACGGCAGTGATCTCTACAGGCACATTGAATGATGGTGCAGCGGGGGTCTCTCTGAAGGATTATCTTCCGGATCTGAAAGATGGGGAGACAAAGACTCTGACATTGACATTAAAGGAGACTGCAGCGCCGGGCGGCTATACACCGGACACCGATGAGTATGAGGTTGTTATAACCGGTGCTGGAGAAGAGACTCTTACAGACGGCGTGTTCGTTACGACAACGATCTATACCATCAAAGTAGACGGCGAAGAGGAACTGGAAGTAACAAACACAAAGAAAACGGATACAGACCGCGAAGACGGGACTGTTACGATCAAGAAAGTGGATCAGGACGGAAAAGCACTTGACGGTGCGACATTCAGTCTGACAGGTACAGGGGTCAGCGAAACGATTACGATCGGTGAAGCGACGATCGGAACCGGCACAGAAGGAACGGTCAAACTGAATCTTCCGGATCTGGAAGCGGGCAAGACCAGTTCCCTGGAACTGACACTGAAAGAAGAAACGGCGCCTACTGGATACACGGAGGACGACACCGAATACAAGGTCGTGATCACCGGAGAAGCAAAAGAAGAGCTTGTAAATGATACCTGGGTTACGACGACGACTTATACCATCAAAGTAGACGGCAAGACAGAGTTGGAGGTCACAAACACCAAGAACACGGATACAGACCGTGAAGACGGGACCGTCACGATCAAGAAAGTGGATCAGGACGGAAAAGCACTTGACGGTGCGGTGTTCAGCCTGACCGGCTCTGGAATCAATGAGACAATCACGATCGGTGAGACAGAGATCGGAACAGGGTCTGATGGCACACTTGCGCTGAATCTTCCTGATCTTGCGGCGGGTGAAACCAAGAAATATGAACTCACGCTGAAGGAAACAAAAGCGCCTGATGGGTATGAGCTCGACAACACAGCGCACAGCGTTGTGATCATCGGGGAAGCAAAAGAAGAGTTGGCGGATAACACATGGGTCACGCTGACAACCTATACCATCACAGTTGACGGGTCCGATGAACTGGTTATTACGAATAAAGTGAAACAGGATCCTCCGCCAATCCCCGAGACTGGTGATAGCTTTATTCGCCGTAATCTGCCGTGGATGATCATTATGATGGCAGCGCTAATCGGTGCGACAGGAGTGGTGGCCTACAGAATCAAATCCCGCAAGAATGGGTGAAGAGTGAATGCCTGAGAAGAATACCGGAAAGTTTCGTGTTTGAAATATTCCGGTATTTTTCTGTTAGAAAAAGGAATCCTTATTTCAAAGCAATTGATCGATGCAAAGAAAGAGAATAAAGAATAATGGCGTTATTTGTGGTCAGGCAAACGGCTTTTGGAGAATCCAAAATGGAGTCCGTTTATGGAAGTTAAATGCGATTCAGACATGAACTGGGTGATAACAGAAAAAAAGAGAAGGACCATTTGCAAAACAAACCTGTGGTCGGAACAAAACCTGCCTTTAACAAAGGAATACCAGGATAGGAAAGACGCTGTAACTGAAAGTGAGTGAACCAGAACAATTGTATTCTTAAAAACATGATTAAGCGTACAAAACAGGAAAAGAAAGACTTTCTTACATAATAGAAAAAGATTCTCGTTGCTTTTTCTGAATCATATGATATAATAATTGCTGTATCTCGCGCCTGAGCGTCTCAACTCTAAGGCGCAGGCGAAGAGAAAGAGGTGAAAAAGATGAAGGAGAATATCCATCCGAAGTACGGTCAGGCAGTGGTTCGCTGTGCATGCGGTGAGACGTTCACGACCGGTTCCACCAAAAAGGAACTGAGAGTTGAGATCTGCTCGAAGTGCCATCCCTTCTATACCGGGCGGCAGAAACTGGTCGACACAGGCGGCCGTGTAGATCGTTTCAAGAAACGTTACGGTCTGTAATACTTGACATCAACGATGCAGTGCTTCCGAAAGGTAGGGCTGCATTTGCTTTTTAAGGGAGGTTGGCGGTGAGAACGACAACGATCGGCGGACAGGCGGTCATGGAAGGCGTCATGATGAAGTCCGAAAACAACATGGCGATCGCGGTCCGTCAGGAAAATGGCGAGATCCTAGTCCGTGACCGGAAGATCCGGCCGATGAAAAGCAGAAGCAGGATCCTCAGCGTACCGTTCATCCGCGGAGCGGCAAATCTGGTGGATTCACTGACGACAGGCATGAAGGTGCTGTCGGAATCCGCAGATATGGCCGGGATCGAGGAAGAACCCGGTAAACTTGAGAAATGGCTGTCGAAAAAGACGGGGAAAAGCGCGATGGATCTGATGATGCCGGTTGCGCTGGTGATCTCCGTGCTGCTTTCCATCGGCCTTTATATCGTTCTGCCGGCTCTCAGCGCAAAACTGTTTCAGAGGTGGATCGAAAACGGATATGTCGTGAATCTTCTGGAGGGGCTTGTACGCGTACTCATCCTGTTCGGCTATCTTCTTCTCGTTTCACAGATGAAGGATATCCGCCGGCTGCTCGGATATCATGGAGCGGAGCACAAAACGATCGCGTGCTATGAGGCAGGGGAAGAGCTGATCCCGGAAAACGCGAAGGAAATGAGCCGCTTTCATCCCAGATGCGGTACCAGTTTTCTGGTGCTTGTGATGCTGATCTCTCTTGTGATCTTCGTGTTTTTCGGAACGTTCCGTGCGTTATGGCTCCGCGTGCTGACGCGCCTTGCCATGATCCCGATCGTTGCGGGAATCAGTTATGAGGCGCTGAAACTTCTTGCGCGCGGAGAAAACAGATGCGCGCGTTTTCTGCGCAAACCGGGACTTGCCATGCAGCGTTTCACGACACGTGAGCCGGATGAAAGCATGCTGGAAGTGGCGATAGCGGCGTTCAAACGTGTTCTTGAAATGGAGGAAGAGGACGCACGCGCTGAAGAACCGGTCATGCAGGAAGACATGCCGGACGAAGAGCAGGAAGAAACGGTGTGCGATGCTGTGCCGCAGGGAGAAACGGATGAGACGCCCGCTGCACAGGATGGAGAGACTGGGACAGATCCCGTCGATGAAGAGAATAAAGGAGCGGAACCGGCATGAAGCTCGGGGAGTTCCAGCGCCTGATGATACAGAAACTGCGGACGGCAGGTGCGGATGAATCCGCGCTTGCGGTCCGTTTGCTTCTTGAAAACAGGCTTTCGCTTGCTCCGCTGACTCTGCCGCTGTATGCGGAACGGGAAATGGACGCACAAAAACAGAAGCAGCTTACCGATGATATGGAACGCCTCATTTCGGGTGAGCCTCTTCAGTATATTTTGGGGACACAGGCTTTCTGGGATCTGACGGTGACCGTCAGGCCGGGGGTGCTGATCCCGAGACCCGAAACGGAGGAGCTGGCGCAGGAAGCGGTGCGGTATCTTGCATTGACGGAAAAACGGAGAGTTTTGGACCTTTGCACCGGATCGGGAGCATTGGCGCTGGCGGTGAAGAAGCATGTTCCGGACGCAGATGTGACAGGGACGGATCTTTCCCCGGAAGCGCTGCGGATCGCAAAGGAAAACGCGCAGGCATTGTCGCTGGATATCACGTGGACGGAGGGCGACCTCTGGGACGGGATCGAAGGTATGTTTGACCTCGTCATATGCAATCCGCCGTATATCCCGACCTGTGACGTGGAAGCGCTGGACTGGACCGTGCGGGCTTATGAGCCGAGAATGGCACTGGACGGGGGACCGGACGGACTTTCCTTTTACAGGAGGATCGCCGGGGAAGCTCTGGAACATATCGAAGCGGGCGGTGCCCTTTTTCTGGAAGTCGGAGTGGGACAGGCAGCTGCCGTACAGGCGATGCTGGCCGGCGGTTTCAAAGAGGTCAGGGTCAGAAAAGACATGGAAGGGATCGAGCGTATGGTGCTTGCAGCCGGAAGGAAGGAGTAAAGGATGGGCACAGATTTTCTGGAGAAAACGGCTCAGATCGAAAAGAGATATGAGGAACTGTCCGGTATGCTTGCGGATCCGGAGGTGATCTCGGATCAGAACAGATGGCGGATGCTGATGAAAGAAAGCGCAGATCTGGCGCCTATCGTAGATGCTGTGGGCAGACTGCGCAGAGCCGTTGAGGATGAGCGGGAAGCGCAGGATCTTCTTCAGGACGAGGATCCCGAGATGCATGAGCTTGCGCGGCTTCAGCTGGCTGAAGCACAGGAAAGCATTGAACGGGAGGAACTGCAGATCCGGCGCCTTCTTCTTCCCAAAGATCCCAATGATGAGAAAAACGTCATGCTGGAGAT
>JAFRLQ010000039.1 GCA_017431145.1 Clostridia bacterium | reverse complement strand
CTCTTCCTGCTCCTGGACCTTGATGCTGCAGGCACAGGCTCCGGCGATCAGTTCCGCTCCCTCATCCGTCGTCACGACCAGTTCAAAGCGTTTCGTCGTGCTGTCCTCAATGAACATCTCGTAATCCTGCGTCGTCTTTCCAGGGCTCAGGATCACCAGCGTGAACAGCGCCTTTCCGTTCACTTCACGGACGAACATCGGCATGCTCAGCGGCTCCTGCCGGTTGTTGAGGAATGTAAAGGTCAGGATCACGGAATCCGGGCCTTCCAGTTCCGGGTAATCCGCCTTGACTGACATGTCAATGCGCACGTCATCCTCTGAAAGCTTGACGTTGAAGGTCATTTCGTATTCACGGGAGATCTCCTCATTGTCTGTTCCGACCCCCGTAATAAAAACCTTGTACGGATCGCTGTTCTGAATCGTCGTTTCGTAGGTGAATTCCTTTTCCTCACCCTGCTTCAGGTCGATATCCTTCATCACCTCGACGCCATAAACGTCCGTGATACTGATCTTGGAAATATCCATGGTACCGGTGTTGGAGATCTTTCCCTTGAACTCGACCTTGTCGCCCCGCTGGACTTCCAGCGTGCTCGGCGTGATATCAATCGTCAGACCGGCTTCCGCCTTAGTGACCGTTATGGCATTGGATGTCGCCGTGATCGTTGCACCCGCCGTGTCGCCAATCATCGACTTCGCGCTTGCAGACGCACTGACTGTGATCGTGTCGACCATCGTATGCTCAACAGTAAATGTCCGGCTCTCTCCCGCATTGAGCGAGAATCCGCTCGCGATGCTCCCGAGCGTCGCGTCCGTGATGTTGATATCTGCAAGCCCCGTGTTGCCCGTATTCTCTACAAGAAGCGTGAATGTGACCTTCTGATTCACCGGGACGTTCGTCCCGCCATTGGATGCGGACAGCGTCAGCGACATGGATGTCCGGATGTCACGTTTTATGAACACCTGCTGCGACGTTGTCGACATGTCGTTTCCGTTTTCAGCTTTACCTGTTGCTTTGAGCGTGACATGCCAGCCGTCCTGATGAGAATGCCTGGCATCGGCAAGCGTCACGTTGACAGTAAAATCGTAGGAGCTCTGCCCCTCGATATACGGTGTCCCGTCCAGAATCACCGCATCACCCGTCGTCACGTCCCAGATCTGAACGTTGTTGATCGTAACACCGCTGTTGTTCTTCACGGTCCCGCTGATCGCGACGGTTCCCGCAGCGCTCATGGCGTCAGGAGAACACGACGAAAGGATCAGGCTCAGTTCCCCGTCCGCCATCGCCGTCTGCACGGCAAAGACAGGCAGAACCAATGCAAGCAGCATCACGGCCACACACAAAATAGATATCTGTTTTTTAAATGATCTTTTTTTCATGATTATGCTCCCTTTACTGAAGCGGTCTCAGTTTCAACCTTCGCTACCTTCACCCGGATTCTCCGGCTGATCCGTGGGCGGATCTGTCGGCTGATCCGTGGGCGGATCTGTCGGCTGATCCGTGGGCTGGTCTGTCGGCTGATCCGTGGGCTCCTCCGACGGTACTTCGGACTCGGTCGGCGTCGGCGTCGGCGTCGGCTCTTCGGACTCGGACGGCGTCGGCGTCTGCGGGATCGCCGCGGGTCTGGAGTTCGGCGTGCGGTACGGTTCACGCGTTACGGAGAAGTCCGCCGTCATGAAGTTGTCGACGACCCAGACGACCTGGGAATAATCGATCCTGCCGTCCTCTGTTTCAGTCGGCTGCGGGCCGGACGGATCCGCTTTCAGCGCGGATACTCTGACCTTGTATGTGCCCAGTGTGATCCAATCGCCCGCCTCGTTGTACCCGTCAAAATACGAGCGCATTTTCCCCTCGGAGACTTCCACGGCGCTCTCGATCGTCGTAAAGACCGTATCGTCCGCGTTCAGGATCTCGATCCGGACCATCGCGTCGGAATCCACTTCATAGTCGATCTTCAGTCTTGATGTACCGAAAACCGGGTCTGTCGTATTCAGCACGACGGAAAGGATCTGCGGGATCGGTTCTTCCTCTTCCGCCACGATCGGCCGCTTTTCACTCGTCTGCACGACCATCGGCTTTTTGGGTTCTTCCGGCACAGCTTTTCTTGCCTGAATGATCTTTCCGCCGACAAAACCAAAAATGCCCATGACAGCCGTCATGATAATCGCCAGCAGAATATTGCGTTTTTTCTGTTTTACGGGTTTGAACACGATCCCTCTTGATGCGGAAAAGATCGGTCCGTTATATTCATCCTCCTGATCGTAGGAGGCATAGTATTCAGCGTCGTCATATTCGGTGCGGCTTTCCTCCGCCGCCTGCTGATAAGGATCTTCCTCATAGTAGCCGCCGGCCGCGCCGTATCCGGATCCGTAACCGTCCGAATAAGCGTTATCGTACGGGTTGTTTGCGGAACCGCCGTAAGCGCCGCTGTTGGCATTGTAGTTATTGGCATAACCGTGACCGCCCGCGCCGCTTCTTTCTGTTTCATATCCGTAATCCGGGACAGTCCCGTATCCCGAACCATAGCCGCCCTGCGTGCCGTTGTCCGGATAAGGATCTTCACCGATTCTCTGATTATACTGATTTCTTGAACGATTCAAAGGATTGCTCCTGTATTGCTGATTTTTTTGCCAAAGGCAAACAAGCCTCTTCCGCGGCTGAAACTGATTATATCACAGTTATCAATACCGTTTCAACTTGACGCGCCCTCGCACGGGTCCGTCCGGGCTGTAAAAGAAGCGGAGCCCGTACGCTGTACGGGCTCCTTCATCGTCCTTATTTGCCGAGGACTTTCTTTGCCGCTGCCGCGATATCCGCCGGCGTCATCTTCAGTTCCTCACTGATGTCATCCAGGAATCCGACCACACCGTATCTATCCTGGATGCCGACTCTCTCCAGTCCGGGAGCGAGTTTCTCTTCTGCGAGCACTTCTGCCACCGCGGAGCCGAGTCCGCCGACGACTGTGCCGTTCTCCGCGGTCACGATGGGACCCATCTTTGCCGCCTCAATGATCGCGTCGCGGTCGATCGGTTTGATGGTATGCATATCGACAACCTTCGCGCTGATCCCCTCTTTTGCCAGCTCATCCGCTGCGTCCATGGACCAAGCAACCATCAGATCGTTTGCGATGATCGTCAGATCCGTTCCCTCACGAACCGTGTTGGCCTTTCCGATCTCGAACGTCGCGCCTTCATGATAGACGACACGGGACAATTTTCTGGAGATCCGGATATAAGCCGAGCGCTCATCCTTCATCGCCTGCGTGACCAGTGCCTTCAGTGCGGTATTGTCCACGGGGCTGATGATCAGCATGTTCGGGATCGCACGCATGATCGAAACATCCTCGATGCCGAGATGTGTTCCGCCGTTCATCTGGGAGTAGATGCCGGGGTCCGTTCCGATCAGTTTGACGTGTAGTCCGGAATATTGGATCGAGATCACGATCTGGTCATAGCATCTTCTCGTAATAAACGGAGTCAGGGAGTGAACGACGGGGATCATGCCCGCTTCGGACATTCCGGCTGCAAGTCCGATCGAGTTCGCCTCGGAGATTCCGGCTTCCACGAATCTGTCCGGGAACGCTTCCCGCACCTGATTCGTAAAGGTGAACCGAAGGTCGTTTTCGATCGTGACGATATCCAGTCCTTCATTGATCAGTTCGATCAGCGTTTCCGCCAGGACCTGTCCGCCCAGTTTCTTCTCAAATTCAATTGCCATTGTCGTTCTCCTCCTCAGCAGGTCTCGTCGATGTAAGCGCAGCTTGCCACATAGTCTTCATAGGAGACCGCCATGCTGTGGCAGCGCCGTTCGCCTTCGGCAGTCACGAAGCCTTTGCCTTTGATCGTATTGCATACGATGCACACCGGCTTGCGGATCGCCTTCGCCTTTATGATCGCTTCTTGGATCGCGTCGACATCGTGTCCGTTCACATTGTCGATCACTTCAAATCCGAATGCTCCGAACAGTTTCCCGGGATCGCCGTAGTTCTCCACATACTGTACGGTACCGCCGATCTGCAATCCGTTGGAGTCTACGAAAACGATCAGGTTGTCGAGCTGATGCGCCCCGGCGAACATGGCGGCTTCCCACACCTGGCCTTCCTCCATCTCACCGTCACCGACCATGCAGTAGACCGTGGATTTACGGTTCTGCATCTTCGCGGCAAGCGCCTGTCCGACCGCGGCGGAGATCCCCTGTCCGAGAGAGCCGCAGGTCATGTCGACACCCGGCGTACGGATCCGGTCACAGTGGCTCGGCAGATTCGTCTTCGGTCTGTTCAGGGTGTAAAGCATTTCCTTGGGGAAATACCCGCGGCGCGCCAGGACCGCATAAAGTCCCGGGCCCGCATGTCCCTTGGACAGGATGAATCTGTCACGATCCGGCCATTTCGGATCTTCGGGGCGGATGTTCATCTGGTCAAAGTACAGGACCGTCAGAATGTCGATGATCGACATGCTTCCGCCTACATGAACACCGGTCGTTCCCTGGGAAAGGTTCTGCATCATGTCCAGTGCCCATTTCCGAATCTCGTTTGCCGTCTCTTTCAGTTCGTGGCGTTTGTTTTCGTCAAGCATTTCTTTTCTTTTCCTTTCTTTCCCTGATTACAGAATCGCAAGCAGCGTATCGTACACGTCCCGTTTGCTCAGCTGTACAGGGGAATTTTTTGTCACAAGCGCAGATGCGCCAAGTTCCGCAAGCATGTCCAGATCGGAGTCTTTGATGCCGTAATCCGAGAGTCTGCGGGAGATTCCGGTCTCGTCCATGATCTCTTCCACGCGGCAGGCAAACGCTTCGGGACTTTCAAATCCGACTGTCTTGACCAGCGCGTTCATCTCTTCTTCCACTGCGGGCGAGAATCTGCGGATCATGGAGGGCAGCGTCAGCACACAGGCTGTTCCGTGATCGATGCCGAAATTGGTCGTCAGGCCGAAACTGATACCGTGGCACGCCGTTGTCCTGGTCTGGCCCATCGCAAGTCCTCCCAGAAGGCTCGCCGTGCTCATGTTCGTTCTGGCCTCTTCGTTCTTCGGCTCATTGAACGCGGTCATCAGGTTCTCCATCACCAGTTTGACTGCCATGATGGAATAGCTCTGTGCGATCGGGTTGCGTGCGAGGCACCAGTAGGACTCCACCGCGTGACAGAGCGCGTCCAGTCCGGTCGCAGATGTGATCCTCGGAGGAAGAGAATACGTCATCACAGGATCCAGCAGCGCAATGTCCGGAAGGAACTTGAAGCTGACCCAGGGTTTCTTTGTGTTCGCTTTGTGATCTGTGAACACGCCGACATTGCTGACTTCGCTGCCGGTTCCGGCAGTCGTGGGAATGCAGATCAGAAACGCACGGTCATTTGCGAGCGCTTTTCCGCCGTTGATATAATCCTCGATGCTGCCCTCGTTGTTGACAAGCATCGCAGCCGCTTTCGCAACGTCCATCGTCGATCCGCCGCCGATCCCGATCACGCCGATCGCGCCGATCTCACGTGCGATCGCAGCCGCTTTGTCCGCGGTCTCAAAGCTCGGGTTGGGCTCCACTTCAGCAAAGATCTCCACCCTGCGGGGCGCGAGGATCTCTTTCATCTGTTCTGTAACACCGATCCGAACCATAATCCTGTCGGATACGATGAAAACAGGACCGTTGGGCATCAGTTCATCCAGTTTTTTAATGTTGTCTGCTCCGCAGATGACACGGGTCGGCATACAGTACTCAAATTGCATAGTCTTTTTCCTCCAGAGAATCGTATTGGTATAGGTTTTAATCGACCACAGGTTCGTCCTTCATCATCAGATGGACAGACGCTGTGGTAAATGTTCTGGGAAGTGCAAGGATATTCGGCTCGGCGCCGACGATCTTCTTCGCATCTTCCAAAGCTTCTTCAAATGTTGCGCGTGTCTGCATACCCATGCTTCTGGCATATCCGGGCGCCTGCGCTCCGACGATGTACATTGCAGCCAGATGCTTCTGCGCGATGTGTCCGCAGGAGATCATGCTGAGACCATGGAACGGATGGAATCCGTAGCAGTAGCGGTAATTGTCGATGTAATCCTGTCTCGTCGCAAAATACTCGCCGTATTTGGCAAGATCCGGCAGGATGTTGTTGTAATCTGTCTGGTACTTCTCCCAAAGTTCACGGTAACCGGTAAACACTTCGTCATGGAAATAACCGTTGCAAAGAGAGGAGCAGATCACGACGCAGTTGTCAGCCAGGATCCTCTTGTGACGGATGACCTGCGCGGCGATCGCCTGAAGCATCAGGATCGGGTTTGTTCCGTGTCCGTTTCCGTAATGGAACTGCTGCGGCATGCCGAAGACCAGCACGTTGTATTTCTTTTCCGCCCACGGCACGTACGTTCTCTTGTTCGCCACGGGGAAGGATGCCTTCTGCACTTCTTCCGCGCTTCCCGCAAAGACGGCGATCTGACGGGCTTTGGTATCCAGCACCGCGTCCACGGTGAAATACTGGTGGCCCATGCATTTCTCCTGATGTGCACCGATCGCGTCGAATTTGTCTCTCATCATGTTGTGGTTGGAGACCGGGACAAAGTCGTCACGGTGCATGACCTGCGGGCAGTGATGCGATGCGATGGATCTCCAGTGGGTGATGCCGGTCGCGCAGTGCTTGTAACCGCCGCTGTATCCGCCGTAGGGGTTGCCCATGCAGTGTCCGATTAGAACAGGCACATCGCACTCATACACTTTCTTGTTCATAATGACGGGATCACCGTATTCGTCCGTTCCAAGATCCACCAGATTGTCCCAGTTTTCGCTGTCATGATTCTCGATCTGGCCCTTGTAGTAGAAACGGTTGAAGATTTCGTCCCCGAGAAGCATTCTCCACTCGCCGGGATCCATCTTCTTGTGCAGACCGTTGGAACACAGAAGCGTGATGTCTTCCTCCCGCATACCTGCCTTCAGCGCCTCCTCGATCACGATCGGGATCGAGACCTTGCGGTGGCTGGTGGGCTGGTTCCCGCCTTTTACCTTGTCCGGGAACACGATCACCATTTTCTTTCCGGGACCGCACAGTTCGGAAAGCGGCTGGATCCCGATCGGGTTCAGGATCGCTTCTCTCGTTGCGGCGACCGGGTCTTCCAGCGCAGGCGGATCCGCCACGGTCTCGCCCGGGATAAAGATGTCCGTGCTGTCCGGCAGCTCAGCCGCCATCATGCCTTGTCCGTATTCAAACTCCAGTTTCATCTTTCATATTCCTCCATGTATTCATCGATAATTTCCTTCAAACCTGCGGGTTCGAATGCCACAGGCTGAGTGAACTTGGTCAGTGCCACAAGTCCGCCGTCCACGGTGTCCACGGCGCTGATCGCGGCTGCGTTCTCTTTTTTCAGTCCCCCGCCGTATACGACCGGGATATCCATACCGATCTCCTCTCTGAGGATCTTCTTGATCGCATCGGAAACGAACGCGATATACGGCGCATCCGGCGGCGTCTTTCCGGGGCCGATCGCCCAGACGGGCTCATAGCCGATCCACAGCTGTCTCCCCTCCAGAAGCGCCTCTGTCCCCTTCAGTGCGCCGAGCTGTCTTTTCAGAACATCGATGATCCGCGGCTTCTGCTCCTCGAACCTACCGTCTCCGCGCTCCGCAGCCGTCTCACCGACGCAGAACACGACGTCCATCCCGCGTTCCAGCGCACGGGTGACCTCCTGTGCAAAGATACCGTCTTCCGCCGCATACGCCTGATTGGCCTTCTTCGGATCCTCAAGGATCTGCGGATCGTAGGCGCAGAGGATCTCGTGCTTGTCCGCGCGCTCCTCACTGTGCGCGATCAGCGCCCAGCGGCAGCCCATCGCTTTTGCCGCAGCAGCCGGCAGATTCGTCGTGAATGCGCCGAAGTTTCCTCCCGGCTGTACGTCCTTGCGGAAAACGCTCTGGCAGCCGATCGTCAGAGAGCGGACCGCATCCGCGTTATACCGTGCGTGCTGTGCAAGCGCGACCGGCACCATGGACTCGGGGAAGAAGAACGTGACTTCCACGTCTTCCATCCTCCCCAGTTTCGCCTCTACAGCGGCGTCGATCACGCTTCGCGTCCACGCGCTGACATCCTCGTTCGGACAGATCCCGCCCAGGGACCTGGGCACATCGAACCGTTTCAGATTTACAAAGATATGTCTCATTTTTACCTCCCCGGAATAATGAATTCAGGTTCGCCCGTGACCGGCGGCATCAGCGGCTTCGCCATGGCCGGCGGAAGCATGTCGCACAGCGGACGCATGTACTCGATGAACTTCTCGTTTACGTCGTTCTTTTCCTCGTTGAACCAGTCGTCCGGGATCCTGCGGTTCCTGCCCGCAACATTCTGCGCCGGCGTCAGGACCGGTTCCACTCTGTAGGGATCCTGGGAAACGCGTTCCCATCCCACGACCATGCCGGTATGTCCGCGCAGCGCACACATCACCGCAAGGCGACCCATATCGACCGCTTCTCTTCTGTCAAGCGGCGACGCGCGGAAATCCGTCCTCGTCAGCATCCCGATCCGTTCAGGTCTGCCCTGAATATGCAGATTCTGGACGATCAGCGATGAAATGTGATTGGCCATGCCGCCGTAGAGCACGTCACCGTTCGGCGTCTCGATCGGCGGACAGAAAGGCTCTCCCTTTTCGTTCCGGATCCCTTCTCCGACCGCGATCACGATCCCGCCGGGGCGTCCGCACAGCTTGTTGTCGATATCCGACATCATCTTGTCCACGCTGACCCGGTTCTCCGGCGTATAGATCAGGTGCGGACCGCCGTCGTCCTCTGTCCGCGCCATTACGGTAGAAGCCGTGAGCCATCCCGCATCGCGTCCCATGACCTCCACGACCATCACGTGGAGCGGTCCCGAACGCGTATCTCTTGTCACGCCCTGCGTCAGGATGATCGCAAGACCCGCGCAGGATGCAAATCCGGGAGTATGATCCGTTCCGTACAGATCGTTGTCCACCGTCTTCGGGATGCCCATGACGCATACGTCGTCCTCCTTCAGACGGTTCGACAGCTCCGCCACCATGCGCATCGTTCCGTTTCCGCCGTTCATGATCACATAACCGATGTTCTTTTCCCGGATCACGTCGCAGATCCTCTGGAAATACGCCTCTGTCATGATCAGTCTTCCCGAACCGATCACTGTCGCGGGCGTATACGGAAGAAGCTCGATCTGCTTTTTGTCCAGCGTCTTCAGATCGAACAGCTTCGGTTCATCCATGACAAGTCCGCCGGTCCCGCCGATCGCACCGTAGATATGGTCCACCTTGTCCGACAGCATCGCCTCGCGCAACGCGCCGTACAGAGACGCGTTGATCACGGCGGTCGGCCCGCCGCCATGGCAGATCAGTACATTTCTTTTCATGTTTCCTCCTAATCGGCCTGGAACGTCCAGTTCCCCTGTTCGATCCGCAGCAGTTCCTCTTCGACGTCCCTTCCGATCGTCTGAAGCGTTCTGTAATCGAACGGATCACTGAATCCCAGATCCGCCAGCACTTCACTGTAGTCTCTGTCATGATCTCTTTCATAAAGAGAAAGATACAGTTCCTTCCCGACCTCAAAATCCTGTCTCGCGATCTGCCAGATCTCAAGCGCAGGCACTGCGGACACCGCGTAGCTGATGTAGTACAGCGGCGCGGAGAAATTGTGATGGACCAGCACCCATTCGTATTTGCTCGCGGGATACTGCTCGCGGATTCCGTACTCTTCCAGAAGGCCGTCGAACACGTTGGCGATCTCTTCCATCGTCAGATCCTTCTCGTCATAGATGATCTGCTGGAACTCATCATACATGCTGCCCTGGATGACGCTGCTGAGCATATTGACCAGCTGGTATCCGGCTGCCGGACCCGCGTCCTCACCGAAGATATCCGCATACTGGCTCATCATCATCATTTCAAGCCCCTGGGAATCGATCTCAGCCAGATCCAGCGGTCCGTCTCCGGGATTGTGGTAAAAACTGGCGAAATGCCCCGACTCATGGATGATCGTCTGGATGCTCCACATGTCGTCTTCGAACGACGCGAACAGGAACGGAGATTTGTAGCTGTCCAGATAGGTCGTGTACGCGCCTTCCTCCTTGGTGTCCGAAACATCGATGTCGTAAAGGTGATACTTCAGCATGTACTGATAGGATTCCTCGATCTTCGGTGAGATCGCACGGAAATACGCCGGAAGCGACTGCATGATCGTATCCTGATCGAACGTTCTTGAGAACAGACCGCCTCTGCCAAGATCAATGACGTCGTAATAGTTCTCGTTGTAGACGGGAACGATCTCATTCTTTACCGCCTCGTGGAACTCTTTCGCGTCATCCGGCGTGTAGTCACGGTCATAGCACAGATACCTGTATTCGTTGTAACTGTCAAAGCCGATCGTCTCGGCAATATCACAGCGGATCCGGACCAGTTCCGTATAGACGCCTGCAAGGTTGTCGCTCAGCACTTTGCAATACTGGTTGACGAGGCCGTAATAGGTATAGTAGTCAAGGGTCTCGTCCGCCATGATGTCGTCCAGCGTCCACTCCTTGCCGCGATAATTGAACGTCGTCTCGGCACAGATTCGGTCGTATTCAAGCTCGAGCTCGTTCTCGCGGGAGAACAGATCTTTCGCGGACTCGTCATAGAGCATATCGTCCAGCAGGATATCCTCGACGTACTGCTCTCCAAACTCTTCCGTCAGCGCATCGCGCCAGCCATTCTCGATCAGCGGCACCATGATGTCGTTGTAACGAAAATCCACGTCGAGCAGTTCATCGTACAGCGTTGTGTACTCGTTCTCATAGTACTCGTCAAAAATGTCCAGACTGTTCATCAGGCTGGCAAGCGTGTACTGCGTCGACGCTTCTTCGTACATTTCATCCACCAGATTGCACTGCTCGATGAACGCGTCTTTGTCGCCCGTATCCGCGACGGTCTGCAGTTTCTCCACTTCCGCCATCAGCGCGTCGATATCCGGATGATAGTACTCGATATCTGCAAAGTCGATCAGTCCGTGCTCTTCCCCGTCGAACTCCATATCGCCGCCCTGCGGATTCTGGCCGCTCTGCCCGTTCTGGCCTGCCGTGCCCTGGCCCTGCTGCGCCTGGAACGCGTCAAGCTGCGACGCGATATAATCCGCCGCGATCTGACCGAAAACGCATCCGCTCATGGACGAGCAGATGAGTATGCATACCAAAAGGACTGCGAGAAAACGCAGTCTCCTCGTTTTCCGGAACTCCATGTTATTCCTCCGCCTGTAAAATACTTCTCAACGCCTCACAGATGATCGCGTGGTCCTCTTTGCTGGGCAGTCCGGACACACAGACCGATCCGATCACGCCTGTTTCCGTCAGTCTGATCGGGAAACCGCCACCGCTTGTCGTATACACGTTCGGGTCAAGTCCCTGGTCTTCCATTTTCTGATCGCGCAGCTGCATGTACAGTCCGTATCTGTAGGAGGACATCTCCTTCAGATCCACGATCCTGCGCTTGCGCGCAATCCACCGCTGATTGTCCGCATTGGCGTTTCCGACAAGCGTGCTGAACCAGACGACATGATTCACGCAGATCTCGATCGCCAGATCCGCTCTGCGCTCCCGCGCCATTTTGGCAAGACGGATGCCGAGCGTCAGCGCATCCTGCTTGGAAAAAGACGAATAGCAAAGCGTCTCTTCCTGCTTCGCCGCCTCCTCGTACAGTGCCAGCAGTTCTTCCTTGTTCATATATGCCTGTTCTCCTGTTTTTCTCTTTGTCATACAAAGATGACTTCGTTGTTTCTATTATATATCAAAACGCTCGTAAGAAAAAACCCTTTCCCTTCCGATCGCTCACAGCAAAAGTAGCCGCCAAAACGAAAAAGCCTCTCCCGGATTGAAACCGGGAAAGGCCGTATCATTCTTGTTTTGATCATTCGCCCAGATCGTTCTTCACGGTCGTGGTCACGACACTGTCATAGCAGGAGAAGATCCCGTCTACCTGCGCCGTATCCATCTTCCGCGTGAGGAGACTGACGACCGGAACGAGGATCAATCCGCCGACCATGGCGACGACGCCGGAGCGGATCGAGTTCGCAAACAGATATCCCAGCACGGGATTCGCGATCTTGATGCCCGCCAGTGAAACGACCAGCTGGAAGATCATCGTGCCGCAGCCGAAGATGAAGCTTGCCCACACGGACGCGACCGTCGTCTTCTTCCAGTAGAGCCCGTAAAGGAACGGCGCAAGGAAGGCGCCTGCGAGCGCGCCCCAAGACACACCCATCATCTGGGCGATGAATGTGAATCCGTATGCGTCCTTCACGATCGCGATCACCGCGGAAACGACGATGAAGAACACGATCAGCGCGCGCATCAGGATCAGCTGTTTCTTGGGGGTCATCTCCTTTTTCCCCAGGGGCTGGATCACGTCGAGTGTCAGCGTGGAGCTCGAGGTCAGAACCAGCGAAGACAACGTGGACATGCTAGCCGCAAGGACCAGTACGATCACGATCCCGATGATCGCGGTGGGAAGCCCGGAAAGCATCGTAGGGATGATGCTGTCGAACGCGATCTTTCCGTTTGCCCCGACAGCGACTTTATCTGCGTACAGCCTGCCGAATCCGCCGAGGAAGTAGCATCCGCCTGCCACGACGATCGCGAAGAATGTGGAAATGATCGTTCCTTTCTGGATCGCATCCTCGCTCTTGATCGAGTAGAACTTGCCGACCATCTGCGGCAGTCCCCATGTTCCCAGAGAGGTCAGAAGCACGACGAACAGCAGCGAAAGCGGATCCGGACCGAAGAAAGAGGTCATTCCGCCGTTCAGCTCCGTCCCCGCGTCTACCAGGGAGAGTTTGTTTACTGCGCTCATGAAGCCGCCGTTGTCGGCAAACACCGCCGCGATCACAGCCACAATACCGATCAGCATGATGATGCCCTGAATGAAATCGTTGACTGCGGTCGCCATGTATCCGCCGAAGATCACGTACACAGCCGTAAGCGCCGCCATCACAAGGATGATCACCCAGTAGGGAATGTTGAACGCGATCCCGAACAGGCTCGAAAGTCCGTTATACAGGGAGGCCGTGTAGGGGATCAGGAAAATGAAAACGATAAACGACGCGACGATGCGCAAGGTCTTGTTGTCAAAGCGCTTCGCAAAAAAGTCCGGCATCGTTCTGCTCTCGATGTGCTGCGTCATGACGCGGGTCCTTCTGCCCAGTATATTCCACGCAAGAAGAGAGCCGATGAAGGCATTGCCCAGACCGATCCATGTCGATGCAAGTCCGAAGTTCCAGCCGAACTGTCCGGCATAACCGACGAAAATAACGGCGGAGAAATACGAGGTCCCGAATGCAAACGCCGTAAGCCAGGCTCCGGCTTTTCTCCCTCCCAAAACGAAACCGTCAACATCCTTCGCGTGTTTGGCGGTCAGAACACCGACTGTCACCATGACCGCAAAAAACGCGATCAGAAACACAATCATTACTGCCATCTCTTTTTCCGTCCTTCCGTACTACTTTTTTGTAATAAAAAAACGTCCTTTTCCAAAGGACGATTTTCACCGTGGTACCACCTTTTTTCGTTTTCCCTGAAGGAAAACCTCATGTGTACTGATTACACCTCTGTAACGGAGAGTCCCGTCGCAGCCTACACAGGATACGGATCCCTTCGGTGCGAGGCTCGGAAGCTGTATTCACATTTCCTTCCGCTTCTGTCTTCCACCAGCACGACAGACTCTCTGTGCCGGACCGGAAATGCTACTTGCTCTTCGTCATCGCCTGTCGGAATTTAATGTAACAACACGGAAAAGTTTTGTCAACCTTTTTCTTCCGTCGCCGGAAGACGCATAATTTGTACTATAATCAGAACAAGTACGACAAGAAAGGACCTTCCCATGTCCACAGATGTTTGCATGTATGCCTGCCCGGATTATGCGCCCGTGCATGTCCGCAGCGCATTGACCCTGGCCGTCGCGCCTTTTCTTCCCGGGATCCGTCCCGGTATGAAGATCGCGATCAAGACCAACCTGGTATCGGCGATGGATCCGGACAAGGCAACCACCACACACCCAGCTGTCCTGCGCGAGCTATGCGGTCTTCTGACAGCCCGCGGCGCGCAGGTCGTGATCGGCGACAGCCCCGGGAATCTGTTCAATCTTCCCGTCCTGCATCACGCCTACAGAGTATGCGGTCTGGAAAGCCTGGTCAGCGGCAGCGTGCGTCTGAACGAGGATCTCAGCATCACGGATATCTCCTTCCCCGAAGCCGCCGCGGCCAAGCAGTTTTCCGTCACGTCCTATCTTCTGGATGCGGATATGATCATCAACTGCTGCAAACTGAAGACGCACGGCATGATGAACATGACCTGCGCCGCGAAGAACATGTTCGGCAGCATTCCCGGAACGATGAAGCCGGAATATCACTTCCGTTTCCCGGATCCCGACGTCTTCTCCGACATGATCGTGGACCTGAGCGCCTATCTCAAGCCGGTCCTGTGCGTCTGCGACGCCGTGACAGGGATGGAAGGCAACGGACCGACGCAGGGCACACCGCGGGACATCGGACTGATCATGGCGTCGGCCAGCCCCCACAAACTGGATCTTGCCGCAGCCCATGTGCTGTCACTGGATCCGCAGAGCGTGCCCACGCTGCGCGCAGCCATGAGAAGAGGCCTTTGCCCCGAAAGATTTGAAGAACTTCATCTGGAAGGAGACGGCACCGGAACGGTCATCAACGGCTTCCTGCACGCTGCAGGAAAACGTGATTTCCAGTTCCGTTCCAGCGGACTTTCCGGGAAGCTCGTACATACTTTCCTCCGAACAGCGCTGCAGTCCCGTCCCGGTCTTTCTCCCAAAGACTGTATCGGATGCGGAAAATGCGCCTCCATCTGCCCCGCAAAGGCGATCGTGATGAAAAACGGAAAGCCCTCGATCGACCGTTCCAAGTGCATCCACTGCTTCTGCTGCCAAGAGTTCTGTCCCAAAGGAGCGATGCGGGTAAAAAGAACGCCGGTCACGCGTTTCCTTTCACTCTTTTCGAAAAAACGTGCACATGCTTAGAGCGCAATTCTATAAAGAAAACCAAACGAATAACCATTGATGAGGTGACACCATGAGAAAAACAAAAATCATCTGCACGATCGGTCCGGCCTGTGACGACGAAGAGACGCTGCGTCAGCTGTGTCTGTCGGGCATGAATGTCGCGCGGCTGAACTTCTCCCACGGAACACACGAGGAGCAGCAGGTCCGCGTGAACCGGATCAAAAAAATCCGCACCGAACTGAATCTTCCCATTGCCCTGATGCTGGACACAAAAGGCCCCGAATACCGGATCAAAACGTTTAAGGACGGCTCCGTCTCTCTGAAGGAGGGCGATCCTTTCACCTTCACGACGCGTGACGTCATCGGCGACGAGACCATCGTCTCCGTCAGTTATGATCATCTGATGCAGAACCTGGTACCGGGGGACCGGATTCTCCTGAACAACGGTCTTATGGCCTTCCGTGTGGAATCGGTCTCCGACACTGATGCTTTGTGCACCGTTACCGTCGGCGGAGAGCTGTCGAACAGAAAGAGCATGAGTTTTCCGAACAAAGTGCTGGACCAGCCCTTCCTCTCCGCCCAGGACAGGGAAGACATCCTCTTCGGCATCAGAAACGATTTCGACTATATCGCCTGTTCCTTTGTGTCCAGAAAGCAGGACCTTCTGGACGTGAAAGAATTCCTGAAAGAAAACAACGGCTCCTTTATCGCGCTGATCGCCAAGATCGAGAACCAGAGCGGGATCGACGAGATCGAGTCGATCTGCGAGGAATGCGAAGGGATCATGATCGGCCGCGGAGACATGGGCGTCGAGATCCCGTATGAGGAGCTGCCCGCGATACAGAAGCATCTCATCACAAAGTGCCGTCTGCTCGGAAAGCGCGTGATCACGGCGACGGAAATGCTTGAATCCATGATCACCAACACCCGTCCGACCAGAGCGGAGATCTCGGACGTGGCCAACGCCGTCTACGACGGCACCAGCGCCATCATGCTGTCCGGAGAGACCGCAGCAGGAAAGCATCCGGTCCTTGCACTTCAGGTCATGGCAAAGATCGCGGAAACGACCGAGAAGACCATCGACTATGCCAAACAGTTCCGCACGTCCGAATTCATCACAAGGGACATGGTGGACTCGATCAGCCACGCCACCTGCGGCATGGCGATCGACATCAAGGCCAAGGCCATCATCGTCTGTTCCCTGTCCGGCATGACCGTGCGCATGGTCTCCCGCTTCCGCCCGCCCGTGGATATCGTCGGTTTGACGACAAACGAACGCACATGGCGGAAACTTGCGCTTTCCTGGGCCGTCACACCGGTCATGAGTCCGCTTCTCCCCTCCACGGAGGTCCTTTTTTACAGCGCCAAACTGCTCGCAAAGGATGTGATGGGACTTCAGCCCAACGATATCGTCGTCATCACGGGCGGCGTAACGAACGGACAGTCCGGAAACACGAATCTGATCAAGATCGATTACGTCTGATCCGAAAGAAAGCCAAAAAAACGGTCCCGATCTTCTGATCGGGGCCGTTTCATGTACCCGGGAGGATTCGAACCTCTGACCTTTGGAGTCGGAGTCCAACGCTCTATCCAACTGAGCTACGGGTACCTGTTTTGGACCTGTCTATTCTACCACAGTTCTTCCACTTTCTCAACCGCGCGGAACCTTCGCGTCAGCGCACCCAGTCCGGTTTCGATTCGTAATAATCGATCCTTTCCAGCGTAAGGCCCTGCGCCGGAGCGGTCGGTCCGCCGATCGTCCTATCTCCGGTCTCCAGCATCCGCGTTACCGTATCCACCGTCAGCCTTCCCGTTCCGATATCCGCAAGCGTGCCGGCAATGATCCGCACCATGTTGTACAGAAACGCGTTGCCTGAAACGCGGATCCTGATCAGATGCGGCTCTGTTTCCTCGACGCGGATCTCATGGACCGTACGTACCGTCGTCTTCGTCTGTCCGCCGGTCGCGCAGAACGCCCGGAAATCATGTTCCCCCTCAAGCAGCCGCGCGGCTTCCCGCATCTTTGCAATATCCAGCTGCGGATAGACGCACCACGCCCTGTCTGCCAGAAGCGCGGATGCATGCGTGCTGTTCCAGATCGTATAGGAATACTCCTTGCCCTTCGTCCAGAACCTGGCGTGAAAATCCGCTGGCGCTTCAGCGGATTCCTGTACCCGGATGTCTTTGGGCAGGAGCGTGTTGAGCGCATATGAAAACCGGTCCGCGGGGATCCTGCTCTGCGTATCAAAGTGTGCGACCTGGGCTCTGGCGTGTACGCCGGCGTCCGTCCTGGACGCACCCGTTACACGGATCTTTTCTCCCGTCAGTTCCAGCAGCGCTTTTTCAAGCTCTTCCTGCACCGTCGGCGCGTTCAGCTGATACTGCCATCCGCCGTAGGCGGTTCCGTCATATTCAATTACGAGCCTGATCCTTTTCGTCATATCAGTCTGGAGAAGATCAGAAGGCCGAGCAGCAGCACGTTGATGCCGATCGCGACTGCGTCGACATATGTGAGGCGCATGACTCTCAGTCTCGTTCTTCCCTTTCCTCCGTGATAGCAGCGCGACTCCATCGCCATCGCCAGCTCGTCCGCGCGCCGGAACGCATTGACGAACAGCGGAACGAGAAGCGGGATCATCGCTTTCGCTTTCTTGAAGAGATTCCCCGTATCGAACTCCGCGCCTCTTGCCTTCTGCGCTTTCATGATCTTGTCCGCTTCCTCCAGCAGTGTGGGGATGAAGCGCAGCGCGATCGTCATCATCATGGCAAGCTCGTGCGCGGGAAATTTGATCACGGAAAGCGGCTTCATCAGCCGTTCCAGCGCGTCTGTCAGCGCGATCGGGGACGTCGTGAACGTCAGCATGCTCGTACCGAACAGAAGCAGTATCAGGCGCAGCGCAAGGCGCACCGCGTAATGGATCCCTTCCGAATAGATCCTGATCTTCCAGAACGACCACAGAAGGTTTCCTTCGCGCACCAGAAGCAGGTTCATGACAAACGTGAACACGACGATGAAAAGGATCGGACGGATGCTCTTCAGAAGCAGTTTCAGCGGCACTCTCGCGATCAGCGCGGCCGCGATGATATAGGCGGCAAACACCGCATACATCCAGTACTTCTTCGCGATGAAGATCGCCGCGATGTAGAACGCCGTCAAAAGGATCTTCACCCGGGGGTCCAGGCGGTGTACTGCCGATGTTCCCGGCAGGTACTGACCGACCGTGATGTTATTCATCATGCCGATCACCCCGCATTCTCTGCAGCAGGTACGCCGCAACGCCTTCGGCGTCGAAAAGATCGTCCGGGAAATCCGGCATCACGTCTTTCAGCATACGGCGCAGCTTGCTGGCATCCGGGACGTCGAGTCCCATCTCCTCCAGCTCGTCGACATGGCTGAACACTTCCCGCGGCGTGCCGTCAAAACGGATTCTGCCGTAGTCGATCACGATCACCCTGTCTGCGATCCGCGCAATATCGTTCATATTGTGCGTGACCATCAGAACGCCCGTGCCTTCACTGTGCAGTCTCTGCACAAGGCGCAGGATATCTTCCCTGCCCTGGGGATCCAGTCCTGCCGTCGGCTCGTCCAGGATCAGAAACTGCGGCCGCATCGCGACAACGCCCGCAATCGCAACGCGTCTGCGCTGTCCTCCGGACATCTCAAAAGGAGACCGTGTCGCCGTGTCTTCTCTCAGGCCCACGAGACGCATCGCTTCGTGCACCCGTTCTTTCAGTTCCTCTCCGGTCACGCCCATGTTTTTCGGACCGAAGGCAATATCCGCCTCGACCGTTTCCTCAAACAGCTGATGCTCGGGATACTGGAACACCAGGCCCACCGTGCTGCGGACCTTTTTCAGATCGGCGTTCTTCTGGGACAGATCGATCCCGTATACGACCAGTTTGCCCTCCGTCGGTCTCAAGAGACCGTTGATATGCTGGACAAGCGTCGATTTGCCCGATCCTGTATGACCGATCATCCCGATGAACTCCGACTGATCCATCTGCAGGTTGATCTCCTTCAGCGCAGTGCTCTCAAACGGCGTTCCGGGCATATAGGTATGCGTCATGTTTACGATCTGAATTGACATATCTTCTCCGCCAGTTCCTCAATCTTGACCGGTGTCCGGGAAAATTCGATTCCTTCGTCTTTCAGTTTCTTCGCGATCTTTGCCGCCATCGGTACATCAAGCGAGATGCGCTCCATCTCCTCGACGTTGGAAAAGATCTCCTGCGGCGTTCCGTCCATCACGATCTTTCCGTGATCCATGACGACGACCCTGTCGGCATCCGCCGCCTCGTCCATATAATGCGTGATCCAGATCACGGTCATCTGGCGCTCCTCTTTCAGGCGCGTGACCGTTTCCAGGATGTCCTTGCGTCCCTGCGGATCCAGCATCGCCGTCGCTTCGTCCAGTATCAGGATCGACGGCTCCATGGCAAGGATCCCGGCGATCGCGATCCTCTGCTTCTGACCGCCCGACAACATGTGCGGCGCGGTCTGCGCATAGGCCTCCATCCCCACGGAACGCAGCGCGCGGTCGACCCGCTCCCTGATCTGGGGCTGCGGCACACCGAGGTTCTCCGGTCCGAACGCAACGTCTTCCTCGACGATCGTCGTGACCATCTGATTGTCCGGGTTCTGGAACACCAGTCCCGCCTGCCGGCGGATATCCCATATCATTTCCTCACGGGACGTATCCATTCCCATGACCGTAACGGTCCCCTCATCGGGCAGAAGCAGTCCGTTCAGCATTTTCGCAAGCGTTGATTTGCCGGATCCGTTGTGCCCGATGACCGTGAGAAAGCAACCCTTCTCCACTTTCAGTGAAAGGTGATCGATCGCTTTCCTCTGGCCGCCGTCCGCCAGCGCATATGAATAACTGATATCGCTGATCTCAATCGCAAGATCCGTCATTTCTGCCTCCCTTTAGAAAAACGGGATCCGTTAACAACGCTAACGAATCCCGCCACATATACATGTTTTCCGGTCAGACCAACTCAACGATGACCGTCTCGGCTGCGTCGCCTTTACGCGGTCCTTTCTTGATGATGCGGGTGTAACCGCCGCCCTGGCCGAGGTCCTGACGACGCTTGTCGTACTTGGGTGCCAGTTCGTCAAACACTTTTTCAACCAGAGGATGCTTGATGTCCTTCGTGCGTGCACGGTAATCCGTACGCGACTCGTCCTTTTTGCGCTCCTCTTTATAGTCGTAGAGATAAGCCATCATTCTGCGGCGTGCTGCCAGCTTGCTGGGCATGTCGTTTTTCACGGTGACCTTAACGGTCTTTCCGTTCTCGTCTGTGACGGTCTTCTCAACGTCAACACTGTTCTGATATTCCTTCATCGCAAGGGTAATGATCCGCTCCGCAACCTTACGCACTTCCTTGGCGCGAGACTCAGTCGTCTCGATGCTTCCACGCCAAAGCAGTTCACTAACAAGTCCCCGGAGCATGGCTTTCCTCTGATCGGAAGGTCTTCCCAATTTGCGCATAGCCATTCTATCTCCTTTCAATGCCTCGTGGCTTTTCTGAAATTATTCCTCATTGCTGGCCAATTTCAGACCAAGCGTAGCGAGTTTCTGCACGACCTCATCCAGGGACTTCCTGCCAAGGTTCCGTACCTTCATCATGTCACTTTCCGACTTCTGAACCAGTTCTTCGACTGTGTTGATATTTGCCCGTTTCAGGCAATTATAAGAACGAACGGAAAGATCCAGCTCATCGATGGACATATCCATCATGCTGTTGTTCTCGTCGTCTTTCTCGACCATGATCTCAATGTTGTTGACGCTGTCGGCAAGATTTGCAAACAGAGCCATATGCTCATTGATGATCCTTGCGGAAAGGCTGGCTGCCTCATCCGGTCTCACCGTTCCGTCCGTCCAGATCTCAAGAGTCAGACGGTCGTAGTCCGTGATCTGCCCGACACGGGTGTTTGTCACTTCGTAGTTCACGCGGGTCACCGGAGTGAAGCTGGAATCGACCGGGATCACGCCGATCGGCGCACCGACCTGCTTGTTGCGGTCTGCGGAAACATATCCGCGATTGCGTTCGATCGTGATCTCCATGTTCAGTTCCGCGTTCTCATCCAAAGAAGCGATGTGCAGATCCCCATTCAGGATCTCCACCTCGTCGTCCTGGGTGATATCTGCAGCACAGACATCCTTCGGGCCGACTGCATGAAGAACCAGCATTTTCGGCTCCTCGCCGAACATCTTCGCCTTCAGTTTCTTGATGTTCAGGACGATCTCCGTCACGTCTTCCTTGACGCCGGGGATGGTCGTGAACTCATGCAGAATACCGTCGATCTTGATGCTGGTGACTGCTACGCCGGGAAGAGAGGACAGGAGCACTCTGCGAAGCGCGTTTCCGATGGTCGTCCCGAACCCTCTTTCGAGAGGTTCCACAACGAACTTGCCGTACTTGTCGTCTGCGCTCATTTCAACGCATTCGATCCTGGGCTTCTCGAATTCATTCATATTCTGATTTCCCTCCTATTTAGTTGGCTGGTAAAAAGAAACGAGGGTCGATGTATTACTTGGAATAGAGCTCGACGATCAGGTGCTCTTCTACCGGGAAATCAATGTCTTCTCTGGAGGGCATCCGTACAACGGTTCCCTTCAGTTCGTTCTTGTCGCGGTCAAGCCACTCAGGGAAGGAAACGACGGGCGCATCCTCACCAAGGAGTCTCTTGAACATTTCAGAGCTGCGGCTCTTCTCTCTGACTTCGATGACATCACCGACTTTGATCAGATAAGAAGGAATGGTCACTCTCTGGCCGTTTACGGTGAAATGACCGTGGCTGACTGCCTGACGGGCCTCACGGCGGGTCATGGCAAGGCCGAGACGGAAGACCACGTTGTCGAGGCGGCGCTCACAGGTCGTAAGCAGGACCTCACCGGTGATTCCCTTTGCCTTTGCTGCATCTTCATAATATTTACGGAACTGATTCTCAAGAACGCCGTAGATGAACTTCACTTTCTGCTTTTCATTCAGCTGAATCGCATACTCGCTCTGTTTTCTTCTCGCCTGTCCCTTGGGGTTGCGTTTGGATGTGTTCTTCCACTTGGCGGAATAACCCATTACCGCAGGAGAGATATCAAGCTGTCTGCAGCGTTTTACGATAGGCTGTGTGTTTTTTGCCATAACTTATTCTCCTCCCCTCATTACACGCGGCGTCTCTTCGGAGGACGGCATCCATTGTGAGGAATGGGTGTAACATCCTTGATCAGAGAGATCTCAAGACCTGCTGCCTGCAGTGCACGGATCGCAGCTTCACGGCCTGAACCGGGTCCCTTTACGAATACGTCCACTGTGCGCATGCCGTGTTCCATTGCAGCCTTTGCAGCTTTCTCAGCCGCCATCTGTGCTGCGAAGGGAGTGCTCTTCTTGTTGCCGCGGAAGCCGAGGCCGCCTGCGGACGCCCAAGAGATCGCATTGCCCTGAACATCGGTAATAGTAACAATCGTATTATTGAACGAAGAACGGATATGCGCCGCACCGCGTTCGATGTTTTTCCTGTCACGACGACGGACAGTCGTACGTCTGGATTTTCTCGCTGCCATTTAACGCATACCTCCTTATTTCTTCTTACGGCTTGCAGTGCGCTTGGGTCCCTTGCGGGTCCTTGCATTCTGCTTGGTGTTCTGTCCGCGTACCGGCAATCCACGACGATGCCGTACGCCACGATAACAGCCAATTTCGATCAGACGCTTGATATTCAAAGCAACCTCACGTCTCAGATCACCTTCAACTTTGCAATTATGGTCAATGTACTCACGGATTTTTCCGACTTCGGATTCGGTCAGATCGCGGACACGGGTATCAGGATTGATTCCGGTTGCCTCAAGGATCTGATTCGAAGTTGCACGACCGATACCGTGAATATAGGTAAGACCGATCTCCACGCGTTTGTCACGGGGAAGGTCTACGCCAGCAATACGTGCCATGTATCAAAGAACCTCCTAAAGATATCTGATTGAACTTCCTGTTCAACTGTTCAAGCGCATGTCGTTAAAACCGACGCACCACGCATATCCTACGGACATGCTTCTAGTTCATACGTGCAGCCGCGTGCAATCGGTTGTTGGCTAAAGTGACGATTAGCCCTGTTTCTGTTTGTGCTTCGGATTCTCGCAGATCACCATCACATGACCGTTACGGCGGATGATCTTGCATTTCTCGCACATTTTTTTAACTGAAGGTCTGACTTTCATGTTATTTCCTCCTGAGTGATCATGACTTTCCGCGCCACGTGATACGTCCGCGCGTCAGGTCATAGGGTGACAATTCAACTGTTACTTTATCCCCGGGCAGGATGCGGATGAAATTCATGCGCAGCTTTCCGGAAATATGCGCCAGGATCTTGTGGCCGTTCTGAAGTTCGACCTGAAACATGGCGTTCGGATAGGCTTCAACGATTGTGCCTTCCACTTCAATTACATCGCTTTTGGACAAGTTTTCACTCCTTCCGGCTTAACAGCCGAATATGTCACGGATCGCATAACGAATCTCGGAATCAAGCAGAGGCTGCCCGTTCCTCAACTTTTCTGCTGCACCTTCGTGGGTCACATTTTGAAACGCTAAATGTTTCTTCTTTTTTTTCTTCGGCTTCGCAATCCGCCTCAGATCACCGTCTGCGATCATGACATAGTCATCATCGATACAACCCACGATCATCATCGGCCGACCCGCGTCGCGCCCCTTCTTCGGGACTACGATGCTGCCCAAACAAGCAGACAAAACCATTCCGCCCACCACCTTACAACAGTGTGAGCAGTTCCGGTTCACCGTCTGTAATTGCAATTGTGTGCTCGTAGTGACCTGAAAGACTGCCGTCGGCCGTCACGCAGGTCCATCCGTCATTCAGCGTACGGACGCGCCACGTTCCCAAGTTTATCATAGGTTCAACCGCAATTACAAGACCTTTTACAAGTCTTAATCCATGTCCCGGCTTGCCAAAATTTGGAACTTCCGGATCTTCGTGCATCTCTCTTCCGATTCCGTGACCACATAGATCTCTGACCACGCCGCAGCCATGCGATTCCGCGTAGCTCTGCACCGCGTGTCCGATATCTCCAAGCCGCATACCTGGATGGCACATCTTTAAACCTTCATAGAAGCTCTGTCGTGTGATATCTATCAGGTTCTGTGCGTCAGCGGATATTTTGCCGACTGCAAAGGTTGCTGCACTATCTCCCTGCCAGCCATCCAGCAGGACCCCGCAGTCAATACCGATGATGTCTCCCTCCTGCAGTTTTCTGTCAGAAGGAATTCCATGCACGACTTCTTCATTAACGGATGCACAAATACTTCCGGGGAAACCCCCGTAACCTTTAAAGGAAGGAGCGCCGCCTCTGGACCTGATATAGTCTTCGGCGATCGCGTCCAGTTCCTTTGTGGTCACGCCTGGATGAATTGCTTTGTGAACAGCTTCGATCGCTTCCGCCGTGAGTTTCCCGGCTTTCCGCATTTTCTCAATCTGTTCCCTGTTTTTGATCGTGATCATGCAATGCCATCCAATACTTTTTTGATCTCTTCGTATACTTTCTCGACATCCTGTGCACCGTCGACGCTCTTGAGAACGCCCGCCTGCGCATAGTGATCGATCAGCGGAGCCGTCTGCTCTTTGTAGACCATCAGTCTCTTGTACACGGTCTCTTCGCGGTCGTCATCCCGCTGATAGAGTTCTTTCCCGCATACATCGCAGGTGGTCTTTCCGTTCAGCCAGTCCACATGATACGTCGCGCCGCAGCTGCACATTCTGCGTCCGGCGATCCTTCTCACGAGCAGCTCGTCCGGCGCTTCGATGTCCAGCGCCACGTCGATCTTCGTCGTTTCGTCGAATGCCTTCGCCTGTGCGACGGTCCTCGGGAATCCGTCCAGCAGATAACCGTTCTGGCAGTCATCCTTCTGGAGGCGGTCCAGTACCATTGCAATCGTGACATCGTCGGGAACAAGCTGTCCCTGATCCATGTACGATTTGGCAAGTTTTCCAAGTTCGGTGTTTTCCCGCAGATTCTGACGGAAAATATCACCTGTCGAGATATGCGCGAGCTGATACTCTTTCGCAATTCTCATCGCCTGTGTGCCTTTTCCTGCGCCCGGAGGCCCAAGCAGTACTACCTTCATACCTTTTCACTCCTTATTTGAGGAAACCGCGATAGTTTCGAGCAAGAAGCTGTGCTTCCAGAGTTCTTACCGTCTCAAGAGCGACAGAGACCATGATCAGGATGCTCGTCGGTCCGAAGATGGAAGATATGCGTGTCAAGCTTGTGAAGATCGTGGGAATAACCGCAACGATCATCAGGAAAATCGCGCCGAACAGTGTCAGCCTGTTGGAAATCCTTGTGATGTACTCTGCCGTCGGACGGCCCGGGCGGATGCCGGGGATGAATCCGCCGTACTGCTGCATATCACGTGCAACATCGTGCGGATTGAAGCTCATCGCATTCGCAAAATACGAGAACGCAATGATCATTGCCGCGTAGACGATCATGTAGATCACGGTTCCGGTTCCAAGATACTTTGTCCACCACGCGTAGAACGACGATTTGGAGAAGAAAGCCTGCAGGATCAGCTGCGGGAAGGAAGTGATGCTCATCGCAAAGATCAGCGGAAGCACGCCGCTTTGTGTGATCTTCAGCGGGATGAACGAGCTTTGTCCTCCATAAATCTTACGTCCCTTTACCTGCTTTGCGTATTGCACAGGCACTTTTCTCTGACCCATATCAATGAACGTGACACCGACTACGAGAAGAAGGAGTCCGATGATGATAAGAGGCAGGATCCAGAAATTCAACATTCCGTTGACAGCCGCCTGGATATATGCCTGAATACGTCCGGGGATGTTGGCAATGATACCGATGAAGATGATCAGCGAAACGCCGTTTCCGATACCCTTTTCAGAGATCCTCTCGCCCATCCACATGACGAGCGTCGTGCCGGCCGTCAGAACAATGCCGATGACCGCAAACTGGATCCAGGACGGAAGTCCCATGGGGATCAGTACGTCCTTCGCAGAACCAAGGCTCATGATGATACCGACGGATTCGACCATCGCCATGGCTATAGCCAGGTAACGGGTATACCGCTGGATCTTCTTTCTGCCTTCTTCGCCGCCCTCTTTTGCGAGGTATTCCAACTTCGGAATTGCCATTGTCAGCAATTGCAGAATAATGGAAGCTGTGATGTAAGGTCCGACACCAAGCGCAAACAGCGTCCAGTCTCCCAGCGCGCCGCCGGACATAACGCTCAGCAGCTGCAGGAGATCATAGTTCCCTACCTGCGCCTGAAGGTATGTCACGTTCAGGCCAGGGACGGGGACAAAACAGCCAAGACGATACAGGAAGAGGACCAGCAGTGTATACAGGATCTTTTTCCTGATCTCTTTGACTTTCCATGCATTGCGGATGGTTTCAAACATGTCAGATCACCTCGGCCTTGCCGCCTGCTGCTTCGATCTTCTGTTTCGCGCTCTCAGTAAACTTCGCCGCCTTAACAGTCAGCGCGACATTCAGCTCACCGTCGCCGAGCACTTTCAGTCCGTCGAACTCTTTCTTCAGTTTTCCGGCTGCTTTCAGCGCATCGTAATCCACGACGCTGCCGGCTTCGAAAGAGGCGAGATCCTTCACGTTAATCACCGCATACTCTTTGGAGAACGGGTTATAGAATCCGCGTTTGGGCACACGGCGGATCAAAGGCATCTGACCGCCTTCAAATCCGGGGCGGACACCGCCGCCGCTGCGTGCTTTCTGTCCTTTATGTCCGCGGCCGGAAGTCTTTCCGAGCCCGGAGCCTGCGCCGCGGCCAACCCGCTTGGGAGCGGTACGGGAACCTTCTGCAGGATGCAGATCATACAATTTCATCCCTGTGCTCCTCCTTATTCTTCGATTGTTTCTGCTTTGACCAGGTGCTTGACCTTGAAGATCATGCCTGCGGTCGCTGCATTGTCAGGCATCACGACACTGTGATGCAGTTTGCGAAGTCCCATAGCCTTCACGGTTGCTCTCTGGTCCGGTTTCGCACCGATAGGACTTTTCACCAACGTTACTTTGATCATACTCATTGGTTGTTCCTCCTTAGCCGAGCAGTTCTTCTACGGACTTGCCGCGTTTTCTTGCCACGTCTTCTGCGCTCATGAGCTCCTGCAGTCCCTGCAGAGTCGCCTTAACGCAGTTGATCGGATTGTTGGAGCCGTAGCTCTTCGTGCGGATATCACGGATGCCGGCCATATCCAGCACTGCACGTGCGGGGCCGCCCGCGATGACACCGGTTCCTTCGGGAGCCGGGATCAGCAATACGCTGGAACGTCCGAACTTGCCGATGATACGGTGCGGGATCGTTGTTCCGACAGTGGAAACCTCGATCATGTTCTTCTTGGCATCTTCGACTGCTTTACGAATTGCCTCCGGGACCTCTGCCGCTTTACCCATGCCGCATCCGACATGACCATTCTGGTCACCTACGACGACCAGTGCGCTGAAGCGGAAATTACGGCCGCCCTTTACAACCTTTGCAACACGGTTGATAGCAACCAATCTCTCCTGAAGATCCACGGTGGTGGCATCAAAATGCTGCTGCATTGCTTATCCTCCTCCTTAAAACTTCAGTCCGGCTTCGCGAGCGCCAGAAGCGACTTCTGCCACACGGCCGGTGTAAAGGTAACCTCCGCGGTCGAATACGACCGTCTCGATCCCCTTTGCAAGAGCACGCTCTGCGACGCATTTGCCGACGATCTGAGCCTGCTCGGTCTTTGTCTTGCCTTCGCACATCGCTTTGATCTCCGCCTCAACAGTGGAAGCTGCGACCAGTGTATGTCCGATCTCATCGTTGATGATCTGGGCGTAGATGTGTTTTGAACTTCTGTACACACTGAGTCTCGGGCGTGCTTCGGTGCCGGAAATCTTTTTACGGACCCGCAAATGCCTGACAACCCGCTCTGCGTTTTTGTCAACTTTCTTAAACATTTCCAGTTACTCCTCTTACTTTCCGGTCTTACCCTCTTTACGACGGATGACCTCATCGCTGTACTTGATTCCTTTTCCAAGATAGGGCTCCGGAGGACGCACTCCGCGGATCTTTGCCGCGATCTCGCCGACCATCTGCTTTGAGATTCCGTTGACGACGATCTGCGTCGGCGCGGGAACGTCAAATGTGATCCCATCTTTTTCCTCGAACTCCACGGGGTGGGAGTAACCGACTGCCAGGACCAGCTTGTTGCCCTGTTTCTGTGCGCGGTATCCGACGCCGACCATCTCGAGGTTCTTCTTGAAACCATCGGTAACGCCGGTGACCATGTTCATGATCAGTGCGCGGGAAAGTCCGTGCAGCGCGCGGTGTTTTTTATCATCGCTGGAACGGGTTACGCTCAGTACGCCGTCTTCGATGCCGACCGTGATCTCTTTGCTAATCTGTTCTTTCAGTTCGCCCTTGGGTCCCTTTACCGTTACGACGTTCTCATCGGAAATATCGATGGAAACACCTGCGGGGATCGTGATGGGCATTTTGCCAATTCTCGACATAACTCAATACCTCCCGCCTATCTCACCAGATGTAGGCGAGAACTTCGCCGCCAATGCCCTTGGCGCGGGCATTCTTGTCAGTCATGACACCCTGGGATGTGGAGATGATCGCGATGCCAAGTCCGCCAAGAACTTTGGGCAGATCTTCCTTGCCGGCGTAGATGCGCAGACCGGGTTTGCTGATTCTCTTCAGGCCGCGGATAACGCTCTCTTTGCCGTTGACATACTTCAGAGTCACAAGAAGGATCTCATGTCCATCATCTGTCTTCGTCTCGACTGCGCGGATGTATCCTTCGTCAAGAAGGATCTGCGCGATCGCCTTTTTCATGTTTGAAGCAGGAACGACGACCTTGTCATGTTTTGCAATAATTGCATTGCGGATACGTGTCAGCATATCTGCAATAGGATCTGTTGTAACCATTCGCTTTGCCTCCTTTCCAATTACCAGCTGGCCTTACGTACACCGGGGATCTGTCCCTTGTATGCCAGCTCGCGGAAGCAAATACGGCACACGCCATATTTGCGAAGGACCGCATGAGGACGACCGCACAAACGGCAACGGGTGTATGCACGTGTCGAATACTTTGCCGGACGCGCCTGGCTAACTTTCATACTCGTTTTTGCCACTTCGCTTATCCTCCTTAGTTCTCGAAAGGCATTCCCAGGAGTCTGAGAAGCTCCTGTGCCTCTTCGTCTGTCTTCGCAGTCGTTACAAACATGATGTCCATGCCGCGGATCTTGTCGATGGAATCGTAATCGATCTCGGGGAACATCAGCTGCTCTTTGATGCCCATCGCGTAGTTGCCGCGTCCGTCAAAGGACTTCTTGGACACGCCGCGGAAGTCACGTACGCGCGGAAGCGCGATAGAGAACAGCTTGTCTGCGAACTCGTACATGCGGGCCTGACGCAGGGTAACCTTGCATCCGACGTTCATGCCGGCGCGGACCTTGAAGTTTGCAACGGACTTTCTTGCCTTCGTTACAACAGGTTTCTGTCCTGCGATCACGGTCATGTCTCTGACTGCCGCTTCAAGTCCCTTGGGATTGTCCTTGCAGTCACCCAGACCCATGTTCAGAACGATTTTTTCAAGGCGAGGAACCTGGTTAATGTTCTTATACTCGAACTTCTGCATCATCGCGGGGATGACCTGTTCTTTATAGACAGTCAGAAGACGAGGAATATATTTCTCTTCAGCCATTATTCATTCCTCCCTTATTATTTGTCGAAGGCCTTGCCGCATTTTGCGCAGACACGCACGCGCTTGCCGTCAACTTCCTTCTTGCTGATGCGGACGCCCTTTTTGCAGGAATCGCAGTACAGCATGACTTTGGAAGCGTAGATGTTCGCGGGACGCTCGATACGTCCGCCTGCCTCGTTTGCGCTGCGGGCTCTGGTGTGGCGGGTGATGATGTTGACACCCTCAACCATGACTTTACCCTCTTTGGGGGATGCAGACATGACCTTTCCGGTCTTGCCCTTGTCCTTGCCGGAGATCACGACTACGGTGTCGCCGGTCTTGATGTTCAGTTTCTTAGGAATCGACATTGTCCGGTCTCCTCCTTATTAAAGTACTTCGGGAGCCAGGGAGACGATTCGAAGATAATCGTGCTCACGCAGTTCTCTCGCAACGGGCCCAAAGATACGGGTTCCGCGGGGTTGTTTCTGATCGTTGATGATGACTGCAGCATTGTCGTCGAAACGGATATAGGTTCCGTCTGCACGGCGGGTTCCCTTCTTGGAACGTACGATGACTGCTTTCACCACATCGCCCCTCTTGACCTCGCCGCCGGGGGTCGCGGTCTTGACGGATGCGATGATTGTGTCTCCGATGTTGGCAGAACGTCTGAACGAACCACCCATGACACGGATACACATGATTTCCTTTGCGCCGGTGTTATCGGCAACTTTTAATCTCGTTTGAGGCTGAACCATGTTAAATCCTCCTTATCTGGCGCGTTCGACGACTTCTACCAAACGCCAACGCTTTTCACGACTCAGAGGACGAGTCTCCATGATCCTTACACGATCACCGACGTTCGCCGTGTTCTCTTCATCATGCACCTTGAATTTTGTCGTCTTGTTCACTGTCTTGCCATAAAGCGGGTGCGACACCTTGGTCCGAACAGCTACGACGATCGTCTTGTCCATGCTGTTGGAAACAACAACACCAATACGGGTTTTGCGATTACCGCGGGAAACTTCTGCCATTTTAGTATCCTCCTTTCAACCCATCAGTGTGTGCTTGTCGCGTCGAGCTGACGCATACGAATAACGGTATGCACTCTGGCAATATTCTTTTTGCACTCTTTAATCTGCATGGGGTTCTGCAACTGACCGGTCGCCAGCTGGAAGCGCAGGTTGAACAGTTCCTCTTTGAGGTCTTTCAGTTTGCTGTCCAGCTCGGGCATGGTCAAATCAGCGTATGCATTCTTAGCCATTCGTGCCCACCTCGTCTTTCTGATCTTCACGCTTGATGAAGCGCGTCTTAATCGGCAGTTTTGTTGAGGCCAAACGCAGTGCCTCACGTGCTGTTGCCTCGGGAACTCCGGCGATCTCAAAGAGAACGCGGCCCGGTTTCACAACTGCGACCCAGTATTCGGGAGATCCTTTACCGGATCCCATGCGGGTCTCAGCAGGTTTTGCTGTAACAGGCTTGTCAGGGAAGATCTTGATCCAGACCTGACCGCCACGCCGTGTGTATCTTGTCATCGCAACACGGGCTGCCTCGATCTGGTTGGATGTGATCCAGCAGGGTTCGAGAGCTTCGATCCCGTAATCACCGTATGCAAGGAAATTGCCACGATGTGCCTGGCCCTTCATGCGGCCACGGAAAACCTTACGGCGCTTAACTCTTTTCGGCATCAACATGATTAGCGCCCTCCCTTTTTCTCTGTTGCGAAGTTCTTCTTCTCACGAAGAACCTGTCCTTTGTAGATCCAGACTTTGATTCCGATGCGGCCGTATGTAGTGGCTGCCTCGGCAAAGCCGTAGTCGATGTCAGCACGCAGTGTCTGCAGCGGAATGGATCCCTCATGATAGCTTTCGGAACGAGCGATCTCAGCGCCGCCCAGACGTCCGGATGCCTGAGTCTTGATTCCCTTTGCTCCGGCTTTCATCGTTCTGCTGATCGCCTGCTTCAGTGCACGGCGGAAAGAGATTCTGCGTTCCAGCTGGGAAGCAATGTTCTCTGCGACCAGCTGTGCGTCCAGATCTGCATTGCGGATCTCAACGACGTTCAGCGCGATCTGCTTGCCGGTCATATCAGCGAGTTCCTTGCGGATCGCTTCTACGCCCTGGCCGCCGCGCCCGATCACGATACCGGGACGTGCGGTGAAGATGTTCACCGTGATCTTGCCTGCTGCTCTTTCGATCTCGATCTTGGAAACGAACGCCTCAGCGTACTTTTTCTTGAGATGTGTGCGGATCTTCTGATCTTCGATCAGGAAGTCTGCAAAGTTTTTCTTGTCGGCATACCAACGAGTATCCCAGCCTTTGATCACGCCAACGCGAGCGCCATGTGGATTAACTTTCTGGCCCATAAATACCCTCCTGCCTTACTCTTTTTCATCGAGAATGATGGTGATGTGGCTTGTGCGCTTCCGGATAGGAGCGGCTGAACCACGTGCGCGGGGTCTGTATCTGCGGAGTGTAGGACCAGGTCCGACAAAAGTCTCTGCAACATAAAGGTTCTCACGGTCCATCATCAGGTTGTTCTCTGCATTTGCAGTCGCGCTTGCAAGCAGCTTGCGGACCACAGGTGCGGAAGACTTCGTTGTGAACTCAAGGATTGCATCTGCTTCAGCAACAGATTTTCCACGGATCTCATCCAGCACAATGCTGACCTTTTTGGGGCTGATCCGGATATAGCGTGCGATCGCATGCGGACGGTTGTCGCGGTTCGCCTTGCGGTTCGCAGCTTTCGTTTTCATTCTAGTAGCCATTGACGAGTTCCTCCCTTAATCAGCGTCCGCTCGACTTCTCGCCGGCGTGGCCGCGGAATGTACGAGTAGGAGCGAATTCACCAAGTTTATGTCCGACCATCTCCTCTGTGATGTAGACAGGCACATGTTTGCGTCCGTCATGAACAGCGATGGTATGACCCACAAACTCAGGGAAGATTGTGGAAGAGCGGGACCATGTACGAATGACTTTCTTCTCGTTCTTCGCATTCATTTCGTCAATCTTCTTGAAAAGGCTTTCGCTTACGAAAGGTCCTTTTTTAACCGATCTTGACATCTTTGTTCCTCCTTCTTGAGCCTAACCAATCACTTGGCATTGCGACGGCGTACGATAAACTTGTCGCTGGGCTGGTTGTTCTTCCTTGTGCGATACCCCATTGCGGGTTTGCCCCAGGGGGTCATCGGGCTCGGCATACCGACGGGGCTCTTGCCCTCGCCGCCGCCATGCGGATGGTCGACAGGGTTCATCACGACACCGCGGACGGTGGGACGGATGCCCATGTGACGTTTGCGGCCTGCTTTGCCGATCGAGATGTTCTCGTGATCAAGGTTTCCGACCTGACCGATCGTCGCTTTCGCGTCCATCGGGATCCTGCGGACCTCACCGGAAGGAAGTCTGACCTGCGCATACTTGCCTTCCTTCGCCATCAGCTGTGCGGCAGAACCTGCTGCTCTGCAGAGCTGGCCGCCCTTGCCGGGAAGCAGCTCGATGTTGTGCAGCATCGTGCCGAGCGGGATTGCGGAGATCGGAAGCGCGTTTCCGGGACGGATGTCTGCGCCTTCGCCGCTCATCAGCATATCGCCGACTTTCAGAGAATCGGGAGCGATGATGTAGCGTTTCTCGCCGTCTGCATAATGCAGAAGTGCGATGTTCGCGCTGCGGTTCGGATCATATTCGATCGTAGCGACCTTTGCGGGGATGCCGTCTTTGTCGCGTTTGAAATCGATGACACGATATTTTTTCTTAACGCCGCCGCCCTGATGTCTGACGGTGATACGTCCGTCATTGTTTCTTCCTGCCAGGCTCTTCTTCGTACGAAGGAGAGATTTCTCAGGAGTGCTGGTCGTGATCTCCTCGAAAGTCGAGACCGACATGAAACGGCGTGCAGGGGAAGTAGGCTTATAATTCTTAATCGCCATTATCGTTTTCCTCCCTTATCAATACATTCCCTCGAAGAACTCGATCGGTTTGCTGGACGGATCCAGAGTGACGATCGCTTTCTTGATCTCGGGGGTACGGCCGCTGTGTGTGCCCATACGTTTGATCTTGCCCATCGTACGGACGGTGTTCACCTTTGCAACCTTGACATTAAACAGGGCTTCGACAGCCTGTTTGATCTCTGTCTTGTTGCTGTGAAGATTTACCTGGAAGGTATAACGCATGTCAGCGATTCCATCGTAGCTCTTCTCAGTAAGGATCGGGCGAATAATTACATCCTGGTAGTGTTTCATGCGTACACCTCCTGGATCTTCTCGACTGCTTCACGGGTCAGGACCAGTGAATCATATTTCAAGATATCCACTACGTTCAGAGTGTTGACGAGCAATGTCTTTGCGCCTTTGATGTTGCGGATAGAACGGGAAACGTTGACATCCACATCGGGCAGCACGACCAGTGTGTGGTCACCGACTCCAAGGTTTGCAAAGACTTTCTTCATCTCTGCAGTCTTGGGGGCATCCATCTTCAGATCGTCGACGACGACGATGCACTCATCCTGGACCTGTGCGGAAAGTGCGCTCTTCATTGCAAGTCTGCGGACTTTCTTATTGACATGGATCTTGTACAGACGGGGCTTGGGTGCAAACACGACGCCGCCGTGTACGAAGATCGGGGCACGGTTGGAAGCGTGACGCGCACGTCCGGTGCCTTTCTGACGGTAGATCTTGCGCCCACCTCCGCGTACTTCCGTACGTGTCAGTGCGCTCTGCGTTCCATGACGGCGGTTTGCCAGCTGGGCACGCACGACTTCATGCATAACGGGGACATTGGGTTCGATTCCGAAGATCGCATCGGAAAGCTCGATCTCGCCAATGGATTCGCCCGCCACATTCTTTAATGTAACTTTAGGCATGACTGTCCTCCTTTATCCTTTCATTGAGTACCGCGTCAAGCCTTGACGGACTCGCGCACTGTAACCAGAGAACCGCGGACACCCGGCACAGAACCGCTGATCAGAAGCAGGTTCCTCTCGGCATCCACACGGACAACCTTCAGGTTCTGGATCGTGACCTTTTCGCTGCCCCATACTCCGGCCAGCTTTCTGTTCTTGAAAACGCGGGACGGATTACTGCTCGAGCCCATTGAACCGGGACGGCGGTGGAATCTGGAAGCACCGTGGGACTTGCGTCCGCCCTTTGCGTTCCAGCGTTTGATCACGCCTGCGGTTCCATGACCTTTGCTTGTTCCAGTTACATCAACTCTATCGCCTTCCGCGAAGATATCTGCCTTGATCTCCTGGCCGACTTCGTAATCGGCGCTGTTTTCAAAGCGGAACTCGCGAAGATAACGCTTAACATCAACACCAGCTTTTGCAAACTGTCCGGTGACAGGCTTGTTGACCAGCTTTTTGCGGATGTCGCCGAAGCCGACCTGTACAGCTTCATATCCATCCTTCTGCAGGCTCTTCAGCTTCACCACGACACAGGGGCCGGCTTCCACGACCGTAACCGGAATCACGGTGCCGTCCTGTGCAAAAATCTGGGTCATACCGATTTTCTTTCCCAGAATTGCTTTCTTCATGATATCCTCCTTTGCCTGCTTACAGCTTGATCTCAATATCAACGCCTGCCGGCAGATCCAGACGCATCAGCGCGTCCACTGTCTTGCTGGTAGGATCGAGAATGTCGATCAGTCGTTTGTGTGTTCTCATTTCGAACTGTTCACGGGAATCCTTATACTTGTGCGGTGCACGAAGAATCGTAACGATTTCCTTCTCCGTGGGCAGCGGGATAGGCCCGGAAACCTGTGCTCCTGTACGGCGGGCAGCATCCACGATGCGTCCTGCAGCCATGTCGATCAGCACATGCTCGTAAGCCTTGAGTTTAATACGGATCCTCTGTTTGGCCATTGGTCTTCCTCCTTGTAATTCTCATTTACACTCAGCCGTGTGTGTCGCACCGTCTATTTTCTCGACGGCGCTCCCTGAGCCCGTCGCCCGATTTTCGGACTGGTCCACGAAAACTACCCGGTCCACGCCGGCAACCTTTCGCTTCTTCCCTATGAGAATATGACGCAACTCGATTATTATATTACGACTTGTGCAAGAATGCAACAATTAATTCAAACCATGTTCCGAACTTCCTTTCTGGAAGTCCGGAACCGGTCGAATCTCAAAGTAATTAGTGATTAGTCAGCGATGACTTCGGATACAACACCTGCTCCGACGGTGCGGCCGCCTTCGCGGATAGCGAAGCGCAGTCCTGCCTCGATCGCGATCGGGGTGATCAGTTTGATCTCCATGCGGATGTTGTCTCCCGGCATG
>JAFRLQ010000038.1 GCA_017431145.1 Clostridia bacterium | reverse complement strand
TTGCAGTATTATCTTGAAACACTCTATACTCGTCTTTCTGTCGAGAATTACAACAGAATATGCGAATTACGCAAGCATTTAGATTCTCTAAAAGAGAGTCGCAAATAGAATAGCTTGTAAAAAAGCGGGTGAAGATCTTGGACGATCTCCATCCGCTTTTTGCTTTACTGTGCCTTATTTGATTGTTTCCTTACGTGGCTGTCCCGTTCCATTCCCCTTCTTGTTTTTTTGCAGAATTATTTGTTCACGACGTTGATCGGCTCTCCGGCAAGGAAAGCTGCAAGATCCGCAACAGCAACGTCCATCAGGCGTTTTCTTGCCTCTTTCGGCGCCCATGCGATATGAGGCGTGATGATCATGTTCTTTGCCTTCAGCAGGACGTTATCGTCCTTAATCGGCTCAGTGGACACAACATCGCTCGCCGCATATGCGACCTTTCCGCTCTCCAGCGCATCGAACAGATCCTGCTCCACGATCAGCGGACCGCGGGAGTCGTTCAGGATGATCACGCCGTCTTTCATCTTCGCGATGTTTTCCTTGTTGATGATGCCCTGTGTGGACGGGAACAGCGGGCAGTGAAGCGAGATTACATCCGCCTCTTTGAACAGCTCGTCCAGTTCCACATACTTCATGTTTTCATTTTCCAGCTCCGGACGCACATGTCCGTCGACCGCCAGCACTTTCATGCCGAAAGCTTGCGCGATCTGTCCGACCGTCTGACCGATGCGGCCGTAGCCGATGATTCCCAGGGTTTTTCCGGCCAGCTCGAACAACGGATAGTTCCAGAAGCAGAAGTCGGGGCAGGATGCCCATGCGCCTGCTTTGACCGCTTCGGAGTGCGCCCATACGTGATGGCAGATCTCAAGGAGCAGAGCGAACGTATACTGCGCCACTGCCGTCGTTCCGTATGTCGGTACGTTGCATACCGGGATTCCTTTTTCCTTTGCGGCTTCTGTATCTACCACGTTGTAACCGGTCGCCAATACGCCGATAAACTTCACGCTGGGGCACGCGTCCAGGATCTCTCTGGAGATCACGGTCTTGTTCGTATAGATCAGTTCCGCGTCACCGATGCGTGCGATCACATCCTCCGGTGCCGTTCTGTCATAAACAGTCAGCTCACCCAGTGCCTCGAGCCCGTTCCAGTCCAGATCTCCCGGGTTCAGTGTGTAACCATCAAGTACGACAATTTTCATCTTTTCATCCTCCGTTTTTAATTGTGATACAAAGAAGCCGTTTCATATTTGGGTTCATATGTTGTCTGCACACCGATACGGTGAAGCAGTGTATCATCCACTTTAGACAGAATAACCGTGGAGTGCATCTGGCATCCTTTCAGCATCGGAAGCATCTGCAGTGCACTTGCCGCGCACGGATCATCTGCGGCACAGATCGAAAGCGCGATCAGGATCTCGTCCGTATGAAGCCTTGGGTTTTTATTTCCAAGAACTTCCACTTTGAGCTGCTGGATCGGTTCGATGACTCTCGGTGAGATCAGCAGCTGATCGTCATCGATTCCCGCCATTGCTTTCAGCGTGTTAAGCAGCGCAGCGGAAGTCGCGCCAAGCAATTCCGACGTCTTCCCGGTCACGATTCTGCCGTCTGGAAGTTCAAATGCTGTCGCAGGCGCGTCTGTCTCCATTTCCTTTTCGATTGCCGGCGTCACACACGGACGGTCTTTTTCCGAGATCTCCATGCGCTTCATCAGCATACGGATGCGGAGCACCTCACTCTCCGATACAAAGCCGGATCTCTGATCACACATCGCGGCATAGTACCGTCTGATCACTTCCTGTCTGCTTGCCTCGCGGCACGCCTCGTCATCAACGATACAGTTTCCGGCCATATTCACACCCATATCTGTTGGGCTGTGATACGGAGATTCGCCGTAAATGTTTTCAAACATCGCGTTAAGGACGGGGAAGATCTCAACGTCGCGGTTGTAGTTCACGACCGTCTCCCCGTAGGTTTCCAAATGGAAAGGATCGATCATGTTTACATCGTTCAGATCAGCGGTCGCCGCCTCATATGCAAGATTGACCGGATGCTGCAGCGGAAGATTCCAGATTGGGAATGTCTCAAATTTCGCATACCCGGCTTTGACTCCGCGTTTCTGCTCATGATACAGCTGGGACAGACATGTCGCCATTTTTCCGCTTCCCGGTCCGGGCGCAGTAACGACAACCAGTGACCTCTCGGTTTCGATGAAATCATTCTTTCCGAATCCCTCATCGCTCACGATCAGGGAAATATTCGCAGGATAATCCGGAATGATGTAGTGCAGATAACTCTTCACGCCGAGCGCATTCAGCCTTGAACGGAACAGATTTGCCGCAGCCTGCCCCTGATAATGCGTGATCACGACGCTCCCGACATAAAGTCCTTTTCCTCTGAATGCATCGATCAGTCTCAGCACATCCAGGTCATAGGTGATCCCGAGATCTCCTCTTCTCTTGTTCTTTTCGATATCATCCGCGCTGATAACGATTACGATCTCAGCGTCCTCTTTCAGCTCTTCCAGCATCCGGATCTTACTGTCAGGCATAAATCCGGGAAGCACGCGCGACGCATGGTAGTCGTCAAACAGTTTTCCGCCGAACTCCAGATACAGTTTTCCGCCGAATTCCTCAATGCGTTCCTTGATCTTCTGCGACTGCATTCGGAGATATTTTTCGTTGTCAAAACCTCTTCGGATCATAAGCTCCTCCGCTTTGGATATTACCCGTTCAGTATATCATCCAGGCACTTTCTCTTCAATAATCGGGGACTACACGTTCATCTTTACACCTGCAAGCACATGCATCAGATACGCGTATTTCACCGTGGAGAATGTGTCTGTTCCGACGATCTCATAGAATTCCTCGTGTTTCACACTGAAACTCAGAATCCTGTGCTGCACCGTCGTGACGTCCGTAATGTCCTCCAGCGCAATCACGCGTCTGCCCTGCTCTCCGCAGATCTCGAGCCGGTCGGCGAAAAGCCGCACCTGCCCGGTCATCAGAAGCTTGCTTGCAGGAGGCGATACAGTGTAGCTGTTGAAGGCGATCCCATCGTCCGCTGTGATCGCATCCTCTGCTTTTTTCCACTCCTCCGCTCTTTTCTCTGTCTCTTCTGTCTGCCACAGATACCATTCCTGCAGATTGTCCAACGGCGCGTCCTTCCCGTCTTTTCCGTGAAAACGCATATTCCCGTCGAGTTCAAGATCCAGACCGCAAGAGCAGACGAAATGCGTTCCGTGTCCGTGCATCGTGGATAGTCCCCCGCAGGAAGGGCAAAGATAGAGGAAGTTTTCCAGATACTCCGCTCTTTTCCTGTTCCGGATCGCGGGGAGCGGCTGCGCGTACTGATCAAAATAGATGTCATCCCGAATGATCTTCTCGATCTCTTCCGGCTTTTTGTCTTTCAGTTCCCCGCCGCTGTAGGTATGAACGACTCTGGCGTAGCCTTTTCCCCTTCCGGAAGACTCTGACCATCTGGGGCTGTACGCGAATGTGTTTTCCAGCCGGACCGTCACAAGGTTCGCACCGCTGATCTTGATCAGACGCCCAAGTCCGCCGACTATGTCCTTTGAGACGCCGGTATAGGTCATGCTACCTTCCGGAAAGATCAGGATGTTCTTGCCTGCCTTCAGGCTTCTGATCATCGCAAAGGCCGTCTGGCTCTCCGTTCTCGTCTTGACCCGTATGATCACATCGATCAGAAAGCGGATCGCCTTGCTCAGAAACGGCTTGCGCATCAGATGTTCCGACATCACGATCCCCATCTGATCGGGAAAACAGCAGATGCAGAAAAAAGGATCCATGTCCATGGTATGGTTCGCCACAACGACCGTTCCGCCCGCGGGCAGACGCATCCTGTCGTGTCTGAATCCGTATTTCAGTCTGAAAAACAGATCCGCACAGAACCTGAGCGGTCTGTACACCAGTAAACCGAATGCTTTTCCGTGATTCATCGGCATGTTCCTCGCACCGTCTTTTTCCATTATTATATCAAAGAAGGTCTTTTTTCGCAGAAAAAAAGCAGAGCAGTTCAAAACTGCTCTGCTTTCATGTTCAGTGATTAGTCAGCGATGACTTCGGATACAACACCTGCTCCGACGGTGCGGCCGCCTTCGCGGATAGCGAAGCGCAGTCCTGCCTCGATCGCGATCGGGGTGATCAGTTTGATCTCCATGCGGATGTTGTCTCCCGGCATG
>JAFRLQ010000037.1 GCA_017431145.1 Clostridia bacterium | reverse complement strand
GCGATAATCGCGCTGGCAAGGAAGATAACACGGATTGTCTTTGTAATGTTGTCAAAGAGGGAAAGTTTCAATCCAGATTTGATGCGTTACGATGATATCCAGCAAACAGCCTAAAAACTATTTACTTTTTATAGGAGAAAAACAAGCAAGAAGGAACGGCTCGAGATCGTCGAATACTGCCTGGCAAACGGAAAGGATTACAAGAAGACAGCGATCAGGTTCGATGTATCCTACTCTCAGGTATACGACTGGGTCCGCAAATATCTTGAGCGGGGTGAAGCAGGCCTTGACGACCGGCGCGGGAAACGGAAAAGCGACGAGGAATTGAGTGAACTGGAGCGGCTGCGCCGGGAGAACCAGCGCCTGAAACGTCAGCTGGAAGAAGAACGTATGACGGTAGAACTGCTAAAAAAAGTGAAAGAATTCGAAAGGATGTGACGCTTGGAAGGGTACGGCAGGAATCCGGGTATCTGGCAATAAAGCATTTCAATGAAGAACGGCAGTGGAGCATCAGCCGGATGTGCGGGAAACTGGATATTTCCAGGGCATCCTACTACAAATGGCTGAACCGTAAAGTTCCACGGGAAGAACAGGAAAACGAAACGATCGCGGTGCTGATCCGGGAATATGACGAACGATTCGGACATATCCTCGGATACCGGAGGATGACACTGTGGATCAACCGGCTCAACAGTACGAACTACAGCAGGAACCGTATCCACAGGATCATGCAGAAACTGAACATCCATGCGGTGATCCGGAAGAAAAGGCCCAATTACGTATACAGCAAAGCGGAATCAGTTGCGGAAAACATCCTGCAGCGAAACTTTACCGCATCTGCACCGAACGAAAAATGGGTCACAGACGTCACGGAACTGAAGATCCCCGGAAGTGACAGAAAACTGTATCTGAGCGCTATTCTGGATCTGTATGACAGATCGGTCATCTCCTACGTAGTCAGCAGATCCAATAACAATCATCTCGTATTCGACACCTATGCGGCAGCGATCACTGCCAATCCCGATGCAAAGCCCATATTCCACAGTGACAGAGGGTTCCAGTACACCAGCTGGCAGTTCCGGACCCGCCTTGACACACAGGGCATCACGCAGTCCATGTCACGGGTCGGATGCTGCATCGACAACGGACCGACCGAGGGGTTCTGGGGCATCTTAAAGGCAGAGATGTTTCAGCTGTTCCCGGTAACCGATGAGGAGTCTCTGATCACTGCAATAGATGGATTCTTCCGCTTCTACAATTACGAGCGTTACCAGGCTCGATTCAACGGCAAGACGCCGATGGAGGTGCGAGCAGAAGCACTCAGCACAGAAATCCCGGAACAATATCCGATCCCGGTAAACAAGCGGATACAGAAATACAAGGCACGCTTTGCTGCCTGATGAACACACAAAAACAACTACCATACTCCAAAGAATATGGTAGTCAGTTTAGACAAACTCTTTAGTTTATTTGCCTGTCTACTTGACAGGGGTCATAACAGATGCTCCGGTTTTTTTCGGTCCGCAGAACAGAGCGTGCCGGTCTTCCGTGTGGAAAATGAAAAAGCGATCAGTTTCTGATCGCCGTAATCATGCATGCCGGTGGCCGGACTCGAACCGGCACGGTGTCGCCACCAACGGATTTTGAGTCCGTCACGTCTGCCAATTCCATCACACCGGCATAAAAACAGGGGAGACGCGAATCGAACACGCAACCTACGGTTTTGGAGACCGTTGCTCTGCCAATTGAGCTACTCCCCTAAGGACAGAAATCATTATAATACCCGAAAAAGAACATCGTCAAGGACAAGTTTCACTTTTCGGAAAGACCGTGCACCTCCAGGACCTTCGTTACGAAAGAATCCAGCATTTCCTCCGTTTTGGCTCCGATCGCGATATCGAGCTTTTTGCCGTCCTGCAGCAGAAGAAGTGTGGGAAGAAGACGCACACGGAAAAAGGCGGTCGTCTTGGGATGGATGTCCGCGCTGACACAGACGACACGGATTCCGGGATGGTGTTCGGCGTATGCCTCCAGCTCCGGGTGCATGAGGTGGCAGGGCTGGCAGCTGTTGGAAAAGAAATCGACCAGAACGGGCGTATCCTTGATGCGTGTGATCGCAGTGGGGTCGTCGGTCTGCAGATAGGTAAGAGCCATGGGCATTCCTCCGCGAAAAGATTCTTCACAAGGGTACAGCAATTCGGCGTGTTTGGCAAGCGAGGAAACTCTTTCTGCCGGGCTGCATTTGCATTATAATGGAACAAAGAAAAACCGGCTTTTATCCGGAGAGAGAAACGGAAGACACCCATGATATATGAGATCGATCAGCGGCATTACTGCGATTTCGATACGATCGAGATCAACAAGCTGCCGCCAAGAAGCTATTTCATCCCCTTTGAGGACCGCGAACAGGCCAAGTTCGTCGGGATCAAGGAGAAACGCTATTTTTCACCGAAGGTGAGGTGCCTCAGCGGTCTGTGGGAATTCGCTTTTTTCCCGTTGCCTGAAAAGATGCCGCAGACACTGGATACGGATACGTTTGAATTCGGACATATCGACGTGCCGTCCTGCTGGCAGTTCCGCGGGTTCGCGCCTCCTTTCTATCTCAACACGAGATACCAGTTTCCGTATAAGCCGCCCGTCATCCCGACGACGGAAAAGGCGGGGAGATCGTTCTTCTGGAACGATACCAGCTACAAGGTCGGTCTGTTCTGGAGAACGCCCGAGAACGAATATAACTATGCCGGCATCTACCGCAAAAAGTTCCGGATCCCGGACTTGGAAAAGGCTTATGTGCTGTCCTTCCTCGGCGTGGCGAGCTGCCTGGATCTGTATGTGAACGGAACGTTCGCGGGCTATTCGGAGGGAAGCCACAATACGGCTGAGTTCGATATCACCGATCTGGTGCATGACGGGGAGAACGAGCTGGTGGCGGTCGTGCGCAGATGGTGCACCGGAACGTACCTGGAATGCCAGGATATGTTCCGCAACAGCGGCATCTTCCGCGACGTGCTTCTGCGCATGGACGACAAAAAGGACGTGTGGGATATCGATCCCGTTACGGAGAAGACGGAAAAGGGATACCGCCTGGACACGGGTCTCACCATGACCGGCGACTGCGAAGTGCGCGTGACGCTGAAGGGATTCGGATTCGAGGAATGCGTCACGGTGCAGACGGAAAACAAAAAGGCGCACGCGCTGTTCGAGGTGCCGGACGCGAAGGAGTGGACGGCGGAGACGCCGGACCTGTACGAACTGATCATCGAAACGGACACGGTCTGCGTGATCCAGAAGATCGGATTCAAGAACGTCCGCATCGAAGGGAACGTGTATCTTTTCAACGGACGGAAAATCAAACTGCACGGAGTGAACCACCACGATTCCGATCCGAAGAACGGATGGTGCATGACGGCGGACGATCTGGAGAGGGATGTCCTTCTGTGCAAGGAATACAATATCGACACGATCCGCATGTCGCACTATCCGCCCGATCCCGTGATGCTGGAACTGTGCATGCAGCACGGCATCTACGTGGTGGACGAGGCGGACCAGGAGACGCACGGCGTTTTCGTGCACAAACTTCCGCCGAACATGAACCGGCTGGCGGACAACGCGAAATGGCGGGAGCATTTCATGGACCGGGTGCGCAGACTGTATCACAGAGACAAGCTCTACGCGACCTGCATCGCGATATGGAGCATCGGGAACGAATCGGGAGACGGCTGCAATACCGCGGCCATGTACGACTGGCTGAAGGAACGCACCGCGATCCCGGTCCAGTATGAAGGCGCCGTACACAGCAAGAGGCGTGCCTATGACATCGCAAGCGAGATGTATCCGAAACAGGATCACGTGCGCCGGATCGGCGAGGGCACGGACAGGGAGCCGCTGTTCATGGACCGTCCCTACTTCATGTGCGAGTATGCGCACGCCATGGGCGTGGGGCCCGGAAACGCGGAGGATTACTGGGACAGCATCTACGCGCATGACAACCTCATGGGCGGATGCGTCTGGGAGTTCTGCGATCACGCCGTATGGCATGAGGGGAACACCTACACCTACGGCGGGGATCACGGGGAATGGATCCACGACGGAAACTTCTGCGTAGACGGCATCTTCTATCCGGACAGAAAGCCTTCGACAGGCGCGAAGATCGTCCGGCATCTGTACCGCCCGATACGCATCAAAAAGACAGGGGACGGCACGTTCGAACTGTTCAACACAAAGGGATTCACGAACGCGGAAGCCTATGAACTGAAGATTACTGTCACCAACGGGGTGCGGTTCACTGAGAATCTGAAGATCGATCCGATGTCCCGCAGAGAGGTGAAGTGGGAGCTGGGAAAACTGCCCTCCGACACGCGGCTCACCATGACGGTGACGGAGAAAAAAAGCGGGCGCACCGTTTCCACAGAACAACTGCAGCTGACGCCTTTCGAGGCGAAGACGTACCCCGTGGAAGGAACGCTGCCCGAATGGTTCAGCATGCGGGACGGTGCGCCGGTTATCCGGATCGGAGAAAGTGAGATGAAGGTCAGCGATCCGTATACGATCCTGTTCCGCGCCCAGACGGACAACGATCTGGACCGGTATCTTCGCAGGTTCATGAAAAAGTACTATAATGAGAAGGAAATCATAAAGAGCGTCAGGGGAGACGATGCCTCGGTCTGCGTGAAGACACGCATCACATGCAAAGGGCACGCGTTCGACTGTACGGATCTGTACGAGGCAACACCGGAAGGCGTGATCCTTACCAGCAGGATCCATCCCAGAAGAGGCAGAGGCATGCTTCCGCGCTTCGGCAAGGCGTTCCGCCTGCCTGAGGACTTTGACGACGTCTGCTATCTGGGACGCACGGGAGAAAGCTACGCGGACATGAAGGAGCAGGTTGCTGAGACGATATGCACTGTTTCGCAGATGACGGAACCGAACCTGAAACCGCAGGAGAGCGGAAACCGCGCGGATACGAGATGGGCCGCCGTCCGCAACGGAAATGGCGCAGTTTACTTCGAAACGCTTGCGCAGCCTTTCGAACTGGGAGTGAAACCCTACACGGATACGGCGCTTGCGGGCATGCTGCACAGGGAAGATGAAAAACGCACGGGAACGTATGTGACGGTCTCCGCGTTCCAGATGGGTATCGGGACCGCGAGCTGCGGACCGGCAACCGTGAAAGAGTATATCTATTCCGCGAAGGAGGATCACGAGATGAAGATACTGATCCGTGTGACCGCGGTGAAAGAGAACGAAGAAGGAGAAGGAAGCCATGAGTGAAGAAATGACGATCATCGCAGATCCTGCGAAAGAAGCGAAGGAAGCGGCGGCAAAACCTGTATCGCAGCCCGCAGCGCAGACACAGACCGCGAACACGCAGGCGCAGCCGAAGACTGCCGCACCGACGCGCATACCGGTACCGCAGCCTGTTCAGCCGGCAGATGACAAACAGACGCATATCCTCCTCGAGGAAATGGTCCGCACACAGAAGAAAACGTTCCGCAGGCAGCGCGTCATTATGTACGCCATGCTGGGCATTTTTCTCGTGGTGCTGGTCAGCGCGGCGATCCTTGTGCCCAACGCAGTGAAACTCATGAACCGGGCGGGAGACGCCGTGGACCGGATCGATACGCTCGCCGTCGACATGCAGGGCGCGGTGGAGAACATCAATGTCGCGGTGGATTCCGTGAATACCGTGGTGGTCGACAACACGCAGGACATCAGCGAGGCGCTGCAGAACATAAACAACGTCGACTTTGAGACGCTGAACAAGGCGATCCTCGACCTTTCCGATACGGTCGAGCCGATGGCGCGTTTCTTCAAACTGCTGGGGAACTGAGACCTTACTGAGACCGAACGCGAAAGCGTATAAGAAAATCAATGACTGACAAGGAGGAATTCTGTCATGCTGAAAGGACGTAAACTCGATCATATCGGCGTCGCCTGCACGGATGTGGAGGCAAATGTGAAATGGTACTGCGACGTGCTGGGCTTCAAGGTCACCGGACGCTTCCAGCCCGAGGGCAAACCGCATCCCACGTATTTCATCCAGGATGTGCACGGCATCGTCTATGAAATGTATCAGCCGGTCAATTTCGATCCCGTATTCGCCGGAAAGGTGGACCACATCGCCTATATTTCCGACGATATCGAGGCGGACTACAAGTTCGCGTGCGACGCGGGCTACAAGATCTGCACACAGGGCATCGAGGATATCCCCGGCCGCTGGGGCAACGGCGTGCGCTATTTCAAGATCCTGAGCCCGACCGGTGAACAGGTCGAATTCAGCCAGACGCTGTAAACGCTAAAGAAACGGAACTATCCGGGCGACGGTTCCGTTTTCAAATTCTGAAAAGGAGAAAAGAAAATGAACAGATTCACACTGAACGAAACATCCTACCACGGCAAAGGCGCGATCGGCGCAATCGTGGATGAGTTTCGCGCGCGCGGATTCAAGAAGGCTTTCGTGGCTTCGGATCCCGACCTTCTGAAGTTCGGCGTGACGAAGAAAGTGACCGATCTTCTGGACGCGGCGGAGATCCCTTATGAGATCTACAGTGACATCAAACCGAATCCGACCATCGCAAACGTGCAGAACGGCGTGGCAGCGTTCAAAAAGGCAGAAGCGGACTGCATCATCGCGGTAGGCGGCGGCTCTTCCATGGACACGTCAAAGGCGATCGGCATCATCATCGCGAACCCCGAGTTCGAGGATGTCCGCTCTCTGGAAGGCGTTGCGCCGACGAAGAATCCCAGTGTCCCGATCATCGCGGTGCCCACGACGGCCGGAACGGCGGCGGAAGTCACGATCAACTACGTCATCACCGACGTGGAGAAAGAGCGCAAATTCGTCTGCGTCGACGTGCATGACATCCCCATCGTCGCCATCATCGATCCGGATATGATGTCCACCATGCCGAAGTTCCTTACGGCGTGCACGGGCATGGACGCTCTGACGCATGCCATCGAGGGCTACACCACAAGAGGCGCGTGGGCGCTGTCGGATATGTTCCACATTACGGCGATCCGCATGATCGCGGAATCCCTGAGGAGCGCGGTGGCGAACGAGGACTGCGGAAGGGAAGGCATGGCGCTTGGACAGTATGTCGCGGGCATGGGCTTCTCCAACGTCGGTCTGGGCATCGATCACGCCATGGCACATACCCTGAGTGCGCATTACGATATCGCGCACGGCGCGGCCTGCGCGATGCTTTTGCCGATCTCCATGGAGTTCAATAAAGAATATACAGGTGAGCGGTACCGTGACATCGCGATCGCGATGGGCGTCAAGGGCGTTGAGGATATGACGCAGGAGGAATACCGCGACGCGGCAATCGCTGCTGTCAGACAGCTTTCCAAGGACGTCGGGATCCCCGAGAAGGACGCACGCATCAAGGAAGAGGATCTGAGCCAGCTGGCGGACGATGCGCTGGCAGATGCCTGCTATCCCGGAAACCCGAGAGAGGCGACGAAGGAACAGGTCATCGAGATGTTCCGCCTTCTGATCTGATCAGACTGCATTCCGGATAAAACGAACAGAAGTGCCCGCCGTTTGGCGGGCATTTCGGCAAGGAGAATCCTATGACAAAAAAGACATACACCGGCTGGCAGGATCCGGGGTTTCCCGAATCCCTGCAGAGGGAATACACAGAGGAGACGCCTCTTCTGGCGCAGGACGGAACGGTCCTTGCGGCCGGATGGGCGCGGCATACCGTTTTTGATTACGACAGAACGCGCGTAAGGCATGTGATGCGGCGAAAGGAATGGGATTTCTACCAGCTGTCCGACGGATATTATATGGCGCAGATCAGTTTTGCGAACATCTCTCTGGGCGGTTATGCGTCCGCGGTGCTTGTGGATCTGAAAGAAAAGAAAACCCTCGCGTCCGTCATGGGTCCGTATCTGGGCGGAAAGGACAGATACGTCCTTCCGAAACGCGGAGACGTACCGGGAACTGTGGAGTTCAAAGTGAGTGGGGCGGTGTTCCGCATGGTGACGGAAGAGACGAGACGGACACTGTACTTCGAAAAGGGCGACGTAAGCTGCAGTTTTGAAATGGAGCGCTTCCCGGATCAGGAGAACATCACGACGGTCATCCCGTTCAAAGGGAAGCCCGACAGATATTTCATGACGGCGAAGGAGAACTCCATGCCCTGTGGGGGAACGTTCCGCTACAAAGGCGGAGAGACGGTCTTCAGCAGAGAGGAGACGTTCTGCGTCATGGACTGGGGACGCGTGTGTACGCCGTACAGTCTCGTCTGGTACTGGGGCAACGGGTCAAAGCGTATCCGGGACGCGGCCGGGAAGGAACATATCTTCGGCTTCGAGATCACATGGGGGATCGGAGACGAGAGCGGCGCGACGGAGACCTGCATGTTCCTGGACGGCAAGGCGCACAAGTTCGACGCGGTAGACGTGGAGACGTTCCCTAAGCCGGACCGGTATATGGAGCCATGGGTATTCAGAAGCCGCGACGGCAGATTCGAACTCACGATGACGCCGTTCTATGACCACCACTCGGATCTCAACATCCTTGTGATGCGGATGCATTCCCACCAGGTGCACGGACTCTGGAACGGACGCGTGATGCTGGACGACGGGACCGTGCTGGAGATCCGGGATATGTACGCATTCTGCGAATATGTCGAGAACCGCTGGTGACCGGGACCGTACGATCCGCACATTTTGCGCAGGAAAATCCGTTTTTCCTGCAATAAACAGCACAAAATGCGGAGGAAACACCACGAAAATGCATTGACACACTGCGCTTCATGCGTATAATAAGGTTCAACTGAATAAAGTTGGGTAGAGGCGCGGCAAGCCATGAGTACCTTTGAAAACCGCCAGGCAGCGGAAAGGAAAAGGGGATGCCGCCGAGGATGCAGTCAGGTGCCTGAAGGGCTGCAGTCCGGTACAACGGAAAAGATCCCTTGTACTGTCACCGTCGGGTGGAGAGCTATCAGACTAAGAACATGTTCTTATTTTGGATGCCACCTGTGCATCCAATTTTTTTCGGTGAAATTTCCAGAAAAGGATGGATAACAGAGATGAGAAGAAGAGTACTGAGCGTGATCCTCGCACTGATGATGGTGCTGTCACTTGCAGCATGCGCCGGAGCCAAGACCGGCAGCGGAGACAAAACGCTCCGAGTGGCGATGGAATGCGCTTATGCCCCCTACAACTGGACGCAGCCCGACGATTCCAACGGCGCTGTCCCGATCGCGGGAACGAACGATTTTGCCAACGGCTATGACGTCATGATGGCAAAGCTGATCGCGGACAAGCTGGGCTACGAGCTTGAGATCGTCAAGCTGGACTGGGACAGCCTGGTACCGGCAGTCAAGACCGGGGACGTGGACATGGTCATCGCCGGACAGTCGATCACCGCAGAACGTCTCGAACAGGTGGACTTCACCACACCGTATTATTATGCGACCATCGTGACACTGGTGAACGCGGATTCCCCGTATGCGAACGCAACGTCGATCGACGATCTCGCCGGAGCGACCGCGACTTCACAGCTGGGCACGATCTGGTATGACAACTGCCTGCCGCAGATCCCGAACGCGAACATCCTGCCTGCCCAGGAGACCGCACCGGCGATGCTCGTGGCCCTCAATGCCGGTGCCGTGGACCTGGTGGTCACAGACCTGCCGACCGGCACCGCCGCGCTCGTCGCATACCCGAACTTCGCGATGCTGGACTTCACCGGCACGGACGGGGATTTCCAGGTGTCTGAGGAGGACATCAACATCGGCATCTCGATCCAGAAGGGGAACGATGAACTGCTCGACGCGGTCAATGCGATCCTGGAGAAGATGACGACCGACGATTTCGACGCAATGATGGAAGAGGCGATCTCGATCCAGCCCCTGAGCGAGGAATAAGAGACGCCGGAATACCTGAGGACACAGAAAGGAGCCAGTTGTGAGTTTTGCTGACAATGTGGTGAAAGTGATCACGAAATACGGGCTGTCGTACCTGCGGGGAGCGGGTACGACACTGCTCATTTCCCTGGTCGGCACGGCGATCGGATGCCTGATCGGCTTCATCGTCGGTACCGTCCAGACGATCCCGGTGAACAAAAAGGATCCGCTCGTCAAGCGTATCCTGCTGGGCATCGTCAAGGGGATCCTGTACGGGTATGTGGAGCTGTTCCGCGGCACGCCCATGATCGTGCAGGCGGTGTTCATCTATTACGGATTCCAGATGGTGTTCAACATCAAGATGGGGATGTGGTTCGCCGCGTTCTTCGTCGTTTCCATCAACACCGGCGCTTATATGGCCGAGACGGTGAGAGGCGGCATCATGTCCATCGATCCGGGGCAGAGCGAAGGCGCCAAGGCGATCGGCATGACGCACTTTCAGACGATGCTCTACGTCATCATGCCGCAGACACTGCGCAATATCATCCCGCAGATCGGGAACAACTTCATCATCAACATCAAGGATACGTCCGTATTGTCCGTGATCAGCATCACCGATCTGTTTTTCGTGCACAAGTCCGTGGTCGGCGCGCTCTATACGTATTTTGAATCCGCAACGGTCGTCATGCTGATCTACCTGACGATGACGGTGCTGGCGTCGCGGCTGCTCAGATGGTGGGAACGCAAAATGGACGGTCCGGTCAATTTCGATTTGGCTACGACAGATACGCTTGCGCATACCAGCGGCATGGCCCGATATATGGGCCCCGACAACCGGGAGGTGAGAGAATGAGCAAGATACTGCAGGTGAGACACCTTTCCAAGACGTTCGGTACGAACGTCGTGCTGCGGGATATCGATTTTGAGGTCTCCCAGGGGGACGTGACCAGCATCATCGGCGCATCGGGTTCCGGAAAATCCACACTGCTTCGCTGCATCAACCTTCTGGAGGAGCCGACCAGCGGAAACATCCTGTTCCACGGAAAGGACGTCGTGGGAAGCCGGACGGACGCTGCGGCTTACCGCGCGAAGGTCGGCATGGTCTTTCAGAGTTTCAATCTGTTCAACAACATGTCGGTGCTCGACAACTGCGTGATCGGGCAGACGAAGGTCCTGAAGATCGGGAAGGAAGAGGCGCACAGACGCGCCATGGAGTTTCTGGAGAAGGTCGGGATGGCGCCGTATATCAATGCGAAGCCGAGACAGCTTTCCGGAGGACAGAAACAGCGCGTGGCGATCGCGCGTGCGCTTGCGATGCAGCCGGAGATCCTGCTGTTCGACGAACCGACGAGCGCGCTGGATCCGGAAATGGTCGGCGAGGTGCTCGACGTCATGAAGAGCCTTGCGAAAGAGGGCATGACCATGCTGGTAGTGACGCATGAGATGGACTTTGCCAAAGAGGTCTCCCACAAGGTCGTGTTCATGAAGGACGGCGTCATCGTGGAGAGCGGCCCGCCGTCGCAGGTCCTGACGGATCCAGAGCGGCAGGAGACCAGGGAATTCCTTTCAAGATACATGTCAAGATAATGGTTGTCCCTAAGGCCGGACAGATCTGACCGGCCTTTTTTGATGCCCGTTCATTGACGCAGATATGCCGAAAGGGTAGAATTGCAATGTTGATTTCTGATCTGGGAGTATGAAAAATGTGGTTTTGGCTTTCTCTCGTCGCGATCCTGTTCTGGAGCGGATCCGACTTTTTTTCAAAACTGGGATCGAAACCCGATGACAAACTGAGCCATTGGAAGATGGTTATGGCGGTGGGCCTGTTCATGGGTCTGCACGCAACTGTGGAGCTTCTGAGAGGCACTCCGTTCACATTCAGAGACATCCTGACATATCTGCCGGTCTCGTTCCTGTACATTCTTGCGATGGTGCTGGGTTATGTGGGACTGCGCTACATCATGCTGTCCGTTTCCACGCCCATCTGCAACTCGTCAGGTGCGGTCGCGGCGGTTCTGTGCTATCTGTTTCTGCATGAGAGCATGGCGCCCATCCAGCTCGTCGCGGTCGTGCTGATCCTTGTTGCGATCTTCCTTCTTTCTCTTTTCGAAAAGCAGAACGACGACGCACAGCGCCGTCTTGCGGGGGGAACGCCGGACAAGAAGTACACAAGAAGTTTCATTGCGATCCTTCTTCCGATCCTGTACTGCATCATCGACGGTCTGGGAACATTCGCGGACGCTTTCGTTCTGGAAAAAATGGAGGAGGAAAGCGCGAACATCGCCTATGAATACACATTCCTCATTCTGGGTGTCCTGGCATTCATCTATGTGGTGTTTATCCGAAAAGAGAAACTCATCGTGAAACGGGAGACGCCGAAGCTCATCGCCGGTATCTGCGAGACGGCGGGGCAGTATGCCTATATCTTTGCGATCGGTGCGAACGCGATCACCGCAGCGCCGATGATCTCTTCCTACTGCATGTTCTCTGTGATCTGGGCGCGGATATTCCTGAAGGAGAAACTGAATTGGAAGCAGTATTTCGCCATCGCGCTTGCCGTGACAGGCATCGTGATTTTGGGCATATTCGATGCTTAACAAAAACTCACAGAAAAGAAACAGCCGTCCGAAATTGAGCCGGGCGGCTGTTTCTTTTCTGTGAACCGGCGAAAAATGTGATGTCATTCCAGCGGATTGCGGCACTTGACTTCGAAAAGTTTGCAGCCTCCTTCCGGGATCCGCCAGGGACCGTGTTTCATGCCCGGCGGACGTACGGCGACAGATCCGGCGGTGAATTCCTGATTCAGCGTCAAATCGATCATGGACCCGTCGATGATATAGACGTACTCCCAGAAATCGTGACACTGCACGCCGCTGTCGGTAACGACGCCCGGCTCGTATTCCACGACATGGACGATCCCGATCCCGTCAGAGGCCTTTGCGGCGATCCGGTGGGTGATCCCGGCCTGACCGGCCGGTTCGGAAGGGAAATGTTCATACGGGGTGAATTCAATGGGTTTCTGTGACATGGCAGTGCTCCTTTTGTTATTCGGCAGTATGTTCCGTGCCCAGAAGACCGATCCGGGCGGCGTAGGGTTTCATTCCCTCGATGCAGATCTGCGCGACGTCGCGCACTTCCATACCCAGCATTTCGCAGCCTTTGAGGATCAGCGGGCGGTCGCATTTGGCGGCGAAGCGCTTGTCCTTGAATTTCTTCATGAAACTCTTGACCTCAAGGTCTGTGATTCCATTGGGACGCATGCGCGCACATGCCTCGATGATCCCGGTCAGCTCGTCCACGGTAAAGAGGCTCTTTTCCATATTTGTGAGCGGTTCAACGTCCGTGCAGATGGAGTATCCGTGGGAAAGGATCGCGCGGATATCTTCTTCGGATACGCCTGCCTCGCGCAGAGGTTCTGCCGTGTGCTGAAGATGCTCTTCGGGATAAAGATCGTAATCATAGTCATGCAGATAGCCGACTGCCATCCAATGCTCCCGGTCCTCACCGAAATGATCGGCCATTGCGCCCATGGCAGCCATGACATTCGTGCAGTGGATCACAAGATGAGGAGAGGTAATCGTCTGAGCGGCGAGCTCCTCAGCGCGTTCGAGTGTCAGCATGTCTTTTTGTTCCTCCTTCAGTTTCGCTGCAATCAGTATAACGCATCGTCAGCGAAAAACAATGAGGAGAAGAAAAGGAACGGGTGCAGCGGATGAACAGTTGTGATAAGATGAAGGGGGTCAACTACTCCACCTTATAGAAGATGGAGCTTGTAACTACCCTGTGGTACGCGATGACGAAAGTCATCTCCCACATTTTGTCATCTGACCCTGAGGTCAGAAGTGGTGTTACATTGCAGGCATGCTGACAAATGCCTCCGGCACAGAGTCATGCTCTGTACCCGCTGCATCCGGTACTAGATCGATTCCCATGCGATGCAGATTCATC
>JAFRLQ010000036.1 GCA_017431145.1 Clostridia bacterium | reverse complement strand
TCGGGCATGGCGATGGCTTTTGCCGAGATATCAAGGCCGGCAAGCGGGCTGGAGCATTACTTCAGCCATTTCTGGGAGATGCAGGCGCTGCAAAGAGGAGAGGATTCCGATCTGCACGGGATTCAGGTGGGCATTGGTACGCTTCTGACAATCTGGCTCTATGAGCAGTTCCTGAAGACGGAGTGTCCGGATACAGAGAAGGCGAGGCGGAAGATGAGCGAGTTTTCAGACGGAGCATGGGAAGCGTCGGTACGGGAGATCTTTGGGCCAATGGCAGATTCGATCTTTGAGACGGAACGCATGACAGGCAAGAATCTTCCCGAAACGCAGAAAAAACACCTGGAAATGATCGTGAGTCACTGGGATGAGATCCAGAAGATCATCCGCGAAGAACTGCCTGCAATGAAAACGGTCCGCGGCATTATGCTGCGCTGCGGCCTTCCGGTGAGACCGTCTCAGATCGGTATCAGTCATGAGGAAACGGTGAATGCGCTTGTCGGCAGCCGGGACATGCGGGACAAATACATGACGTCTTCTCTTCTGTGGGACCTTGGACTCTTAGACGAGGCGGCGGAAAAGATGCGTAAGACAGAAGAGATTCTGTAGTACGTCGGATACCTTTCAGAGACAGAAAAAAGGAGCAGACGGATCACAGTCTGCTCCTTTGCGTTATATGCGATCGGTTATGCGAGGATGCGCTCTGCGACGAGACGGATGCTGTGATCAGATTCCTCGAAGACGCCAAGACGCTCCAGGAAACCGTGGAACGTGCCCGCATACATGTAATACTCCACGGAAACGCCCGCATCTTCCATCTTCTGCAGGAGCTCCTCACACTGGATACGCAGGAAATCGAATTCCGCAGTTAGGAGGATCGTCCGCGCCATGCCGGCAAGTTCCTCTTTCGGTGCGAGCAGCGGAGAGACGTGGAAATCATCCGCAGGCGTGTTTTCGTGCAGATAAGCGCCTGCCATGGAGCCCACAGCGGTGCTTCCGGCATTGCCTTTCCACATAGACGTGATCTTGGATACGACCATGGGGTCCAGATCCTCGCCCATCATGGACATGTCGAACTTCTCATAACTGTAGGAGGAGAGGTCGACGACAGGATAGTAAACGACGAGGTTCTTGATCAGTCCGCGGCCTTTGTCTTTGAGACCCATGGACAGGGTGATGTTCCCGCCTGCGGAATCGCCCATAACGGTGATATTGCCCGGGTCGATCCCGTATTTTTCAGCGTTTGCGGCCAGCTCTTCGATCACGAAGTAGCACTGGTCGACGGCGGTGGGATAAGCTGCCTCGGGGGACATCGTGTAGTCGATATGTACTGCGACGCCGTGCAGAACTTCCGCGAAGCGCCGGTTGATGTTGTTCAGACGGTCCAAAGCGCCCATCATGAAGCCGCCGCCGTGCACATATACGAAGCACGGTGCGTTCTTCGAAGCGTCCTTTGCGGTGTAGACGCGGTAGGGAATGCTTCCGAGACACATATCCTCTTCCTTTACGTCTTTCGCAAGATCGACGAGTTCATAGGACGGATGTGTATCGGGATAACGGAAGACGCCCACATCGATCCCGCGGATCACGGGTCCGATCTTGGAAGGCGCGCCGCCTTTTCTTCCCCGGTAGTGATCGGAGATGACTTTGTCCAGTTTGTCAGGCGCTTTCAGCGCGGGTTCGATGACGATCTTTTTCATGGCAAGAATCCCTTCCTTTTTTGAGTAGACGTTTTGACGCGTGTTTTCTTCATGATAAGAAATGCACAAAACGGTTGTCAACAGAAAACGCGTGTCTTCTCCCGGATATGAAGAAAGAATAATCGATCTTTTCCGTGGGATTTTGGATCGTGTTTTGATACAATTACAGTAAAGAAAACGGAAGTGCCCCATAAGGCGGGGAACAGACATACGCAGAAAAAGGAAGGGATGGAAGATGTTCCGAATGGAGCTGTTTTATCTGTTCTGTTTCGTGATGCTGTTTCTGCATCTGAAAGGACAGGATGATCCGAAGGCAGTGTTCGTGCGGCTGTGGAAACCGTATCTTGCGGTCTGTGCCGGATGGTTTTTTCTGACAGCGTTTCTCGGGATCCTGCCAATGGGTCCGTCATCCTTGAACGACGTGACTGCTGTACTGTACGAACGCCTCAAAGAGACATTCTGGGTGACGCAGGTCAGTGCGTTTTCAGGTGAGTGGACGGGCCATACGCTGCTGTCGCTGTTTCCGGCGGTGTTTTTCACCTGGTGGGAAGCGCGTCTTCTGAAGATGCTGGTGAAAGCTCCTCCCGCGCAGGCGGGCTTTGCGGTCCTTGCCGGCGTATTGAGTTATGTCAGCACCTCGTTCTTTCTTCTGCCGTACGCGCTGCAGGACAGTCTCATGCTCCTGCCTCTGTGGATCATGTTGGGGATCCTTGCGGACAGACCGCACATTCCCATCAGATGGGACGCGCTGTTTCTTTTGGTGATGATCCTTCCTGTGTTCCGCGTCTGGATCCCGGAGAGCTGGATGATCTTCGGGAATACCGCAATGTGGATCTGGCGCGCAGCGGTCGCATTTCTGATCCTGGACAGCTGGAAGAAGGCGGCAGACTGGGATCTGACTGTGTGGTTCGTGAACCACAGCGTGCTGCTTCTGTGCGCGATCGCAGGCGCGATGGGATGTTATGCGGTTTTCACCGCTTTTGCACCTTGGCAGCTCCCGGGAAGGGAAGGCGCTCTCGGGATCCTGATCCAGGTGGGACTTGCCGTGCTACTGCTCCTTGCGGTCCTCGGATTCCGCAGGATGAAAGCGCACTTCGGCTATGGCAGGCAGAAAGAGGAGCAAGGCCGTGACGCGCGGGTGGATTTTTTCCGGGGCGTTCTGATGATCCTCGTGATCTCGGGACACTTTATGATGAACAGGCGCTTCTGGAACGTCATCTATTCCTTCCATATGGTCGCTTTCGTCATGATCTCTGGGTACTTTTATAAAAAGGACGACAGGAGCATCGGTAAACAGATCCTGCATCTTACGCGGACACTTCTTGTTCCGTATCTTGTCTGCGCTGTATTGTATATCCTGCTGGATCTGAAGACGGTACGCTATACGGGATTGTGGCCGGATCTTCGGATGTTCCTTCTCGGACTGAGTTTCGCAACGTCTCTTTTCAACGGTGTGCCGCAGGCGGGGCCGATCTATTTTGTGCTCATGCTGTTCCTGGTGCGCCTGATCTATCTTCTGCTTGACCGCTTTGTCCGGAACGACAAAATGCGCATCGCTGCGGTCGCGCTCCTGTCCATGACGGGATATTTGATCGGACAGCGGCAGTACTGGCTGCCCTGGAGTTTTGATCTAGCGCTGTATCTGCTGGCTGTGTATGAGGCGGGCGTGCAGATACGGAAATATCGTCTTTTGCGGACGCTGCGGCATCATCCGCTCTGGCTTCTGATGCTGGCGGCGCTTTGGGCGTTTATGATTGGTTACGGAAGCATGGAGATCGCGACGAGGAAACTGTCGCCTTACGCGCTGGTTCTTGCCGGTGCCGTGAGCGGCACATGCGTTGTCTATCTTCTTTGCTGCGGGCTCATGCGGGATCTTCCGGGATGGGTGCTGAAAACAGTCTCGCTGATCGGGCGCTATTCTGTCTGGGCGCTTGTGCTGCATACGCTTTTGCGGGAACGCGTCACATTACTTGTTGCAGGATGGGTGCCGGCAGACAGTTTTCTCTGGTTTGCGATCAGTGTGGCGGTCCAGGTTGCAGCGGCGGTCGTACTAACATACGGGATATCGGCACTGAAAAAGGGGATCGGGATGAAAAAAACAAAGTGATATCAGCGGCGGGATTTACGCCATACGCCGGGTGAAGAGCCTGTTTCGCGGGCAAAGACGGTAAAAAAGTAGTTGTAATCCTCATACCCGCACCGGGATGCGATTTCAATAAGGGGGAGGTTCGGCTGTTCAGTCAGCAGAACCTTCGCCTTTTTGATGCGCAAAGCGCGGATATGCGCGGCGATGCCCTGACCGTACAGCTGTCCGGAAAGCTGATAAAGCTGCGTTTTGCCGATCCCGAGACTTCTGCACAAAGAGGAGGCAGTGAGCTTTTCCGTATAATGCGCTGAGATGAACGCGTCAAGACGGGAAGCGAGCAGGTCCTCCTTCAAAGAAGCCATGTGTTCCAGAATGAGATAGGACGACACGGCATGCAGGATGTGGGCTGCGGAACGTACATACGCTTCCGGAATCGGGACTGCGTCAAAGACGGCTTTCTGAAGAGCGTCCATGTCGGGAGACAGGGAAGCGCATCGCTCCCGGATGACTTCCCAGCCTTCTGCATGTGCGGAATAGGAAAAAACATGTCCGAAGAGCAGGTAGCCGACCAGTATGTCCGCGTCGTACAATGGCGTGACGGCTTCCGTGAACCCGGCATGACACCTGTAGATATGGGTGCGGCGCTTTTTTTCGGCAGCCGCGCAGCCTTCTCTGTCGCAAGCCAAACATGCCTCGAGACCTTCCTGCGTACCGCGGATCACGCGGCAGTACGGCGCCACGTCGTCGGGATAGGAAATGAGTTCATTCAGGTTTTCGTCGAAGACCGTGATGCGGATGCGGGTGATCTCATAAAAGTCTCTGAGCAGACCGCTCAGTTTTTCCAAGTCGAATGCGGAAACCATGACAGCACCTCCCTGCGGATTTGCGATGATTACCATGATTTTGACACAAATGCGAACAAAATCAAAGTAAAACGAACAGTATTCCATAGATTTACAAAAACAGAATGCCTACACTTATAGAAAAGAAACGGTTTTGGGGCAGATCGCCTCAGAGGACCGGAAGCAGGGAGGAAAAAAGATGAAAAAAATGACGTTCGCGCTGGCTTTCTGCAACCGCGGGTTCATGCCGGGAGAACTGATCTACGGGGCGCGCGAGGACATGGTCAAAGCGGTCACGGACGCAGGCTATGACTACATCATGATGGACGCGGAACTGACGCGTTACGGCGGGATCGAGACCCGTGACGAGGGACTGCTTTACGCGAGATGGCTGAAAGAACACGAAGGGGAATACGACGGCGTGATCTTTTCCATGCCCATCTTTGCGGATGAAAACGGCGCTATCACGGCGCTGCAGGACGCGGGCGTTCCCATTCTGATGCAGGCATATCCCGATGAGATCGGGAAGATGGACTTTGCGCACAGACGTGACGCGTACTGCGGCAAGTTCTCCGTGACGGATGTCTTCACGCAGTACGGGGTGCCGTTTACAGTGCTGAAACCCCATGTGGTGCATCCTCTGAGTGAAAAGTTCCGGGAGAATCTGCGGGATTTTGCCGCGATCTGCCGTGTGGTGAACGGGATGAAGCGCTTCAATCTTGGCTGTATCGGCGCGCGCACGACGGCGTTCAAGACGGTGCGCTTTGATGAGATCGCGCTGCAGAAGCACGGGATCAATGTGGAAAGCTTCGATCTGTCCGAAGTATTCGACAAGATCGCGGCGAAGAAAGATGACGATCCTGCCGTTGCGGCAAAGATCGAGCATCTGAAGGAATATACGGATTTCTCGCTTGTGCCGCGGGAGAATATGCTGAATCTGGGAAAACTGGCGGTGGTCATTGACGAATACATTGAGGAGTATCACCTTGACGCGCTGGCGCTTCGCTGCTGGAACGAGATGGAGGCGCATCTGCGCATCTGCCCGTGCGTGCTTCTGTCAGAGCTTAATGACCGCGGAATCGTCGCTTCCTGCGAGATCGACATGTGCTCCGCAGTCTGCATGCGCGCCATGAACCTGGCAACAGAGAAACCGACAGCCGTGCTGGACTGGAACAACAACTACGGCGATGATGAGGACAAGGTCGTCCTGTTCCACTGCGGACCGGTGGCGCAGAGTCTCATGACCTGCAAGGGAACGGTGACGAACCATAAGATGTTTGATAAGACCGATCCCGGATCCGGATGGGGCTGCAACGAAGGCCGCATCAAAAAGATGCCCATCACGATCTCCAACTGCCAGACCAAAGACGGAAAGATCGTGATCTATGCTTCCGAAGCGGAGTTCACGGACGATCCCATTGAGGACGGATACTTCGGCGTCGCGGGCGTCGCCAAGATCCCGAACCTTCAGGACAAGCTGATCCGGCTCGCAAGGGGCGGCTTCAAGCATCATACCTCCATCTGCGAGGGACATGTGAAAGATATCCTGGAAGAAGCGTTCACGACCTATCTGCACTATGACTGGGTGGAGATCGAATGATATACCGGGCAGGAAAACAGATCCGCAGCGCACAAGCTGCGGATCTGTTTTTTTGCCCGGTATGACATGCTTTATTCGGTTGCGTACATGGAATCGTCCGGTTTTTCCTTATCCGGGAGACTCTCCCAGACAAAACGGTAGAAGTCCTTGTCGTTGATGGACAGTGACGCTGCGTAACGCGCCTTGAGCACGCCGTAGATCGAATCGGTGTATTCCTGGAGGGTCTTCGGGTCGATCCCGTCCGTATCCATGAGCCAGGTCGCCTGGCCGGTCGCAGCGTTGTATTTGACGCGGTCCGTGATGAAGTTCTTGTTGTACAGCATGGCCACATGCAGGGAGTCGGAGAAGATGTCCGTTCCGGGAAGAAGACGGGAATCGTACTCGACGCCGAGAAGATTCAGGATGGTGGGCAGGATATCCACGTTGCAGCAGGGAACGTCCGTTACGATCGGTTCATCAAGTCCGGCGCACCACATGATGCAGGAGGAGCGGTAGTACTCGAAGTCGGGATCGGGAGACTCGCCCAGAAGGGAACGAGCAGACGCGTCGTCCAGATAATAGGGATAATGGTCGCCGGTGAGCACGATCAGCGTGTTCTCCAGTTTGCCGGCCTCCTCCAGACGCTGAAGCAGATAGGCCATCGATTCTTCCACTTCCAGGTTGTTGGCCAGATAGCAGCGCGCGGTGTAGGTGAGTTCTCTGCCGTCTACAGTGGACGGCACCTCTTCGTAGTGGCGTCTCGTGATGACGTTGTCCGAGCGCGTGTACGGTCCGTGTCCGCTGAACGTCATGTAGTAGACGTTGAAACGGTCTTCGTTGATGTAATCGTCTACGGACTGCTCGAACATTTCAAGATCCGACGACGGCCAGGTGCTGGAAAACTCCATTCCGCTGCCCATGAATTTCATGGTGTAGCCGAGGTTCGCGTGCGTATCGCGGCGGCCGTAGTAGGATCCCTCATAGTTGTGATAGCCGTAGCTGTTCACATCCATCGTGGAAAAGAGATTTCCGAGCGCGTACGGGAAGTAGTTATGGACGCTCTGCCCGAAACTGCCGACGGTCACGCCCATATTCGCCTTTCTGGAAACATCCGGCCAAAGACCGGTCATGAACGCGAATTCTCCGTTCGTCGTGGTGTTTTTGAAACTGTTGTAGTAGTGGGTGAGCACGATGCCCTCATTGGACATGCGGTACAGCGTGGGCGTCAGTTCCTCGGAGATCGCCATGCCGGAGAAAGACTCTCCGCAGATCATGATGACGTTGTACCCTTCCAGAAGTCCGGTATAGTCGTTTTTATTCGTGCCGGAAAGACCTCCGAAATAATTGCACAGATCGCGGACCGTGGAATCGTCCGTGAATTCGGCGAGACGGTCAAACTGGATATCCTCGTTGATGTGAGGGGAATAGTCCGGACCGGAATCTTCCTGTGTGTGGATCTCATGATCGACCTGTTCCGGTTCGGGTTCGGGATCGAACGCCAGATCCAGTGTGCTCAGGTCTGCGGTGTTCGTCATCGCATTCGCCATTTCAGTCTCTGCGTCCGTGCCCAGAAGCATGCCCTTGATCTCCACGAGTGACGTCGTGAAGACGCCGATCTTGTCCGCGGACGTGTCGGTGTCGGCGTACGCGCTGGTAAAGGCGTAATAAGCGGAACTGTCCGATGTGCCGCCTGCGCGCAGCGCCTGGCCGCCGAGGAACCAGAGAACGACAGCGAGAAGCAGTGCGACGGGTTTGAACAGTCCGTGATAGGACGGCGCCTTGGGTTTCGGCAGGAAGATCCATGCGATCAGGAGAAGATCGGGGAGCGCGAAGAGGAGCATCCAGCCGACGGATTCACGGATGGTCACCAGCACAGCCCATCCGAAATTGGTCATGACGTCTCCGCCCATGCCCATCATGGACAGGGAGAAGATCGATCCGGAGATCCGGAAATAGATGAGCTGGAAGATGAAGAAGGCGGACAGTACCAGCATGAGAACCGCGCTGACGATGCGGCTCAGACGGTCTTTCCACCATCCGGAAAGCGCAGCGAAGGGCAGCGCCTGCGCAACGGCGAAGATCAGGAACCACCATTTTGCCGTCTGTAGCGAGCCTGATACGACGACGCGCAGCAGCAGCTCCCAGTAGACGATGGCGGCGAAATAGATCAGAAAATAGATGAGAAACGATTTCAGATGTTTCATCTGAAAGAAACGGTTCTCTTTTTCAGCGGAAACGCCACCGGCAGGATCTGCAGTCTCTGTTTCGGC
>JAFRLQ010000035.1 GCA_017431145.1 Clostridia bacterium | reverse complement strand
TTAACGGTCGGCAATAGTTACACATGCACAGTAGTGGCTTTGACACCAGGTGTGGCAAAGCCAGCGCCTTGAGACGCTGGCTTGTGATAATAGGCTTATAGCCGTTGTGCAAACCACCCGTTTTACGGGTGGTCATGATTTGTGCAGTGCCGAAAAGGCGCATGTGCATTACACATTTCACGGCGCGTCATGTATAATAGCAGTATTGAAAAGCCGGAGGTGCGTGATGGACAGAGAGAAGAAAAACAGGGGCCTGCTTCGTCAGGTCATGATCCTGTTTATCGCGGCTGTTCTCGTGACGGGCGGCATCGTGTACGCGATGCAGCGCATCACGTCCGAAAGAACGGTCAGGCGGTATATGGAATACCTGTCTGTCAGAGCCTCGGACGAAGTGATCCTGGCGGTGCAGGAGTATCCCGCCTACAGGTGGCTCCTGCGCTACTGGTATGAGAATGCGTACGATCTGGACATCGAATACGACGTCGGATTCGGCGAATCGACGGAGACGCTGGAAAAATGCCGGATCCTGGCGGAGCATTATCCGGGCCTTCAGATCAGATACGTCTCCACGCAGGACATCGTGGACATGACGCCGGAGGACAGAAAACTCTACGCGGAAGTCGCCTATTCTTGGCTGATCACACGGATCAACGAGATCAAACAGGCTTACGGGATGGATTTTCTTTTCTGCGCGGTCGCGGACGAGCCCTACGACACACAGTTCTTCCTCTTCAGCGCGGCGGATCCGGGCGCCACACGCGGCACGGAGTACGAGCAGGTCTATACGCTCGGGACGGTGTCGGCGGTAGGGAAGAGCCTGCAGAAGGCCATGCGGGAGGCAAAACTGTACGAGGAGCATCTTGCGGACGCCGGAAAGTACATGGACTGCTACAAATACTTCGAAGTGGTGGACGGACACGCGCTGTTTATCGGGATCACATACAACCAGACGGGGATCAAGGCGGACATCATGGCGCGTACGATCCGCGGCACCGCGGTCGCGATGCTCGGGCAGCTCATCCTGTCGCTGGCCTGTCTGATCCTGATGGATTACGTCGTGCTGAATCCGCTGTCGAAGGTCCAGCAGAATATCCGTCTGTACGAACAGACGAAGGACAGCGCGGTGATCCGGGAGAATCTGTCCAAGATCAGATCCCGCAACGAGATCGGGCAGCTTTCGGAAGAAATGATCAACCTGACGGAGGAGATCGACGATCATCTGGATCAGATCCGCAGGATCACGGCGGAAACGGAGCGCATCGGCGTGGAGCTGTCGCTGGCGTCGAGGATCCAGAACGACGCGCTGCCGCAGAAGTTTCCCGCGTTTCCCGACCGGACCGAGTTCGATCTTTACGCGAGCATGAATCCCGCCCGTGAGGTAGGCGGAGACTTCTACGATTTCTTCCTGGTGGACGATGACCATCTCTGCCTCGTCATGGCGGACGTGTCGGGAAAAGGCGTCCCGGGCGCGCTGTTCATGATGATCTCCAAGACCATCATCGCGAACAACGCCATGCAGGAGAACTCCGCGGCGGAGATCCTGCGGCAGACCAACGAAACGATCTGCGCGAACAACCGGGCGGAAATGTTCGTCACCGCGTGGGTCGGCATCCTTGAGATCTCCACGGGCAGACTGACCGCGGCGAACGCGGGACACGAATATCCGGTGATCCGGAACACGGACGGTGCGTTCACGCTCCTGAAGGACAGACACGGATTTGTTCTGGGCGGAATGGACGGCGTGAACTACACGGAGTATGAGATCCGGCTGCAGCCCGGCGCCAAGCTGTTCATCTACACGGACGGCGTGACGGAAGCCACAGATGAGCACGGGAACATGTTCGGCACCGCGCGGCTGCTCGACGCGCTGAACATCGATCCGCAGGCGGATCCGATGAGCATCCTGAGAAATGTGCATGATGCCGTCGATCTGTTCGTGCAGGACGCGGAGCAGTTCGACGACCTTACGATGCTCTGTATGGAGTACAAGGGACCGGCAGAGGGGTAATTCTTACAAGGAGTGCCGTTCCACATAACAGACCATGATTCTTTGCCGGACACGGCAAGACGGGAGAGACGATGATCCATTTTCTTTACAATCCGATCGCGGATAACGGTACATGCGAGCGCTTCGCACGGGAATACGCGAAGGAGCATCTGACGCAGGAGGAATGCGTCTTTACGAATATCACGCTGCTGCACGATCCTTACGGTTTCATCGAGCGGCACGCGCAGGAACAGCGCATGGTGATCGCGGGCGGAGACGGGACGCTGAACGCACTGATCAATTCGGTGGGTTCCAGAAGATTCACGCGTCCGCTGTACTTTTTCTCCTGCGGTACGGGGAACGACCTTCTGAGGGATCTCGGGATCCCGGCGAGAAAGGAGTTTCTGCGTGTGAACGAACTGATCGAGCATCTCCCGAAGATCACTGTGGACGGCATGACCCGCCGTTTCTTCAACGGCGTGGGATTCGGTCTGGACGGCTACTGCTGCGCGGAGCTTGAGCGGCAGAAGAAAGCCGGAAAGGAAAAGGTCAGTTATATAGCCATCGCGGCAAGGGGACTGGCGTATGCGTACAAACCCTGCAACGCTGTCGCCACTGTAGACGGCAGGACGCTGGAACTTGAAAAAGTGTGGCTCGCGCCGACGATGAAGGGAAGATATTTCGGAGGCGGATTCATGATTGCGCCAGGCCAGGACAGGAACGCGGAAGACCGGCATGTGACCGTGATCCTGGCGCACAGCGTGGGACGGCTGAAGGCGCTGTTTCTGCTGCTTAAGGCCAGAAAGGGAAAGCACGTGAACGATACGAAGCACATCATCGTACTGGAGGGGCACGAAGTCAGCATCACCTTCGACAGGCCCGCCGCGATGCAGATCGACGGGGAGGTCCTGGAGCATGTCACATCCTACGAGGTCAGGGCGGAATAGTTTTTGGAAAGAATGGAAGGCGCGTCAAATGAAGCGCCTTCTTTTTCTGTGAAGATGGAAGAAAAAAAGGCCGTGATATGGTACACTAACAGATAGACTGTCAGGGAGGATAGAACGATGGGAAAGATCTATGATATCACGCAGAACATCGCGTCCTGCAGGATCTATCCGGGAGATCCGGCACCGGATATCCGCCAGGTGCAGTCCATCGCAAACGGCGACGACTGCAATCTCACGCATTTCTCGATGGTCGCGCACAGCGGCACCCATGTGGACGCGCCGATGCATTTCATCGACGGCGGCCGTGATCTGGGACAGATGGGTTTGGAGCCTTTCGTCGGACCCTGCTACGTGGCGCGCAGAGAGGGAGATCTCAGCGCGGACGACGCGCGCCGGATCCTGGATGAAGCGCGGAAGAACGGCGTGAGCGAGCGGATCATCGTCGCGGGACCCGTGACGGTCACGGAAGAGGCGGCGCGTGTTTTTGCCGGCGCGAAGCTCCTGCTTTACGGAAACGAGAGCCAGACCGTAGGCCCGTTCGAGGCGCCAAGGGCCGTGCACCTTATCATGCTGGGAGCGGAAGTGGCGCTTCTTGAAGGCGTCCGTCTGGACGGGGTCCCCGAAGGAGTCTATATGCTGCATGCGGCGCCGATCGCGCTGCTTGCGTCCGAAGGCGCGCCGTGCAGGGCGTACCTCATCAAAGAAGAAAAGTAAACAGAAGGAAAACAGTACAGAATGAACAGAATCACGGAAGACATGATCACGGCCTTTCACGAGGCATACCGCGCGGACGCGCACGCACACACGCTGCACGCAGCCATGGCAAAGACGCCTGTCGAGGATCTGGCGTTCGTGCCGATGCAGGCAGCGAAGCTGAATGGCGCATTCGAACTTGAGATCAAGACGCACGGCATCACGGCGCAGGAACGCAGCGGACGCTGCTGGCTCTACGCGGTGATGAACATCCTGCGCGAGGCGGTGATCGACAAATGCGGCCTGGAGGAATTCGAGCTTTCCGGCAACTATCTTGCCTTTTTCGATAAACTGGAGAAAGCGAACAACATCCTGGAGATGGCGATCCGCTACGCGGACCTGCCCTGGGACGACCGCATGACCGAATACGTCTACCACGGCTACTGGGACGGCGGCTACTGGGACATGGCGGCGGATCTTGTGGCAAAGTACGGCGCCGTTCCCAAGGACGCGATGCCGGAGACCTGGCAGTCCTCCCATACGGAGCGCTTCGTGCGTCTCATGAATACGGCGGTGCGCAAGGGCTGCGTCGAACTGCAGAAGATGGTGCGCGAGGGGAAGGATCCCCAGCCGCGCAAAAAAGAGATCCTGAACGGGATCTTCCGCGCACAGTGTATCGCATTCGGAGAGCCTGTCACTTGCTTTGATTTCACATACCGGGACAAGGACGGGAACTATCACAGCGACCTGAAGCTTACGCCCAAAGCGTTCTATGAGAAATACATCGGGATCGACCTGCACGACTACGTGACGGTGACCCATCATCCCACGGAGCACCTGCCCATGGACATGCGCTATAAGTTCCACTATATCGGAAGCATGGCGGAAGGCGACGTGGACAACCTGAACCTTACGATGGACGAGCTGCAGGAGCTGTGCCTCAAACAGCTGCGCGCGGGCATGCCGGTGTGGTTCGGATGTGATTCCGGCGCGTATGGAGACCGTAAAATGGGGATCTGGGACCCGGATTCGCTGGATTTTGAAGGCGTAGTGGGGGGAATGGATCTCTGGATGGACAAAAAGACACGCCTGGAGAGCCGTGACAGCTTCGCCACACACGCTATGATCCTGATCGGCGTGCATTTCGATGAGAACGGAGAACCGCTGCGCTGGAAGATCGAGAACTCCTGGGGCAAGGATGTCGGGAAAGACGGTTATTTCGTCTGCAGCCAGAAGTATTTCCGTGAATATGTCTATGAAGCGATCATCCACAAGGATTTCCTGAACGACCGTCAGAAAAAGCTGATGGAACAGGAAGCGGTGGAAGTGCCGGCATGGGCCAGCGACTGGATGTAAGATGGGAACGATTTACGAACAGGTGAAGGAGCGGATGATCCGCTATGCGAAGATCGACACGCAGTCTCTGCCGTACAGCGGGACCTGGCCGACGACGCCGGGGCAGCGCGATCTTGCAGAGGAGCTCTACAGTGAGCTTTCCGCACTCGGCGCAGAAGACGTGTATTATGATGCGGCACACTGCGTCGTGTACGCGAAGATCCCCGGGAGCGCGGATGCCGAACCCGTAGGGTTCGTCGCACATCTGGATACGGCACCCGACGCGCCGGGAAAAGGCGTGAAGCCGTGGGTCCTGGAGAACTATGACGGCGGTGACATCGTGCTGAACGAGGAGCGCGGGATCGTGATGCGCGCAGAGGATTATCCGAATCTTGTGCAGTACAGGGGCCAGGACCTCATCCTGACGGACGGCACGACGCTCCTGGGAGGAGACGACAAGGCGGCGATCGCGTCGGTCATGACGTTCGCGCAGCATCTGCTGGAGAATCCGGGCATTCCGCGTCCTGAGATCTGTCTTGCGTTCACGCCCGACGAGGAGGTCGGAGGTCTGGCGCAGGATATGGATCTTGCGCGGTTCGGCGCGAAGAGAGCGTATACGCTGGATGGGGATCACCTGGGCTGGTATATGGACGAGACGTTCAACGCGTCCCAGGCGCATGTCGTTATCCGGGGACTCAGCGTGCATACCGGAACGGCAAAGGGGATCATGAAGAACGCCGTGGACATCGCGACTCAGTTCATGGCCATGCTGCCGCAGGAGGAAAAACCGCAGTACACCGAAGGCCGCGAAGGCTTTTACCATATGATCGACTGTCACGCGAGCTGTGAGGAGGCGGTGATGGATCTCATCATCCGCGACCATGACAGGGAACGCTTTGAAGACAGGGAGCGGTATGTGCTGTCATGCGCGGAAGCCCTGAACAGGCAGTACGGCGAGGGCACGGTCAGCGTTTCGATCGAGGAACAGTACCGAAACATGAAAGAAGTGATTGACACCGTTCCGGAACTCGTGCGGAACCTGAAGCGCGCCATCGAAAGCAGCGGGATCACGCCCGTATGCGAGCCGTTCCGAGGCGGGACGGACGGTGCGGAGCTGTCGTTCAGAGGGCTTCCGTGTCCCAATCTTTCCGCGGGATACGAGAACGCGCACGGCAGATTCGAGTATGTGCCTGTACAGTCTATGGAGAAAAACGTGGAGATCCTGACCGCGCTTTGCCGGATCTTCGCGGGAGATTTGTAAAAGAAACTGGAGAACAGAAAAGGGGGACAATGGGATGCAGCAGCTGTTTACCAGAGAAGGAGAAGAACTGAAAGGGACGCCGTGGCAGGCGTATCCCAGACCGCAGATGGTGCGGCCGGACTGGCTGTGCCTGAACGGGGACTGGATCTTTACAGCGGGCAACCGCAATACGAAGATCCGCGTGCCGTTCTGTCCCGAAAGCCTGCTCTCTTTGTCCGGATTAAGACCGCAGTACGGAGAGTGGATGCGCTACGAAAGGGATTTCACGGTTCCGGCAGACTGGGCGGAAAAACGGATCCTCCTTCATTTCGGAGCGGTGAACCGCCTCTGCGAAGTCCTCGTGAACGGAAAGCCGGCGGGAGGACACGACACGGGATATCTCCCGTTCACGCTGGATATTACAGAAAGCGTAAAGACCGGGGAGAACAATCTCATCGTCAGGGTCATGAACGATCTTTCCACGAGATATCCTCTGGGCAAGCAGAAGATCAGACGGGGCGGCATGTGGTACACGCCGTGCTCCGGGATCTGGCAGACGGTCTGGCTGGAAGCGGTGCCAGAGACGTATATCCGTGAGCTTGTGATCACAACGCGCGGGGACAGCGTGACCGTGACGGCGCTGGGCGTATCGGACGGAACGCTGAAACTGGGCGAGAAGACATATCCCCTGAAAAACGGGACGGTCACCTTCACGCCCGACACCGTGCGCATGTGGAGCCCCGAGGATCCGTATCTGTACCGTTTTACGCTGAAATCGGGAGAGGACAGCGTGGAGTCGTATTTCGCGCTCAGGACGCTTCAGATCCGCGAGATCCGCGGGAAAAAGCGCCTGTGTCTGAACGGAAAGCCGTACTTTTTCCACGGGCTCCTCGATCAGGGATACTGGTCGGACGGCCTGTATACGCCGGCGGATCCGCAGGGATTCGAGCGGGATATCCGTGCGGTGAAGGAGTTGGGCTTCAACACGCTGCGCAAGCATATCAAGATCGAGCCGGAACAATTCTATTACGACTGCGACAGGCTGGGCATGATCGTGTTCCAGGATATGGTGAACAACGGGAAATACCGCTTCCTCCGGGATAGCGTGCTTCCGACCGCGAGGATACTGAAGAAGAAAGATCACCGTTCAAACAGCGATCCTGCTGCACGTGAGATCTTCCTGCGGGACATGGAGGAAACGGTGCATCTTCTCGGGAATCACCCGTGCATCTGTCTTTGGACGATCTTCAACGAAGGCTGGGGACAGTTCGAGGCAGACAAGGCGTATGACCTTCTGAAGGAGATGGATGATAGCCGGTTCGTCGACGCGACGTCCGGCTGGTTCCATCAGAAAAAGAGCGACGTTGACAGCCTTCACATTTACTTTGACAAACTCCACCTTGGAAAGACGGACATGGCTCAGATCCTTTCCGAGATCGGCGGATTCTCCTGCAAGATCGAGGCACACAGCTTCAATCCCGACCGGACCTACGGATACAGAAAGTATACGGACAGGGAGATCTTTGCGCATGAGATGCGGAGACATTATGAGGAACAGGTCCTGCCTCTGATCAAAGAAGGTCTCTGCTGCACGATATGGACACAGGTGAGCGATGTGGAAGATGAGACGAACGGAATGCTGACCTATGACAGAAAAGTGCAGAAGATCCTGCCCGGGGAACTTGCAAAAATGCGGGAGACTGTGAGACAGTATCCTTCTATGATTGAAGAATGATGCATTACATTCAGACCGCCGTGCGGAATCATTTGGTTCTGCGCGGCGGTTTCTTACTGTAATGGAAAGAGAATGAGAAAAGTCGCTGGTCTTGCGGAAAACAAGAAAAATAGTAAAGAGAACCGTGGCATCCGCGTTCCGTGTCACGTATAATGGAAAAAACAGGATCGGATCCAAAGCGCGTCTCTGCAGATGCGGATGAAGAGGAAAAGCCATGGAAATGAGCGGTGTATACAGACCGGCAAACGCCGGACAGAAAAAAAAGAGCAGGAATTTTCTGCTTTTCGTGCTGATCATTGACGTCCTGATCATGACCGTGCTTTTATTGTTTGTTGCGCGTCCGGATGAACTGAAGGGGACGTGGGACCTGGATCATAACACTGTCTATGAGTTCGGAGGACATGGAAAAGGAAAACTGCAGCTGGAACAGAATTCCTATCCGTTCAAATACACACTGAAAAAAGGAACGCTCAGCGTGGATTTTGAGGATGATGCGCTGAATGACGCCGTGTTCACATATACAGTCGATGACGGGACGCTGACGCTGGCAAACGAAAACGGAACCCAGTGGAGTCTGAAGAAAGTGGACAGCAAATGAAACAAAGGGAGGACATACAGAAACGGACCGCAGTGACGGTCCGTTTTTTGTCTGCCGGTATGCTGGACATTTGATGTGCGGATTCATTACAATACATGTAAAGAAAACGTAAAATCGTGAGGGAAAAAGGGGCGGAATATGCAGTATTGTTATGGTTGCATGAAACCGATCGAAACGGATGACCACATGTGCGGCGCATGCGGCTTTGACGCGCGTGCCTATGTCGTGGCGCCGCATCATCTGCCGCCGGGAACGGTGCTGCACGAGCGGTATCTTCTGGGGAAGGTCCTGGGAGAGGGCGGATTCGGGATCACGTATGTGGGCCGCGATACGCTTCTGGACATGAAGGTCGCGGTGAAGGAATTCTACATGAACGGATACGTGAACCGGAACAACACCGTGTCGTACGAGGTGCTGGCGAGCGTCGGCACAGGCTCGGACCTGTTCGCGCAGAACAAGGCCAAGTTCATCGAGGAGGCGCGCGTCCTTGCCCGGTTCAGCAATGAAGTGGGCATCGTGGGGATCCGCGATTTCTTCGAGGAGAACGGCACGGCGTACATGATCATGGACTTCATCGAAGGGACGACGCTGAGGACCTACCTTGAGAAAAAAGGGAAGATGCCGATGCGGGACGTGATCACGATCATGGAGCCCGTGATGCACGCGCTGCAGCATGTGCATGAGCAGAACGTGATCCACCGGGACATCAGCCCGGACAATATCATGATCACGCCGGAGAAGCAGATCAAGCTACTGGACTTCGGGGCGGCGAGGGAGATC
>JAFRLQ010000034.1 GCA_017431145.1 Clostridia bacterium | reverse complement strand
GGGAGGGCCCGGAGGAGTAGAACCGAAGCGATGCGTGTACTGATGATCCGGCACGGCAGGGTGGATATGCCGTGGGCAAAGAAATACAATGCGAAGGAATATGACCTCGCGTGGCAGCATTATGACGACTGCGACATCCTTCCGGTCACTGGACATATGGAGATCCCGCGGGAGGCGAAAGTGTATGTCAGTTCCTTCAAAAGAACGCATCAGACAGCGGAGCAGTATCTCGGCGTCAAGGAGTATACGGTCCTGTCGGATCTTCTGGACGAGGTCCCGCTGCGCTCATTCGCGGATGTGAAACTGAGACTGCACAGAAGATGGCTGGACGTGCTGGGGAGGATCCAGTGGTATCTTCCGCTGAAACGGCAGCCTGAGCGCAGGAAGGCGACCAGAAAGCGCGCAGACCGCCTGATCGACTATCTGGAAGCGCAGGGAGACGGGAACTACGTGCTTGTCATGCACGGATTTTATATGCGGACGCTCGGCGCGATGTTCAGAAAACGGGGATACCGGGTCCGCAACAGGAGGATCTTCACGGTCCCGAACCTGTGCACGGTGGAAGCGGTGAAAGAACGGAAGGAATGAACTTAGTTCTGATCCTTCGATAAAGACAAAAGAAAAAGGCGCCGTCAGGCGCCAGTGCGGGACGGTCGAACCGTCTCTTTTTTGTCTGAAAAATGCGGAAGCGTTCACTCTTCGCGCATGCCGCCGTCTTCTCCGCTGCTGTGCCATGTGGGATACAGCGTACGGAACACGTCGGTGTGCGCCTCGCAGTCCAGATAATGCGCAAAGCGCTCCTGCTGCATATCGGAGGTCACGCCCTGCACGCCCTGCGCTTTTGCGACCGTCTCGATATACGCGTCCTTGACCTCTTCCACGAAGGCTTCCCAACCCAGGATCCAGGTCCCGTCGGCGAGGCTTCTGCTGCGCTCTTCCAGTGCGTCGAGCATCTGTCGCGCTTCCTCTTCAGGCGCAAGCGCCATCCCGTCGTCCAGACTGACAAGAGGGATGAGCTCGACACGGAAGGTGTCTTCGAAGACGACTTTCACGAGAAGACCGGTCGTCCAGCCTTTCGCGTCCCAGTAATGAAGGAAATGGAAGTTGCCCTGGCCATAGAGGATGAAACTGTCCTTATAGTACTCGTATGTGCCGATGATGTGGCTGTGCTGGCAAAGGACGATATCCGCGCCGAGATCCGCGAAGGCGTGCGCCGCCTTGTGGATACGGGGAGACGGATACTCGCACTGCTCCTTTCCGCCGTGATACATCACGACCACATAATCCGCTTCCTTTTTCGCGTCGCGGATGCGGACCATCGTGTCGAAAGGATCAAACGGCGCGGCGCCGGGACGGTCGCCCTGCGCGTAGGTGTATTCGTGTTCCACGACGGCGATGACCGCGATCTTTTTGTCGCCCGCGGTGAAGAAGTAGGGACGGCAGGCCTCCTCCTCGTTTTCTCCCGCGCCGAAGCGGTCCATTCCTGCCGCGTCGATCGCGCCGAACGTGTCGCGCAGACCGGTGACGCCGAAATCAAAGATGTGGTTGTTCGCAAGGCCGCACGCCGTGACGCCCGCTTCCTTCAGCACCTGCGCCATCTCGACGGGACCCTTGATGTTCGGGCCGTGCTTGCGGATCGTGAGATCCTTATCCGTGAGCGCCGTCTCCAGATTGACGATCACGTTGTCCGCTTCTTTCAGAACGGGGATGATGTCCGTGAAGAGCGTCTGCGTTTTCTTTTCGCGGAACAGTTCTCTGCTCGCGTCGCTCGGGGCGATATCGCCGCCGAAGATCACAGTGTTGTTTGCCATGGGTCTACCTCCGGGTTTTTTGCGCGGACGTTCCGCGCCTGTTGTTTAATCGAAGAGGGAAATATCGATCCCGTCTTTCTCCATAAGTCTGAGTACCTCGCCGAGAGTGGGAAGACTGGGCTGCGCGCCCATTCTCGAGACCGTGATGTGCGCGGTGTAGTTTGCGAAGCGCAGCGCGCTTTCGTGATCTGCGCCGAGGCTCAGCGCCGTGCAGAACGCGGCGATGAAACTGTCGCCCGCCGCGGTGGGATCCGCGACATGTTCGCAGGGGACGCAGGGACTGTCGATCGAACCGTCACGGTCCGTGAGGACCGCTCCCTGCGCGCCGCGCGTAATGATGACGTGGCCGACCCCGCGGTCAAGAAGGACCTGCGAGGCGCGCTGAGCGTCTTCCGCGGTCAGAACGGGTATCCCCGTCATATCCTGTGCTTCGTGTTCGTTGGGTGAGACATAGGCCGCCCGGGACAGCAGATAATCGCTTGCAGGCGCGGAAGGCGCCGTGTTGATCATGACCGGCACGTTGTTTCGGAACGCGCAGTCCGCGACCCACTCGTTGATCTGCATCGGGATCTCAAACTGCAGGATCACCATATCAAAATGATCCATTTCTTTTTCCAGGAACGCGACGTCCTCCTGCGTGATCTTCATGTTCGCGCCGGATACCACGATGATCCGGTTCTGTGTCGTGCCGTCAGGCGCGATCTCAAGCTGCACGTTTCCGATGGCGGAAGAAACGCCCGCCGTTCGTTTCAGATGCTTCGTATGCACGCCTGCCTGCTGCAGACTTGCGATCATTTCCTCGCCGAAAGCGTCTTCTCCGACACGTCCCACCATGGTGACGTCCGCGCCCAGCAGAGCCGCCTGTACGGCCTGGTTGGCGCCTTTTCCGCCGGACGCCGTCCGGTAGTCCGTACCGAGGACTGTCTCTCCCGCGTTCGGAAACCGCGGCGTGGATACGATCAGGTCCATGACGAGACTTCCGACGATCAGGATCCTGGCTTTCTTTTTCATGGGAAACTCCTTTCCGGAGCCGTTTTTCTCATCCGCAGCTCTTTCTGGATATGCGGATAAGACCGCGCGAAAACAGAAAAACCGCGCGGAAAACGTCCGAACAAAATGCACTGTACCTATTTTAATGGAAACAGAGTGAAAAAACCACATTTCACAGCGAGAAACATTCTTTTCCAACGCGCTGAAAGAGGGTATGATAGGAAACGGACGCGGTTTTCCGCGTCCGCATGACCAGGAAGGAGAGGTTCGGTTTGCAGAAGAAAAAGGTCGACAAACGCGCTCTGTTCGCGGAAGTCCCGGTACCCAGAGCGCTTTTGACGATGGCCATCCCGACCATCATCAGTCAGCTCATCAGTCTGATCTACAATATGGTGGACGCGTTCTTTATCGGAAGGACAGGAAACTCGTACATGATGGCGGCGACGTCTCTTACGCTGACGATCGTCCTGATGAACGTGGCGATGTCCAACCTGTTCGGGATCGGCGGCGGAAGCCTCGTGGCGCGCCTCATGGGACAGGACCGGATGGAAGAGGCGAAGAAAGTCAGCGCTTTCAGCGTATACGGCGCGATCGCGATTGCCATTCTGTATTCCATTCTGATCGGGTTCTTCCTGGATCCGATCCTGGATTTTCTCGGCGCATCGAAGGATACGCTTTCCTATGCCCACAGCTACGCGATGATCGTCGTCGTCATTGGAAGTCTTCCCAGCGTTCTTTCCATGACACTGGCGCATCTTCTGCGCAACGCCGGGTTTTCCGCGCAGGCCAGCATCGGCCTCTCCGCGGGCGGGGTCCTCAATATGATCCTGGATCCGCTTTTCATGTTCGTGATCCTGCCTCCCGGGAACGAAGTCACCGGCGCTGCGATCGCGACCACGCTGTCCAACACTGCTGCTGCGGCATATCTGCTCTTTGCATACCGCAGAGCGTCGAAAGGCGCGCCGCTGAGCATCAAACTCAAACGTGCGCTCTCGATCGAAAAAGAGAATCTGAAGGGCATCTTCGCCGTAGGCATTCCGTCCGCGGTACTGACCGGATTGTTTGACGTGGCAAATATCTGCGTCAATATCCTGGCATCTGCGCACAATGATCTGGTGCTGGCCGGCATGGGGATCGTCATGAAGATCGAGCGTCTTCCCAACGCGATCAATATCGGGATCTGCCAGGGAATGCTGCCTATCGTGGCGTTCAACTATTCCTCCGGCAATCATGAACGGATGAAAAAAGCAATCCGTACGGCGCGCTTCAGCGGACTTCTGATCTCGTTCCTCTGCGTTGCGCTGTTTCAGATCTTCGCGAAACCCGTTGTGCGCGTATTTTTGAACACGTCCACATCCAATGCGGAAACGGCGCTCATGACCATCGCATATGCGACGCTTTTCATCCGGATCCGGTGCCTGGCGTCGCCGCTTCAGTTCATCAATTACCAGACGTCCTACTGCATGCAGGCGATGGGCAAGGGGAGAGCGACGCTGCTGCACGCATTCGTGCGTGAGCTGGTATTCTACATCCCGTTCATGTTCCTGCTGGATCATCTTTTCGCAGAAACAGGCCTTGCCGCAGCGCTTGTCGCGGGCGAGGGGTGCGGCGCGGCGTTTGCGCTTCTGCTGCTGTTCCTTACATTGAAACGGACAGCGGCGCCGTCTCCGGATACGGAAGCCGCTTGAGAAAAACCACAGAATCTGTTTCATTGTGTGGCAAACGATTTGTCATGAAACGGCGTTTCTGTTACCATAGAAATAGATAATCGATTATCGATTGATTTCTGCGGAATGCGGTATCCGCATTCCGGAAAAAGACCAGTAGAAGGGATCACGGAAGGAGAAAACCATTGAAAACCACTTTTCGCGGCGGTATCCATCCGCCCGGAATGAAAGAGCTGTCAAATGAATGTCCGCTCACGCGGTTCGTGCCGAAAGGGGAAATGGTCTTTCCTCTTTCTCAGCATATCGGCGCGCCGGCGAAGGCAGTCGTGCGCAAAGGCGACCGTGTCCTTGTCGGACAGCCTCTCGCCATCGCGGAGAGCGTCGTCAGCGCAAACGTGTTCAGTTCCTGTTCCGGAACAGTAAAAGCAATCGAAAAACGCCGGACCATCTCGGGGCAGATGCTGGACTGCGTCGTGATCGACAATGACGGTCGGTTTGAGAAAACGGGCCTTTTCGGCGGACGCCACGATATCACCGACATTACGAAAGAGGAGATCATTACGCGGATCCGGGACGCCGGGATCGTCGGTCTGGGCGGAGCGGGTTTTCCCACGCATGTGAAACTCATGCCGAAGGAACCGGACAAGATCCGCTACGTCATCGCCAACGGCGCGGAATGCGAACCGTACCTTACCTGCAACGATCAACTCATGCGCACCTATTCGCGGCAGATCGTGGAAGGGCTTGAGATCGTCCTGCGGCTGTTCGACAACGCGGAGGGCGTGATCGCGATCGAAGACAACAAACCGGAGGCCATCCGGATCATGCGCCGGGCGGTTCGGGGCAAAAAACGCATCAGCGTCCTGACGATGGTCACCAAGTATCCGCAGGGCGGAGAGCGCAGTCTGATCCAGGCGGTCGCGGACGTGGATTATCCCGTGTCGATGCTGCCGGCGGATCTGGGGTGCATCGTGAACAATGTCGGCACACTGTATGCCATTCAGCGTGCGGTGATCCATCTGGAGCCGCTGTTTTCCCATGTCATGACGCTGTCGGGCGAGGCGGTGAAGGAGCCTGCGAACTACATCGTTCCGGACGGAACGATGGTGTGGGAGATCCTGGAGGCGTCGGGGGGACTGAAAGAGGGCGTGACCCTGAAAAAGGTTCTGGCCGGGGGCCCCATGATGGGTGTGGCGCTGCCGTCTCTTGATGTTCCCGTCGTGAAGACGACCAACGGACTCACGATGCTCATAGAAGACGCGGTGGACGATGTGCGCAGGATCATGACGTCGTGCCTCAGATGCGGAAGATGCAACTTTGCCTGTCCGCAGGGGCTGGAACCGATGCTCATGGCGGAAGCCTCGCGTCTTGGAAACTACGAACGCTATGAAAAGAAACTGCACGGTCTGGAGTGCATCTCCTGCGGCACGTGCTCCTATGTGTGTCCGGCAAAACGGCCGCTGACACAGATCTTCCGGCAGGCGCGCGCGGAGATCATGGAAATGAAAAAGGCGGGAGGAAAACAGTGATGGAACCTGTATTGAATCTTTCCTCCGGTCCCCATATCCGCACCAGATGGAATACCCAGAACATCATGCTGGCGGTCGCGGCGGCACTGCTTCCGACGGCTGTCGTCGGCGTCATCAATCACGGCCTGCACGCGTTCTTCGTGATCCTGGTCTCCGTCGTGACCGCGGTCGGCACGGAGTTTCTCTGGGATAAACTGACGCATAAAGGACCGACCTGGCTGGACGGCAGCGCCCTGATCACGGGTCTTGTTCTCGCGCTCACGCTGTCTCCGAGCGTTCCGCTGTATCTGCCGGTCATCGGCGCGTTCTTCGCGATCTTCGTCGCGAAGCTCTGTTTCGGCGGTTTGGGGAAGAATTTCGTGAACCCCGCCATCGCAGGCAGGATCTTCCTTCTGCTTTCCTTCGGGAAAGCCATGTCCACATTCGCCGTGGACGGTGTGTCGTCTGCGACGCCGGTGTCGTCACTCATTTCGGGAAAGACGGTCAACGTGTCCCAGATGTTCCTCGGAACGTCTCCGGGCGTAATCGGAAACTCCGTCGCGGCGGTGCTCGCGGGAGGCATGATCCTCTGGGCGCTGGGACTTATCCACGGAGAGATCTGTTTCTCCGTGCTCGGCGGGTTTTCGCTGATCATCCTGCTTTTCGGCGGGCAGGGTTTCGATATGCCGTTCCTCCTTGCGCATCTTTGCGGAGGCGGCGTGGTCATGGGCGCGTTCTTTATGGCGACGGACTACATCACGTCTCCCATCAGCCGTCTGGGAAAACTTCTGTACGGTCTCATGATCGGCGTGCTGGGCGGAATCTTCCGGCTGTACGGCACGCAGAGCGACTCCTTCAGTTATTCCATCATTATCGGCAACCTGTTCACGCCCTTCTTTGACATGTATATCATCCAGCAGCCTTATTCCTACCGCGTGCGCGCGCTCAGAAAGCGCAGGATCATGGCGGGAAGACGGCCGTTCTGGAAAAAGATCCCGAAGGC
>JAFRLQ010000033.1 GCA_017431145.1 Clostridia bacterium | reverse complement strand
TCCATGTCCGCCTCGATCGCGCGCAGCGTCCCCCGCGACACCGTGCAGGCGTTCTCCGACACGGACACACGCGCGCCGAACCGGTCAAGGAAAGATGTGACCGCGCAGTCACGCTGTCCGCTGTCCCGGGAAAGGTTCGTGGCCGTGACCGGCCCAAAGAGCGCTCCCGCCGCGAGGAACGCGGCCGCGCCGGACCAGTCTCCCTGCGCGAAAAGTACCGCGGGCGCCTCAAAACGCTGGCTTCCCGCCACATCGAATCCGGCACCGGTCTTCGCCGTAGTCACGGAAAATTCTGAAAGAACGTTTCGCGTGAGTTCAACGTATCCGGAGGAGGAAAGCGGTGTCGTCAGCTCGATCCGGCTGTCCCCCTCAAGCAGCGGAAGCGCGACGAGAAGCCCGGACAGATACTGCGAGGAGATGTTCCCCGGAATCCGGAAAACGCCGCTCTTCAGTCTTCCGGTAAGAGTCACGGGCGTATGGCTCTGCGAGGCGGAGACGCCGTTTTGCGCCATCGCATCCAGCAGTTCCGCAAGCGGACGTTCGTCGAGTCTTCCCGCGCCGTGCAGATGCACGTGTTCGCAAAGCGCCGCCGCGACGGGCGCAAGAAGCCGGAGCGTCGTGCCGCTTTCGCCGCAATCGAGGCTGACCGCCTCAGGCGGTTCCGTGACCGGACGGACATACATCTCGTCTCCTCTGCACTCGATCGAAGCGCCGAGCGCACACAGACAGCGGACCGTCGCGTCGATATCCTCTGAGGGTCCTGTCCTTCGGATCACACAGGGCGCCTCGGAAAGCGCCGCCGCGATCAGAAGTCTGTGCAGATGGGATTTGGACGCCGGCGCCATGACGGTGCCTGCAAGTTCTGACGGTGTGAATCGCGCGCTGTTCATCGTGTACCTGCCTCAAATACGGATTCCAGCTGCCCGATCTGCACAGGATACAGCACACAGTGTCCGATCGCAAGCGGCATGACCAGCGTGATGCTGCTGCCGCGTCTTTTCTTGTCCGCGCCTGCTGCCTGCGCCAGGACCTGTGCGGAATAAGGCGCATCAAGAGGCAGATCCCACCGCGCCAGAAGCGCGCCCAGACGTTCGGAAAACCGTTCTTCGCTGATGCCCATCTTTTCCGCCGCGCGCGCCATGATCATCATGCCGGCCGCGACGGCGTGTCCGTGGGAAACGGTGAATCCGGAGGTCTTCTCGATCGCGTGCGCCGGGGTGTGCCCGAGATTCAGGAACTGGCGTTCACCGTGGTCCTGCACGTCGTGCACGATGTAATCGTTCTTCATCTGCACACACGCCGCGACGATCCCGGAAATGTCTCCGCCCCGCTCAAACGCCTCCATCGCGCCGAAAAGCGCGGGATCCTTCAGCACGGCATACTTGACCGTTTCCGCCATCCCGTCACTGAAAACACTGTCCGCAAGCGTACCGAAGACGTCGCAGTCGCAGATGACCAGAGACGGCTGATAGAATGACCCGCAGAGGTTTTTTCCCGAAGGCAGATTGACGGCGGTCTTTCCGCCGACCGAGGAATCCACTGCGGCCAGCAGCGTCGTCGGGATCTGGATGAGCCGCACGCCCCGAAGATACAAAGACGCGGCAAGTCCCGCAAGATCTCCGGTCACGCCTCCGCCCAGCGCGAGCACGAGATCCGTTCTGGTAAGACCGCTCTCAGCCAGCGTGTTGATCAGGTCGATCAGACGCTCCGTCGACTTGGACGCCTCCCCGTGCGGGAACACATAGGCGTCCGTCCGGAAGCCCGCGTCCTCAAGGGAACGGGTGACCTTCTCCCCGTACAGCGCGTAAACGGCATCGTCCGAAACGATCATGACGCGGCAGTCCGACGCAACGGCGCGGATCCTCATGCCGCATTCTTCAAGAAGTCCGTGTCCGACGAGCACGTCATAAGCCGGTTCTGTCCGGATCGGTACGGTGTATACATCATGTGTCATCGCGGTTCCACCCCTCCAGTGTTTCTTTGCGCTCGCGGCCTTCTTTCAGAAGAGCGCGCAGCGCGTCTGCATCCTTATCGCGGATGCTCTTTTCAAATGCGGCGAGCCGTTCGCGCAGTCCGCCGATCTCATCCGCGAGATAATCCGCGTTTTCCAGAAAGAGCTCCGTCCACATCTTCTCGTTGAGATACGCCACGCGCGTCATGGAACGGAAGCCTCCGGCTGAAAATCCAAGATGCTCCGTGGAAGTCGGGCTCAGGATATACGCGCTTGCGAGAAGATGCGCAAGCTGCGACGTGTACGCGATGATCCGGTCGTGTTCCTCAGCGGTCGTCAGCTGCAGGCCTTTGAATCCGAGCGCTTTAAAAAATGCTTCCAGCGGCTCAATGCAGGCCTCAGGCGGGTCGGCCAGGATCATGTACGCGCCGTCGCAAAGATGCGCGTCCGAAGCGGCATATCCGGAAAACTCTCTCCCGGTCATCGGATGTCCGCCCGCGTACACGAAACCGTATTGCGCGGCAAGCGCATTCATCGGCTCCATGACATACCGCTTGACGCCGCAGCAGTCGACGACGACGGCGCCTTTTCTGATCGCGGGCGCGTGCTGCCTGAGCCAGGAGACGGCGTCTTCGGGATACAGCGCCAGTAGGAACAGGTCGCATTCGCTTATCCGCTCATTGACGAGCCTCCCGCTGATCAGTCCGTCATCCTCCGCGCGGTACAGCACGGAGTCGTCGATATCGTCTGCAAATACGGTGCAGCCGATGTTGATCCGCACTGCCTTGGCCAGCGTGGCGCCGATCAGTCCGAGTCCGGCGATCCCGACCGTGGAAAAAGGAAAGGAAGATGTCTGCATGTCTGCCTCCTTATGCGGAGAAGGATCTTGTGAGATCCAGCACCTGGTCGATCTGCCGCTTCAGACGGTCGAACGCGTCCGGCGTCAGCGACTGTTTTCCGTCGCAGAGCGCCTTGGCGGGGTTGTTGTGCACCTCGATGATCAGTCCGTCCGCTCCCGCCGCGGCAGCCGCCAGCGACATCGGCGCGACCAGATCCGCACGGCCTGTGGAATGGCTCGGGTCGATGATCACGGGAAGGTGGGACAGTTTTTTCAGAACGGGCACCGCGCACAAATCCAGTACGTTGCGCGTGTAGGTCTCGAATCCGCGGATGCCGCGCTCGCAGAGGATCACCTGCTCATTTCCGCCGGCCATGATGTACTCCGCGCTCATCAGAAGCTCCTCGAACGTTGCCATCAGTCCGCGCTTGAGCAGGATCGGCTTGCGCAGCATGCCGAGCTCCTTCAGCAGCTCGAAATTCTGCATGTTCCGCGCTCCGACCTGGATCACGTCCACATCCTCGAAGTTGGGAAGCTGGGAGATGTCCATGATCTCCGTGACGATCGGAAGGCCGGTCTCCTTCTTGGCGACCGACAGCAGCCGCAGGCCCTCCTCGCGCAGCCCCTGGAAGGCGTAGGGCGAGGTGCGGGGCTTGAACGCGCCGCCGCGCAGCATATCCGCGCCGGACGCCTTGACGCGCCTTGCGACTTCGCAGATTTGCTCCTCCGTCTCCACGGAGCAGGGACCCGCAATGGTGAGGAAGTGCCCTCCCCCGATTTTCCGTCCTGCGATATCGATCACGGTATCCAAAGGATGAAACTTTCTGTTCGCGTTTTTATAAGGCTCCTGAATGCGTTTGACGTCCTCCACGATGTCCAGCGCCCGGACCAGATCGATATCCAGCCTGGACGTATCCCCGACGAGTCCCAGGATCGTCGCCTCTTCGCCTTTTGAGAAATGCAGACCGAACCCCTGTCCCGTCAGCCAGTCTGACAGGTAGCGGATCTGATCGTCTGTCGCTTCGTTTTTAATGAGGATAACCATGATGCAAACTCCCTCCCGTAAAAAAGCCCCGCAGCGGTTCGGCTGCGGAGCTCAAAGATTCTTTCGGCGCGCTTATGCAGTCAAACCCAAACAGGCCTTGCGGTAAAAAAACCCAAAGCCGTAAAAGTAAGCATAAGCTGCATTTGCGTAACGTTTCATACAAAACTCCTTCGATGCATTCGGCATCGGAAAAAGCATAACACCATAATGGATCATTTGCAATACAGAATATTTCGGTCCACGGTGGAATCTGTTTGTGTACAGGGAGCGTCCTTCACCGTGCTGCCCTTACAGATATTCTCCTGCCGCAGTCAGCGTGCCGCTTTCGTCAAGATACAGATTGCAGACCGCCGTATTGTCGTGTCCGTAATAATCACCGATCTCGTATTCCAATTCCAGATATCTGCCCTGCTCCGCGTCATCCTTCGGCGTCGCGCGGACGATGGCATACGCCCTGTCGATCCAGACCGCCTGTTCCTCGCCGCCGATCACGGCTGTGATCTTGATCACGCTGGGCGCCTCGTCGCCGTTGTCGTGGAAGCAGCCCTCAAAGGATTCCGCCTCGCCGTCGCCGTCCGCGTCCCAGTCGAACCGGGTGTACCGCCCGCTGACATCGAGCGCGATATCCGCGCCGTCCGCCTGCTGAGTTGCGGTGGCGCTCTCCTCCTGCTGCATCTCCCAGGCCTGCATCAGATCGCGCGCGATCGCACGGACTTCGCCCGCGTCTTCCGTCGGAAGCAGCGGACCGTTTCCGGGGTTGAAGTATTCGCTGGAGGCAAAGGCGACCGTCACTTTCACGCCGTCCTCCCATTCAAAGTAGAAACAGATGTCCGCGTCCAGAATGGTTTTTTCCTCACCGTCTCCGGGGCGGATCTGCACCGCGCACAGTCTCTGCCAGAAATCCGCCACCAGTTCGGGGTCCCGGATCTCGTCCATCACAAGCTGGCAGAAGAACCGCATCCTGGGCAGGTCCTCCTCCCGCATTCTTTCCGCCGCCTCCGTGAAACCGTCTCTGTTTTCAGCAAGATACTCTTCCAGCGTCACCGTTTTGTCCGTCTGTGCCGTCACGTCCGTCCCCGGAACCGCACATCCGAACAGGAGCAGCGCCGCCAGCAGAAGCGCCATAAAGCCCGTTGTCTTTCTCATATCCGTTCACCCGTCCTTTTCCTTGTTTGAAAAGAATACCGCGCAGGCGGCCGTTTGATTACACGTCGCTCAGGTCCTTTCATTCAGCTGTCTGCGCGCCCACGCGGGATCCGCCATGAGCGCTCTTCCCACGCCGATCAGATCCGCGGCGCCCTCCTGAAGGAGCTGCTGCGCCTGCGCGGCTTCCGTCACGCCGCCCGTCAGGATCACGGGAATGCTCACAGCCCGTTTCACCTGTGACGACAGATCCTTCATATATCCCGGACTCTCTCTTCCGGGGATCACGAATCCGAAAAGCCCGCCCGTGAGATCGAGCAGGTCCAGATCCCCGTCCTTTTCAAAGATCCTTGCCGCTTCGACCGCATCGGCGATCGTCGAGCCCTGCGTTTCGATTCTTCCCTGTGCGTCAGCGATCTTCCAGCCGAAGATCTCGCTGTAGTCGCAGCCTCCAAGACGAAGCGCAAGCAGAAAATCTTTCCCTGTACGCTCCCGCACCGCGCGCAGGATCTGCCGCTGCAACAGGATCCTTCCTTCGATCGAACTGCCTGTATAGGCGTCCGTGCGCCGGTTCGTCAAAGGGCTGAAGAACTGGTTCAGCAGATACCCGTGTGCGGAGTGGATCTCCACGCCGTCGTATCCGGCTTTCTGCGCGCGCTCTGCCGCGTCTGCGAACGCGCCGATGACGCCCTCCAGTTCTCTTTCCGTGAACGGGACCGGTATCTCATCCGGGTTCCCTTTCGCTTTCGGGTGGCGCACCGCGCTTGCGGAACGCGTCTTCCCTTTCACAAGCGTCTCGCTCGTCGCGCTTCCCGCGTGGTTCAGCTGCATGATGATCGCGGAGCCTTCCGCGTGCACCGCCTCCGCGATCCGCGCAAGGCCGGGAATATCCGCGTCCTTTGCCGCCGAGACCTGATTCAGACTCGCGATCCCGTCCTCACGCACATAATGATGCTCCGTGATGACGAGCCCGATTGCGCCGCCGCGCGCCCTTTCGGCATAATATGTCACCAGTTCGTCCGTCACGCCTCCGTCCGCGTCCGCCTTTCCGGTCTTCATCGGCGGCATCACCAGACGGTTGTGCAGGACCACGTTTCCCGCTTTGACGGGTTCTTTCAGCAACACCATAATCCGCTCCTTCTGTCTCACGGCACAGACCTGTCCCGTAAGGCAAATGTTCTGCTGTCTCCATCTTACATGGCGGATGTCATTCGAATCAATAGCGCTGTTTCGTTCCGGACATAAAAAACCCGGCGTGTTTTTCCTTCCACGCCGGATCTGTCTTCTTTTTTCAGGACGCCATCCAGAAATCGACCGCCTCGTCGATCCAGTTTGCAGCAGCCGTTCCGTCTCCCTTTCCCACGCCGTGTCCGACGCCGTGATAGAGAATGAATCTGTGATCCACGCCTGCCTTTGTCAGCGCCTCGTCCATGTGTCTGCTGTTGTCCGGCGGCACGCTTTTGTCCGCGTCTCCGCACCACAGGAACGTTCTGGGATACTCTTTTGTGACATGCTCATCGACGCTGACACGGGATTCCGCCTCTTCATTCGCGTCTTCGCCGAGCAGAAATCCTCTGCTCCCCATATGCGCCAGATCCCGGTGCATCGTGATCACGGGATAGATCAGGACAAGGCTTTCGGGCTTCTTCAGGCCATAATGCTCATATCCCAGCTCTTTGGTCCCGAAACACGCGGCAAGGTGTCCGCCGGCGGAGCTTCCCCAGACGGAATAATGCTCCGGATCCACGCCGTATTCCTCCGCGTGTTCCAGCACTTCCCTGACCGCGCGCGCAAGATCATTCTGCGGGTTCGGATACTTCGCGCGCCACCTGACGCGGTAATACACGATCACCGCCGAGATCCCTCTCTTGTTGAGTTCCTTCGCAAAGGGTCTGCCTTCGATAAAGCTGCAGACGACTTTGTATCCGCCGCCCGGGCAGATGATCGCCAGAGGATGCTTTTTCCCGTCGCGGATCACGAACCGGTCGTTCAGTTTATACCGGTTCCGGTAAAAACTCCGGAAAAAATCCAGCGTCATGTTCCATCTGTCTTTCTTCAAAACGTTTTCCTCCTTCAGGCCGTATCAAAACGGTCCGGCTTTCGGCACAGCCAAAAAGCATTGTAACACAAAACACACGGGCATTGCGGAAAAACTGTGTTCCTTAACAGAAAAAGGGCACCGGAGCGTCTTTATTGTTCCGCCGCGCGATAGATCCTGCTCTTTTTCCTGCCGCAGCATATTTACCGAAACGGACCGATGCATTCTTTTACGCCCCGTCAGCCTCTTCCCAGTAGACCGTTCCGAAGAACTCGCGGACACGTTCCGCCATGAAGTCCAGTTTTGCCCGCAGATGCGGATACGCCCTCATCGCCTCAGCGGATTCGGCGGGCGTATCGGCAAGCGAACGGTTGTACAGAAGTTCGATCAGCGTCGCACGGTCCTCATTGTCGCCTACGAGCGAGTAGTTCCTGGCAAAATACGGGTCGTCCCCCTCGCCGAACAGATACGCCTCCATACCCGCGCCGGCGTCATAATAGTTTTCGGGATCATAGGTGTACTCTTCGAACCCCGGCGGATTCAGCTGATTCCATTCCCACGAATCGAAGGCTGCCGTCTTCTGAATAAAAATGTACATCTCGACCGCATGCCATGTTTCATGGGCAACAGTCGCGCTGTATTCCATGTATTCATCCATGTCCAGCGCGATGTTGTACCAGTCCCAGACCTGGAACATACATCCGCCGGGAATGAACCCGGGATTGTATGTATCATACAGATCCTTCACGATGAGATAGCGCAGCCCGCATTCTCCTTCGTCGTTGCGAAACGTGTCGAAGTACCCTTTCGGGAAAGTCTCAAGATGTCTGCGGACCGAAAGAAGGATCTGCGAGACCTCGCAGGAAGTGTCTGCGCCCGGCGCATCGGTCGAGTCGAACGTATACCCGAACCATTCCGCCTGTGCGCACTCGTCTCCCAGAAGTACGGTCACATGGAAGTCCTCCTCGATGCTGTCCGCTGCCGCGCGCAGGAATTCCCGGTTCGCCAGGATCTGCGCCTGCACGTTCTCCGTCGTCTCCGGAAGGGCGTCCGCCATCCGCTGCGTGAAGGAGAGACGCGCGGGATCCACGATATAAAGGTTCATATGCCCGATATCCGTATCCGTGCCCGTCTCCGACGCCACCAGGTACAGGCTCTCTCCGGGAACGTTGCACTGCAGGATCCTGTACGCGCGTTCTTCGCCCAGATCCGCCTGCGCGGCCGTTTTCGCCCTGCAATCGATAAACACCGGAACAAGCCCGCCGTCGTCCCGTCCCTGTGTGCTGACTGCGTAGTAAGCGCCGTTTTCCCATTCGAAGCCGTCCCTGTCACCCAGATCGAACGCCGTCTGCGCGGAGAGATCCTCCGAAAAGACCGTGACGATCCTGTGCTGTGAAATGATCCCCGTCTCCTCATCCGGAAGCGGACGGCAGGAGCACACCGTCAGCTGTCCGCCGCGCAGCGCATAGGTCGCGGAAAGGCTTTCTCCCGTGTACAGTTCAGTCCCGTCCGCTGTGTCGTACACGGTGAATGTCCGGTCCTGCATGAACGCCTCGTCCTGCGGCAGACAGACGGCGATCCCGCTTCCGGGATCGAACGCCTCGACGTTTCTGCCCTCAAGGGACAATCGTGCGACAGTCTCCCCATCCGCAGACACACAGAACAGTTTCCCCGGCAGACTGCAGAAGAGAATGTCTGTCTCCCTATCGAACCGCACGCTGTTCTCCCGGAATTCCTCCGGAAGCGTGACGGTCCTGTCAAACAAAAGATCTTCGCCGTAGATGTTCAGGATGCCCTTCTGTGCGCCGTATGTCAGGATCTCTCCGTTCCTGCGTACGCCCAGAAGCTGTTCCTCCCAGCCGTCGCGCATCTCGGTCTCACTGACGAGCCTGTCCGTGTCGATATCATACAGTGCGAGTTTCTGTACCCACAGATTCGTCTCGGGGTCATCCCCTGTCTGCATCGCTCCGTACTGCAGCACGACGCGCGATGAGTCCGCGGGGATCATCGCCGTCATTTCCCCGTCTGCATCGAACCCCTGAAGGCGCCAGACGGCAGGCGGTTCCTGCGTCGGCCCGGGCGTCCCTGAAAGCGTCTGCAGCGCATGCTGTTTCCCGCAGCCTCCGCAGCCCGACATGCCCAGAAGAAGCGCCAGCACCAGAAGTATTGCAGTAAGTCTTTTCATAAAAACCTCATCATCCGAAGAAATATGCTCTCGCCGCCGGCAGAAGCAGAAGGACCAGGATCACGGTATACGCCGCTGCTTTCAACAGCGGAAAGACATGGAACTTCCCTTTCAGTTTCCATGCTGCGGACGCTAAGGAAAACAATGTGAAACCCAGCGCGGTCCAGTACAGCGCGGCGCTGCCGCGCAGAAAAAACGCAAGCGCCGCGATGCCCTGCGCGATCCCCACGGCAAACGTCACCCATCCCATCCTGACGGTGAAGCGTCTGCGTTTGTCCTTATCTGCATAACGCTGCATGAACCTGTCTGACAGTTCCAGCGGGTTCAGTTCTCTCTTTCCCGAAGCGTACATCAGCCCTGTCACAACGGAAAACACACAAAGCACGGCATAGAAGACGCCGCAGAGAACAAGCAGGATCTCAGTCATCCTCCTTCACCTGCCCTTTCCGTGTCCCGGGTTTTCGGAATACCCTGTTGTGCAGCAGCCCTGCTGCAGATGCCGTCTGCATCGCGTCTCTCCTTTCCGGTCTGTTTTTATTGAAGACCCCGGAGAAATTGCTCCTCCGGGGTCTTTTCCTTCACTTTCTGTTTATCTGTTTACGATGAACGGGCAGTCGTTTCCGGACAGCACGTCGATGCAGTTCTTCACGGACATATTGCCCATGTTCTCGACCGCTTCAAAAGTGTGCGCGCCGGCATGAGGCGTGGAGATCACGTTGTCCAGTTCGAAGAGTTTGGAGCCCATCGGCGGTTCCGTCTCGTAGACGTCAAGCGCAAGGCCCCAGATCTTTCCGGATACGAGGCCGTCGTACGCGGCTTCCTCATCGATGATCCCTCCGCGGGCCGTGTTGATCAGGATGACGTCGTCCCTCATCTTCGCAATGGCTTCCGCTCCGATCAGGTGTTTCGTTTCGGGAGTCAGCGGCATATGGACCGTGATGGCATCCGCCTGCGTGAAGATCTCATCCAGCGTGGCGGGTTCCGCGCCGGTCTCGCGGATCCTGTCCGCGGAAAGATACGGATCATACGCCAGAACCGTCATGTCCAAGCCCTTTGCCATCTTCGCGAAACGTCTTCCGATGTTGCCGTAGCCCAGAATGCCGACGGTCTTGCCCATCATCTGCTTGCCGACGACGCTGACCCATTTGCCGCTCTGCAGCGCCTTGGACTGATACTCCGTTTTCCGCGCCAGCGCCATCATGTGTCCGAATGCCAGTTCCGCCACCGCCTGCGCGTTCGCGCCGGGCGTATTGGTGACCGCGATGCCCTTGGCCTTCGCCGCCGCAAGATCCACGGAGTCCACGCCCGCGCCGTAGCGGGAGATGACCTTCAGTTTGTTCGCCTTGGCGATGACGTCCGCATTGAAATCGTCCGTGCCGGCCACGACGCCGTCCACGTCCTCGATCAGCTCCATCAGCTCCTCCGCCGTCATGTTGCGCGGATAGGGGCTGATCACGATGTCGTCGGTGAACGCCTTCAGCGTCCGCATGGCCTCACAATCCTGATGGATGCACATCGATGTAGGTGATACAAGAATCTTCATATCGTTTCTCCTTATTCCCCATGGATCAGAGCCATGGCTTCTTTCGTGAGACGCGTGATCTCGTCGAAGCGCCCCTCGTTGATCAGCGTGTCCTTGACCATCCAGCTGCCGCCGCAGGCGATGATCTTCTCATATGCCAGATACTCCTTGATATTCGCCGCGTTCACGCCGCCTGTGGGCATGAAGAGCATGTTCGGGAACGCAGCTGCGATCGCCTTGATCGTCTTGACACCGCCCATCTGTCCCGCCGGGAAGAACTTTGCGACGGGAAGACCGAACTCCACGAGCCACATGAGCTCGGAAGGCGTGCAGATCCCCGGGAAATACGGGATCCCGTTTTCCGTCGCGTATTCCGCGACGCCCCTGTGGAAGCCCGCGGAAACGAAAAACTTTGCGCCGGCCGCGTATGCCGCCTTCGCCTGCTCCACGCTCGTAAGGGAGCCTGCGCCGACCAGCATGTCGGGGTAAGCCGCGCAGATCGCGCGGATCGATTCCTCCGCCGCGTCTGTACGGAACGTGACTTCCGCCGCCGGAAGTCCCCCATCGATCAGCGCTTTTGCCAGAGGCAGCGCGTCTTTTGCGTCGTCGATCTTGATCACAGGCAGGATCTTCAGTTCCCTGACCTTTTCCATAACATCCATCATTCTGTCCTCCGTGTATTCTGCCGCCCTGTGCGGCGTTGTCTGAATCATTTTGTATGTCAGGTCCGCGCGTACCAGTCCAGGTACCTCGCGAACTTGTCATCGTAGCTGTTTCTCATCGACGGATCCGGATGCACCGTTCGTTCGATATGCACCTCAAAGTCCTCCGGTCTCTCCAGTGCTCCGGCAACTGTGAGTCCGAGCACCGCGCCGCCCAGGATCGAGCTCTGGTCCAGATCCGCGATCTCCATGTCCTCTCCGAACAGGTCCGCGCACATCTGCGTCCATCTCTTCGATGCCAGGATCCCGCCGGACAGCATGATACGGTTCGGTCTCCCGTTCTCTTTCACCAGCATCCTGTAGCAGTGATACAGGTTCATCAGCGTCCCCTCCTGCACCGCGCGGTACAGGTCGTACGCATCATGATAGCCCTTCACGTCAACGAAGCCGCCCTGACGCTCGTCACGCCATCCGGGACAGCGTTCCCCGAACAGGAACGGAAGGAACACCGGCTCCGTCTCCTTTCCGGTGAATCCCGCCTCGATGTCCGCGTAGGACATATCCTTCGGAAACAATTTCTCCCTGCACCAGTCGATGCAGTTGCAGCAGCCGGACGTCGCCGCGCCGGAGAGATATCCCACCGGGGAAAGGTAGCACCAGGTCCCCGGATCCTCAGGCAGGATCGGCTGCTGCGTCGCAAGGCGGATCGCGCCGCTCGTCCCGACGGAGAACGTCATGACGCCTTCCTTCAGCGCGCCTGCCCCCACCTGGTTGAGGCCCCCGTCGGAGCCTGCCGCGACCACGGGGATCCCCGCGTCCGTGCCGAGCAGCGCCGCGCCTTCGACCGTCAGAGGCGCCGTGTCCCTGAAGGAGATGAGCTTTCCGAGCTGATCCTCGCAGATCCCGAGCTCCTTCAGCGCTTCCCTGTCATAAGTCTTTTCATGCGTGTTGAGAAGGCCGGATCCTGACGCCATGCAGTCCGTGACCTCAAAGCGTCCCGTGAGCCGGAACCCGTTGTAGGAGCCCTGTCCCATCACGCGGTACCGGGAAAGATCGTATCCTCTTTCCTTCAGCATGCGCAGCTTGAAGAACGGATAGATGGCGCTCACCATGCAGCCCGTCCTGTGGTAGTACGCGCGGGCGTAGTCCGCGTCCCTGCGCTGGGCGCGGCAAAGATCCGACGCTTCCGTGTTGGACCACTCGCGCACCGGCGTGACCGGCGTGCCGTCTTCTTCGGTCAGCATCACGCTGTGCCATGTCCCGGACAGCGCGATCACGTCCGCATGCTCGCCCTGCAGAACTTCTTTTCCCAGAGCGGCAGTCTCCTGAAAGACCTTTTCCGCGTCGTGGATCGTGATGTCTTCGTACATCCTGCCGTATGGGCGGGTCTTCGTGCGGATCTGTCCGCGTACGGAGGAATACAGAAGCGCCTTGGCAGAACTGGTGCTGGACTCCAGGACCAGAACGGTTACTTCTCCCATAACGTATGGAACGCTCCTTCCCTGTCTTTGCGCTCATAGGTGTGCGCGCCGAAACAGTCGCGCAGCGCCTGCACCATGGCAAGCGGAAGCTCCGGCGCCATGCATGCGTCGTAATAGGTCACTGCGGATGCGAAGGCGGGCACCGGAATGTGCGCCTCGATGGCGACACGCGCCAGTCGTCCCATATCCGCGCGCTCGTTCTTTAAGCCTCTGAACGGCGCTGCAAAGAGCAGATTCTCCGTCTCCGGCTCGTTCAGATAGGCCGCCTCGATATCCTGCAGCATCCTGGAGCGGATGATACAGCCGCCTTTCCAAAGAGAGACCGTCTGGGCCATCGGGATATCGAACCCGAGGTCCTGCGACGCCTTTCTGATGAGGCTGAGACCCTGCGCGTAGCAGATCAGCGTGCCCAGATACAAGGCGTTGCGCATGGAATCATAGGAAGGATCCTGGAATGCGGGACGTGTTTTTCCCTTGCCGTATCCCTTATATTCCTCCCTGTGCTGGGAGAAAGCGCGGATCGACGCGGACTCGATGATCGTCGGCAGATAGACACCGCGGTCGATGCTCTCAAGCGACGTCCATTTTCCGGTCCCCTTCTGCATGGCGACCGGCCGGATCTTCTCGATCAGGGGAAGCTCGTCCTCGTCCAGATAGCGCAGCACCTTTGCCGCGATCTCCGCGAGATAGGAATCCAGACGCGTCCCGGACATGCTGTCGAAGAACTCCGCAATGTCCTCCTGCGCGATCCCGAGGCCCTGATGCATCATCTGCCAGACTTCCGCGATGAGCTCCATCACGCCGTATTCGATCCCGTTGTGGACCATCTTGACGTAGTGTCCCGCGCCACGCGTGCCCACGTGCCCGCAGCAGACGGTGTCTCCCGCCTTCGCCGCGATCGCAGTCAGATACGGCTCCAGCACTTCATACGCCTCGTCAGACCCGCCTACCATGAGACTGGGGCCGTGAAGCGCGCCTTCCTCACCGCCGGACACGCCCATGCCCACGAAATGCAGACCGGCCGCCGCGTATTCCTCTGTTCTTCTGTTCGTATCCTCGTAGTAGGAGTTTCCTCCGTCCACCAGGATATCTCCTTCCTCAAGAAGGGGCTTCAGGCTCTGCATCACCGCGTCAACGGCTGGCCCCGCCGTGATCATCATGATGATCCTGCGCGGCTTCTGCAAATGCGCAACAAAAGATGACAGGTCACCTGTCATCTCATAACCGGAAACATCTCTTTTCGCAAAGCGTTCTCGTTCGCTCTGTTCACGGCTGTAAAGCGCAACAGTAAAACCATGGCGGAGAAAATTCTCCGCCAATGAACTGCCCATGACGCCAAGGCCGAAAACTCCGATCTGGCACTGACTCATCTGCTCAGGTATCCTCCGTCACATGGGATGATCGCGCCGTTGAGGTAATCCGAAGCCGGAGAGGCCAGGAAGCACGCGACACCCGCCACATCCTCAGGCGTGCCCCAGCGCTTTGCGGGGATCCTGGAGAGGATCTCGGTGTTGCGGACCTCGTCGTTGATCAGCGCAACGTTCATCTCGGTGGCCATATAGCCGGGAGCGATCGCGTTGACGTTGATGCCCTTGCTCGCCCACTCGTTGGCGAACGCCTTGGTGATCTGCGCGACGCCGCCCTTGCTCGCCGCGTATGCGGGAACGGTGAAACCGCCGAAATAGCTCAGCATGGACGCGATGTTGATGATCTTGCCGCTGCCCTGTTTGAGCATGACGCGCGCCGCCAGCTGATCCAGTGCGAACACTGCGGTCAGGTTGACGTTCAGCACCAGGTTCCAGTCTTCCAGCGGGAACTCCTCGCTCTTATGTCTTCTCTGGATCCCAGCCGCGGTCACGATGATATCCAGTCTGCCGCCCAGCATCTCAAGCGCCTCGTCGAACGCACGCTCGCGGTCTGCCTGGTCGCCCAGATTCACGACGACAGCGTGGCATTTGTAGCCGTCGTTCACGAAGCCTTCCGCCACGTCCTTCACCTTGGGGTTGATGTCGAAAAGAACGACTTCCACGCCCTCTTTCATGAGGCCCGCCGCCATGCCGTTTCCAAGGCCCTGCGCGGCGCCGGTCACGATTGCCTTTTTGCCTGAGATATCAAAGATACTGCTCATTGTGATCCTCCTGTCTGATCTCACCCGGAGCCCTTCGCTCCGGCTGTTTTTTGTTGTCATGCGGACGTTTTGTCCGCCTATTATTGTACCCCAGACAGGCCTCGGAAACAAGGCGGAAGCACTTCTTTTCGCCCGTTCCCGCCCTTTTGGCGCAGTGAATTATGCGCTTTTTCCCTTTTTCTCTTTTCTTCGCAGAAACCTTCCGTATCAGTAGTATTTCCCTGTGTTCCATGATATAATATTCCATATTACATTTTATGGAGTTTTGAATTATGAGCGATTACATTATTTCCTGCTGTTCTTCCTGCGATCTGGACCGCACGATCATGCAGGAGCGGGATCTTTCCTTTATCAATTTCCATGTGCTCGTGGATGAAACCACCTACCCTGACGACATGGGTCTTTCCCTGCCTTCCGAAAAACTGTTTCAGATGATGATCGACGGCGCGCAGACGAAGACCTCACAGCCTTCCATGGGCGAATTTCTGGAATACTTCGAATCCTTTCTCCGTGAGGGAAAGGATGTCATCCATGTCTCTCTTTCCAGCGGGATCTCAGGCGCGTACAACTCCGCCTGCGCCGCGCGGGATGAGCTGAAGGAGAAGTATCCCGACCGCAAGCTCTATGTCGTCGATTCCCTCGCAGCCTCCAGCGGTTACGGCCTCATCATGACCGCAATGGCAGACAGAAGAGACGAAGGCATGAGTCTGGAGGAACTGCATGTGTGGGTCGAGGATCACAAGCTGAACCTGCACCACTGGTTCTTCTCCACGGATCTGACCTTCTATATCCGCGGCGGCCGCATCACCAAGGCGGAGGGATTCGTCGGGCAGCTTCTGAAGATCTGCCCCCTGCTCAACGTCGACTACAAAGGACGCCTCACGCCAAGAGAGAAAATGCCCGGCAGAAAGAAAGCCATCCGCCGCGCAGTCCAGAAGATGAAGGAGTTCGCGCAGGACCGCGAGAATTATTCCGGCGCCTGTTACATCAGCCACTCCATGATCGATGAGGACACCGCGCTCACCGCGCGTCTGATCGAGGAAGCTTTCCCGAAACTGAAGGACGGCAAAGTGCAGATCTTCCCCATCGGCGCCACGATCGGCGCGCATACCGGCCCCGGCACCATCGCCGTGTTCTTCTGGGGCGATAAACGAAACAACTGATCATACTTTTCCCTTTTCCAACGCCGCATGGTCCCTCTTCAAATCCAGCCATGCGGCATCTTTTTACACAAAAAAGAGCACAGTCTGTGCTCTTTCTTCATCATTGTTGTTCTTTTTTACGGCTCGACCACGATCTCCATCAGCGGCACGTCGCCCACGTCATACCAGGGATCCACTTTGATCGTGACAGGGAAGCTGGACGGATACTCATACGCGTTTGCGACCAGCACCGTTTCGCCGACCTCGATCTCGGCATCATAACGGTCGATGGCTTCGTCATTGACCGGAGGCCATACCTCCTCTACTTCCTCGCCTTCACTGTAAACCTGCACATCCAGGCCCATGCTGAAGGACTGCGCCTTGTCGCCGTTGTTTGTGTATTTGAAATAGACAAGGAACTGGAACTCACCGTCATCGTCTTCCGCAAGCTCGCAGTGATCATACTCCACGACGCGGCCGTGGTATTCGATGGGTTCAAATTCGGTCGTAAGTTCGGGAGCGGGTTCCGTGACCTCTTCCACTGCCTGCTCCACTTCCTCTACGGCTTCTTCCACTTCTGCTTCCACCGTTTCAGCGACCTCTTCCACCTGCTGCGCCGCTTCCTCCACAGCTTCCTCCACTTCCTGCACTTTCTTTCCGCATCCGGTGAACATCACCAGCACAAGCGCGCAGAACAGCAGGACCGTAAGTGTTTTTTTCATTTCGCACGTCTCTCCTTTCCGGGTGTTTTCAAGCGTATTCTGTCTTTCCCGACACGGACTGTCAAGTATCCGTAGCCTGTTTTTTCATGTCAGAAACAGCAGGCTCAACGCGATCAGGATCTGACCGGCATAGTACAGACCGATATTGGCGATACGCAGACTCTGTTTCGTCTCTTTCCCGAAAGTGTTCAGGATCAGGATAATGTCGCTGATCAGGAACAGGAACGAACCGGCAGCAAAGAACGCTGTATGCGCACCCGGTGATGCGATCAGATTGGCAGCCGCGACGCAGTTCAGCAGCATGATCGCGCCGATATAGACCACTCCGAAGATCTTGAACGCCTTCTTGGCAGTGATGCGTTTGAAAAGCTGCCACATGAGAAGCGCAGTCAGAACAGCGGCGGCAAGGATACAGATCCACCAGTACCCGGTCCCCTGCATGGCGGCGATCAGATAAAGGATATGCCCGCCCAGAAAGACAGCGATCCCGGCAAGAAAAACGATCTGTCCCTTTTTCGCGAACACATAGCGCAGGTTCAGCAGCACATCCGCGATGCATCCCAGAACAAGACCGGCAACGATCAGTTTCGCCTTCCCAGTCCCGCCGGCGAGCAGGAACCCCAGAACGACAAAGCAGGCTGACGCCAGTCCCTTCAGAACGGCCGCGGTAACGTAGTCCTTTTTGCTTTCCCGCCAGAGAAACACCGCTGCGAGACAGATACAGGCAGGTATCAGAGCGTACATCATGAAACGGTCTCCTTTCCCTCACGATTTCTTTCTGTCTTTATTATATTGCGAAACATACTTTCCTGTATATCGATATGAAGTGAATGAATGCCGGGTTTCCCGCCTGTACCGAGCTTTTCAGAACTGCATTACTAAGGTTTACGCATTTCCCATAACAGAACCCCTGCCGTTTCCGGCAGGGACTCCGTTTTGCTTGTTCACTTATTCCTTCGCGATCAGGAAAAGACCGCATCCGGGTTCCACATCCACCTTCACTTCAAATTTCTGACTGTCCGCAAGTGTCACATCCGCGTCCCATACCTCTCCGGTAACAGGATCCCAGATCTGAGGGATAACAGAAGCAATACACCTGACGGCAATGCTTTCTTTCCGGTCGCCGTAATTGATGATAAGATACCGTGTCTCATCTTCTTCCCTCCAGGCCGACCAGGAGATCCCCGTCATGTTTTCGCCTGTATGCATATAGGGATCGATCACCCATGCGGGATAGTGCAGCTTATTCTTTTTGCATGTCCCGTTTCCGCTCAGGATCCGAAGCCGCATCGGTGCTTTCTCACTGATCCTGTCGATGATGGCATTCACATCAAAATCTTCGATCACGCAGACAGATTCCTCTTTCAGCATCTCCTCCATGATTTGACAGACCGTTTCATCGTCCTGTTTCATCATTCCAAGATGCGGGACCGACTGCACAAAGAGGACCGTTCCTCCGGCTTTTGTGAAGTCCAGAAGCAGTTTCGCACTTTCGACAGGCATGACCTCACAGAACGGCACCACGAACACGGAAAAGCTCTGCCCGGTCGTTTTCTGGACAAGTTTTCCGTCCCGGACCTCAAACTGATCCGCTGCATCACTGCAGAACATGGTGAAATCCCTGTTCTCCTGCTGCATCGTGTTCAAAAGGATCTGCTCATCCCTGTCGATCCGCATCGCTGTCTCGTCTTTGACCAGTGCGCCCATATGATAGCCGTGTTTGAATCCCTGATCCGCCAGATAATGCAGCCAGTACGTCTCCGTCGGATGATAGACGAGCACATCGGAAAGGCGTGTCGCGTCCACAAGCATGCCGTAAAGCCGTCTCGTCATGGCGTTCGCCTCTCCCATTCTCGGCCAGCCCTGCCACTGGAAGAACTCGGAAGGCGGCCAGTCGTGCGCCCGGATCCCTTCCGTCGAATAAAAGAATCCGTGATTGACCAGCGTTTTGACACCCTGCGAGAAGAGCCACAGCGTCATGCGGCGGTATTCCTCGTAGGTCAGTTCCCATCCGCAGGCTGCAAACGTCTCGCATGCAAGGCCTTTCTTTCCATACAGTTCCGCCGCGGAAGCCGCATAGCGAAGGTTCAGGCTCCCGATCCCTCTTCCCAGATGATCGACGCACGGCCGCGAGACCTCGCGTGTCTGGCGCATGTATTCGCCGGAGAACCGGACCTGTCCCGCCATCGTCTCTTCACCCAGAAGATGCGGTGCGTAGTCGATATGATGCGCCTCGCACCAGTCACGGATCATCTTATGATAGTTCTTTCTGTACAGTTCCGCCAAAAGATCGAAATAAAGGCATCGCGTCCTTCCCGCTTCCTCTCCGGGAAGAATCAGATCCGGCAGATGCGGAATGAGATCATAGCCGAACCGCTTCTTGAATTCCTCCTGGAGTTTCTGCGTCCACGGGAACGCATGGCAGAAACGCGTCTCGTCATTGAAACTCGCTGTGATGACGGTGCCGAAGTCATCGGGGAACGTTTTATAATACGCTTCATACGTCACATCCAGAAAATGCTTCGTAGCCTCGTCGTTCAGATAATCCGGTGTCAGGATCCCCTCACCCATCGTCATCTCCGTCGAGATCTTCGCCTCGATGACAATTGTCGGACGGTTGCGGAACAGTTCAAAATCTCCCTCTGACATATTATACGGTACGCCTGAAAGGTCATCCGGCTGATACAACGTGATATCCAACGGCTCCATCGTTTCTTCGTCAAACAGGAAGATATTATCAATATGTTTCTTTTTTCCGAAACTCAAAACCTCATTTTCCATGGAGAACGAAGCCGCGTTTGAGATCTGCTCCGGCTGTCTGCGGAATCTCGTGTTTGCCGGAACATGGAATTCCTGAAGCGTCAGAAACTTTTCGCGGAACTCCTCATGCTTCGGCACTTCTCCGTTCGCGCTTCCCGCCGGCCAGTTGAACTCGTCATACAGCCAGGCCTTCTCGTTGTTCTCCCTTTTGTACGCAAGTACCGTTTGGATATGTGACATCCACGCCTCGTCGAGATAACCGCCCTGAAAGCCTGTCCTCGCATGCGGTGAATTGCATTTGATTCCTGCTTCCGTCATCAGTTTCAGCTGCCTGGCCAGTTCCTCCGGTGTCAGGACGTCATTCCAGAACCAGAGCGGTACCTGCGCCTCGTCAAGAGCCGCTACCCTCTGCGGGTTTTTAAAATCCTCTCTATTCATGTTTTTCCTCCAAATGCATATGGGTATCAGTGAGTGCGTTCCGTCTTTTAAAACATTCTACCATACCGTTGTTTTGATTCATAACAAAAACAGTCTTGAAAAGCCATCATGCGGTGTATTCTCCGGCAGCACCCCGGCACAGACCTTTCACCGGGCGGCGATGGTTTGAAAAAAAGCCACACCTGTATAGGCATGGCTTTTGATTTCACTTCTGTGCGCTTATCCATTATTCTGTCTGCGGCGCAGCGCAAGGGTCACAGCAACTCCGGAAACCATCAGCATCGCTACCGGCAACAGGAACGCGATATGGTCACCAGTAGCCGGGACCTTTTCCTCCGGCGGTGCGGAAGGATCCTTCGGGTCAGTCATCGTCACCGTTTCGACCGTTTCCAGGTCCTCCACTGTGAAACTGACGTCCTCTGCCGTTAAATAACCTGCAGGCGCACTCACCTCGTGCAGTTTGTAGTCTCCGGGTGCAAGTCCGACGATCATCGCAGGCTTATCCGTAGATGTAAACTCATGCACCACTTCTCCGCTCGCGTCGAGGATCTGAAGACTGCTTCCCGGAAGAAGCTCCCCTTCTTCGTCCTGTTTCTCAACAGGCACGCCGTCGCGTCTGTTGATGAAAAGGATGTGCGCATCACCGAATACACCGTTTTCAGCTAGACTGATCAACGGAACACGCGGATATACATAGCTTCCCGGAAACCTCCCTTTAGAGACCGTGCGGTTTGTCCCGCTGCCGTCTGACAAAGTATCATTAATGATGAAATACCCATATTCATGCACAAAACCAAGCGTTTCCAACAAAGGATTCCTTATGCCTTCTATCTCTACGACCGGATCTTCAACTGTAAACATATCTTCCGTTGCGTAGTCCGACATATTCTCGATCGCTTTTTCGGTTACTTCATACTGAATGGTTGATTCCTGATCTGTTGATTCACCTGCGGCATAAACTTCCTGCGCAGGAATCCATCCCAGGAAGCGATCAAGGATACCGTTGGAACAGGCTACAACCACCGGAGAAGAATTGGAAGGCTCATTCTTCGATATCAAATTGATTCCCTGTATGATCAGCGAATCTGATTCGACCTGATCCATGGTTTCCGCCGCGAGGATCCTTGTGATATATCCTTCAGCGTTCAGCGTTTCATTATTCTCTGACACAGTATAGTAATCACCGCCGTACAGCGGAAATCCATCCAGCTTGATCGACTGTCCGTCTTTGAGCCAGAAAGACGCCTTCAAAACTCCGTCTTCCGGGATCGTGATGGTCGCAGGGTTCTTTGATGAATCCGCATTGGAAAGATCCACCTTCATGATCTGTCCCGGAATACCTCTCGGGATTTCAAGGATGATTTCAAAATACTCCTCCGTATCTCCGGCATTTCCAAGAACTTCTTTTCCAATTTCCATCGTACGGGATCTATAGTCGATGACCATTACCTGATCCGACGATTTGTCTTCAAAGACTCCTCTAAACACTTTTTCTCCGTAATTATTCCGGAACAGATAGCGATAATAGGAATAATGAACCGTTTCCTTCCCTTCCGCATCTGCAGTCAGATAAAATGTCGTATCGTATCCGATCGTATAATTCACATCAAAGCTGCCGGCCGGTATACCTAAATCTTCATCTGCCTCGTACTCCTGAGTATAACCGTCCGGAGCCGTGACCTGATGCAGGACATATGTTTCATCCAGAATCAGCGGATATTCAATGATATGCGGTCCATCGGCACTGCTTGTCCATTCTTCCAGAACTTCTCCGCTGCTTGAAAGAAGCTGCATTTGTGATCCGTCCAAATACTTTTTCCCATTCAGAAACTCGGTGGGATATGCTTTCACTTCGGTCGTTGCTCTCGTGCCTTCAGCAGCATGTACCTGATGCGCAGGCATGATTGCCACAATCCCTACAGCCAGTACGATCAAAAACAATGCCATAAGAGCAGCAATACGAATTCTCTTATTCCTCTCCATACAGTCCTCTCCTTTGCAAAGCACCAACACTCAATGATGTCTATTAACAGCTGAGCATATATATTTATTATATATAAATTTCTATTAATTGAATATAAAAGTTAATAATGTTTTTAATTAATACTATGAATACTTAAAAAACAAAAACTCATCATGGGATCCATGAAGAGTTTTTGTTTTTATAACACCAGATTATCTGGAGGATATAATGAAACGCTCTCGTTTGCACTTTACGCCATGAAGAACAATCCTTGTCCGGTTTATTCACCATTCGTGTGCCATTTGTTCCATCAGCCACAACAAGAATGTTTTACTTGACATTTAATATAGGGGGTGTTACTATCTTTTTTGTCATCTGGGTGTGGCGCAGTTTGGTAGCGTGCTTGAATGGGGTTCAAGAGGCCGGAGGTTCAAGTCCTCTCACCCAGACCACATCAAAAAGCCTGTTAAATCAATGAAAACAGGCTTTTTCCTTTGTCCTTTATTTCGATGGTTTTCTAACCCTGTAGTAAATATGTTGTAAACATAGATAATGGGGCTTGTTTGGTATCACAGAATTCAGGCAAACGATAGCGTGTTCTCTGTGTAATTCAAACTTTAGATATGATAATCAGAAGAATGATCACTGAATCCGGAGAAGCAAAAAGCTGCAGGACGTAACCCGCAGCTTTTTCAATTCATTCAGAAACCAAATACCTCTCTTGCTTTCTGCATGTTTTCCCGAATCTCAACTCCGAAGGGACATCTTGTTTCACAAGCGCCGCATTGAATACAGTCTGAAGCATGCCTTTCCAACACTTTATAATGCTCCCGGACCGTCTCCGGAAGCTCTTTCTGTGCTTCTGCAAGATTCAGAAGCTTTGTCACCATTGCAATGTCGATGTGCATCGGACACGGCTCACAATGGCTGCAGTACATGCAGTGCCCTGTCCAGCTGATTCTGGGAAAACTCGCAAAAGCATCTGCAAAATCCTTTTCTTCATCGGACGCCTCACAGTAAGAAGCGCTTTCCCTGAGCTGTTCAACGTTATGCGCACCTGCAAGCACAACACCGACTGCCGGTCTTGACAATGCATAATGAATGCACTGATTGACTGTAAGCGCCGCCTTTGCCGGTGACAGTTCTGCATCCAGGAGATCTCCGCCCCCGAACGCTTTCATGACCGTGATGCCGACGCCCATATTCTGACAGGTCTCATAAAGGCGATGTCTGTCCGCATCCATGTTCGTAAGATGCTTTTCATAGGCCTCGTCCTCCCAAAGCTGCTCCACATCTTCGCCTGCAGGCTGCAGATCGTAACACGGGTTTACCGCAAACATCAGGACTTCGATCCCGCCTTCTTTTACCGCACGCTCCGCCACAAGCGGATTGTGGCTGGAAAGCCCGATATGGCGGATCCTTCCCTCTTTCTTTAATTCACGCGCAAAGTCCAGGATCCCGTTATTCACGATTTCCTCCCAGTCCTTCATCGCATCACAATAATGTATCATGCCGACATCAATGTAATCCGTACCGAGGAGTTTCAGCATCTCTTCAAATCCCGCTTGTGCCTCCTGAACGTTGCGGGTACGAAGATACTGCCCATTCTTCCAGACAGAACAAAGATGCGACTGGATATAGAACTTTTCTCTCCGTCCTTTCAGCGCCTTTCCGACGGCTGCGCGCAACTCAGGATCCGAAGCATACAGGTCGAAATAATTGATTCCGAGTTTTTCTGCCTCATCAAACAGTTTTGTTGTCATGGCGCAGTTGTCCTCCAACATGCCTTCGCAGCCTATACCAACCACGCTGACTTCCATTCCGGTATTGCCCAGTTTCCTGTACTTCATTTCAAAACACCTCTGCCTTAATTATTCTGTTCTAAAATTTTGAACCTGTTTCCTTCTGTCAACTGATGCTCCTGCCCCGAAGTTTCATTCATACTCGGATTATCTTTCAGGAGATATACCATTTCAGAAGCATTTCGTGCAATTCTTCATTACAGAACTTGTCACACCATGCATCCGCGTCGAATTCGTCGTTTGTCATACAGTAATACACGTTTACGCCTGTAATGGAAAGTGCGATTTCTGTTGCAATGCAGGCAATGTAAGTATATGCTTCTTTTGCCTCGGACACAAAACATCATAAGGTTCAACTCTTCCATCTGAATTCACGTGATGAATCTGTACCCATTTAAACTGTATCGTCTTTCATTGAATCATACAAATCCACATGAAATAGCCCATGATATGACTTATGATCTTTCATTCTTGTGTAATATAACATGAAATGACCTATGATAACACACATGATGATTGAAGCCATCTTCTTTTTCTGATAAAATGGTATCAATGGAGGTGTTTGACATGGAGAAGAATCACCCGCCGTTTTCACTGACAAATAATATGATATTACTGACAGGGCAGATCGCTGAAAAAGTCGGTAAGATTTCAAGTTACAAGACTTTTGAAACAAAGCCATATCTTCGTCGGAATAACCGCATTCGATCGATACACTCCTCCCTTGCGATTGAGGCGAATTCCTTGTCTGTGGATGAAGTCCAAGGCGTCATCAACGGAAAAAGTGTCATGGGGCCTGAAAGAGAGATTCAGGAAGTCAAAAACGCATACAAAGCTTATGATTTGCTCGGCAAATTTGATCCATACTCCCTGAAAGATCTTCAAAAGATACATGGAATTATGACCTACCTCCTGTTGCAGGATTCCGGAGTATTCCGTACACACAATGAAGGTGTTTTCAAAGGAGAGACATGTATTTTCATGGCCCCTCCCCCTCAGTTTGTTCCGCAGTTAATGCAGCAGCTGTTTGCATGGATGAAGGAGTCCCGGCAGTCCATACACCCGCTTATCCTGTCTTCGGTTTTTCATTACGAGTTTGTTTTTATCCATCCGTTCAGCGACGGAAACGGAAGAATAGCCCGACTTTGGCAGACTGCACTTCTGTCTTTATGGAATCCGCTTTTTCAGTACATCCCGATTGAAAGCAGAATTCAGGAGTTTCAGGACGACTATTATGATGCGATTGCCGCATGCCATGTTGCAGGAAATTCAAACCGGTTCATTGAGTTTATGCTGGATATGATCAACCTTTCTCTGGATCGGGCAATTGAACAGTCTACTGGGAAAAACGCATTGCTCACTCCGCAGGTGCAAAAACTGATCGATGCAATGGAATACAATGTCCCTTATACCATCCACCAGTTGATGGAACTGCTTGGCATCGCTTCCAGAAGCAGTTTTCGCAAAACATATCTTGTCCCTGCTCTTGACAAGAAATTGGTTTTTATGACAATGCCCGATAAGCCAACCAGCAAAAATCAAACCTATATCAAATACTGACGGCAATTGTTTCATCCGTTTTACACTGTCTCATCGCCTTCACGTGACTGGATATCCTGAAGAAGCAGTATAGAAAAACTGCAGGGCTTATTAAAACCCTGCAGCTTTCTGCTTTAAATCCTGTTTTACAGAGACTTCTGTCCGGGAGTATAAGGCGTTTCCAGATTGACTTTAACGCCACGGCGGGGATCGTTGAGATAACGGACGTCTTCTTCAAATACATCGGCGTAATCGCCGTAGATGCCGCCCACATGATGGATGAACGGTCCAAACATCAGTTTCTCTTCCCAGCGTTTCCAGGAGGGATCGACCTCGACCCAGACCACCTCGAAAAGCCTGTTAAATCAATGAAAACAGGCTTTTTTCTTTTGTCTTTTTTTCAATGATTTTATGACCTTGTAGCAATCATGTAGAAATGTATTTGTCCGATGATCAGTATTCTTTGTTTTGTTTTTCAGTTGAAACCCTCGCTGAAAAGCAACATCGCACAAAACGAAAAAATGCTAAGACGTCGTTACCCGGTGGGATCCGATTCTCCATACCGCTCGCTCTTTCTTAGCACATTTTTAGATATAGTAATACGAAATGCTGATGTCAATACAGATATCAATACCAGAGGATCAACAGGATTCCAACAATACTGCAGCGTTTCACAACAGGAAGAGCCGTCACAAAAGTATCTCCTTGCAAGCAAGTCTCTTTATAAAAGCCCGTTGTCCGAAAGTACTTGTACGAGCATCGATGAGGCATCGCCTACATAATCATTACATGTCTTTCGGTATTTGTTTCCCGAGGCCAGAAGTTTCCTGCATTCCAAATCTCCGTTTTCACGAATGAATGCTTTTTCAAATTCGTCCGTAATCTGTTTTTTCTGTTCCCCTGCATACTGATTGATAATCTGTTCCGCAGCATACACCGCGCCGCATTTCACCTTTGCGCCACCGCCCCAGAATCGGGCCTCCTCCATTGCCTTCTCAGGTTCTCTGTCTGCCAGATCAGCAAATGCTCCATATACTGCCTGTGCGCAGTTACAACCGCTTTTGTGATACTTTCTTGCCAACTGTTCACGATCCATAATTATGCCCTCGTATTGTTTCCCGCTGCTATCCACAGTTTGTACCAGTCATCATGCTCCAGTGTAATATCCATACCATCCGCGCTCTCCTTTAGATGCTGAATATCCATAGTTCCGGTAACAGGCTGCAGTTTTGCAGGATGACGCAGCAACCACGCAATACAGATCGCCGTTTTACTTGTGCCGTATTTTTCAGCCATCTGCTCCAATACAGCATTCAGCTCCGGATATTTTTCCTCGTTCAGAATGATTCCGCCCTTTGCACCGTGGAACGGTGACCAGCACTGCATCGTAATACTATTTAAACGGCCGTAATTCAGAGATTCCATGTCATAGCTCAACGCGCGTTCATCGGGCATGCATACATACTCACCGGACGAAATAATCGGTGCATATCCGAGAGACAGTTTCTGCTGGTTCACACAGATCGGCTGCTTCACATATTTTTTCAACAGTTCTATCTGCATCGGCGTATGGTTGGAAACACCGAAATAACGCACTTTTCCCTGCTCCTCAAGAAGGTCAAATGCTTCCGCAACTTCCTCCGGTTCCACGAGTGCATCCGGGATGTGCAGAAGAAGTCCATCGATATAATCTGTCTTTAGGCGTTTCAAAGAGTCTTCCACGCACCTGAGGATATAGTCTTTTGAAAAATCATAACTGATATTCATCATGCCGCCTTTACCGTCCGGTCCGATTTTTACACCACATTTTGTTTGGATCACGATCTTCTCGCGAAGTGCAGGTGTCATCGGAAGATACTCAGCAAAAAGTTCTTCACATATACCAACATAGTTTTTCCAATAACCATAAAAGTCTGCATGATCAAAGAAATTCAGCCCCATATCCAACGCTCCGCGGAGCAAAGCTTCTCCTTTCTTCCGGTCAACACCATCCAGTCTCATGCATCCTACTGCCACTGCCGGCACTTCAATCCCTGTCATTCCTATCTGCATCTTTTTCATAACTGATGATCTCTCCTTTTACTTCTGTATCATCTGCGGTTTTCTGGCCAGCTTGGCGGAACACCCGCTTCGACACTGTGTTTAAGAATAATGTGATTCTAGTACGCTTTATTGCTTGAATATAGCATTATTGTTCTGTTTATAGTAAAATCATTTTGTTGTTTGAGGTGATAAAAGTCTTATGAGAACACATGAACGCGAAACCGGAATCGCATATCTTGCCTATCTCAACCGGGAAAGCAATAAAAGACATCATTTTTATGATGAGGAAATGAAACAGTACATACTGATGCAGAAAGGTGATCCTAAAGCAATACCGGAAGCAGACGCCATAATCCGCTCAAATCTTACCGGACATCTGAGCGGCAACCCCGTGCGGAATATCAAATACCTGTTTGTTGCCTGCGTCACGATAACGACACGTTTCGCTATCGAAGGCGGCCTAGACAACGAAACAGCATACACGTCAAGTGACTATTACATCAACAGGATGGACAAACTCAACAGCGTCGATGAGGTCCTCAAATTGCATCATGAGATGTTTGCTTACTTCACAAACAAAATGGCCGCAATTAAAAAAGAAAACGTGTTTTCAAAACCCGTTCTCCAGTGTATGGACTTTATTGATTTGAACCTGCATCAGCCAATCCGGCTTTCTCATCTTTGCATTTATGTCGGGTTAAGCGAAAGCTACCTTTCTACACTCTTCAAGAAAGAAACCGGCCTTGCAGTCAGTGACTATATTCTGCGCCGTAGAATCGAGACTGCAAAGAACATGCTTCGTTACTCGGAATTCACATCTGCACAGATTAGTGAGATCCTTGCATTCAGTTCCCAGAGTTATTTCATCCGCTGTTTCAAAAAGCTGGAAGGAATGACCCCAATTGAATACCAGAATTCCTTTTTCCGGCACAGTTTGAATGCTGCGTCAGAACGTCATTTGCCTGATGAGCCTGTCAGTACAGATTCCGTCTGATGTTTTTCTGACCTTGCTTCAATCATGTTGCAAATACAACACACAATTGGACTTGATCAATTCCCATAGTATTCATTCCAGCGCAAGCAGATCACCCTTCCTTTCTTTTGTTACTTTTCTTCGCTGCAGAACGCCCTTGCGGTAGTATTTTTTCCTGTATTCCCCGGGTGTTAAACCGGTCCGTTTTCTAAAAACCGCACCGAAATAGCTTTGCGAAGAAAAAGACGTGATATTGGATATTTCCAGGATACTGTAATCCGAAAACCTGAGCAGGTTCTCTGCCCACTCGACGCGGCACTCCTGTATATAATCCATCACCGTCATGCCGGTCTCTTCATGGAACAGCGCAGAAAGATAAGATGCATTCAAGCAAACATATGAAGCGATCCCGGAAAGATTCAGCTCTTCGTTCAGGTGATCACGTATATACTGCATGGTCGATGTGACATGTTTGCTGTATGCAGTGCTTTTCCGGATCTGCGCCATTTTGCCCGTATAAAACGCCATGATATCTTTGTGGATATTCAACACTTCTTCAACGCTTTTGCACGCGTCCATCTTTCGGATATACAGATCGCTTGCATTCAGTGCATCTTCTTCCGGCATTCCATTTTCGATCGCGATCCTTGTTGCGATCGTGATCGACGAAACACACAGATATTTCTGATTCTGAACTGGGTCATCAACAAGATGGGCCGTGGTACCTGACTGCCAGAAGACTCGCTGGCTTTCTTCAACCGAGCGCATATCCCCCTGACGCATCAGTTCGTACGGATACATCTCCTCATCATACCGCAAATGCCGGAACGCATTTTCCTTATTGATGTATTCCCGAAGCATCAGCTCTTTTTGCGACAGAATTGCCATGATCCATTTCTCCTCGTTAATGTTTCCCAAATATTTTAACAAAATTCCGTCAATTTTTGTATGTTTTGCCTAAAATTATTGATAAAATCACCTCATCACCAAATGATATCTGGAGGTAAGTGAAATGAAAAAACTTGGTTTTGGCCTCATGCGTCTGCCTAAAAAGAATAATGAGATCGATCTGGAACAGGTCAAAAGTCTTGTGGATCAGTTCATGAACAACGGTTTTACTTATTATGATACCGCCTATATTTATGGAGACGGTGCAAGCGAGCGTGCCTTCCGTGAGTGTGTCGTCAAACGTTATCCCCGGGACAGTTTTACGATCACGGATAAGATTCCCTGTATGAACCTGACACGCGAGGATCAGATGGAAGGTTTCGTTCTGGAGATGCTTGAACGTCTCGGAGTCGATTACTTTGATTATCTCTGGCTTCACGCGCTCAATGATGCCAATTACGACAAAATGGTTCGTCTGCACGCCTTTGAATACCTGACTGAACAGAAGAACAATGGACGCGCGAAACACATCGGCATGTCTTTCCATGGTTCACCTGCAGTACTGGACCGTATTCTCAGTGAACATCCCGAGCTGGAATATGTGCAGCTTCAGATCAACTACTGTGACTGGACCGACGAGAACATTCAGTCTCATGCATGTCAGGAAGTCTGTGTCAAATACAACAAGCCGATCATCGTGATGGAACCCGTAAAAGGCGGTTCCCTTCAGAATCTTCCCAAAGACGCAGAGAATCTCCTGCGTTCTATGGATCCTGCTTTTTCCAACGCTTCATGGGCGATCCGTTTTGCCGCATCACAGCCGAATGTCATGGTCGTATTATCCGGCATGAATACGATGGAACAGATGACGGACAACATTTCCTACATGAAATCGTTTGTCCCGCTGACCCAAAAAGAACAGGAAACATGTATCGAAGCAGGAAAAATCCTCCGCGCGCAAACTGCGATTCCCTGCACCGCTTGCCGTTACTGTACACCTGTCTGCCCGAAAAAGATTGCAATACCTGACTATTTTTCCGTATACAACAATCTCAAGCGTTTCGGCATGAAGAGTGACAGTGATATCTGGAACTACTTCCTTAATCTGATACAGCTCAACGGAAAACCGTCTGACTGCATCAAATGCGGAATGTGTGAACGCCGCTGTCCCCAGAAACTGCAGATCCGCAGATACCTGGAAACGATCAAGACCGAAGTAGAGGACGAATTTGCCTGATCAGGAAGAACACAGGAGCCGTCTCATCTTTTTTTAATGAGACGGCTCCTGTGTTCTTCGTGTTTACCAGATACTGGACAGCATTATCGTATCATCCGGAAGAACCGCATAACGGTAAACATCATAATCGACATCGCTATGGACAAAGATGACACTTCCGGAAGGAAAAACTCCTGATGGTGTTCCTTCGAACCCTTCAACTGTCTGAACGGTATCTTTCACCGCGTAATGCAGTTCATCGTCACTTATAAAATACAGACGTCCGCGATAATCCATACTTGCGGCAGGATATTGAAAATTCGGATTCACAAGGCTTTCCGCAAGAAGCGCGGTCTTCCCGGGACTCTGTACATAATACAGATCGTTATAATCATCGATTATATAGATGTCCTCTGCATCCGGTGTCATCTGAAAGCCTACGACATCATCCGCGACAATCGAATCTTCAAGATCATCATGTTCTTTTGTTCCGTCAAACTTGAAAAGATTGTTCCGTCTTGCGACCACAATCGTTTTCCCATCATCTGCGAGCTGTAGCATACTGTAGCCACTGATCACAGAATGAAGTTCTAGTTTGCTGTCGAGATAATAGCATTCCGAATCGTTGTTCTGTAAAAAGATGTCGCGGAAATTTTTGACACCGACAAAATGCTCGAACGTATCAACCGAAATACCCCACAAGCGTGTATGTGCAGGTGTAATCAGATACAACGCCTCGTCCGCTACCTGCGTTGCATCATCGTCTCCCTGATTCCAGACATAGGTTTCATCGTCACAGACAAACAGGATCTGTTTGCAGTCATCGTTGAAATACTTCGGTGAGAACTGAAAGTAATCCTGTCTGCCGAGGAGAATCTCCTCACCGCTGTCATAAGCATACAGACGGTCAAAGTCGTTATTGTAGTAGAACAGTGTTTTCCCGTCGTTTGAGAGCGCTATGACCGCAGATTCTTCGAAATCTTCCAGTGTTTCGACACGTTTCCCGTCGGTCCAGATCTCTGCGATGTATTCAATAGCGTCCTCACCTGCAAAGAATACCGAAGAACCATCCGGAGAAATACAGAACTGATCAAAATTGTCCAGCATGCCAAGATCCATGTCTTTTCCATCCTTCCAGACATGAATATGGACAGGCGTCTGATCAAAACTCGAAATCATTCCCGCTGTTGTTGCGTAAACTACCGCTGTACCGTCCGCAGAATCACGTATGTAAAGGACATCTTCAGCGATCAGATCAAGTCCGTCTTTTCCGTAATGATACAGGCTTTGACGATCATATTCCTCCGTCCCCCATTCCGCGTCATCCGGGCGATCCAGGAAAAAGCCGCTTTCCATGCCGGTTATCATGGTGTCAGGCGCGCCGTGGTACAGACTCATTTGTCTGCCGTCGGAAGCGATAAGATAGTGTTCTTCACCAAAGAAATCATCCTGATCCACCACATAGGTGACGGGATTTTCCACGATAACATAATTGTTTCCTTTACTGCCTCCTTTGCCGCCGATCAAAACTACTGCCAGAATCACGGCCAGAGCGACCATCAGAACACCGCCGCCCGCAAGACCCAGGATCAAAGGCAGTTTGGTTTTTTTCGTGTCCGTTTTACGTACATTTGCCGGCTGAGAAGCCACAGGGTTAGAAACAGTTTCCGGCTTTCTAATCGCCTCCACATCCACTGCTTGCTGGGACGCGCCGCATTTGGGGCAGAATCTTGCACCGTCAGGAAGCTGGTTGCCGCATGAACTACAAAACATGGTTTCGAATCTCCTTTTCTTTGCTTTACACCATATAGACGCAAAAGAGGACCATTGGGTTTAATCAAATCCGCTTCTTTGAAAAAGAATTAATCTTTTTTTCGAAATACAAGTATCACTTTCGAACATGAATGATCACGCCTAAGTCCAACCAGTCTTCATTCTATAAGCTCTGTTTCAGGAAGTCCACAGTTTTATACCGGCAGTTACAGCATCTGTTCTGCTGTGTTGGTAGTTCTGCATCCATCTTTTTCTTTTATTGTTTCCCCGAACAAACAACCTTTTAATTCGAATGAATTGAACCGTGCGTTTCTTACTTCTGTTCATCATATTCATGATATAATTAGTTTAATATGATGTATGTACGATTCTTCTTTTTCCTTTCATTCGGTTATTGAAAAAAGGAGGCTTCAGTAACAAATGTTTATTTACAAAGATTTGGCAAAAATCCGTGAAAACGCAACTTTTGTCTTAAAAGAAATCGCAGGGGCGAAAGAGGGCGACAATATTGTGGTCATTGCTGACAGCGAATCATATTCCAATGCGCGCGCCTTATGCGACGTGGCAAGAGAGTGCGGGTGTCATCCTGTCATTCTGGATGTGGATATGTACGGCGGGCAGGAAGGCTATGATAACATTCCGATTATGAAACCGGTGCAGCAGGCCATCCTGCATGCGGACATTACCTTTATGACCACGCCGCAAATCAAAACAGGATTCCAGACTTATCTCGGTTCCATCGATGCGGGCGACGCATCGCTTCTGGGAAAAAGCAAAAGGTTCACTCTTGAAAGTGGAGGAATGGAAGAATGGAACATTAATAAGGAAGAGGTCCTGGCGAACCGCACACGCGCTTTGGCACTGTATTCCTGGCTGCAATCCGCACGGGAGATCCGCATCACGACCAAGCGCGGAACCGATCTCACCTGTGCTCTGCATCTCGGTGTGGATGCGATGTACCCGGTCATGGGAATCATTCCATTCTATTCCGAGGTGGCTGTCATTCCCTCCCTTGGGACCGTCAACGGAACAGTAGTAGCAGATGGCGCTTCAGAACGCACTCATAATCAGCGCGGCTTCCCCATTCGTCCCAATATGCCCACTTGCAGTGAACTGTACAGGGAACCAATGAAACTCGTGTTTAAAGACAGCTATCTTGTCGATTTTTCAGGGGATAAAAAGCAGGCTGAGCGGCTCCGGATTCTGCTCGACGAAGTATCACCCAAGCCTGATCTGTGCGATGAAATCGGTCTTGTTGCCACCACGTCACTGGAAAACAATATGTACGGCTGGAAAGTTGACGGAAGTCATCAGATTCATTGTGTCCATATAGCACTTGGAAACAATCGCCGGCGGGGTGAGATCATTCATTCCGATGAACATGTTGACTTTGACGTGCATGATCCCATAATCGAGGTAGATGGAGAATGCATTTACAGTGACGGTACATTCAATGATGAGACAATATTCAAGCACGGGAATAAAGAATAATAATGCCTTCATGACAATACCAAATATAAAGCCGCAATGAGTTTTCATTGCGGTTTATTTAAAATGCATCGTCTTTGTATTGATGCGCATTCAAGAGTCCTGAAGTGAAGGTTCTATCAAAACCTGTTTAGAAAAGCACTTGTTTTCTTTTGTCTGATCTTATTGTCGCAATTCAGTTGCAAATCAGTCTGATTTGAATAAACAGACAAAAACTTTACTGGTACGCTTTTTGCAAGACTGAAAAGTGAATAACCGGGGCTTTTGTGATAGCCCCGGTTATTCTCCGTAAAATATACAATTAACATGCAAATACACTGCAGTAGGTTTCGTGTTTCAGATTTTACTCATCATAATCAGTTGCAGCTGCGGCGTCGTAGTAGGATTCGATTTCTTCGAGCGTCTTCTTCAGGTTTGCCGTCACAAGTTCCAGACACATTTTCCCTAACAGAATATGAACAGGCAGATTCGGTTTCTGAACTATATCGTACACGAACGCTGCCGCCTTCTTCGGATCACCAGGCTGCTTGTGATTCCCTGCGCGCAGCTGGATCATCGATTCATGTGCCGGGGTCCCGTCGTATTCTTTCATCGGATTTGCAGCGCTCATCATAGAAGACGGATCCCTGAAGTCCGTCCTGAACGGTCCCGGGCACAATGCCGCAACGCGGATATTCCAATAGCTGAGTTCCTGATTCAGTGCCTCCGAAAGACCGACCATTGCGAACTTCACCGCGTTGTATGCGGAACTTCCCGCCGCCCCTCTCATTCCGGCAAGCGAAGACAGATTGAGAATCGTGCCGCTCTTTTGAGCGCGCATATATGGAAGCACTGCTTTTGTAACGCTGATTACGCCGAAATAGTCCGTCTCCACGATTTTTCGCAATTCTTCATCACTGATTTCCTCCATTGCGGCATTGAAGCCAAATCCCGCATTGTTGATCAGCACATCGATCCTACCGAAATGCTCAGCCCCCAGACGGACACCTTCTTTCACCTCTTCGGGATCTGTAACTTCCATTTTCACGCAGAAAACGTTCTCGTGTGCATAGAAGGGATCTGTAAGATCCGGTCTGCGAGCTGCAGCAATGACACAGTCACCGTGAGACAGTGCTTCTTCCGCAAAAGCACGTCCGAGTCCCCGGTTCGCGCCTGTGATCAGCCAAACTTTCTTTTCCATCATATTCTCCTTTCCTCTCTGCCGCGCACGAAAAGTGTCTTCTTCCGCGCTGCTGCGAGAGATAAACCCTTTTCAGCAGTTTCTGCTGCTCTTTACTACAATTATAGTTCCCGCAATGTGTTCACGTAAACTGAGCCTATGTTTTTTGTACGTTTCCCGAGCGGCTCCTGACATTGAATAAACCCTGCGACATTTGCCGCAGGGCGCATCATTGTCTTTTTTTTAACCTGCTTCTCTCAGCCAGATTTCCGTTTCACCCAAAGGAATCGTCTGGTCCTGAGTTGATGTGCCAAATGAGATGTTTGTAAAGACATAATCCAACCGCACATAGATGTAATCTCCTTCCATATGCATATCCTTAATCGTACTTTGCCCCAGAGTTTCATCTGTCGCAGGCAGATCATATTCTGTCGTCGTACTTGTCTGCATATTGGAGAACATAACATTATAGCCACCCAGCGGACTGCTGATACCATCCAGAAGGATCACGATATCATGCACGCTCTGCCTGTCTTCCGACAGAACCAAGGCCATTTTTGTCAGGCCGATTCCCTCAAGCTCGCCGTAACCGATATATACTTTTTCGCCCGGACCCGCAACGGGAAGTTTCAGGCCGTCTGAATCCTCACCGTCTTCGTCAACTTCTCCGCTGTAGTCACCTGCCGGGAAGTTCGCGTCTACCGCTGCATTCTCTTCTTCCTCTTCTTCCTCGTCGCGCTCTGCTTCCGCAGTCTGAGCAAACGATGTTGGTGGTACAGGTCCGCTGTGTTTTCTGATCTGGCTTCGAATGATGAGTGCGATCGTTCCGGGTATCACGAACATTACGAGCACAGCGGCAAGGATGATTGAAAGGATCACCCATTTCTTCTTTTTGCTCTTCCTGTTCTCAGCGGCAGGTTCAGCGTTCATCTGCGGCTGAACGAATGGTTCCTGTGTCACTGTATCCGGTATCTGCTGCGGCATTTGTACAGGCTGACCCGTCATCGCAGGTTCCGGTATGTCCGCTTTGTTTATAACTGCTGCGCCGCATTTCGCGCAGAACTTTGCGCCCGGATTCAACGGGGCTCCGCATTTACTGCAAAATCTGCTTTCCATGTTTTTTCCTCCTGTTACTGTAAGTATGATTCATCCTCGACATTGCTCTGCTCTTTGTGTTTATGTGACAATCGCAAATGCTTCAATTCCATGCATAGAGAAATCCCTTGGTGCACCATTCGCTTTCCGTTCCGCTTCCGTCCTGTGCCAGATTCACTTCAGATATCGGTCCTCTGATCTCATTTACGATCCTGACCAGCGGCTCCGCTTTTCTCTGCGCGATGCTTTCATTCAGAACGATCCTGGGTTCAATTTCTTCCTTCAGCAGCGCATAGTCACCTTCGATCGCAACAAATGTGACATACTCCTCACCCTGAAGCGTTTTCAGCGTGTCCCCCTCAAACACCTTCAAGCCTTTCAGAAACCTCTCCGGCACCGCCTTTCCTACAAGGAATCCTTTCTGGAATGCATACGGTCCCGGAAGCTCGTTCAGTTTTTCGATACTGAATCTGATCAAAAGGATGTTTTCCATACTGTTCCTCCTGTCCCGGTTTTCCGGTTCGCTCCTGAGTTCATGAACAGTATGGCCCGGTTTTCATACCTGCAGGTATGCCCTGTGCATACATTTTGCCTTTTTTTGTGTTTTTTCTTAAAAGTTGGTTTTTCTATTCGACTGAAGACAGTCTGGCGATGTCGGACCCGTCCAGTCGCATACGGTACAGTGCGTTCTCTCCCGTTTTCCTGAAGAAGATCCACCTTCCCGCAACGTTGAATTCTTCGATCCGCTCGGCGCAGACCGTGTATCTCGTATCACCGTCCGGTGTCATCCATTCAAGCTGGCCGGACACGGCATCCAGATAAAAGATTCCATTTTCTGTCGCGACAAACCTCCTGACAGGTCTGCCGGTCACCGCTTCCGCGTCGCCGCCCTCCTGGTTCATATGCGTCAGAATGTCGATGCTGCCGTTCTCTTCTCCGTCCGATGTGAGGCAGTACACGCTCCCGCCGCAAAGGTCCAGATCTATACAGGGTTTGCTCAGAAGTCTGACCGCATTCCCTCCGTCATAATCGCTGCGGAACAGGTATCCGTTTTTATCGGGATCCGCGTAGTACAGGCTCGCTTCCGCCACGTTCAATGCATCGTGGACCGTTCCGCCGTTCAGCTGTCTGATCTCCAGCGTCTGCGCATCGATGCTGTATAAGTATCCCGTACTCTTTTCGTCTTCAAGAAACAATGTTCCGTTATAGATGCAGAATCTGCCGCCGATGTTCTCGGTGACCGTCTCTTCCTCTCCGCTTTCGGGATCCATTCTGACGAGCGCATTCTCTGTCAGATAGAACAGGCTGCCGTCCCAATAATTCAGCCCGGAGACCGTCTCATGCTCGCAAAGTACGGATACCTCCCCGCTGTACGGATCCATTCTGCAGAGACGGCCCTGATTTCCGTAATACAGATAATCACCGCCGCTGACAGCGAACGCGCCGTTCTCCGCATTCAGGTTGCCTGGGAAATTCCCGTACATCTCAGGCATTTTCGTATCTTCAATTCCGATCCCCGGCGCGTCTGAAAGCCCTGCTTCATAACCGTTTCCGTATCCGTTTCTGTACCCTGTCTCATTTCCCTCGGCTTCGCCCTGCGTTCTGCCCCTGATGAACAGATGAACCGAGACAGCCGCGGCGATACAGAGGACCAGCGCAAGCAGGATGCCCAGCATACGCTTTCTCGGAAATCTGAGTTCCCTGTTGAGGTACGCGTAGACTTCATGCAGGCTCTGGAAGCGCCGCCTTGAATCGATCGATGTGCACCGGTCGATCACCGTCTTCAAAGCCCGGTTCCTGATCCCGGCGTCTGTTTGTGTTTTCCTCGTCTTCCCCGTAACGAGGAACAAAAGCAGTATCCCCAGTCCGTAGATCGAAACGCTTTCTCTTGAAGTGACGCCTCTGATGTACTCCGGGGGAAGGTATATCTCTTTTGCAGAATCCGGAACGGGTGTCTTCGAGAAGGCAATCGTCCCCTCGGGAGACAGAAGAACAGCCTGCGGATGGAGCACAGGCAGCCCGGCATCCGTTTTGTCTGTTTCTTCTCTCAGTCTTCCGCACAGCGCTCTTGCGATCTCCATTGCCCTGCGCGGCTTCATCGGGCCGCCGGACGCAATGATCTGCGCAAGCGACATGCGTTTTCCTTCCGTAAATTGTATCGCTGTTTTCCGCATAGATTCCGTCCTTTTCATCATGCCTTATGGTCATCCGCTCCGTCATAGCGGACACACCACAGGCTGCCCCCGTCATCCAGGTTGTGATAGAAGATCCATTCTCCTGCGATATTGAAATCCTCCACCCTGTTTTTCGTTACCCTGTATCTGATGCTTCCTTCCGGATCACTCATCCAGAGCAGCGAATCATATCCGTCGAGCATGACCGTTCCTCTGCTCCCGTATCCGTACTGAGCCGGTTTCTGCGCATCCACGAGTTCCAGCACCTCCTCCGGCACATCCCGGCGCGCATAATCCGTTATCAAAGAGGAGGATACCGGTGTGATCGACCAGTCTGAAAGATCGAACAGATACACTTCTTCCGGTGTAACGATATAGTAGGTTTCATCCAGTACGGTCAGATAGCCGTCTGTCCCGCCGTACGTGATGTTCCCGTCTCCGTTGTATACGCTGACCTGTATGATATCCGACTCCGAGGAATAATACAGCCAGCCGTTATAGGCGCTGATCCCTGCCGCGGATCCGTCCCGGACAAACAACTCCGCATCCGTTCCGTCCGCCTTCATTCTGAATATGTCACCGTCTTGGACATAATAGATATTGTCCTCGTACTCCAGCGCGTATGCGCCGTAAGGCGTCAGAAGATTTGACGCCAGGTTCCCGTCTTTGGGTGGCGCGGGTCTTTCTCCCAGGCTGAGGATCGGCGTGTTTCTGTATCCGTCCACATAACCCTGATCGTACCCCGTCCTGTATCCCAAGCTGTCTCCGTTTCGGATACCGGTCAGCGTTCCCGCGGCATAAAACGCGAAAACAACAATACCCAGCGCCGCCGCGATTCCCGCAACTTTCAGATATTTTCCCGCACGCTTTCTTGCCCTGCGTCTGATCATCCGTTCGATCTCGTTCACACTCTGGATGCGGTCACGCGGATCAAACGCGATGCATTTTCGGATCAGACTGCGAAGATCGTTGCTGACGATCTCCGATTCAAGCGACGGTTTTGCCGCCTGGCCTGTCGCCAAGTACAGCATCACGACTCCGAACGCATAAATGTCCGTCAATGGTGACGACTGGTCAAACCCGTACTGCTCCGGCGGTGCATAGTCCAGTGTCAGTACGACAGTCGTATCCTGTCTTTGTCCCGTTTTATGGGTCCTCGCAATGCCGAAGTCGATCAGATGGATGCTTCCGTCCCTTCCCAGCACGATGTTCTGAGGTTTGATATCCCTGTGGATCACAGGCGGTGACTGTCCGTGCAGATACTTCAGGATCCCGCTCAATTCCTGCGCGACCCTGAAAACATCCTCTTCGGACAGCGGACCCTTTCTCTCAACGATCCTGTCCAGCGTGTTTCCTTCGATATACTCGCGTATCAGGTAATGCCAGCCGCCTTTTTCGAAGGAAGCATATACCCTGGGGATCCCCGGATGATTCAGGCGGCTCAGTATTTCCGCCTCGTCCAGAGCGTCCTCCTGCGCATAGTCGTGTGTTATGCGAAGGATCGCAGGCAGCCCGTCCGAGAGACGCCTCAGAGACCATGTCTCCTTCCGTCCGTCCTCTTCTTTCTTCAGGCATCCCGCCACTGCATAGGAATCCGTGATCTCCCGCGGGAATTCCGCATCCGCCACCTCACCCGCCAGATACGCATCGTATCCTTTCAGGAATGCAGCGGCATCCTCCGTGAGTTCCTTTTCAGGAACAGTTTCCATGACTTCCGGAATGGAAGGTTCCATGATCCACCTCCTGCCAGTCTGTCCGTCCTTTTGAGATATGCGTTTTCTTTCCTGCCTCTGCGCCTTTTGGCCGGCCCCGAAAAGAGCAGGCGTGAAAAGGACCGGCGCGAGGACCAGACTGAAAAAGATAAAGCTGTATGCGATGCGGGATTCCGTACCGATACCGTGTCTTGTCATGACATAGAAGAGTCTGTCTACGCTGAGCACGACTACCGGAATGAAGATCCACGTTCCGCGGATATATCCGATGACCGTCCTGATGCCCGCGCGGATTCCTCTGTCGTTTTCTCCTACCCGGGTCGAGGGAAACGCGCGCTTTCTGCGTCTGAACTTGTTCAGGAGCCAGGTGACTGCCCCGGACAGGATCGACAGCGAATGACAGATGAACGAGATCGCCACTTCCAGCGTACTGATCACGCTGATGCGGTACTCTCCCGGCACGTTTCTTCCCATGACCAGCCCTCTGATCCATGGAAGCAGGATGAAACAGGCGTCGCACAGCAGAAATCCCGCCCAAAGCAGATGGATGTTTCCGAAATAGCACTCGAAGAATACGGTCGGAAGAAGCAGCACCTGGTTGACGATCGAGAAAAAGTACAGGATCATAAACAGCAAATCGCACGGCCGCGTTCTGCCTGCCTTTACGGTTCCGTCGAACATCATTTCAAACAGACCGTAGGCATATCTGCGCTGTTTCCCCGTTTCCTCCGCAAAGTGCGTACTGGCGTACTCCGTGAATTCCAGACCTGAGATCTTGGCGTACTTCCCGTGGTAGCCCATTGCGTAGAGGCGAATCGCCAGGTCGAAATCTTCGGACACCTTGTTTTCCGACCACCTGCCGCTTCTTTCCAGAACACTTTTCCGGATCATGACATTATGCCCCGCAAGCGGCACGAAGAATCCCTGCAGCGCTTTGCTCGGCCATGTAAACTGAAACAGTTCGTTGGTCAGATGCCCGGTCGCTCTGGAATAGTAGTTTTCACGCAGATTCACCGTTCTGGTCGCACACTGCACGTATGCCAGCTGTTCATCAAAGGCAAACTCCGGCACCACGGATTCAAGGATCCCCTCCCTGATGCCGGAATCCTTGTCCATCAAAAGAATGATCTCATGCGTGCGGCAGTCTCCCTCCGCATATCCCGCCTCAAAAAGCTTTGCTTCCACTTCATCCGCGGCGTATTCCATCCCTCTTGCCGCAAGATCGCCGAACCGCAGCGTGTAATTCAGATTGGATGCTTTCTTGAACAGTCCCGCTCTGTTTTTCGCAGGCCGCGCGATGAAACCGATGCCGTTTTCCCTGTAAAACAGGATCCGCTGCGCCGCCTTTCTTTCCTGCGGCGTCAGGCTCTTCGGATCGCTGTGAAACGCGCGGACGAGGCGCTCTACGCTCTCTTTTGTACAGATCCCGCCCATCAGCGGCGCCAGTCCGTCTTCGGACACGAGAACATTTGCCTCTCTGGAGCTGTATGCGCGATAGCTGCGCACTGCGGCTAGACTCTGTCTGAGGGTCTCAAAGATGACCGCATTTTCCTCTGTGTATACCGGGATGCTGATCGTGACCGGGAGCAGCTGTCCCGATTCGACCTGTCTCCTTGCGGTATTCATATAGTGTTTCCTGTTGATCCGCGTTTCGCCGGTCAGAATGCGTCTGACAGACGGGCGCATGGACCAGAGCACATCCGTCACGAAGGAGAAGGGATAAATAAAGAAAAAGAAAGACAGCACGAACCGCCAGAGCTGATTCGCCGGTATGCCGTAGGCAACACAGATCAGCACATGGATCACAGCATTCAGAAGCAGGGCGAACACATGCGGCCGGACGCCGCATACCGTATTCCCCAGGCTTTCCGGTATATGCTTTTGTGAAGACTTTCTCTTTTTCATTCCGGTTTATGCCATCAGTGCACCAATGGATTGACCTGCAGCTGCGCCAGCGCGTACCATCCTGTCGCGCCGATGCTCAGCTCGTTATCGTACTCCCAGAGTTCCTCCGTACCGCTCAGAACAAACCCGGTGGAAACGCCGTCCCTGTCCGCAGCGGGGATTCCGCCGTCCGTATATTCCTGCGTCTTCAGATAACCCATCGTCGCGTTATACTCGTCCTGCATTCCCTGTTCCAGATAGCACAGCGCCATCTGCGCCGTTCCTTCGTTCCATATGCCGTCAAGGTCTCCGGCGCTGAAATCAAATCCCGGACCGACCGCCATGCTCGTTTTCACAAAGTCGAGCATATCTTTTGCACTGCCCGCCTCGTCACCGAACGCAAGCACGGACAATGCAGTTGCGTCCAGCGGGATCACGCCCTGATTGACCGTCGTCCCGTCCTCCTCCGTTCCGGTATAAAAGCAGTGCAGATCCGGATCGTACATGGACCGGACAAACGCGTAAGCGGATCCGGCCGCCTCTCTGTACGCTTCGGCTTTCTGTGGGTCCGTGCCCTCTATGGCGTCCGCCAGTACGGTGAACGCAGCTGTCAGCGCGATATTGTGCTCCGTGGACTGATACTTGACCTTCGTCTGCACTTCGTCCCAGCCTTCATATCCTGCGGTGAACCCTTCCTCCTCTGCAGCCAATTCAAGCAGGAAATCCGCGGCACGCGCTGCTGCGGCCACATACGCAGCGCTTTTTTCCTCTGACACGATCTGCGAAGCCTTGCACAAGGCGAGGATCGTCCACGCCATATTTCCGGTCGAAGTGGAGACCGCATAATAATCTTCCTGCCACTTTCCGTTCCGCCAGAAACCGGGGAGCGGTACCGTCTCACGTGCGGCAGAACGTCCCGAATCAACGCTGGGATCACCGCACAGATACACATTCCTCAGCCTTCCGTCATGGAAAGTCCGATCATGTTCCTGCGCATAGACGATCGCATCCGCCAGTTTTTCCGCGTGCCACACTGCCCCGGCTTCCGAAAGCGCATACAGCGTGATGGCATTGTCGTACAAGTAGGCCTGCTCTGTTTTTTCGTTGCTGCCGATGAAACCGGAATTCTTTTCGACCAGCGACGCCAGAAAACCGGCGGCAGCGGACTGTTTCGCGATCTCCTTCGCGGACGGATCGATCCTGGATCCGGCTCTGCAGCCCTGCAGCACGAAAAGAATGCAGATGAGTCCGATACTCATCCAGCGTCTGAAATGTCTCATGAATCTTTCCATTGAATAAACTCCTGTCTGTTCGGCCTTATCTGTACGATAAAGCAGAAATGATTCGGTCCGGTTTGCTCTGTGCATACAAATCTATTTTTTTTAGATTTCTGTTCCGTCATCCAGCGGATCGACGCCGACCGCGCACATAAAATCATATGTCCGGATCGGATCGTACCCGTGGTTGATGGCAAAAATGATCGCCGCGTCCCGCTTGATCAGTGAATGCAGTCCGCCGCATTTGGTGACCGCCAGCATCCGCTGTACCGTCTTCAGGTCAAGCCCCATCGCGATGCCGATCAGGATGTAATAATCCCTTTTTCCTTTTCTGCGGCCTTCCATCAGCTGATACCCGTAGGTACGGGGAATGTTCGCCTTCTGTATGATCTCGCTTTTTTTCTGCCCGCTCTCAAACAGCAGTTCATCAAAAAAGGAACGAATATCCTCATCCAAGAAGTCCTCCCAATCTGACGGAAAGACATCTCCCTTCAGTTTCTCATTCATTGCCTGCGTGTTCAAAGCTTCCCTTTTTTTCATCTCGACTCACCTGTTCTCCTCATAAACAAACGTGACCGGACGGATCCTTTCACATCACAAAACAGCCGTCTTCTTTCCCTGAAAACGACACTTCCGTTCCATAATTTCAAGTCCATATTAAAAAAGAATCGCCCGTTGTGCAAGATGTGTAGCACTTATGCGGGCGAATCTTTGATTTCTTGTATCACAGACTGTTTCTATATCCGGCGTTACTCCTTCTTGCCAAACTTCTTCAGCGCATAATCCAGTTCTTCCGGATCAACCAATTTGTAGACACGGTTCAGTTCTGCGATCAGTTTATCGTACAGAGGCCGGGTCTCAGCATACGGATATCCTATTGCAAGCAGCGTCCCAAGGATCACAGACCGGGGCGTCTTCAGTATCGCGTCCCGGTTCTGAAACACCTTTTCGATCGTGACAAAAAACCGTTTGTCTTCTACCTTCTCATCGGGATCCGCCAGGACGGCCTCTTTTTTGATTCTTATTTTCTCCCGTATCTCATCCAAGAGCATATCTTTTCTCTCCTTTCGGGCAGATCATAGAATCATTATGGCAAAACTGCACTCTTCAGCGCAAATCAATTCGTTCCTTCGTGCCGCAGGAAACGCACCGCATGATCCATGAACAGCTGCGCCGTTTTCCCCGACAGCGTCTGTTCGCTTTCCCGTATTTCATCTCCCTCTTCCGTCCGCAGCTCCAGCTTCTTCTCTTTTCTGAGAGATGCCGCATCCGTTCCGTAGAGTTTCCGGATCCCCCGGCGCAGATACTTCGGATCGGAAAACCCGCACATCATGGAGATGTCCAGCAGTTTCAGATCCGTCGTCATGAGCAGTTCTCTCGCCTTCGTGCATCTGAGCGAAAGCAGATACTCCTGAAAATACATACCGAAGTTTTCGCTGAAAAAAGCAGACAGATAATTCAGCGACAGGCCTTCTCTTTGCGCCAACTCGCTCAACAGGAGTTTATGATCATAGTTTTTCTCTATGTATGTGCTGATCGACCGGATCCTGTACTGCTTCCGCTGTGCCGCTGTCTGTTCATTTCCATCCATTTTCCGGTATGGAACATATCGGATCAGATCGCGGAAAAGAAGATTGATCTGTGCCGCACACTCAAGCTGAAATCCCGGTTCGTGCTTATAGTATATTTCCGCAGCCTCAATCAGCCGCAAACGAATCATTGAGAACGCTTCCCGTCCGATCTCTTCTTCCTTCAGATGATGCGTCTGAAACCGGATCCCTTCTATGTCGGGATAATACCCCTGAAAAAAAACAGGCGATACCTGGAGCTGCACAAAGTCGTTGACAGCGCCCTGGGGCTGCACGCACATCTCATGGTTTTCAAAAGGATTCATCAGCCACATCTCTCCTGTGCCGATCATGTCCTGATCCCTGCCGGATTTGATGCGGATGCCGTTCGACAGAACGATCCCGATCTCAAACTCTCTGTGCAGATGCGGCGTCACATATCTGCCCCATCCGCAGCTGAATTTGTAATTCGTCTCTTTGTAATCGATGACTTCGTATCTGTTCTCCATATTAGGTACTGCCGTTTCGGTTCTGATTTCTTCCACCCTATCATGATTACCGTAAACTTGTCACCTGTCATTCCGTAAAATAGTCCCTTTTGCGGATAATGTCTGAAATATAATCAAAAATGATAAGAATCGTACGGAGCCCCTTGTCCTTTGTAATGTCCCCGGGAGGAAAACAAGTGAAAAACAAGAATCGCATGATACCTGTCACCATACTGATCATCGCAGGTGTTCTTCTGATCTATATCAACGAAATGGCAGTCTCCCCTGTGCTTTCACAGGTCCGTTCCAATTACGGGATCGGAAACGAAGCGCTTCTGAACCTGTCGTCCACGATCAAGTACCCGCCGATCATCCTGTTTTCCCTTCTGGGTGCCTCAAGCAGACGTCTTCGCACGGGACATCTGTTCACGCTCAGTATGCTCCTTTATACAGCAGGAATGGTGCTTTGTCTTTTCGCTTCCGATTACTGGGCCCTGCTCGCAGCGCGTGCCCTTTACGGTGCCGGTTACGGTTTCGAGATCCCGTTTATCGGCAACGCGATCGCGGAGTGGTATGACGGAAGAGCGCGTGAAAGGATGAATACGCTGAACGGTCTTTTCCCGCTGATCGGGAGCATGATCTGTTTCGCCTGCATGGTCCCGCTGTATCATCTTATGTCAGACAATCTCCGGTACACATTCGCCGTTTTCGCCTTACCGGGCATAGCGGTTCTGGTCTTCTGGTTCTGCTTCGGACAGAATGAATCCCGAAACGGAAAAACAGCTTCAGCAACAGAAGTACGAGGGAAAGGTTATCAGAAGGAAGTGCTGAAGAACCGGAACATACTGCTTCTTTGTCTCGCTTTCGTCTGCGATTTCTTCTGTTGTTCGCATATTTTCACCGTCGTTCCCGACATTCTGGACCGCGCGTTCTCGACCGGCGCCGAAATGGCAGGTATCATTTCGGCATTTCTCCTTCCAGCGGTCGGAGTCGTCGGCGGGATCGTCGGCGGACGCATGAGCACAAAATTCGGACTGCGCCGCCCGCCGATGCTGACGGGTCAGGTCCTCAAATTCGTCGGCATGATCCTCATGACCGCAGGCCTCTGGTTCGGATTCCCCTTCATGATCGCAGGAACGGCGCTGTTTGGTCTGGGCAACAGCATCTGGATGCCCGCCATGTACATGTCCGCGACAGAGAATGTCGAAGCGGATCCCGCAAAGACAGGCTTTGCCTTTTCCTTTATCCTGTCCAGCGGCTTCGTCGCAGGCTTTCTTTCCCCAGTCATCGGGGGAGCGCTGACCGATCTTTTCATGAAAAACGGTATGCCGTTCGCGAACGCTTCCGGGGTCTGCATCCTTCTTTTTTCAATCGCCAATCTGATCTCTTACTTCCTGATCCGTTTCGTCCGCGAGACAGGTCCCGGCAAAGAGAGATCCCGTCAATAAATCTACACTATATCAATTCATGGAGGTATCTTTTATGGACGCATTGACTAGAGTCCGCAACGCAATGAAAAAGCTGCCCGTCGACCGGGTCCCCGCAGGGTTCCTGAAGCATTTTGAAGACCAGACGGACAACACCGTCACGGGACAGGCGGAATGGGCGCTCAAAACGGGAATGGATATTCTCACGATCGAGCTGGACGGCTACATGGAATTCGCTTCCGAAACACCGCTCCGCACAACGAAAGACTGGGGAAGCATCCGTCCGCACAAAAAGACCGATCATTATTTCGTCGGTCAGTATGACCGCGCCTCGCGTATCGCCGAAAAACTCGGTACAAACTGTGCTTCCATCTATTCCTTCTTCTCCCCCTATTCCGTGATCAAGCATACGGTGGGCGGAGAGCACTTGGTCAACGAACTGTACAAAGAGGATCCCAAAGCCATGACCGAGGCCATGAAGGTCATCGAGGAAGACAACCTGGCGCTGATCGATATGATCAAGGACAGCGGTGTCACCGGAGCGGCGATCTCCTTCCAGAACGCGGAGGAATGGCGCTTCACCAGCGAGGAATACCGCGAGATCCTGACGCCCTGGGACAAACGCCTGCTCGGAGCTGTCAGAGAAGGATTCGAATACGTCATTTCCCATCTGTGCTCCTGGGGCAACGAACCCAACCACATGGATGTCTGGAAAGACTACGACCATATGTGCGTCAACTGGGGCGTACATATCGAACGCGATCTTCCGACGCTTTCCGCTGCGCGCACCTATTTTGATTCGAACCCTTCCATCATGGGCGGTTTCGACGTACGTCCGGGGAAACTGATCGTCACCGGGACCGAAGGCGAGATCAAGAACTACACCAAGGCTCTGATCCGCGGTTTCGGCACCGAGGGCTTCCTGATCGGCTGTGACTGCTCCCTTCAGGACGACACGCCGGATCAGAACATCCAGTATGTCATCGAAGCGACGAAGGAATTCGCACAGGGGATCTGATGTCCCTTGATAGAACAAAAAAAGTGGCTGCTCCGGGATTTGGACTTTATTCCGGAACAGCCGCTCTTTCTCTGTTTGACCTTTGTGTTTTTTATGCAGCGCCTTCTCACGCACCAAGCATCTTCGCAATAAGCACGATGCTCAGGATCAGAAGGATCACGGAAACGATCAGGATAATTAAAGGAGCGACGATCTTTTTCTTTTTCGCCGCAAACACGATCAGAAGCACCGTTCCCGCAACGGAACCGCCGATCCCGATCAAAAGCAGCAATAACAGTAGTACGAATGCAAGTGCAAAAGTTGATGACATTTTCTTACTCCTTCATCGTTATTCTGGAACAGGCACTTATTTTCTGCGTTTATCCACCGGAAGCCATACATGCCATTTCGGAGCCAGCGGAAGCTTCTTAAACTTGATCAGTGACTTGATGACACGTCTGTGCACGATCGCACTGCAGATCAGCAGCACACCGACGATGATCAGAACGATCAGCCATGGTTTCATAACAACGGTTCTCCTTTCCTTTCAGCAAAATCAGCCAAGCTTCTTCAAAAGCTCATCTTTCTTGGTATTGAAATCCTCTTCCGTGATGATCCCCCTCTGGCAGAGCGTGTACAGCATCTCGATGCTGTCGATCACCTCGTTGTCGTCTGCCTTGAGCTGGATCTCTTCTTCAGGTTCGGAAGTCTCCTCTTCTTCTTCGATCTGCTCCGTTTCCGAGGTTTCTTCAGATTCCGGAATCGTATAGTCGGTCTCGTCCTCTGTGATCTCCTCCAAGTCGATGAACTCAGTCACATCATCGCCCGGTTCGCCTTCCTCTAGCGCCAGTCTGAATTTCTCCGCCTGATAGTCCGCCAGTTTATGGACCACATGCTCCGGTGTGGGTTTGCCCAGATATTCCACGAGCTTTGCCGCTACCATCGGCGGCAGCACGAGGATCGCTCCCGTAACAGGCAGCGTGACCGGAAACGCGACGCCGACGATACCCGCGATGATCTTCAGAAGGCGTGACGCTTCTTCGGGATGATGCTGCGCAAGGTCAGACGTGTCAATAAAGGAAAACACGTCCCCCACCGTCTTCCAGTTCATGGCTTTCTTTTCATCGATGCTCAGGCTTTTCGCGATCCTCTTTCTCGTTTGCAGATTCAGCTTCAGCTTCTGAAAACGGTCCCGCAGATCATCGATCAGCTTGTTGTCCTGTTCGTTGACCATTTCCTCTCCGACGATCTTGGAGATCTTATTGATCTGTTCCGGATTCATCTTCATGGTGCATTCCTCCCGGTTCCGATGTGATTTGGAATCATACTGTACAGGGTCTCAAACTTCTGACTCTATTATATGCCGTAACATGGCTTTGAACCAACTGTTTGTTTCAGATCCGCATAAACGGATCGCCGTTCTTCCATAGAAAAGAGCTTTCGGCTCTTATGCCGAAAGCTCAGATATTCTGTTCCTCAGGTATCAGGAAAATGCTCCGTTCCTTTTTCTCCTGAATAGTACAAGCCCGGTCATGCCGAGGACCGCACAGACTGCCGCTGCGCTCAGCGCGATGATGCGGCTGCCATCTCCGGTATCCGGCACACTGTTCTTTGTATTGACAAAGGATGCCACACTGACCGTATCGTCTTTGATCGTTCCGGAATCTCCGCCCGCGCTCATCTGATATCCCGCGCCGTCAAGTTCCGTCACTTTAAACGTGCATCCCTCGGGCAGTCCCGTGATCGTGACCGACTGTCCGTGCTTCAGTTTCAGCGTACCGCCGTTCTGGATCGTTCCGGACCAGTCGCCCGTACAATTGAACGTTCCTTCCGCGCTCAGCTGGACCTGGAAGGTGAAGGCACGGTCACTGTCCGCAAGGTCGCCGTTTACCGTTTTCATGATCTTCAGGCTTCCGGACAGACAGGTGTTCGTGAAATCAAGCGCTTCCGGATCCGCGCCGATCACTTCCGCTTCCAGACTTCCGTCTTCCTTCTGCGTCACTTTGACCGTGATCTGATAGACCGTGGGATCGTAGACCACTTCCAGATCGTCGCAAGGCTCTTCCTTCACTTCATAAGTGAATGTACCGCTTTCCTCATACACGATCCGTGAGAATGCGAATCCGCCCTGTGCGTCGTTCGTCACCGTCTCCTGCGTTCCGTCGGATCCTGTCAGCGTGAACCGGAACTCCCCTTCCTGTAGTTCACGGCCTGTCATCGTTTTCGTTCCGGAAAACTGAAGTTCTGTCCCCTGGATCTTTCTGTTCTCGAAAGAATATACGCCGTCTTCCGGGTCGACCCGTTCGCCGGATGCGTCCGTCACGCTGATGCGCGATTCCGCCGTCACCACGGCGTAATACCCGTAGCCTCCCAAGTTGGCATCCGGAACGAACCGGAACGTCACGGTATCTCCTTCAAGATCGAAGGAAAGCGTTCTGATCTGTCCGCTGTCCAGTCCGCCCCAGATATAGCCGCGGTAGGATGCGCGCGTGTCACCGATCGCGCTTCCGTTTTTATCCTGCGTGATCACTTTCCCGTCTTTATCCAGAAGCAGCAGATAGTCGTATCCGTCTTCCGTCTGATATCTCAGTTCCACATGTATGGTCTCAGCGCCCGGACACGTGACCGTTTCATTGACCTGCGCGTTGGAATACTCGCCTGCCGACGCGCCGTGCGTGTTGATGTTTCCTGTTTTGGATATTCCCTTTTTGTAGATGACTTCCACCGTCCAGGGTCCGCCCTGCGCCTGATATCCCTCCGGCGCCGCGCTTTCCGTCAGCGTATACGTACCGGTCTCCAACCCGGTGAAAACGGCGCTTCCGTCCGCACCTGTCGTTTCGACTGCGTGATAACTGCTTCCGTTCTGCCCCTCAAGCGTGAATTCCGCGTTTTCCAGGACCGCTCCGGTCTCTGCGTCCGTTTTGCGGATCGGGAGCTGTGTTGATGGGATCGCTTCATCCCACACTGTCATTTCACTTCCCGAGATCACCGCCGCGTCGCTGCCGGAGGTCAGTTTCCCGTCTTCAGCGACTTCGAACCGGATATCCTCGAAGTCATAGTAGCCCCTCGGCGCGGTCATCTCCCGCAGGACATACTGTCCCGGATCCAGTTTCAGCGTGTGCGGTCCGCTGTCCGTGACCCAGTTCTCGATCAGGCGGTTGGAAGCATCCCGCACCTCCAGCACGGCACCCTCGACTGCCTCATCCGTATTTAGTTTGCGCTTCAGCACCTGAATCTCAAATCTCTCGGCATCGGTCGTATTCGTAAAGACAGCGCCGTCCGAATCATAGATCGCCGTGCAGTCGAGCGATGTGCCTGTATCGTAAATGGTTACGGTCACATCCTCCTGATGCCGGTCATAGCGGATCGTATCGTCGTCCCCGATCACTTCGATGATGTGGTAATTCTTATATCCAAGATCGTCGGGCGTATAGGAGATCGTATTGAATACGACTCTGCCGCTTGCGTCATTCGACGCTTCCTGGATCACATTGTAGCGCTCGTCAAGAAGCTGGAACGTGAACTGTCCCTCCTCCAGTTTTGCGCCTTCTCCTTCCAGGATCTTCTGCGCCTCGAGCGTCACGGACCCGGTCTTCTCCCTGTTCTCAAACGTCAGCGTCAAAAACTGGAAGTTCTGGGTGATCTCAACGGTCCTTTCCCCTTCCATGATCATATGCCCTTCAGGCGCGTCGGTCTCTTTGACCGTATAAGTACCAAGAGGCAGATCCTGTTTTCCGGTCGCTGCGACGCCGGAATCGTTCGTCACGAGACTCGCGACCTCGGTCCCTTCCGCGTCATAGATCCTGAACGTCGCGCCGCCGAGCATCTTTCCCGTGTCCGATTTCTTGATAATGCCGATCCCGCCGCCTGAATAGGTGTCGTCATGGTCGTTGTAAAAGATCATCTCTTCTTCGACCGTACCGCTCACGGGATCCATCCGCCAGCCGGTTGTCACGATCTCATTTGCCTCAGTGATCTCAAAATGATACTCGACATCCGACAGATAATAACCGGCGGGGGGCTCAGTCTCCCGTACCGTGTATTTGCCAAGCGGAAGTCCCGCCGTGTGGTCCGTCCTGCAGATAAAGGCGACGCCGTCCGCGGACGTCGTCATTGTGCCGACTTCCGTACCCTCTTCGTCATAGACGGTAAACACAGCTCCCGCCAGTTTCTCCGACCCGTCTTTGTTCTGTTTGCGCACGGACACGCCGCCGTATTCCTGATCGTCGACGCCCATGATGGACAAAAGGTTCTGTTTGGACGGATCCCATGATTTGTAGAGGAAAAGGATGTATTTCCCCTCGATATTCGCATAGCGCTGAGAAACGAGCGCATTGTATGCCGCAAGACTGTTTCCTTCATAAAGAGACGGTCCGGCAGGCTCGTCATATCGGTCCGTAAAATCCCAGACGGCATTCTGGGTGATCTCCATGTATTCCTGATCCGAAAGGCCGTATTTGGCCTGGATCCCGGCGGCGTCGTTCGGCCATCCGTAATAGATCAGTGTGATGAGCGCTTCGCGCATATTGGCGCCCAGCGGCGAAGAGCCGTGAACACTTCCCTCGGACTGTGTGCACAAAAGTTCCAGGATCGCGGAATCGTCTTCCGCGAGCACACGGTCAAGTTCCTCCGCGACGCCGAATTTGTTCAGGTTGAGACAGTAGCCCTTGAACCGGTCGTCCGGCGTATGGACTTCCCACAGGTTCGACGTGCCGAGGCTCCCGTCTGTGCGGTAATAATGCCCCTCGGGCATATTGCGCAGCCATGTGCCCGAGTAACTGAATGCGTTCGTCGAATTGTACTGCGAAGTCAATGCGGAACCGGAAAGAGTCACACCATCCCCTTCATGCGTCCAACTGCCGCTGAGCGATGTGTAGCCGTTGAACCGGTTCTGCGGACCGAGGATCAGTTTTTCAAGGCTCGTACAGCCGGGAAACATATTCTGGGTATGGTAAGGCCAGGAAGTCTGTGTCATGTCGAAACTGGAAAGATCCAGCACCTTGACGCTGGAGCATCCGAGGAACATTCCGCAGAGACTGCCGTAGCCCGAATCGGACATGCTTGTCGTGTTGGTCGTATTGAAATGACTGACATCGATTTCTTTCAGTTTTCCGCAGTAGATGAACATGCAGTACATGCATCTGACATTCGTCGTGTCGAATCCGCTGACATCCAGCGTTTCAAGACTGTCACAGTCGCCGAACATCCCCTCCATATCCGTCGTTCCCGAAGTGTCAAAAGGCGCCGCGTCGATGAATGCCGCTTCGCTGAAACTGTAGAACATATAGCTCGCGTCCGCATTGGTGCGGGGACGCGGATCCTCGGACCAGTAATAGATCGTCCCGTCCTCGAACCATGAATAGATCGGAACCTGCGATCCCGAAAAAGAAACCGTCCATGCAGTCACGCCTTCCGGCATGGAGGCGCCGGGATACTGCCTGATCGCTTTTACATTGTTTTTCCCGCCGGCAAGCGAGATCCAAACATCACGTACCGTCGTTCCCCTGTCAAAAGTCGCTCTGCCTTCCGCAACCGCTTTATGCAGTACAGGCAGACATGCCATGACAAGCAGCATGACCAGACAGACCGCCAGCACTTTTTTCCCCTGATCGCGCATCCGAACCTCCGTGGAACACTATACAGAACCGTTTCGTTTCACCAAAACCGTCTGCCTCAGAAACAAAAACAAGAACCGCCCCGCATCAGCGCAAAAGCAGTACAGTATACCGAAATCTCATCAGAATGAAACTTTCATTTATTTATGGTAAATATTTTATTATTCCACATCTCTTTTTTCAATATTGCGACGCTTTTTTTGCCCCGTCCGTTCTGTTTTTTCACAATGAATCCGCTCTCCGGTTTTGAATAATTGTCCTTTTTATGGTACCTTTGAATCAACAGAAACCGTGCCGCCTGAACGTGTAAGCGCACATCAATAAACGCATGTCCGAACAACCCTTTTTCCGTCGTTTGGTCACTGCTCATTGCATTGGAGGAAGCACTTATGAAACTGATCAAAAAATGGAACTCAACGAGTCTGATCCTTCGGATCCTGATCGGGTTGATCATCGGCGCGGTCCTGGGTCTGACGCTTCCCAAATGGACCTGGATCGGGATCCTGGGAACACTGTTCGTCGGGGCTTTGAAGGCGATCGCCCCCATCCTCGTCTTTGTACTGGTCTCCTCTTCTCTGGCAAATGCCAAAGGCGGCCACTCCTCGAGGTTCACCAAAGTCATCGTTCTGTATCTTGTCAGCACCCTTGCCGCCGCGATCGTCGCGGTCCTGGTGAACTTCATCCATCCGGTCACGCTTTCCCTGAAAGGGCTGGACGCCGCCCAGGGCTTTGTCGCGCCTTCCAGCATGGGCGAGATCGTGAAGGATTTCCTGATGCGCATCGTATCCAACCCTTTGGAAGCGCTGGTCTCCGCCAACTACATCGGGATCCTGTTCTGGGCAGTCATTCTTGGCCTGGCGCTGAAACGCGCAGCCGATCACACAAAGAAAGTCATGAGCGATATTTCCGACGCGGTGTCCGAAGTGGTGCGCTGGGTGATCAGTTTTGCTCCGTTCGGTATCCTCGGTCTCGTGTATGAAGCCGTCTCCACCAGCGGTCTTGAGATCTTCACCACCTACGGCGAACTGGTCATCGTGCTTGTCATATCGATGCTTCTGGTCGCACTGGTCGTGAACCCGCTGATCGTCGGGATCGCGCTTCGTCACAATCCCTATCCTCTGGTCTTCCGCTGCATACGGCAAAGCGGCATCACCGCTTTCTTCACAAGAAGTTCCGCCGCAAACATCCCGGTCAATATGGAACTGTGTGAGGAACTGGGGCTGGATGAAGACATGTATTCCGTTTCCATACCCTTGGGCGCAACGATCAACATGGACGGCGCTGCCGCGGTCATCACGACATTCGCTCTGACTGCCGCCTACTCCGCAGGAGTCAAGGTCACGCTGCCCATGGCGATCCTTCTGAGCATCATCGCGACCCTGTCCGCATGCGGAGCATCCGGCGTCGCCGGCGGTTCCCTGCTCCTTGTTCCCCTCGGCTGTTCTCTGTTCGGGATCCCGAACGACATCGCCATGCAGATCGTCGCGGTCGGCTTCATCGTCAGCGTGATCCAGGATTCCATGGAGACCGCACTGAACTCCTCCGGCGACGTGCTCTTCACGGCGACTGCCGAGTTCATGGAATGGAAGAAGGAAGGAAAGAAACTGCCTCTGTAACGGCATAAGAAGGAAATAAAAATGAAAAGCATCACGAGCATTTACAAGATCGGAAACGGGCCGTCCAGTTCCCATACCGTCGGTCCGTATCATGCCGCGCACAAATTCCACGGACGCTATCCGGACGCGGACGCCTATCAGGTGACGCTGTACGGCTCTCTCGCCTTCACGGGAGAAGGGCACGGCACGGCAAAGGCGATCCGTGAGATCCTGCCGGAAGCGGAGATCCTCTTCGATACCGAAACGGAGATCAAGGACCTTCCGCATCCGAACACCATGCTGTTCAAAGCGTTCAAAGACGGGAAGGAGATCGCCTCGACGCGCATCTTCAGTATCGGCGGCGGATCGATCCGGATCGAGAACGAGGTCTCGGATGAGGACAAGGAAGTCTACCCGCAGAAGAACTTCTCCGAGATCCTGTCTCTCTGCAATCAGGAAAACATCAGCATTCTTCAGCTGATCTACATTCTGGAGGGCTATCCCCTGCGGGAATATCTGAGACGGGTCTGGCACGCCATGGAAAAATCCGTGGAGCGCGGTCTTGCCGCGAAAGGCGTGCTTCCCGGGGGGCTCGGTGTCCAGCGGAAGGCAAAAACGCTTTTTGAAACACGCTGCTACAATGAGAGTGCCGACGTAACGATGAACAGGCTGATCGCGGCATACGCATACGCCGTCAGCGAAGAGAACGCCTCGGAAAAAGTCGTCGTCACCGCTCCGACCTGCGGGAGCTGCGGCGTTCTTCCTTCGATCCTGTACTATATGCACCATGACAGAGGTTTCCCGGAAGACGAGATCCTGGACGCCCTCGCTGTCGCGGGACTGATCGGAAACGTGATCCGCACGAACGCAAGCATCTCCGGCGCGGAATGCGGCTGTCAAGCGGAGATCGGCAGCGCCTGCTCCATGGCGGCCGCAGCGGTCGCCACGCTTTTCGGTCTCAACATCGATCAGATCGAATACGCGGCGGAGATCGCGATGGAACACAATCTGGGTCTCACCTGCGATCCCGTTAACGGGCTCGTGCAGATCCCGTGCATCGAGCGCAACGCCGTTGCCGCGATGCGTGCACTGAGCGCTGTCAACCTCTCGCGCTTCCTATACACAACACGCAAGATCTCATTCGACGATGTGGTCGCGACCATGTACCGCACAGGGCTTGACATGAACGAGAAATACAGGGAAACATCGCACGGCGGCCTCGCACAGCTGTATCGCGAACAGCTGGATGAAGCCTGATATATACGACTGTTCAAAAGACCCCGGCAGACAGAATGAAACACTTCTGACGCCGGGTTTTTTCATTGTCATTCGCGACGCATCGGTTCTGTAAAGTTTATGTTTTTTACGATCAATTCACAATATATTGTATATGCATCTGTTCAACATACAAATATGTGGTACAATATGTCTATTCCGTGAACGTTTTCTATTTACAGAAGAAAATCGTTCAACAATCCACTTATGAATCCATTTTTGTGGGATCATCCCACGATAATATAAAGAAAAGAGGGGTTGTATGTTTAAACTCAAAGAACATGGCACGACTGTGAGAACAGAGATCGTCGCTGGCCTGACCACTTTCATGGCAATGGCTTACATCCTGATGGTCAACGCCGGAATCTTTTCCGCTCTGGGCGTCGTAAGCTACAACGCGATCTATATCGCAACAGCGCTCTCGGCAATTATCGGAACAGTCCTGATAGGTCTCCTTTCCGGTCTGCCGATGGCTCAGGCTCCCGGTATGGGTGTCAACGCATTCGTCGTTTACACGATCTGCCTCGGATTCGGGTTCAGCTATCAGAACGCAATGGCAATGGTTCTGCTTGATGGTATCGTCTTTATTATCCTTTCCGTGACCGGCGCCAGAAAAGCACTGTTCAAAGCGATTCCGACACCTGTCAAACACATCATTCCCGCCGGTATCGGTCTGTTCATCGCATATATTGGACTGCAGAACGCCGGCATCATCGTACCGAACGAATCAACAGCATCCAGTTTTGTCTCTCTGAACTTCCTGACCGGAAGCGCGACCTGGGCAACGATCATGCCCATCCTCGTCACCTTCCTGTCCATCATCATAATCGCGGTTCTGTCCAAGAAGAACGTGAAGGGCTCTGTCCTGATCGGTATCCTCGGCGGTGCAGTTCTGTATTATCTGCTTGGCCTAACGATCCCCGGCTACTTTGCGGGTCTGTTCGCAGGGATGTCCTTCAATCCCTTTACCGCGTTCAAGGAGTTCGGCGAGATGGCGTTCCTGCAGGTATTCAAGAGCGGATTTGATTTCTCCGCCTATATCCAGGCTCATGGCGCTACGAACTTCATTCTTGTTCTGATCACGACTTCCCTGTCTCTCACCATCGTTGACTGCTTCGACACGATCGGCACACTTTACGGTGCCTGCGCTCGCGGCGGACTGCTCACAGAAAACGGGGAAGTCCCCAACATGAACAACGCGATGCTTGCAGACGCGATCGCGACCTGCACAGGCGCGATGTGCGGTGTTTCCACCGTTACGACTTTCGTCGAATCTTCCGCTGGTGTCGCTGAAGGCGGCAAGACCGGTCTGACCTCTCTTACTGCAGCGGCAATGTTCCTGATTGCCATGTTCTTTGCTCCGGTTGCAGCACTCATTCCTTCCTGCGCAACTGCTGCGGCACTTGTCTATGTCGGTGTCCTCATGATGAACGGGGTCCGCGAAGTTGACTGGACCAATGTTTCCGGTGCAGTACCGGCGTTCCTTACGATCGTCGTAATGGCATTTGGCTACAACATCAGTTACGGTATCGGCATCGGCGTCATTTCCTACACGCTGATCGAGCTGCTTCGTGGCAACGCGAAAGAGATCCATCCCATCACCTGAGTTCTGGACGTACTGTTCCTTGCCATGTTCCTGCTTTCTCACTAATATCCGATCGACGACAGGGAACTCCGCGATGGAGTTCCCTGTTTTTTTATTTGAGGAAAACCAGTGCTGCTATGACATGTTTGCCTGTGCCAGGCAGCACGACTTTTTTCAATCAATGACCATCAGGTCTGGCAGGCGGTTCTCCGTTTTCACCGTTCGGTCCACCCTGTGGACGGTCACCTGACGGTGCATCTCCCGGCATCCCATCCTGTTGTCCTGCACCCATTGAGGATTCTGTTTCCATCTCGATAGCCGTGCCGGAAGAAACAGTTCCCTCACTGTATTCCGTTCCGTTGATGTAGAGCTTATGTCCGTTCAAATCGATACTGTCTGCATCACATGTCAGTGAAGTGATATAGGAGTCTCCCGTCAGCACCCATTTGGATCCGGATTCGATCTCGACATAGACCTCGCCTTTATTCTCCTCATTCACTGCGCCGGTGTACACCGTTCCGGATGCGAGATACATGTTCAGCGCAGATACGCTGTCGACAAGGATATCTCCCTCAAGCGTCTGGTTATTGAGAGTCAGTTTCACCTTTCCTCCGTTGGAACCTTCCGAGCCCCAGCCTGCCGCAGCCGCTCTCAGGAATACGCCGTCGGTATCCTGATTGACGATCTCCACATTCTCCAGCGTGATCGCCGCCGTCGTGTTGTTCACAAAGAACACGTCACCGTTCATATTGGTCAGGGATCCGTCGGTCATCGTGAACGTTGCAAGGCCTTCCGCCGCGTCGCCGGACATCGACTGATAGATCATTACCGCCTGGTACCAGTCAGACTTGTCGCTGTTCTTCATATTGTTATCCGCAGCCAGCGTCACGTTGTTCAGTGTGACGGAGTTCCTGCCTTCCACCACGACGCCCTGGGACGCTGTCGATACCAGCGCGGCGTCACTGACGGTGATATCCGCTGTGGAATAGATGACCGGAGAGCCTTTTCCGTCTGTCGTATAGGTTCCTCCTGTCACATTGACGGTTCCGCCGCCTCTGTCAGACCGGATCGCCGCGGAGGAATTGCCGGTCGTATGGATGTCCAGATTCTCGGCGTTCATCGTGCCGCCGCCTGTCGTCATAAGGCCTCCCGAGCAGTCGCCGCTCGTCGTGATGACGGAATCGCTGATGTTGACAGTCGTGCCTTCTCCGTATGAAAACACTGCGTTCGCGTGTTTTCCGTTTGTATCAACCTCGATATCCGTCAGTGTCAGCGTCGCGCCTTCTGTCGCGAAGACCGCCGCGTTGTCACCGTAGAAGTCCGCTTCATCGCCCAGGTCCGAGTCTCCGGTTTTCGTTACTTTTATATTCGCGTATTCCGCCGTTTCTCCGCTGACCTCGATCGCGTGCTCGCTGTCGTTCGTGCTCGTGATCTCTTCATTTGCTGCGGTTCCCGCCGTATCGCTCACGCTTGCCGTCTCTGTCACCGCACCGGCGTTCTGTCCTGCAGCGTCCGTATTTGTTTTTCCGCATGCCGTAAGCGAAAAGGCAAGCACAGCTGCGGTTACAATCGACATGATCTTGATCAGGTTGTTCTTTTTCATTTTTGTGTCCTCCTTCTTGGATCTGAAAACAGGATACCCAAAGCACCTTAAACCAACCTTAAAGGAAAACACTTTTTTGTTTTTTCTAAAGCACGGCTTTATACCAACCTTCCCCCGCCTGTTATATACTGCAATCGGGAGGTGGTCATGTGAATATCGGAAGCAGGATTAGACAGAGGCGCAAAGAACTTGGCATGACGCAGGAACAGCTTGCAAAAGCTGTCTATGTAACGCCGCAGGCTGTCAGCCAGTGGGAAAACGAAAGGAGCATTCCGGACGTGTACAACATCAGTCTCATCGCTAACGCGCTTAAAATGAACAAAGCCGATCTGATCAGCGAGGAGGAAAAAAAGCGCCCGTCATGGGTCGTCCACGATCAGTTCTACGGTGTGGAGAATATGTACCGGAAACTGAAGGAATTCGCAAAGACGGATTCCCTTCCGGAGACGGACCGCGCTATCGACTACGCGATGGAGAAACACAAAAACCAGCGTCGCAAAACCAGCGTATTTTCCGAAGAATCCGTTCCCTACATCGTGCATCCCTTCATCATGGCCTGCCACGCGCACGCGTTGGGGATCAGAGACGACGCCGTGATCGCCACAGTGCTGCTTCATGATGTCTGCGAAGACTGCGGCATCGCTCCGGATGAACTTCCCTTTTCACCGGAAGTCCGCGAGGCTGTACGTCTTCTGACAAGAACAGAGCCTGAAGATCTGGACGCCTATTTCAGTGCGATCGCCGCCAACAGCACCGCGTCCATCGTCAAGGCGCTGGACCGCTGCAACAACGTCTCCACGATGATGCTCGGTTTCTCTACAGAGGGTATCATCGAGTACGTTGACGAGACCCAGAAATATGTGATCCCTCTTCTCGATCATATAAAGAAGGAGTACGCGCAGTATTATGATGCGGTATTCGTGTTGAAATACCAGATCATGAGCGTACTGGAAAGCGCGAAAGCAACGATCCTCCGGATGTAACGCTTCCACTATTTAAAAGAACGGAGATATCGGTATGAAAGATCAGCATTTCAGCTGCTATGCGGGCAGCGGTTCCTCTCTGAGCGGATATATCTGTGACGGCCGGCTGTATCTTGACTCGGAGATATACGGCGGCGATGATTTCTACGACAGCGAATCGCATTACGTGTTTTCCAAAGAGGAAACGGATCGGCTGTTCTCCATCATTTCACTCGACGATTTCATCAGCCTATGCAAAAGTTCCCATCTGCTCGGGATGGAGGAATTCCTCCAACAGCACGGCATCAAATACGGCAATATCGTGATCTGATCCTCTGACACATTCAGATAAAACAGTCCCTGCCTCACCAAGAGTGCAGGGACTGTGCTGTTCGTTGAACGTTTTCGCCCAGATTTCTGTTTTATTATTCTTTCTTCAGGCTTTTTTTCCTTCTTCTGCGTCTGCGCAGAAGGATGATCACTGTGATCAGCGCGATCAGGAACACAAGGATCCCGGCTGATGCGGGAATCACGATCCTCGAGATCTGAACACCCATGTTGGATGTCTGGATGAAACCGAGCGGTTTATCGATCAAATCCCTGTAATAGACCATTTCGGTCTCATATTCCTCCGGCTTGTCCGGATGCAGAATGAGGAGCCGCGCGCCATGGTCATATCCTCTTCCGTAGGAATAGAAGCCGATCCCGCTCGTTGCGATAAGATCGATCCCCTCCACCGTCGCAACATAGTCGTTGGTGTGGTCGTGTCCAAAGAACGCTGCACGTACACCGCAGTCTTTCCAGGACTGGAACTGACCGCTGTCGTATTTGGGTGGACAAGGCGTCTCGCCAAAACATCCGGTCCGGACAGCTCCTTCTTTTTCCCTGTACCACTTGGTGGTCGGATTCATAAATGTGCAGAAAGACCCCTTGGAAAATGGTGCGGCGGGTTCGATCAGTTCGAACACCTGCGGCACCGGAATATGCTGGAACACATACGATACCGGCGCGTTTTCACCATAGGCCGCGATACCGCTTCGGAACCATTCGTTCTGCTCCTGCGTTACATAACCGTAACCGCCGATCTCCTTTTCCGCGTAGGTCCCACTGTCCATGATCCACAGAAGAAGCGGAGCCGATTCAGCATCCTGTCCCTTGATCTGCAGGCATGTATTGCCGACGCCCGGAAGCTCCGGATCCTCGTTGAGGCATCCGGGGTAACTCTGGTAAATCGCCAGCTGCTCTTCCTTGCTGATGCAGTCCTGATCGTCATGATTGCCGAACGCCACTGCAAAAGGGATCCCTCGCTGGTCAACAGGATCCACGACCGCACGGATCGCCGCTTCCGCTTTTTCCGCGTCATTGCCGATCGAAGGTCCGTAGATCACGTCACCCAGGAAGATCACCAGATCCGCGTCTGCGTTGTCCAGTTCCGCATTCAGAAGCTCGAGCATCTGCTGCTGCGGTTTATCTGTATCCTGTGTATCCGCGACCAGAAGGACACGGAAAGAACCATCTTCACGTGCGATCAGTTCCTGACCGGCCTCCTGCGCTTTTGCCCCGGCGGGACACAGAAGCATGAACCCCATGCAAAGCACCATGCAGACTGTCAGGATCCTCAAAACCGTTTTCTTCATTCTGGGATCACTTCCCTCTTTCGTTTGTTGCTGTTATCATTCCTGCGGTTTCACGCCATAGAAAGCGTACATCTTGTTGCTGAGCGGGAATTCCGGCACCTCGATGTCGGGATACTCCGCGATCAGTTCTTTGTCGTGATCGACGCGAAGATCCGTCACCTTGTCGAAACACATGCAGGGGACGCTGTCCTTTGTGCATGCCGGCCATTCCGGGATCGCATCGCAGTTGGGATCGGAGTTTCGCGCGAACGCAAGCCACGCGCCGCTGACCTCGTCCTCCAGTTTCTCCGACACTTCCGGAATATACTCATACTCCAGATACGCGGCATTGCGGAACACATAGCATTCCTCCGCATTGTGCCAGGCGACCGTACCGCACTCGTAGGGCGTTTCCAGATTGAACATATAGTTCCAGATCGTTCCGCCGGCTTCCGCAAATCCTTTGATATATCCCAGCGCTTGATTCTTGAAATCCAGATCGAGGAAAAGCACGTCCTGGATCTGACGGTCAGGATACGCTTTCGCAAACAGTTCCTTTACCCGGTCCGCCTTGTCACCGAACGCCTTGCGCATGATCGCGTCGGCTTCCTCCGCGCTCCAGAGCGCTTTCGGTGTCTCGCTGAAGTGCCGGTCGTGCGTGCCGGAGAACTCTCCGAAGCAGGTACCGATGATCATCGGCGTGCCGATCGTCTCTTTGCGGAATCCCATATCGACGGGATCGCCCATGAAATAGTCTCCGTCGTAGACCGGCTCCCAGGATACGGATTCTCCTTCTTCACGAAGAAGCCAGATCGCTTCCATCGTCGCCTGCGCCAGATCCTCCCACGGGACTGTTTCGATCTTTGAGACCTCATCCTCTCCGATCCCCAGCTGCTTCAGTGTAAGCGCTGCGCACTTTTTGCTGACTTCTCTGTTGTGCTTATGCGCTTCTGCGCCGCCGTGTCCGAGATAGCCGCCCGACTGGATGATCCCCTTGTGATACAGTCCGTCCGCTGCAGGCGTCTGCAGAAGATACGCGACTTTTCCGCCGCCGCCGGACTGGCCGAAGATCGTGACGTTTCCCGGATCTCCGCCGAAGTTTTCGATATTCTCTTTCACCCATTTCAGAGCCGCGACAAGATCCGCCAGACCTACGTTTCCTGAGTATCTGTATTCCTCTCCGTAATCGGAAAGGTCCAGATACCCCAGTACGTTCAGCCGGTGGTTGAGCGACACGACGACCACGTCGCCGTACTGAGCGAGGTTCTCACCGTCATAGGCGATCAGCTCAGTCGCGGAACCGGAGAACCATCCGCCTCCGTGCAGCCAGACCATCACAGGTTTTTTCGCGTCTTTCTCAAGATGCTTCGTCCAGATATTCAAAACCTGGCAGCGCTCGCTCTGGGGATAATAGAAGTGCTGCACGATATCATTGTCATGCGCGACTGGAGTATTCAGTTCCAGGCAGGCGTTCCCGAATGCGAATGCGTTCTTCACGCCCTCCCACGGATCCGGCTCCTCCGGCATATGGAACCGCTTCGCCTTGGCGTACTGGATCCCTCGGAAGATGTAGGTATCCTCCGTCTTCAGTCCTCTTACTTTTCCGTATTTCGTCTCCGCCACCGGATCGTCATATGTCATCACGACCTGGCTCGTGAGTTTTTTCATATACATACAAACACGCTCCTCTCGTTCTCTGTACTTCTCACCGGATCACAGGCTCTGTCTCGGCCCGCCGCCGAACGTTCCCGCGCCTTCCTCAATGGGGATCGTGATCTCCTTGGGAGGAAGAAGCTCTGGATCAAGTGCAGCCATCAGATCGTCGTCATGGTGATAAGCGGCATAGACGCGTCTGTCGAAAATCATGCACGCTCCGTTTCCGTCTTTTACGGGAGGCCACGGCGCCATGCCTGGATGATTGGGATCTCCTGTATAGGCAAATGCGACCCATGCTCCCGTCATGATGTCCTGCAGTTCCTCGGACACGCCCGGAATGTACTCCGCCTCCAGATAGTTCGCGTTATGGAACATATACGCCTCATCCGCGTTGTGCCACGCGACGGTCCCGCCATTCATCGGAAGTTCCAGTGAGAACATCCAGTTGTAGACCGGCGCGCATCCCTGCGCCGCGCGTTTGTTGCAGTAGTCTTTGTGGCCCTGACGCCAGATGCGGCTCGTATACAGGCAGTCCACGATCTTTTTGTCGGGATACGCCTTTGCAAAACCCTTTCGCACCGCATCCGCCTGCGTGCCGTACAGTTGCTTAATCAGCGTGTCGACCTTCTCGTCGTCCCAGTCGTTCTTCGAGCCTTCCGCGTAGATGCAGTTGAAATTCTGATCGAATTCGCCCAGCACGTTTCCGACCAGCATCGGGATATGCTTGGTCTCCTCCCTGAACGGGATCCCGTTGGCGATTCCGAGGAAGTAATCGTAGTCCAGTACAGGTCCCCAGTTGATCATCGTCCCGATCGGTGTGCCCAGGTCCGCCGCAGCCTGCTGCGCCGCACGCGCCAGCACGTAATACGGAACCGTTTCGATCTTTTCGATATTCTCTTTTGTCAGCCCGAGATGCTCGACCGTAAGGCGCGCCATCTCACGGGCGCTTTCCTGCGAATTGTCCGGCCTCGCTTCCAAAAGGCCGCTCTGAATGATCGCCTTATGATACAACCCGTCTGCGGCAGGCGTCTGCAGCATCGTCGCCACTTTCTGTCCGCCGCCGGACTGACCGAAAATCGTGACGTTGTCCGGATCCCCGCCGAATCCCGCGATATTGTCATGGACCCACTGGAGCGATGCGACCAGATCCGCCGTGCCGAGGTTTCCCGAATACCGATACTTTTCTCCATATTCGGAAAGATCAAGATAGCCGATGCAGTTCAGTCTGTGGTTGACGGAAACGACCACCACGTCACCGAAGTCCGCCAGTTCCATTCCGTCATAGGCGTACAGTTCAATGGAGGATCCTGTTGCGTGTCCGCCGCCGTGGAACCAGACCATGACCGGTTTTCTGACATCCTCATTGATATGCTTGGTCCAGATATTCAGATTGAGACAATCCTCATCCTGTGAATAGTGAAAATGCGGAACGTTGTACTCATCGTGCGCAATCGGTGTATGGATCTCCTTGCAGACCGGTCCGTACACATTGCAACGCCGTGTCCCCTCCCACGGTGTGACTTTTTCCGGCATTGCGAAACGTTTGACCTGCGCAAACGGTACGCCGCGGAAAATAAACACGCCTTCCTCCAGAAGTCCCCGTACCTTTCCCTGCGTCGTCTGGACAACAGGATAATCCGGATTGGAGACTACAGATCTCGTCAGTTTTTTCGGATACAAAACAAACTCCTTTCCGCAGAAACGCATCATGCAGACAGAACCGGGTTCGGTCCTGCCTGCGCTATGTTATAGGCATAGAATGATCGTTCATTGCATGCTGTTCTTTGATTTCAGTATATCCTTTTTCTCATTTCATGAAAAGGAGTCCTCTTTGCTTCTTCTTAAGCTCTGATGCTGTTTTTTTTGCAGGGCTATGAATGCACGACACTTTGCCATCTCCAGTTAACAGAAAAAACCGCTGTGATTGCTCACAGCGGCAACTTGAATATCAGACGTTAATCATTAATTTGTTTTTGTATAAGGGAACGAAACATATAGATTGTGCTTGTCAATTCTTATAGACTCTGTCATCTTGCCGTCACTTGAAAAAGTAAACTGCTCATACATTTGTCCAAGATTCGTGCCTCCCATAGTCAACTGCTCATCAAAAGCACGTGATCCATCCGCTAGGACAGTACAGTTCCAAAACATTCCTTCGTCATGTCCCATTGCACCCCACATATCAAACTTATTAAATAAGATATGCTTACTGTCTACAGTCGTCGTTGTTCCTTCATACTTAAATGTGACCGAATTACCGGATCTGCTATCTATACTGATTTTTACTGTTGAATATAGCGGTCTCCATTCAGCCCCATTCTGCGCTTTTGCCAATTGAACATCACAAATCCATGTTCCACAGATACCTACATAAGGTGCCAATGCATCCTTTTTCGCTTTGGTATCTTTAAACGATTCAGGCAATTGAGAATAGTATTCATATGCTTTATCAATTTCATTCTGTTTGTCATAATCCTGTGCACGTGCATAAATCTCTTCGTACTCTTCTAACTGTCCCAAATCAGCTTCCGCTTGTTCAAGAATCGAATAGTTCTCAACCTGATTTTTCTGCTTATCGGTCAGCATGTCGTAGTATATACGCGCTGCCTGAACTGCGTCTTTGCTTTCAAGATCAACTTCACCGATGGCAAGGATCAAATCATCTGCTTTCTTTGCTTCCGAGCTTTTTCCACATGCGGTCATCATTAAAAGCAAAACAACAAGTAATACTGATAACAATACTAAAGTCTTTTTCCTCATATTGTATCTACCCTTCTTTTATTGCCAAAGCAACTGTTTTCTTCCTCTCTCCAAACATTGCTGGTTTATTCGTTTTCTGATGCGTCAGGTTGAACATCATCGTCATGAGTTGCAACCCCTGCTTCAGCTGGACTCTCTTCTTTTTTCAAACACTCTACAAATGCAAGTCCAAAATACCCGCATCCTAGGAATCCTAATGCAAGAAGTGTAAGTCCAGATACGTTTTTAATTAGTTTTCCAAGCGCATGCAGATTATCCGCAACCGTCCTTGATGCAACAGCTGCTTCATATGCGTTGTTTGATGCAAAATTATAAAAATCTGCTCCAAATGTCGCATAACCGGTATCATATTTGGAAGAGCTCGACGGAGCTTTTTCCGTTTTTGCCCCAAAAGCACCGCTTAATACAAGAATCCCAAACAGTATAATCACCAAACTCAAAGCAGCTCCGATTATTGCAGCATTCTTTTTGTTGACCAGCGTTTTAATCATTGTTCTTTTCCCTCCGTATAATCCACTCAGACTTATGGCATCCAGTTATGGTCGATATCTTCCAATCCGTTGCTGTCCATCGTAAATTCATATGTTGCCATCACCTGATAGTAGCTGTATGTCTCAATAACAATTTTTATCTCTTTTTCTTCATTCAATGCAGTAACAATGGGTGAAAACAATGCGTTACCTCTTTGAATAATGATATCGTCACCGATCAGCATACTTGCGTAATCGTCATATGTCTGATTGTCGATTTTCACTTTAATATAGACATTTCCTGCTCCTAGTCTGCTGATGTTAGCCGTCAAACGCCCATACTCAATCAAACGTATGCTGAAATGGTCCATGCTTGTTTTTGAAAACATTTTGTCAGCAGAAACCATAATGTCTAAATTCGCTCCGTTTGTAGCAGAGTTTTTGAATGTTCCGCTGAACAAACCTCTGCAATACGCTTCATCAGTCGGGTCACCAAAATCATCAACATAAAACGGTTCATCCCAATGAAGATTTGCCAAGCGTTCCAATTCCGCTGCCTGAAGTGTAAGCCATGCCCTCTCAGCTTCCTCTAGAATTTCACGGTTTTCAACTTCTTCCTGTTGTTCCTCCGTTAATTCATCAAATGCCGTTTGCGCCTCATTAATCGCTTCTCCTTGATCCAAAGACGTTACCTCACCAATGGCATCAATCAGTTCTTCAACTGCAACAGCCTCTTCACTTTTCTTCTTGCCGCAAGCACACATACAGCAAAAGACGGCCATTATTAGAACAATGGCAATAAACCTTACTTTCTTTTTGTCTTTCATTGCTTCCTCCAAAAAAAAGTTGTTTCAAAGAGCAGACTTTTTGAAACAGGAAAACTACAATGAATACAATATAAAAAGAGCGGAATTATGTAACACAATGATCGGATTGAATGTTTTACGTGTTATGTTTCATATTTTCTAGTATTTGATTTAACTTTTCTGTAGTGTCTGTAAAACGTTGAAAGGCTAATTCCCAAGGATTCTGCTGCTTCTCTAATTGACATTTCTCCTGTTGCAATCATTTTGCATGCATTATCAAATCCATCCGGCATCTGTTTGGGGATCCTACCAAATCTCGTTCCCTTTGCCTTTGCAGCTGCAATCCCCTCCGCTTGCCTCTGATGAATGAATTCTCTTTCAGTCTGAGCAACATAAGCTAGAATCTGCAGCACCAAATCTGCAATTAAAACTCCTGTCAAATCCCCATTTTTCTTCCTCGTATCAAGCAGTTCCATATCCAGCACCAAAATGTCCGCCCCGATTTCTTTTGTGATCCTCCGCCATTGTGAGAGGATTTCTGTGTAGTTGCGTCCTAGTCGATCCACACTTTTTAAAACAAGCAAATCTCCATTTCTTAATTTCTTGATCAGTTTCTTATATTCCGGTCTGTCGAAATCTTTACCACTCTGATAATCAATAAATACATTGCGTTTTGGAATATCAAATTGCTTTAAGGCCTCAATTTGACGCTCAACATTCTGTTCTTTTGTAGAAACTCTTACATAAGCAAATACCTGCATAATTTCTTTCCTCCTAATAGCAAGTGGACAGATTATACATTCATGATTTCAAAACAAATAAAAACGATCTTTCGCAGTAAATCTGTTACTTGACCGGTTTGTGTTTTATCACTGTTTTCAATACACACATTTGAACATTGACAAAGAATTATCGAGGTGAAACAATTTATACACTAATGCAGTTGGGAATTCCTCGGGTGATAATTCTTTATTCATTTGAAAGGGTATTCAAATGTTTGCTTTCTTTGAACGTGTTCATATTAGAATACTGAAGCGTTCATTCATTGCACTTCTGATAGTTGCATTGTCTTTTTCCGCCTGTTCAAGGATCAAGTACTCGAAGGTTCCGGATGATACAATTTACAAGCAGCATGACGAAGTCATATTTCGTCTCGTAGATGATTCATTAACACCAACAAGTGCTGTCTTCTATTGCGAAAACACCGGAAACAATACGATCTTTTGGGGGCCTGAATACAGAATACAGATTAATAAAAAAGGTGCCTGGTACGATCTCAGTCCAATAGTTGAAAATTATGATATTGAGACATATGGAATACAACTGACATCACACAATAGTTTCAAGGAGCAAATCGATTGGAGTTTTCTGTATGGGGAGCTTCCTCGCGGAGATTATCGAATACTAATCGGATACCAGATAAAAAGTCCGACAAACAACAGAGTGATCGATCAGAACTGTTTCATGATATGTGAGTTTTCCATTCCGTGATGCCTGATCACACTTGAGGTTTGTTCAAGATGCCGACAATACAATCATTTTAAATAACACTGAAAGAACCGCCATAATCACTTAATGGCAGTTCTTTTTTCACCACTTTGTAGCAATTCAGTTGCAAATTCTATTGATTTGTCAAAAGCCAGTCTTTTTAACTGTTATATGATTCGTTCTTTTCGCTTTTTACCGGTGTCCTCAAATCCCCTTCATGATCATTTCTTCAATTGATGTTAGAGTCGGAGAATAGCAACCAAAAAACGTCAGGATAAAACAACCAAAACGAGGCGAAACAAAAGAACCAAAACGATCATTTTGAGTCGGAAAGCAATATACTGATGACGACAACCAATCACATCAGGAAGGAGCTTTATGAAACAAAATGATCGTGAAGAAATTATAGCACGTGCGCTGGAGGATATAAAATCCGAACAAGGTCATGACATTCAGTTTGACGATCTGAATCTTTCGGAATTAGCGCGGCGCACAGGGCTTTCCCGGCAGGTGCTGCGGAAATGGAAACAAGATGGATACCGTTTTCTACCACACGCCAGAATTGGACAGAAAGCAGAAAAAACTGTACTGAGCGGATATACAGGAGTATTGAACAATCTGCTGCAGCAAGGGATAAAGAACGCAAATGTTTGTCTGGAACGGCTGCGCGAGCAGGGATATACCGGCAGTTTGACCAGTGTGAAAGCATATATCCGGGAACACAGGGATCTTTTGCCGCCGAAACGGCATCAGGTGGATCCTCAGGGAAACCGGGGACGAAGATACACAACGGAACCCGGTGAAGCGTTCCAGATGGACTGGGGCTTTGTTAATGTCAGTTCGGGCTATGAAACCACATACAAGGCCGCGTGTTTCGCTATGTGCTGTCATCATTGCGGGAAAGACTATGTGGAGTTCTTTCCGAATGCGCGTCAGGAGAATCTGTTTATTGGGATGATCCATGGCTTTCAGCATCTGGGTATTCCCCGGGATGTTTTGACTGACAACATGAAAAGCGTCGTTTTGCATCGTGACGCGGAAGGACGTCCCGTCTGGCAGAAAGATTATGAAATTTTCATGGACACGATCGGTTTTCACACGAAACTGTGTAAGCCGCGACATCCCTATACGAAAGGTATGGTCGAACGGTTTATACGATACATTAAAGATCATTTCCTTGAAGGTCGAAGTTTTGCCAACATTACAGAACTGAATGAAACAGCAGAAACATGGTGCACACAGCAGAATGAACAGGCGCATTCCTCTATTGACGAAACACCTCAGGAGGTCCATCTTCACCAATGCAGCGCACACCTGCGCAGCCTGGAAATGAACAAAGAGATCCAGAAGTATCTGTGTCCTCAGCGAAAGATCTCATTTGACGGCTTTGTCAGTTATGACGGAAGGCGTTTCGGGGTGCCGTACCGGTACAGAGAAAAGACCTGTCGGGTCTACAGGGACCGTTATTATCTGCACATCTATAACAATGATCTTACAGAAGAGCTGGCAGTACATGATGTGACCTAGAGCAGATATGACAGCTATTGTGATGATCAGTTTGTATTGAACGAACCGGAGGAACATCCTACAGCACCCGTCACAACAACGATCATTCAGAAAGAAACGCCGGTCCGCAAGACAGGATATGACAAGTTCCGTTTCGGGGAGGACGAGACCGATGGATGAGAATCGATTCACCGGGATCCTGACTTCACTGAAAGAACTGAAACTGGATCCGTATGCAGAAGAGATCGCTTCGTTCTTTATGAGCCACAATTATTCAGAAGAACAGATCGATGCTGTGGCAGATGTACTGAATCATCTTGAAACAAAGAAGAAAGAGAAAATCGTCTCGACACTGCTGAAGATGAGCAGGCTTCCACTGAAAGAACCGCAAACATTTGAAAACTTTGACTTCAAACAGATCCATGGAAAAGAAGCAGGTGTTCTGAAAAATCTATCTACACTTTCAGCGTTGCACGCCAGACGGAACATTGTGTTTATTGGCCCGGAAGGAACAGGAAAGACCCATCTGGCCATGGCATTCGGCAGAGAATGCTGCAGCAAGGGATACAAGACGTATTTTCTGAAAGCGACAGAATTAAAACAGAAGTTTGAAGAAGCGATCCGCTTCGGCCATGAAGCGCAGCTGATCCGCGGACTGGTCAAACACAGCTGTTTGATCATTGACGAGATCGGCAGATGCGTATTTGACAAAACAAGCACAAGACTGTTCTTTGACATGATCGACAGACGGTACCAGAAAGAAGGTTCAAACAATCTGATCCTGACGAGCAATGTTCCGGCAAACAACTGGGGAGAATTCTTTCAGGAGGATGCTTCATTGCTTCCCGCAATGGACAGGATCTTTGACAACGCGACTGTCATTACTTTCAAAGGCGAAAGCTACAGAGGCAAGTTCCGCAAATCTATTACATTAAACGTGGGAGAACCTCCGGTTCTGCCGGGCAGCAACAAATAAGTTAAACAAAATGAAATGGTGTGATTGGTTGTTTTAATTTGACAGAATTGGTTGTTTTGATGCGACCATTATTGGTTATATTAATTTGCCCTCTAATGGTTCTTTTAGCCTGACTCTAACAATTGATTTAGGGGTGTCTGATAATTGAATCTTTTTCAAACATACAAAAAGCGGGCCTGACAGCCCGCCTTTGATCTATATGTTTTCTGCGTATCATTACGCCTTTAAATGCTTCAAAAACCGTATAAGCTTTACAAACATAATGATCAGGAACGTAAAAAGCAGCCCAGCAATCACAACCTGCGCGCCGATACAAACGACCCAGTGTTTCCAGAAGACAAGAAACGCAATTGCAATCGCACCGCCAATACCATATCCAAGCCACATGATCTCCGGATCTTTCAGCAGCATCAGAACCGCAAACGCCTGTGCCGCAAAATAGATGGATCCAATGACCATCAGGAAGGGAAACACAACTTCCAGAAACACATTCTGCGGTCCTTCCCATCCGTTGTGCAGGGACCAATGCGCAAACGCCGTTGCGGCAAACAGTATACTCAGAAGAATTCCCAGGAACACAACCCCCATGCCGTCAAGTGCATCCCGTCTGGCCTCTTTCGCTTTCTTTTTTCTTTCCTCTGTTGTCCATTTTTTGTATTCTCTGTCGATTTCCTCGGAAAACTGTTGATCAAGCTGCTTTTGAGTCTCTGTGATGATTTCCTGTTCCTTGGCAGGAATATTCTGGAAATCCCTTCTCATTTTTTCATTATCTTTAAAATCCGGGAATGCTGCATCGAATGTTTCTTGCAGCATCCGGAAATATGCTGCTTTCTTCCAGAATGTCTCTTCTCCAAACTCCTGAATCGCGTAAAGCACTGCATTCGCGCCGACTTCTCCACGACGAGCACGTTGGACAAACTCATCATAGCGGCATGAGAGAAACAAGCAGTACTCCTCAATTAACTGCATATACAAAGTGATCGTAAACGCAAGCTCTGCCTGTTTTGATCTGGATTCCGCATTGTTTATTTGCGCAATGAGATCATCAAATTCTCCAATTGCCCTTTGCCGTCTCTCTTTTTCCTCCTGTTGTTGTACAACGAAACCGTCTGCTGCCTTTTTTAACAGTTCTTTATCCTCTTCCGTGAGTTCTCCCGCAGCTACCTTCTGATTCAGGTATTTATCGAATTCTTTATCATTGCTCATTTGTCTGTAACAGGCAGCTGTCAAACTGCCCTGCTCCTCTTTTTACTATTGACATCCTCTCTCCACCTACCTGACATGTCAGCTTGAGGAGGGAGATTCCCGCTTCTTCGACCATTGCTTCCGTTGGGAAGTCTTACGCGATCTCCACGGGCGTATACGTTCGGGCGTGCCCCGCCCTACGTTGTTT
>JAFRLQ010000032.1 GCA_017431145.1 Clostridia bacterium | reverse complement strand
TGTGCCGCCGATATATTTTCCGACGACCGGTTCGCTAACCTGATAAGTTAACCTGATCGTGAAAGGTTTTCTTTTAACCACTATCGCCTTTCCGTCACGGAGCGAACGCCTTACCCACCCGAACCTTTCTGTAGGATCGAGTGGCTTTCCGTCCGCGTTCAGTACATAAACACAAGATGTCATTTTTCTCCAAAAGTCCGCATACAGGGTTTCGGTATATGCGGAAAAATACTTCAAGTCGGTGCCGAAACACCGTAGGATTCCCTAATCTTGGTACTGCAGACCAGTGTCACGAACTGGGACAATCCGTGAGTGTAAACAGTATCATGATCCTGCTCAATAACTCCTTCTCATTCAGAGGCTCGGTTTTCAAGCCTCGCCCCTTAATGGGGCGGGGTTATTGACAATGAACTTATTAAAAAGGGTTACGTATCTTATTCAGTTCATAAGAAGAATCTTTTTGAGAACTATCGAAATTCTCCTTCTTCTCTTATTAGCCTTGACCTTATTACTGATAGTCTCTCCGCATCTGAAATCCTAAATGTAAGGGCATCGGATATCGGGGGCGAATATCTGACCGTCCGCAGCGGTGAGGATCCAAGGTCCGTCCATCTCTCCCAAAAAACAATCCAGGATATTCAGCAGTATCTGAAACGTTTTCAGCTGCGGGGGGATGATTTTCTGGTTTCAGACGTTCCTTTCAGCGAAGAAACACGGGATTTGTACTTCTGCGGGCATATGATCTATTTGCTGCGGGAAGGAGAAACGATCAATGACCTGCTGCTCAGATTCGGAAAATCAGCTGCGAGGGAGATCAAGATTATTATATAGTCCGCTCAAAACTCGATCTCGACTTTTCTGACTGATACCCCGGGGTAAGTTCTCGTGGTTTACTTGCTCTTTTCTCATAACAGGAAATGTTCAGATTTCCAACGCCTGAACATTTCCTGTTGCATTATTTCAGATTTGATCGATAGTTTTCGGAAAGAGCTGAATCAGTCAGCATCTTCTTCCTGTGTTTCTCCAGCATTTGTTCCGCAGCTGACAGTCTCTTTACATCGGCTTCGCAGGTTTTGTTGACATCTGGCACGATTTCTTTTCTTCCTGTTCGTCCTATCAGTACGCCTGCCAGAATGATCACAGCTGCAATAATAATCGGTTTCAGCAGAAAAGGAAAAACCGGTACAAGCACGCACAGCAGAATCATAATTGATATGAGCTCCCAGTTTTTAAGAGACATATTGTTTGTTTATTCCTTTTTTCTTATGTTCAGAATATCCATGAAAACCGGTTCAAGCAGCTCAAGTATTCTGTCTGTATTGATTACGGTCTTGTCCAACAGGCTGCACCCAAGAAAATCTTCCGAGTACCATTCCCAGTCTCTTTCTTCGCCGTATTCTTTCAGTAGTTTGCTAACATCATCCTCTTCAAGGATTTCCTCTTCGACAAGAGATTTCAGGATATGGAACGGGAGATGATCACGCAGCTGACCCGAAACAAGCATTTCGCACCACAGCTGCGCAGCCCTTTCTTCCCGGGTAAGCTCCGCAGCTGAATAAACATACGCAGCTGACACCTCGGCCTTACCCCTCTGTATTCGAAGAATTGCCGTAATCTTTTCGGCGTCATTCATCAGGATAAAGTTGTTTTTGCCAAGAATTCCGTCCACAATGGACATTCGCTTTTCCTTTTTGATCCTTTCCTTCTCTCTTTCCTTCATCACGGTTTCTGTGCTGTCAGCTGCGAGGAAAATGATGCCGTTGACATCGGCGTGAAAATCCTTCCCGAGATTTTCGATCATTTCGACAATCGCATCAGGATAAGTTTTCGTGGACGGGTAGGACATTCCGTACCGTCTAAAGTAGTCGGGTGACGTATCGAGCTGCGTCCAGCCCTTCATATAATCATAAATATGGTCGGCTACGGCTCTGCACGCGAGCCGGTACTGCTGCGCAGCTGGTGAAATCAGGCTGTATTTCCACTCCGAGGCGCTGATGGCACTGATCAGCTGCACACAGAGCAGCTGCGTTCCCCGGACAGTGATGAACTCATTGGCATACTTCTTTTTCACGGAAGGCTCCTTATCTGCATCAAAAAAGAAATCCGCCTGAAGAGAAGATTTATCTCCGGGCGGGCTGTTTAATCTTATCTTTGTATTCGATAATACAAAGAGTGTTCTGCTATTCGATGTTGTCGGGTTTCTCTCCGTACCTATCCTTCCAGTTCATGCCCCACAAGATCCGCATCCAGCTTTTCCATATCTTTTCGGCGTTTTCGACAGAAGGGCCTTTCTCCGCCGTGATTGTTCCTTTGTCCTGATGAACCTTCAATGCAAGCCCGAATGAATTTCCGATAAAATAGGGCATGCAGGAGTATAAATATAACTTCGCGTCGTGATTTTCACTGACGTCTTCACCGTTGTAGATCCCCATAGCCAGGGGTTCGCGTATCCCTTCCGAGGGAACAAACAATCCTTTTTCCCGCTGTTCTTCGTCGGGTTCAAGAGCATTAACCGCGTCAAGGGTGGCATAGGCTGTGACAGACTGTGGGTCGTCCGAAGAAAGAAGATCTTTCAATCTGTCTATCTGGAAACTTCTCATACTCAATCCGCCGTCAACGGAATCGTCCTTGTAGATGATGTCAATTCGTGGCTGTTTGATGCCGTTGCTTACATAACTCATCGCCATCCTGGCTAATTTTGTGTATCCGAGATTCAGTACATCTTTGTCATCCATTCTTTTCCATGTCCTCCCTTTCAAGTTGTGTTTTTCATTTATCTATATTTTATCAGTTTAACGCTCGTTTCAGGGGTATTAAGAAAAAAACGGCTGAATTCATTACGGTAATTTGTATAATTGATTATCTGTTTTGCAGAGACACAACATTTCTAATGGCAGGTATAAAAAAATGCGCCGACAAAATCTTATCCCATTTCTCCTCTTTCTTGCCGTTCTTTTTTTCTCGGTTTTTCCTGTCTTCGCAGGAATCGAGGATTATTCCGACGAAACTGAAACGGCTGTGCCGGAAGTATACAGCTTGATCCGGATAACACCGGAACCCCAGCCAACCCTGTCTCTTTCTCCGACAAAGACGTCAGCTGCGGATCTTCGCGCCGAGAAAATCAGAAAAAATTATCGCGATTATTATTTTGTTGTTGAGGAAAGCCTGCGAGTTCTGGAATACAACGCTGAAGACTACAACCACGCTGTGTGCCAGGGCGACAGGTATGATGTGAAACGCCTTCGGGAAAAGCTGAATACAGCGATACTTGATGCGGATGTTCTGATGGACAAACTCAACCTGTACAACGATCTCCATCTCTGGAAAATTTATTATCAGTACATAGATTCCCCTGACTGCGGACTGGATCGCGGACTGATCGCAGAAACAAAAGGCGCTATGGACCGCCTTCACCGCCAAACCGAAAAACTCGGTCTTTGGGTCCCCAGTACCGGGAAATCCGATTATATGATGGACAACGCGAACTGCGCTCAGGGGCTCTTTACCGCCCCGAACGGCGTATGCCTTTCCGAGAAGGGTATTTCAAGTACAAAGTTCTATCATTCTAACGGTTATGTCGTCGAATGCGTCTGGCCCGGTCAGTGCGATAAAATCAACGCGCGCCATATGGATCGCTGTGACTGGCTTGACTGCAACTGATATTCCCCAAAACAGCCTAATATTAATACTAATTTCAGGCGGAGTTTGCTGTTCCGCCTGATTTTTGTCATATTAGATGCTGTCTTTGTCACAAATAATTTCTAATATTATTTATTTTATTTACAAAATAAAAAATCTGTGTTATAAATGAGCTAAACAAAACAAAAGATGCATCTTGTTTACGAATGTCGTTTTGAGTAAGGAAAAGTGTTATGTCAGTGCCTGTAATAAAAAATGTGATGAGCGGCGGCAGCCTGTTGGAATCAAATAAAAATCTTTCAAAAAACAACGAAATAGAATGGGTTACACTGGATTCGGATGACAAGAGCATCTCTGCGCAGCTGAATGCAGGTAATTCACACCGGGAGGAAAGGGATCGTCTTGTAGAACAATTTATGTACCTGTGTAAAGGTTATGCGTTGAAATATATCAGGAAATACTCCTTCAGTAAAAACGTAAGCCTTGAACTGGATGATTTGACTCAGGAAGCAATTCTCGGTCTGCTGCACGCAGCGGAAATATACGATCCGGAAAAGGGATGTTCATTTTCCTCTTATGCCGTTTACTGGATAGAACATCAAATCCGGCGCTATATCGAAGACAAATCGGAACTGATCAGGAAACCGGCGTCGATGCACGCAAAAATCAGACAGGTACACAAACTGTCCAAAACAATGTCCGACGAGGATATCACCGCAGCATCCGGGATCGATGCATCTGAGGTGCGGTTTATCAGAATACTTGACAATACGGAGCTTGTATCTCTCAATTCGGAAATCGTAATCAACGGGAACCGCTCCTGCGAAATCGAGGAAGCTGTCGGAGACGGAACCGATCTGGTTGAAGACATAGAACAGAAAGAGATCCTGGACGGAGCCAGAAATTACGTGACGAACATGAAAGACACGGAAAGTAGAAATATCATGATGTGGTATCTTGGCTATGTGGATGACAAAAAGACCTATTCGTACGCGGATGTCGCCGAAATAACTGGACAGACTAAATACAGGATCAGGAAAACGGTGGAGGACACATTCAGGACCCTGCGGCTCAATTTCGGATAAGAAAACAGAGAACTCCGGTGATTTTCCGGGGTCCTCTTTTCCACAGTTTTTGCTGTAGAATCAGTTAAAAAAGTCGTCATAAAAACATTTTTTGTAACGGTTTTTTTTGATCCCGCAAGGTCAATAACCCCGCCCTAACTTAGGACGGGGCTTGAAGAAAACTCATTGCACGCAGGGAAACCTGTATGCGGGCGGCTTTCTGAAAGCTCTGAAATTCATTAGGGTTGAGTTATTGAGCAGAGCAATGATGC
>JAFRLQ010000031.1 GCA_017431145.1 Clostridia bacterium | reverse complement strand
ATTATCTTTGGCAGATCCATGCGTTCAACGACGCCGGATGGTCGGTATTCGTTTTTGAAGCGACAGGATGTGACAGAAGCGGCGGACGCACTGCAGTGGGTTACGCGCAGATCCTGAAGGATACGCGCGCGGCACTGGAAGCCCTGGAAGAAGACTGGATGCGGGACGGGTTTGCAGTGGCAGGACACAGCCGCGGAGCGTATGCGGCATGTCTCGCACTTGAGGACGAACGGGTGCAGTGCGCCGTTCTGATCAGCGGCCAGAATAGTGCGATGGAGGGGATCATGCAGCCGGCGGTAAAGGAACTTGGACCTTCCGCCTACGGGAACTGGCCGATGCTCTGGCTGTATCAGGTGATGCTCTTTGGGGAAGACGACGTAGATTTTTCCGCTGCACGTGCACTGGATGAAACGGGCAAACCCGTGTTGGTGATCCAGGGAGCGGAAGACGAGATCGCGCCGATGGATTCTTTCTCGATTTATGCGCATCGTGATGAAATCCGCAGTTCAAATGTGGTATATTATGTCTGTAATGAACCTGGAAAGAGCGGACACACGTCCTTGCTCTTTGCGGAAGATGGAACGGACAATAAGCTGCTGATGGAGGAGATCACGGATTTCCTCGGGCAGCAATGAAATACAGCGGGAGGAAAGACAGATGAAAGTTATCGTGATCCCTGCCTATCAGCCGGATGAAAGACTCGGCCTTCTGGTCAATGAACTGGCACAGCACGACATCGGGATTCTGGTCGTGGACGATGGAAGCGGACCGGATTACCGTACGTTGTTTGAGACCGTCGCAAAAGATGCTGTCGTGATCTACAGCGAGGAGAACGAGGGGAAAGGTGCAGCGCTCAAAAAAGGCTTTTCCGTGATCCGGAACAATTTCCCGGACTGCGAATGGGTCATCACAGCGGATGCGGACGGACAGCACAGTGTGCCGGATATCCTGCGCGTCGCAGATCAGTGCAGCGGAAATCTGCGCTACCTGATCACATCACGTGATATCATCAAAGAAATGCCGATCAAATCCAAGATGGGAAACATCCTGTCCAGAATCGTTTATACGATTCTGAACAACCATTATTACAAGGACAATCAGTCCGGCCTTCGCGCATTCAGTATGAATGAACTGGAAGTCATGCTGAGTGCGGGCGGGGACGCATATGACTATGAGCTCAATGCGCTCTGCTATGCAGACAAGACCGGTATTCCGACCAAAACACTTCCCATTGAAACGGTGTATTTTGACGGAAACGCAAAAACGCATTTCAATGCGTTTAAGGACACCTTGAAAATCTACCTTCAGCTGTTCAGGACGACCTGGCCGGTCCTTGCAGGCGCACTGATCGCATTGCTGAGCGCCGTCGCGTTTACGTTCTTGTGGCAGTATGAAAAAACATATTTTTCCATTGCCGCTGCGGGAGTCGTCGCAGGAGCCGCCTGTGTGCTTCTCTACCGGTTCGTTGTTTTCCGCAGACTCGGATACAAGGATATGATACGTGAAAGCGTGTTCTGGATCTTCAGCACGCTGGTCATATGGGGGCTTACGGCACTTCTGGGACATTTCGTCCCGCAGATTCCCATGTTCTGCTCGTTCCTCATCGCCGCTGCCGCGACGGGCGTGATCAAGTATTTCGCGCTGGTCGGTATTTACGCGCTGGCGGATAAAATCAATAAGTAACCGAAGAAACCGGCACAGCCGGATAATCAGCGGTTTGAACCAGAACAGGCGGGCGTCTTTGCCCGCCTGTTTTTACAACTTTTTGGACGGCAGGGGAACCGCACGCGGGACGGCGGATGCCGTTTGTTTTCAAAAACAGATAATTCAAGTAGAATAGGACATGAAAGGAATGCCGCCGCGTTTGATTCAGTATAATGCGGAAACGGGAGCGATCCGGCCGTTCCGGCATATATCGCCGGAGCAAAGACCGGAAGATGTAAGAAAATGAGAAAATCCGAACAAGAACAGCGCAGAAGAAAAACCGGTGCAGGTATGTTTCTGACATTGGGGATCCTTCTTTTTTCGATCGCCGTGCTGGCAAGCATGGTCATGGTCATACCTGCGGTGCTGCATGTGAAAAGCTATGCGGTCGCGTCAGGCAGCATGGAGCCGGAGATGCCGGTCGGCAGTCTGGTCCTGGTGCGGAAAACGGAACCGGCGGATCTGAAAACGGGCGATATCATTGTGTTTGCAAGTCTGCGCGGTGATGGTGAAAACGTGACACACCGTGTCACAGTGAACGATCCGGAACAGAAACAGCTGACGACGAAGGGCGATGCCAATGAAACGCAGGATCCGGTACCTGTTCCATATGACAGGGTAGTCGGACGGGTCGTCTGGCACGTGCCGAAAGCCGGGGCGGCAGTCATCCGCATGCAGTCCTGGTACGGGAAAGCTGCGACCATCACGGTGCTGGTTGCTGGTTTTGCGCTCATTGAGATCGGATTGCGCGCAAAAACGGTGAAAGAACCGAAAGAAAGCAGAAGCGCTGAATCATTTTCAGGAGAGGAAAAGAAATGAAAATCTATGCCAAAAAAACGTTCGAATCGCTTTTGGAAGCGGTGGAACAGGCAAATCACGCGGCGGAGGAGACGACGATCTTCCTGGAGGAAGGTGCCGTCTGTCATGCCTGCCGGACGTTGGAGATCCGCGCCAAAGTCCCTGTCATACTGGAGGGGGAAGGAGCGTGTCTGTCCGGTGAGGGTGGCGGGACGGGGATCCTGATCCGATCCGGCGATGTAACGGTCCGAAATTTTTCGTTCATGCATTTCTTTATCGGGATCGGGATTGAAGCAGACGGCGGAGATGTCAGTGGCGTTACGATAGAGAACTGCAGGTTCGAGGATGTGACCAGCGAGGGGATCACTACGGCTGTCCGCACGTCGGATACTTCGCTGGAATACCTTACAGTACGGGGATGCACGTTTGAGGCACCGTCCAAAACGCGGGGAGGACACTGTTCGACGGCGATCAGCCTGATAACAGCTTCCTATGAGAGCGACCGGGAACCTTTGGAGAACGTTGCGCTGAAACACGTGCTTCTTGAAGGCAACCATCTTTCCAAGAACCGCGAGGACGGAAACCTGTTCATGCTGGGGATCACCGCGCACGGTGCGTGCGCGCATACGTTCTATCTTGAAGAGGGAGATATGCGGGTCGTTTCCATGAACCGGGTAGAGGGATCTCTCCAGGAGGATCTTGTGATCCGGGGCAATACGGTGGACGGAGTCTTTGATATCGGGATCGATGTGATTGGCGGTCTGCCGGGAAGGTTTTCTTCCGTGCTCAGGGATGTGGTGATCGAGGAGAACACGGTCGGGTATCACAACACGGCGATCAATGTCGGCTCAACGAATATTCCATGCAACGGTGACGTGCATGACTGTGTGGCGGAGAACATCATGATCCGCCGCAACCGGGTATTTCCGTGTGTGCCGGGGCCGCATGAGCCGCAGATCGGCATTATGGTCTTTACGATCCGCGCGGAGTCGCAGACGATCTGCTGTACAGACTGCCGGATGACGAACGTCACGGTCGAGGACAACGAGATTACGGGCCGTGAAGTCGGGATCGCACTGCAGGCAGCGCATGCGACGCAGGATCTGCCTTATCCGAGCAGGTTGGAAAACATTCTGCTGAGAGGCGTGACGATCCGGAACAACACGATCCGAAGCGCGCAGCTCCCGCTGCGGTTCTGGGCGACGCATCTGGAAGGGCGATACGATCCTTTCTGGGGTTTCCCGCTTCCGGATTTTGACAACGCCCTGCCGTTCAGCACACGCTGCGAGCATGTTCTGATGGATGATGTCACCGTGGAGAACAACACGATCGAATATTACGATATCGCGCTGACGATGGGTGCCGCGTGGGCATGCGGACACGCCTTCGTGCGTGACAGCGTGGTGGGAGAAAACATGCGTTTTTCCGGAAACAAACTGGACAAAAAGGAAAAAGTCTATGCGTACCGCGATGTGATCGTGCATGCGCAGCCGTATGAGGACGCGGTCTGTACGGACTGTGTCGTACTTTGCCGCGGCAAAATGGCTTAACGAGGAGAAAAAAGATGAAAACACTGTATCTGGACTGTTCCATGGGGGCGGCAGGAGATATGCTGACGGCTGCTCTGCTGGAACTGATCGATGATCCGCAGGATTTTCTGCTGGATCTGAATACACTCGGCATACCGGGCGTCGCTTTCCGTGCGCAGAAGAGCGTCAAGTGCGGGATCCACGGGACACATATGCAGGTCACCGTCCGCGGCACGGAAGAAGACGAGCAAATGCATGAACACGAACATGAAGAGGAGCATCAACATGGTCATGACCACGCGCATCCGCACACGCACAGCGGGCTGGATGAGATCGAACATGTTCTGTCACATATGCAGATCGCGGACCGGATCAGGAGAGAGGTTCTGGAGATTTATTCGCTGATTGCAGAAGCGGAAAGCGCGGTCCACGGCGTGCCGGTGTCTCAGATCCATTTTCATGAGGTGGGCGCCATGGACGCGGTTGCGGACGTGACGGCGGTCTGTCTTCTCATGGAGGAGATCGGGCCTGACAGAGTCGTGGCGTCTCCGGTGCATGTGGGCTCCGGACAGGTGCGCTGTGCACACGGAATACTACCGGTACCAGCTCCTGCAACAGCCTATCTTCTTCAGGGCATTCCTTCCTACGGAGGGGAGATCAAGGGAGAACTCTGTACGCCGACGGGTGCTGCGCTTCTGAAGCACTTTGCGGATTCGTTCGGGCCTGTGCCGATGATGCGGACAGAGCGAATCGGATACGGAATGGGGAAAAAGGACTTCGAAAGAGCAAACTGTGTCCGGGCAATGCTTGGCGAGGAAGAAGAAACACAGAGGGAAGAAGTGATTGAAATCTCCTGCAATGTGGATGATATGACCGCAGAGGAGATCGGCTTTGCCATGGAAAAACTGTTTGAGGCAGGAGCGCGGGAAGCGTACGCGGTGCCGATCATGATGAAGAAATCCCGGCCGGGAACACTGCTGCGCTGTATCTGTGACGGGGCGCTCAGGGAAAAGATGGTGGAAACGTTCTTCCGTTATACAACGACGATCGGAGTGCGCGAAGTCACGACGCCGAGACATGTGATGAAAAGATCGTTTGAAACGATTGAAACGCCATACGGTCCCGTCAGGCTCAAGATCTCCGAATACGGAACGATACGCCGGGAAAAGCTGGAATTTGACGATTTGTCGAGACTCGCAGGGGAACAGAAAAAGAGCCTGCAGGAGATCCGGGAACTGGTTCAGAAATGCAGAACAGCCCCGAAGGAGTGATCCTGAACGGAACAAAAAACAGAGGGATGTGAGGTGACCTCCTCAAGTTAGATTTCCTGGTCTAACTTTTGGGGGTCAGTTCAATGTTTTGAAGGTTGTGTTTTTTTGTTTATGTAGTATAATAATATTCCACTATAAATTGTATCAGCAATAAATGATCAACAGAAACGGACGATTCCAAAAGATACTGTCCGGGAAAGGTTGCGAATAATGAGTGTTTATTGCCGCAGGGGAATGAAACTGACTGCACTTCTTCTGATTGCGCTGCTTCTTGTTATGGCACTGCCGCAGCAGGTACGGGCTTTTGATGAGAGTGTTACAGTCCATATCACAAACATTCTGTGGACTGCAAAGCATTCTGAAAACGGGCACGCCGTTGTATATGAAGATACGTTTACGTTGAGCAGTGGTCAGTCCAAAGGGATGACGGCTGCAGGCGTTTTGAATTATGCAGGCGGCAGAAACAATTCGGCGGGCGGACTCGGATATACCTATAAATTCCTGAATGTGTTCGTTCCGGCGACAGAAGACAGCGGGCCTGTTCTTCAGGAAAACAGCGATGTTTCAGGGCTGAAAACGATCACGCGGGTCGCAAATGTCTCCGGTGGCGGTGTCAGGATCACGTTCAATGACGGTTCTACGCAGGACATGGACAGCAAGGACATCTATGTATCGCCGGTCTATCAGGCCACACCGAACTGGTATCTCAATTACCATTACGTAGATAATATTTCCACGGGAAGCGGCTCCTGGAGCAACCTGGACGCCATCGTTTCCTATGAGCATACGTTTAAAGAACCGGACGCACAGGATCACTATCAGTTTTTGTACTGGGAAAACGAGGAAACAGGCAAGCAGTATCAGGACGGGGATAAAGCCGCATATACGCAGGCAGAGATTCCTTCGGGGACGACAAAGGATGTTTACGTTTACGCCTGGTGGCAGCCTTCTTCAACGGTCGTGTACCATTTTGCGGCTAATGCTGACGGAGAGGAAAAGGAAGCGTTCGAGGATATTGATATCTATTCCGAGGGTGAAAACTGTGACCACCAGGGTCTGGAATTCCTTGGATGGTACGACGCCGAAGGCAATAAGTTTGAGGAAGGCGACAAGGCGGAACTGCCCGCTCCGACCTATGAGAAGGCAGACAGACAGATCCTGCATGTGTACGCAAGGTACAAGGTGACGATTACACCGCAGGACAACGGGAAGGTATACGGAGAGCAGGATCCCGAACTGACAGCTGAGGATTCCGGTGTTGCGGAAGATGATACGCTCGAGTACGACGTAGTGCGCGCCACCGGCGAGGAACCGGGCGAGTATGAGATCAGCATCGAGAATGCCAAGGCGACGGATTATCCGGACGGAACACAGAAATATGAAATCGAGACGGAAACAGCCGTGTTTACGATCGCTCCTGCTCCAAAGGTTCCGAATACGGGTGAGAACGGAACGCTGTCGTTTCTTGTGCTGCTAATGTTCACCTGTCTCGCGGCAGCTGTGACAGCAGGAATTATGCTCAGCAAAAAGTGTTCCTCCGGTGAAAGCAGGTAATTGACTGTTTTACGGACCAGATTTCAAAGAAGAAGTTCAGAAAGAGCTTCTTCTTTTTTTAATGAACTTCCGTGATTCAGTTGACATCATCTATTTATCGTGATAAAGTGATAAAGCAACAAACAAAGAGGAGTGCGAAACAATGCAGCCAGCAGGAAAGAATCTGTATGAGCAGCCGGAAGTGAAGAACCTCTGCAAAGCGTTCCTTGCGCTTCAAAGCGAGGAGGAATGCGTTCTGTTTCTTCAGGATCTGATGACGATCCGGGAGATACAGGATATGACACAGCGGCTGAGTGTGGCGCAGCTTCTGCGCGAGGGACTCGGGTACAGTCAAATCATGGAACGCGTATCGGTATCGAGCGCGACAATCTCCCGTGTCAACCGCTGCCTCAGCTACGGAGACGGGGGATACGAAACGGTCCTCTCCAGGATTCAGGAGGATGCGAAATGAGTTTTGAAAGGAACCTGAGAAAAGAGGAACGCTGCCAGTACGAACTTCGGGATATGTACCGTTCCTTCGGTTACCAGCCTTACAGAATGGGAAAATTCGAGGAATACGAACTGTACATGCGCAACCGCAGCTTTCTGCGGGGCGACCGGATCCTCACTTTTACGGATACGGACGGAAGCCTCAAGGCAATGAAACCGGACGTAACGCTTTCCATTGTGAAGAATTACACAGGGGAACACCTGCAGAAACTCTGTTACAACGAGTCTGTCTTCCGCCCCGGAGACAGCGGTTTCCGTCAGATCCTTCAGAGCGGACTGGAATGTATCGGCAGAGTCGACGACTATCTGCAAAGCGAGGTCGTGACGCTGGCCTGCCGTTCGCTTGCCATGATCAGCGACGCATATCTTCTGGACGTGTCGCACCTTGGATTCATCTCTTCCATGGTCGACGCGCTGGTTCCGGAAGAAGCAAGACGACGCATGATGAAGGCGGTCGGACAGAAAAACGCCGCGCTGATCCGGACGATCTGTGAAGAAGAAGAGGTAAATGAAAACGATAGGGAAAAGATCGTTGCCGTGACACAGCGTTACGGCAGTGCGGACGTGATGCTTCCGTTTATGCGTGAAACGATCCTGAACGGTGATATGCAGGAAGCATACGGAGAACTTGAGCGTACGGTAACTGCAGTACAGGCAGCCGGGGCGGGAGAACGTATCCGGATCGATCTTTCCATGATCGATGACCTGCATTATTACAACGGGATTATTTTCCGGGGAATGGTTGAGGGACTTCCCGAAACGATACTGTCAGGCGGGCGGTATGACAACCTGTTGAAACGGCTTGGGAAAAACGGACGTGCGATCGGTTTTGCGATTTATCTGGATCTTCTTGAGCGGCTGGACAGGGAACGGGATCCGTACGACGCGGATATCCTGCTTCTCTATGAGAAGGACGCGAAACCGGAAGAGATCATCCGTGCTGTGAATGCGTTGAGAACAGAGGGGTACAGCGTGCGGGCACAGACGGAACCGGACACGCTGCGCTGTCGCAGAACAGCGTATCTGAAGGAAGGAGCATGGCGTTTCAATGACTGAAAAATGGCTGAACATCGCTTTACCCAAAGGCAGGCTCGGGGAAAAAGCGTACGGTATTCTGGAAGACGCCGGGTATGACTGTCCGCAGATCCGTGAGGAAAGCAGACGCCTGATTTTTGAGAGCGAAGAGAACCGGGTGCGGTATTTCTGGGTCAAACCGTCGGATGTCGCGATCTATGTGCAGCGCGGGAGCGCGGACCTGGGGATCGTGGGGAGCGATATCCTTATGGAATACAACCCGGATGTGTATGAACTGACGGATCTGGGCATTGGACGCTGTGTGATGGCGGTAGCAGGATCGAAGGATTACCGCGAAGACCCGGACAGTGTGCTGCGTGTTGCGACCAAATTCCCGAACATCGCCCGGAAATACTACAGCGGGATCGGGCGGGAGATCGACATCATTAAACTTAACGGTTCGATCGAGCTTGCGCCGATTCTTGGCCTCAGCGACGTGATCGTGGACATCGTGGAAACCGGAAAGACATTGAGAGAAAACGGACTTATGCCGTATGAACAGATCGTTCCGGTCAGCGCACGGCTGATTGCGAACACGGTGAGTTATAAATTCGCGTATGAGCAGGTCACACGTCTTGTCCGGGCGGTGGAGAACGTCTTGCGGGAAAGGAAGGAGAAAAGATGATCAGGATCTATCGGTACGGAGAAGTGCCCAACAGTGAGATCTTCAAGCGCAGCGAGGAAACGGCTGACGTACATGCTGCGGTGCAGGAGATTGTGCAGAGCGTTCGAAACGGAGGCGATGAGGCGCTGCTTGCTTACTGTGAACGGTTCGACGGGACGCGTCCCGAGCCGCTTGAAGTGACAGAGGAGATGTTCCGGAATGCGCTGGATGAAGTCGGCGAGGAGTTTGCCGGACTTTTGAAGCGCGCGGCAGTCAATATCCGGGCATATCACAGCATGCAGAAAAGGGACGGATTTGAGATCCGGAAAGAAGACGGATCCGTTCTGGGGCAGAAGATCCTGCCGATCGAAAAAGTCGGGATCTATGTGCCGGGCGGGACGGCCGCGTATCCTTCCACGGTGCTGATGAATGCGATCCCCGCGAAGATCGCTGGCTGCGGAGAAGTGGTCATGGTCTCTCCGCCGACTTATCAGGGAAGGATCCATCCGGCGATCCTTGCGGCGGCGTATGTCGCAGGCGTGGACCGAGTGTTACAGATCGGAGGGGCGCAGGCGGTAGCTGCGCTTGCTTACGGAACGCAAAGCGTGCCGAAGGTGGACAAGATCGTCGGGCCGGGAAATGTTTTTGTAGCAGAGGCAAAGAGACAGGTCTTCGGACAGGTGGCAATCGATATGATCGCAGGCCCCAGCGAGATCCTGGTGGTGGCGGACAGCGCAAGCGATCCTGTCATCGTGGCGGCGGATATGCTGTCCCAGGCGGAACATGACAAAAACGCAAGCGCGGTCCTGGTGACGGACAGCATGAAGCTGGCGCAGGCGGTGGCGGGAGAACTGGAGAAGCAGATACCCATCCTTCCCAGACATGAGATCGCGGGGACGTCGATCGAGCGCAACGGAAAGATCATCGTAGCAGACGATATCCGCCAGGCGGTGGCGATTGCAAACGAGATCGCGCCTGAACATCTGGAACTGTGTGTGGACGATCCGTTCGCTCTTCTTGAGGAAGTCCGGCATGCCGGAAGCGTATTTCTGGGGCGGTACTGCCCGGAGGCGATGGGAGATTACTACGCAGGACCGAACCATACGCTGCCCACGATGGGAACGGCGCGGTTCTCCAGCGCGCTTTCCGTGGATGACTTTGTAAAGAAAACGCAGTATCTGTATTATACAGAGGAGGCGCTGAAGAACGCTGCGCAGGACGTGTACGACTTCGCGCAGCGCGAGGGACTGGGCGGACACGCCAAGAGCGCAATGATCCGCATCGACAGGGAGGTAAAGATATGACACGGTTTTTATCCGAGCAATTCCGTTATCTGGAACCCTATGTGCCCGGGGAACAGCCCCAGGACAAGGCATATGTGAAACTCAATACCAACGAATCCCCTTTCGGACCGGATCCAGGCGTGCTGGAAGCGGTGCAACAGGAGGCGGAGCGTCTGCAGCTGTATCCGGATCCGACGGGAAAGGCACTGAAGGAAGCCCTGGCAAAGTACTATAATGTGGCGGCGGAAAGTGTCTTTCTGGTCAACGGATCTGACGAGGCGTTGAACTATGCCATCATGGCGTATTGCGATGAGATCCGTCCGATCGCCTATCCGGATGTGAGTTATGGGTTTTACAGGGTATTTGCCGATCTGTACAATCTTCCGCAGACAGTAATACCGCTGAAAGAGGACTTTACGATTGATGTGGATGCGTTCTGTGCCGCAAAGGGAATGGCTGTGTTTGCCAATCCGAATGCGCCGACTGGGATCGATCTTCCGGTCAGCGAGATCGAAAGGATCCTGCAGTCGGATCCGGACAGGATCGTGCTGGTGGATGAGGCTTATGTGGATTTCGGAGCAGAGAGCTGCATTGGACTCATCGGAAAATAT
>JAFRLQ010000030.1 GCA_017431145.1 Clostridia bacterium | reverse complement strand
GCGTCATAGATCTTGGCGATCTCGTCACGGATGAAAGCGATGACTTCGTTTGCCTGCTCGCTGGTTGCGGTCTTGCCGGTGCCGATCGCCCAGATGGGTTCGTAAGCGATCACGGTCTTTTCGACATCCTCTGCTGCGATTCCTGCATACGCTGCCTTGACCTGTCCGCGGACGAAGGCCTCGGTAACGCCTTCTTCACGCTGTTCCAGAGTCTCGCCGACACATACGATCGGGATCAGACCTGCGGAGATGGCTTTGTGCATCTTCTTGTTGACGGTCTCGTCTGTCTCTGCGAAATACTGACGTCTCTCGGAGTGGCCGATGATGACATACTGAACGCCTGCCTCAACAAGCATCGGAGCGGAGATCTCGCCGGTGAAAGCACCTTTGTCCTCAAAGTGCAGGTTCTGGGCACCCAGACCGATATTGCTTCCTTCCAGGGCTTTCTTCGCGACTGCGATGTCGGTGAAGGGGACACATACGACGACGTCGCAGGCTGCATCTGCGACCAGAGGTTTCAGCTCGTTGATCAGAGCTTCAGCGGCGGAAGCGGTGTTGTTCATTTTCCAGTTTCCAGCAATGATAGGTTTGCGCATAAAAGTAACTCCTTTGAAATGAATAGTATTGAAACAAGGTTTCCGCCGCGTCAGAGCGCGGCGGTTGTGATTTGCGTTTCGGTTGTCTTATTTGTCCTGAAGAGCGGCAACACCGGGAAGGACCTTGCCTTCGAGGAATTCAAGAGAAGCACCGCCGCCGGTGGAGATGTGGCTGATTTTGTCAGCGAAGCCGAGCTGTTTTGCTGCCGCTGCGCTGTCGCCGCCGCCGATGATGGTGATCGCATCGGACTCGGCCATTGCCTCTGCGACTGCGATCGTGCCCTTTGCGAAGTTCGGGAATTCAAAGACGCCCATCGGCCCGTTCCAGACGACGGTCTTCGCGTCTTTGATCGCTGCTGCGAACAGTTCGCAGGTCTTGGGGCCGATATCCAGACCCTGCCATCCTTCGGGGATGTGATAAGCGTCCACGATGTCGCGCTCTGCGTCATTGGAGAACTCTTTCGCGATCACGGAGTCGACGGGAAGAAGAAGCTTGACGCCCTTGTCTTTCGCTTTCTTCAGCATATCGAGCGCGTAGGAGATGTTGTCTGCGTCCAGAAGGGAATCTCCGATCTCAGCGCCTTGCGCCTTCGCGAAGGTGTAGCTCATGCCGCCGCCGATGATCAGGGTGTCGACCTTCTCCAGAAGGTTGTTGATGACGCCGATCTTGTCCGCGACTTTTGCGCCGCCGAGGATCGCCACGAAAGGACGTGCGGGATTATCAAGAGCGGTGCCCATGAAATCCAGTTCCTTGCCGATCAGATAGCCTGCGACAGCGGGAAGATAAGCGGCAACACCGGTCGTGGAAGCGTGCGCGCGGTGCGCGGTGCCGAATGCGTCGTTCACATAGACTTCTGCAAGAGAAGCGAGTTTCTTGGAGAAAGCGGCGTTCTCTTCCTTGTCTTTGGAAGTCTCTTCCTTGTGGAAGCGGACGTTTTCAAGAACGACGATCTCGCCTTCCTTGATCTCGGCGCACAGTTTCTGTGCATCTTCGCCGATGACATCCTTTGCCATCTTCACGTCCTGACCGAGAAGTTCGCCCAGACGCTTTGCGACGGGAGCAAGAGAATACTCGGGTTTGAATTCGCCCTTCGGACGGCCCAGGTGTGAGCAGAGGATGACTTTTGCATTCTGCGCGACCAGATATTTGATGGTGGGAAGTGCAGCAAGGATACGAGTCTCGTCTGTGATGACGCCGTCTTTCATCGGGACGTTGAAGTCAACACGCACAAGGACTTTTTTACCGGAGACATTGATGTCTTCGAGCGTTTTTTTGTTCATGATACAAGCGCTCCTTTTTTATTGATTTTCCAGATTGCTCAGTAAGCAACATTACATTAAGTATACTACAACAGCAGGCTGAAATACAATCGAGCACGTAAAAGAAAACCGCCCGGCGAAAGCGTTGAAAGCAAAGAAAAAACACCCGGCGAGAGGGAAAGTGCCGGGTGTCCGCAAAGGTGATTCAGGCCATGGAAACGAACGGGACAGCTGTCCGGAAAAGAACATCGTGTCCGTTGCGGTTGGGATGAATCCCGTCGCTGCAGAGGAGGTCCGTGAAGTTGTCGCAGGAGAGGAACGCGTCACGCATATCGATCAGCGCCACGCTCTTGACGGCAGCGATCTTCCGCACGGCGTTGGCATACCGCTCCTGCCAGCGGTAGATATGCTGGATGTCGCCGAGCCAGTGCAGAACAGCAGCGGGATCGAGCGACCGGGTGATCCAGGAGAAATATCTTGCGGCATCGACCGGAAGGGGCGTCGTCAGAACGGGGACGGCGTCTTTCGCGCGGATCCGTTCGATCAAAGAGGCAATACTCTGGGTGAACTGGGGAAGCGGGACTCTGGCTTCATGAACCGCATCAGGCGCTTCCGCGATCTGCTTCCACGGCATATCGCTGTCGTTCCCGCCGTATTCGACGACGACGTAATCTCCGGCGCTGATCTGCGTGTGATCCAGAGAAGCCAGCGCGTCCGCGCTGGTGCGGCCCATGGAGGCAAGGTTTCTGATCTCGAGATCGCCGCTCATCTGCGCGATTCGTGAAACACAGTCACCGTCAAGTCTGGTATACCGGTTCTTCTCTTCACTGAACACGATGCCTTTGGCTATGGAATCACCGAGAATGACGATTTTTTTGCTCACTGTTTTTTCACCTCGTAAATTTGATTTACATGATTATAATACATGGTATTGAAAACCATGTCAACTAATAAATTGCATCTATTGAGAAAAGATTAAAAACGTGATACCATAGAAACGGAATTCAATAGGAGAAGGAAGGCAAGCAGATGATCGGATGGGAGAGCATACCGGATCTGGGGCTGTATATGGACCAGACCGTTTCGTTCGTGCAGAAGCAGATGGACGGATGGACACAGGGGGAGACGACGGATGCGCTGACACCGTCCATGGTCAACAACTATGCGAAAAAGGGTCTGATCCCCAGGCCTGATCACAGAAAGTACTACAGGGAGCATATCGCGCTGCTCCTGGTGATCGCGTTTCTGAAAAACACCCTGTCGATGGATGAGATCGGGAGGATCTTCCGGTCATTCGGGAACGACGCGTCTGTGATCTATGCATGTTTCACGCAGGCGCAGGAGGAGTGCGGTGCGGTACCGGTAATTGTTTCCGAAGAAGAGATCCTCAGATTCGCATACCGGGTGAACCGGATGCATCTGCAGCTGCGCGGCGCGGTATCCGGACTGCCTGGCGCGGCGGAAGAAAAAGAGGAGCCGGAAAAACCGAAGCAGGGAAAAAAGGGAAAGAAAAAAGCGGATCAGAAATGATCCGCTTCTGCTTTGTTTGGATTCAGTCCTGCGGTGCCTGACCCGCCTTTACCCCGGGGAAAGAGTGCGACTCGCAGTAATCCTTGATGACAGCGTAGGTCTCGGGATGGACGTCGTGCTCAAGACGGCATGCGTCCAGTTTGGCGATCTCTTCCGGCACGCCCATGGAGACCAGGATCTCCACAAACAACTGATGGCGTTCATAGACGCTCTGCGCGATCTGAAGTCCCTTTTCCGTCAGCGTGATATGATTGTTTGCATCAACTTCGATAAATCCGCGGGAACGGAAATCCTTCAGCACGATAGAGACCGTCGGGCGGGAATATCCAAAGTAGTGGCAGATATCCGCGGCGCGAACGAACTCCTTCTGTCCGGAAAGGATCAGGATCGATTCAAGGTAATCTTCTGCTGATTCACGTAATTCTTCTGCCATGGATGCCGCTCCTTTTGATAGTCTGACAATCTTTACTCTATTTTATCATTGTTTGTGCATAAATGGCAAACTGCCTGCGCACGATTGGAAAGCCGCCAAAAACGAAGGACCGTCCCCGAGGGAGACGGCCCTTTCTGTTCACAGTGCGATTAGCCGAGCTCTGCGAAATATTTGATGGTGCGGACCATCTGAGAAGTATAGGAGTTCTCATTGTCGTACCAGGAAACGACCTGCACCTGATAGGTGTCATCGGTGATCTTGGTGACCATGGTCTGGGTAGCATCAAACAGAGAGCCGTAGGTGATGCCGATCACGTCGCTGGATACCAGAGGCTCCTCGGTGTAACCGAAGGAAGCGGAGGAAGCAGCCTTCATTGCGGCATTGATTGCATCCTTGGTGATGTTCTCGCCCTTGACGACTGCAACGAGGATCGTGGTGGAACCGGTGCAGACGGGGACGCGCTGTGCGGAGCCGATCAGCTTGCCGTTCAGCTCGGGGATAACAAGACCGATTGCCTTTGCGGCGCCGGTGGAGTTGGGAACGATGTTCACTGCTGCAGCACGGGCACGGCGCAGGTCGCCTTTGCGATGCGGGCCGTCAAGGACCATCTGGTCACCGGTGTAAGCATGAACCGTCGTCATGATGCCGCTCTGGATGGGAGCGAAATCGTTCAGAGCCTTCGCCATGGGAGCAAGGCAGTTCGTGGTGCAGGAAGCTGCGGAAATGATGTTGTCCTCTTTGGTCAGAGTGTTCTCATTTACGCTGTAAACGATAGTGGGAAGGTCGTTGCCTGCGGGAGCAGAGATGACGACTTTCTTTGCACCTGCTTCGATATGAGCAGCTGCTTTTGCTTTGGAAGTGTAGAATCCGGTGCACTCAAGAACAACGTCAACACCGATCTCGCCCCAGGGCAGATCAGCAGCATTCTTCTCTTCGTAGATCTTGATTGTTTTGCCGCAGACTGTGATGGTACGATCCTCGTCGCTTGCGCTGACCTGATCAGCATAAGCATAGCGACCCTGAGCGGAATCGTATTTCAGAAGATGTGCAAGCATGGTGGGGCTGGTCAGATCGTTGATAGCGACGACCTCATATCCCTCTGCACCGAACATCTGACGGAAAGCAAGACGACCGATACGGCCAAAACCGTTGATAGCAACTTTAACAGACATTGTAAGACCTCCATCTAATATAGTTGGCATTTGCTACAGAGTTCATTTTAATGCATTTGAGAAGATATTACAAGGATATTACATGGATTTTCGGAAAACTGTGTTGTCAAAAACCGCGTCAGCAAGGCAAAAAACGGAAATTGACTTTTTCCGGGACGAAAGGTATATTCACCTTGTTTTATGACAGCGGCGGTTTTGCCGCAGAAAAGAGGCCGGATTTGAAAAGACACGTGCGGCTCACAGACGATGAGGCGTTTTCCCTGTACGGAACACAGATACGGAAGGATTTCGACGAAAACGAGATCAAGCCGGAGTGGGTCATCCGCACGCTGCAGGAAAGCGGGGAGTATTTTTGCGACGTGATGTGCGACGGAAGCGGCGCGCTTCTTTCCTATGCCTTCGTGCTGAGGCACAAGGACCTCTTTTTCCTGGATTATTTTGCGACGGTGGAAAACAAGCGCGGCTGCGGATTCGGGACCGGAATGCTGTCGTATCTCTTCGGGACATATGACGGGGCGTGGCTTCTTGAGGTGGAAGATCCGGAAAGAGCGCGGGATGCGCGGGAGCGTGAGGCGATGATGAAACGGATCCGGTTCTATGAGCACGCCGGCGCGGCGAGAACGGTGGTGCAGGTCACGGCGTTCGGGCACCCGTACTGCCTGATGGTGAAAGGACAGGATGCCCGGGACGCTTCTGCGGTCACGCAGCAGTATCTGGACGTTTACAGATCGATCGTCGGAACGAATCTTTCCCGTGTGATCCGGGTAATCGATTGACTGTTTTTTCCTGCTGTGATTAAATGAAAGATACCGAATTGACCGAGACCTCAGGGAGAGAAAGAATGAGAAAGATCGAAACACAGTGCGTGCAGGCGGGATGGGAGCCGAAGAACGGTGAGCCCCGTATCCTGCCGATTTATCAGAGTACGACCTATAAATACGACAGCGCCGATCAGATCGCGAAGATCTTTGATCTTGAGGAGGACGGACACACGTATTCGCGGATGTCCAATCCGACCGTTGCGGGACTGGAGGAACGGGTCTGTGCGCTGGAGGGCGGCGTGGCTGCGCTGTGCACGGGATCCGGGCAGAGCGCGAACTTCCTGTCGGTGTTCAACATCGCCTCCTGCGGAGACAATTTTATCGCGTTCACATCCATTTACGGCGGTTCCGTGAACATGTTCGTGATGACGTTCCGGCGCATGGGGATCGAGGCGCGTTTTGTGACGCCCGGCATGTCGGACGAGGAGATCGAGGCGAAGATCGATGACCGCACGCGCTGCGTGTTCGGAGAGATGATCGCCAATCCGGCACTGAACGTTTTCGATGTCGAACGCTACGCGGCGCTTGCTCACCGGCACAGCATACCGCTGATCATCGACAACACATTCGCGACGCCTATTCTCGCAAGACCGTTTGAATACGGCGCGGATATCGTGGTGCACTCCATGACCAAATACATGGACGGCTCCAGCCAGGTCCTCGGCGGAGCGATCGTGGACAGCGGCAACTTCGACTGGGCGGCGTCCGGAAAATTCCCGGAGATGACCGAACCGGATGAATCTTACCACGGAGTCGTATATACACGGGATTTCGGAAAGAAAGCATACATCACAAAGGCGCGCGTGCAGCTGATGCGCGATATCGGTCCGGTGCTCAGCCCCGCCGCCGCGTACACGCTGTATATCGGGATCGATTCGCTGGCCGTCCGCATGGAACGCCACAGCGAGAACGCCATGAAGGTTGCAAGATTCCTGGAGGGGCAGGAGAAAGTGGAAAGTGTGAACTTCCCGCTTCTCGAGAGCTCCGATCAGTATGCGCTGGCGCAGAAGTACCTGAAGAAGGGAAGCTGCGGCGTCGTTTCCTTCGTCGTGAAGGGCGGCAGGGAAAAGGCCATGCGCTTTATGAACGCGCTGGACATGATCGATATCGTCGTCCATGTCGCGGACGCACGAACGAGCATACTGCATCCCGCGAGCACGACGCACAGACAGCTGACCGATCAGCAGCTGCTTGACGCCGGGATCGAGCCCGGTATGGTGCGGCTCAGCGTCGGGATCGAAAACATCGACGATATCATCGCGGATCTGAAACAGGCTTTTGACAGGATCTGACAACCGGATCCATAAAACAATACAATTACGGGAGAGAAAAGAAATGCCGATTAAAATTCCGAACGGGCTGCCGGCGCAGAATACACTGATCCAGGAGAATATCTTCGTGATGACGCATACCCGTGCCATGACGCAGGATATCCGCCCGCTGAAGATCGGGCTTCTGAATCTGATGCCGACGAAGATCGTTACGGAGACCCAGCTTGCGAGACTGCTGGGCAATACGCCGCTGCAGGTTGAACTGGACCTGATCGCGGTCGAGGGACACATCTCGAAAAACACGCCGATGGAGCACATGCTTTCCTTCTACCGGCCGTTTTCCGAGGTGGAGAACGAGAAATACGACGGATTCATCATTACCGGCGCGCCGGTGGAGCAGATGCCGTTTGAGGAAGTGGATTACTGGTCCGAGCTGTGCAGAGTCATGGAGTGGACCAAGACGCATGTGTTCAGCACCTTCCACATCTGCTGGGGAGCGCAGGCCGGACTCTATTATCATTACGGGATCCCGAAGGTCGATCTTCCCAAGAAGATGTTCGGTGTTTTCCCTCACCATGTCGAGCATGAGAATACGATGCTTCTGAGGGGGTTCGATGATGTGTTCATGGTGCCCCATTCCAGACATACGACGGTGGAGAGAAAGGAGATCGAGAAGCATCCGGAGCTGTCGATTCTGGCTTCCAGCGAGGAAGCGGGCGTCTATGCCATCAAGACAGATCTGGGAAGGCAGGTCTTCATCATGGGGCATTCGGAGTATGATGCGAACACGCTGAAGGCGGAATACGACAGAGATGTGAATCTGGGACTGGATATCGATGTTCCGAAGAATTATTTCCCGAACGACGATCCTACACAGGCACCTATTGTTTCATGGCGCAGCTGCGCGAACCTGATGTACTCCAACTGGCTGAACTATTACGTATATCAGGAGACGCCGTACGACCGGCAGAGCATCGGCTGAGGACTGCGGCGATGAAGGACCACGCGTATTTCTATCTGATCGCGGCGGACAGAGCCGGAGAGAAAAAGCGGACACATGCCGACGCCGCTGCGGAAAGGATCCGTTTTTCCGCGGAGTCCATGCAGCAGCAGGTGTTTCTTGCAAGGGCAGGGAACAGGGAACAGTGGCCTGTCGCGCTGCGGGAGGCGGATGTGCTGATCATTACGGCGGACGAGACGTCTTCGCCGGACGGAGAGGCGCTGAGGACGGCACTGGAGGCGTTTGCGGAGAAAGAAAGCGGAAACGTGATCCTCTTTTCCAAGACAGACGCGCTGATGGAAGTGCTGCCCGAAGGGACGAAACACATCCGGGACACTGCGGGCGGCGTGCATACGGTGCTGGACGAGGCGATGACACTGGCGAAAGAGACCGCGGAGGACACGCAACAGGAGGAAACGGAGCCTGCGCCTGCAGGCCGCGGAAATCTGCAGAATATCCTGTGGCTCTGCGGCGGGATCGCGGTGATCTGCCTGATCCTGAGACTGCTCATTTATTTCCTGAAACGGTAAGATGATTCTGAACAGGAAATAACGGAAAAACGGTTGCAATCCGTTCCTTCTGTGCTATAATTGAATCATCAATGATTTGGATTTGCTATCAGTACGGTATTGCCATTACTTATCCTTCTTCAAGCTCAAACTCCTTCCAAGGCAATACTGTATAGGACCCCATCTGTGACGCCATCCACAGATGGGGTTGCGTTTTCTTCAGGATGCGGCAGACTGCCCTGAACGGACTGCGAAAAGAGCCGCAGTCGTTTGCAAGTCGGTGTTTTCTTATGATAGAATACTCCTACATCACATGGAGGAATCAAGTATGGCGCTGAGCATGACCGGATACGGAAACGGAAAAGCCGTCCTGGATGGACGGGAGGTCACGGTGGAACTGAAATCTGTCAACCACCGTTATCTCGATCTTTCTTTCCGGATGCCGAGGAATCTGCTGTTTCTGGAGGATGCCCTGAGAAAACAGATCCAGGCATCGCTGAACAGGGGACACGTAGAGGTGATGGTCAGTTACAGGAACACGCGTTCCGATGCGAAGGAACTGGTCTGTGACGAAGCGCTGGCGGCATCCTATCTGAAAGCGGCGGAGAAACTGACGCAGCAGTTCGGGATCGTGAATGACATGACGACGGAAAAACTGATGCTGATGCCCGGCGTTCTGACAGAGCAGGATGCGGAAGACGACCAGAGTGTGATCGGAACACTGACAGGGGAAGCGATGGGGATCGCGCTTGAGGGATTGTGCGTAATGCGCTGCAGAGAGGGAGCGGCACTGGCGCAGGACCTGTCTCAGAGGTGCGATGTCATCCGCGGCTGTGTCAGCCGGATCGCGGAACGTGTTCCGCAGATCCAGTCGGAGATCCGGGAGAGGATGACTCAGAAGATCTCGGAGATACTCGAAAACGTCAGGTTTGACCCGGAGCGCCTCGAACAGGAGGTCGTGCTGATCGTGGAGCGCGGGAGCATCACGGAGGAACTGGTGCGGCTTGACAGTCATATGGAACAGATGAAAGAGATCCTGGCGTCCCAGGCGCCGTCCGTCGGGCGGAAACTGGACTTTCTCGTTCAGGAAATGAACCGCGAGATCAATACCATCGGCTCCAAATCATCAGATCTGCAGATCGCGAACATCGTCGTGCAGGTTAAGAGTGAGATCGAGAAGATCCGGGAACAGGTACAAAACATCGAATAGAGAAAGGGGCCAACAGCAATGGCAGTAAGACTTGTCAACATCGGCTTCGGCAATATCGTGAGCGCCGAGCGGATCGTTGCAATCGTCAGTCCAGAATCTGCTCCCATCAAACGTGCCATCCAGGAAGCGAGAGACCGCTTCGTATTGATCGACGCTACATACGGGCGCCGGACGCGTGCTGTGATTTTCACAGACAGCGGACACGTGATCCTGTCGGCCGTTCAGCCGGAGACCGTAGCCAATCGTCTGAGCTACAGGGGCCCGGTCATACAGGACGGACAGATCATCACCGTATGATATCGGAAAAACGCAACAAGAGATCATCTGATTCAGGCATCTAAGGAGGAAGACGGGAATCTGCCGCAGGCAGACACACGACCCGTCTGGGAAACATGAGCCAGGAGAGACGTAAAGGAATTCTGTTTGTGGTGTCGGGACCGTCCGGCGCAGGCAAGGGAACGGTATGCAAAGCGCTTCGCGAAAAGAGACCGGACCTGAAACTGTCTGTTTCCGCAACGACCAGACAGCCGAGAGAAGGAGAACTGGAAGGGGTCCATTATTTCTTCAAGACGCAGGAGGAATTCGCCGCCATGCGCGAGCGCGGAGAGTTTCTCGAGTGGGCTCAGGTCTACGGCAACTGTTACGGTACCCCGGTGTCCTTTGTAAAGAAGACATTGGAGGATGGCGCGGATATGCTGCTTGAGATCGACATTCAGGGCGCGCTGAATGTGAAGAAAGCGTTTCCGGACGCGGTGACCGTGTTCATCGTTCCGCCTTCCCTTGCGATCCTGCGCAAACGACTCGCGGATCGGGGCACGGAAACGGAAGAATCCCTCGCGATCCGCTGCGCAGCCGCAGAAAAAGAACTCGCGTTTATGGATCAGTATGACTATTTTGTCGTGAACGGAGAACTGCAGGATGCCGTCGATGAGGTAAATGCAATCATGACGGCAGAAGCCCTGAAAATGGGCAGGAATTTGTTTGCATATAAAACCCTAGTGGAAGGAGAAGAACTCAAATGATTTACCCGCCTCTTGATGAACTGATGGAAAAGGTCGACTGCAGATATACGCTGACGGTCGAGACTGCGAAACGTGCCCGCCAGATCGTGGACGGCAGCGAGGTCCTGGTGGAGAATGCCGACAAGAACTACGCTGTCGCGGCTGCTGTTGAAGAGATCGACGAGGACAAAGTGCGTTATCGCAGAGATGACGAATGATCAGTTGATCGGTTATACGTGCCGCCTGTTTTTGCAGGCGGTTTTCGTTAAAGGAGCATTTTTCAGGGAAGACCTGCACCTGCACGGATTATGCGTGATGAGAGGAGGATGAGCTGTCCCGAAGCGGGACATGGGCTCACGGAAAGATGGAGAAGAAACGAATCGTTTTGGGAATCACCGGAGGAATCGCGGCGTACAAATGCGCGGAACTCGTACGTCTCTTTGTGAAAGAAGGCGTGGACGTGACCTGCATGATGACGGAGCATGCGAAACAGTTCATTACGCCGATGACGCTCGGCATTCTGAGCAAGAATCAGGTATGGGATGACGACGCGTTCATGCATACCTATACGAAACCGGTGCACATCGAACTCGGGCAGCGGTACGACGCGGTCGTGATCGCCCCTGCAACGGGAAACATCATGGCAAAAGCGGCAAACGGTTTCGCGGACGACCTTGTCAGCTCCGTGCTTCTTGCAGCCTCCGTGCCCGTGCTTTACGCGCCGGCCATGAATGAGGAGATGTGGCGCAAGGAAGCGACGCAGGAGAATGTCCGCAGACTGATGGAACGCGGAAGCGTGATGATCGGTCCGGCGGACGGGGATCTCGCCTGCGGCGTCGCCGGAACGGGACGCATGAGCGAGCCGAAGGAGATCTTCGAACGCGTGATGAATACGCTCGGCAGCAACGGGGACGCGAAGAACATGAAGTTTCTGGTGACGGCAGGCCCGACGAGAGAGTATATCGATCCGGTGCGGTTCATTTCCAACCGTTCAAGCGGAAGAATGGGCTATGAGATTGCCAGAGCCGCGCTGCATGAAGGCGCGCAGGTCACGCTGATCACGGGTCCGGCATCCATCGAACCGCCGATCGGGGCGAAGGTGATCCGCGTGGAAACGACGGAGGAGATGCTGGAGGCGGCGCTGAAAGAGTTTGACGATACGGACATTCTGTTCAAGGCGGCCGCTCCCGCAGATTACAAACCGCGGGAACAGTTCGAGCAGAAGCTGCACAAGAAGGACAACATCGCCATTGAGATGGCGTCGACGCCCGATGTCGTCGGAACGCTGGGCAAGACGAAGACGCATCAGTTCATCGTCGG
>JAFRLQ010000029.1 GCA_017431145.1 Clostridia bacterium | reverse complement strand
GCACTGGGTCGACGCGCGTTCATGCGCGGAAGCGGATGTGCGCATTTATGATTATCTTCTCCGGGAAGAAGACGGAGAGGATCAGGATGTGACAGACAGATTCAACACGGAATCCATGACGCTGCTGAGTCATGCCAAAGTGGAAGAGGCCCTGGCGCATGTGGAAGCCCCGTTCCTCTGCCAGTTCCTGAGAATGGGTTATTTCTGTGCGGACAGCAGGCTCTATACATCACAGCGCCCTGTGTTCAACAGAACGGTGGGACTGAAGGATTCCTGGGCGAAACTGCAGAAAAAGTGATTCTCCGCAAAACGAAACGGAGCATATCCCATGAGATATGCTCCGTCGTTCTTTATGTGATCTTCAATCGTTCTTCTGAGCTGCGAAAGATTCCTCCGCTTCCTTGTAGGAGGCTTCAATGGTTTCCTGAAGCATCTTCAGATAGGCGGTGAAGTCATTGCGCTCCTCTTCCGCGACAGAGTTGTCGCAGGCGACGAACGCGCTGCCCAGCGCGTAATAGACGCGCAGAAGAGCCAGCGCCGCGCCGGGATTTTTACCGCTTTGCATGATGATCTGACGGTCGGCTTCCAGAAGCACGCCGAAAGAGAAGGGCACTGTCTGCTGGAAGGTCTCTTCCTTCAGCTCGAATTTCTCCACCAGCGATTCGATCTGTGCTGACTGGAAATTATATCCGAGATAGTCCTTGAAGAACTGAGCTTCCTCATCGGAGATGATATCATCGGAAACGCTCAGGTACAGGAGAAACTTGACCATGTCCAGACGGATGAAGCGGGAGGTCTTTTCTTCCCTTCCGAAACGTGACACGCCGAGATTGGATTCATCAAGGACATTGCCAAACGCCAATGCCTCCACGATCATTTTCCGTAATTCCTGATTCATAATCCTGTCCCTCCGGTTTGATTCGTCTCAATTATTATGGATGAGTGCGCGCAGAAAGTCAATTGAGAACGAAAGAGACGAAACTGAACCAAGTCAGTTTCGTCTCTTTAACTGAAACGATCACAGCTCGAACTCGATAGGCTCGTCAAGCTCTTTTACGATGCAGTCATGCGTATAGGTGTAGGGAGGAAGGATGACGATTCCGTGTACACGGTTCTTTCCCAGAGCAAAGGGAGCCATATGCCACACACCGCGTTTGATCCTGCAGTATGCGTGGGCGGGGAGCAGGAACAGTTCAATATTCTCGGCTTTCGGCTCTTCGCCGGGAAGACCGACATGCATCACGACATCCTCTTCAAATCCGCCGTAGATCTCTTCGGTGAACGCATGGTATTCGCTTCTTGTTACGACGTTCTCGCGGGGAGAGACACCCTGCAGCGTAAGCGCGCAGAGATCCGTGCTCAGCTTGGAAACGATCGAGTCCTCTTTATAGAAGTTGACGGGGTCGTTCTTCACATCGATCTCTTCCCAGGTGATGTACGTTCCGTAAGGGCGGAAGTTTTCAGGGGTCATGGTTTTGACTTCTTTTTTCATGATGAGATTCCTCCATATGAAGTTTGAATATCTTTTTGCCCGAAAGCAAAGAAATCAGTAGAAATAAAGCGGCTGGCTGAACGCGCGCAGACCTTTTTCGTCGACGATCTCGATCCGCAGCGCATACTCATCGCCGCGCAGACGGAACTGCGCATGCGTAATGCCGTTTCCGCGCACAGTCTTTCCCCAGTGATCGTATGTGATAAACCGCACGGCGCTCGCGGGGGAGCAGTCTACAGTAACGATACCGTCTTTCAGAACATAATCGTAAATCTCAGGTCCCTGTGATGTATAGAATCTTCCGGCACGGAGCGCTTCCGCGATCGCTTCACGCGAACGCTCACGCGCTTTCACACAGACCCATCCGCCGAAGAGGCAGTCCTCTGTGTGCGTATCGTCGGTGCAGACGGCGAAAGGCCTTTTTCCGTGAAGAATCAGCGAATCATAATGCTGGTCCGCATATCCCGCGCCGACGAGATCACAGCATGTATTGTAGACCTCGATCGCGTCGTAACCCTCAAGGTGGGCCAGAGAGGTAAGATCGCGTCTGGACCAGGACGGATGCGCATAGATCACGAAGTGTCCGGTCGAGCGCAGCTCGTCGATCATGCGCTGGACAGACCACGGTGCTGCGGG
>JAFRLQ010000028.1 GCA_017431145.1 Clostridia bacterium | reverse complement strand
GGCTTTCATGTGCTCCGGACGTTCGCGGTAAACGGTCAGTGCATACTCGATGATGTGCATCATCTCATGTGCATTGTAGTTATCAAACGCGAAACCGGTCCCTTTGACTTCATACTCATTGTACGGCTCGACAGTGTCCGCAAGACCGCCTGTTTTGCGCACGATGGGAAGCGTCCCGTAGCGCATACTCATGATCTGGGACAGACCGCATGGCTCAAACAGGGACGGCATCAGGAAGAAGTCGCAGCCTGCGTAAATCCTGTGAGAAAGCGGATAGTTCAGTTCGATATGTGCGGCGATCCTTCCGGGATACGCGGAAGAAGCCCATTTGAAGAACTCTTCGTACTGGGATTCACCGGTTCCGAGGATCGCGAACTGCACATCCTGATGATCCATCAGTTCGGGAAGGATATGACGGATCAGATCAAAGCCTTTCTGTGAAGTCAACCGTGAAACGATTCCGATCAGAGGTACATCTTCGCGCTCATTGAGCCACATTTCATGCTGCAGATTCTTTTTGCAGACCGCTTTGCCGGCCAGATCATCAGCAGTGAAGTGCGCTGGGATCAGGTTATCCTTTTCGGAGCTCCACTCGTCCATGTCGACACCGTTCACGACACCGTACAGAACGTTGTTGCGGCTGCGCAGCAGCCCGTCAAGCTGTTCGCCGAAGAATTCCGTCTGGATCTCCCTTGCGTATGTCGGGCTTACGGTCGTGATGATGTCGGAGAAGATGATTCCGCCTTTCATGAAACTTGCAGCACCGTTGAACTCAAGGAACTGAGGGCTGTTGTACTGGTAGTCCACGAACAGGATCCCTTCGATCAGCGGCCAAGAGAACACGCCCTGGAACTTCAGGTTGTGGATCGTGTATGCACATCTGATCCTTGCGTACGCGGGATTGAAGGAATACTGCGTGCGCAGCAGGAAGGGGATCATGCCGGTCTGCCAGTCATGGCAGTGGAGAACATCGGGATAGATGTTCAAGCGTCCCATGATTTCAAGCACGGCGCGGCAGAAGAAACTGAAACGCTCCGCTTCGAAGTTTCCGCCGTCCGTATAGACTCCGGGGAAGCCGAAGTAGAACTCGTTGTCGACGAAGTAGTATGTTACGTCCTCTTCCTTCAGACGGAAAACACCGCAGTACTGCGTGCGCCAGCCGAGCTGAACGGTGAAGTTCGTGAGATACTCCATCTTTTCCACGAAATGGTTCGGGATGTCCTTGTATTTCGGAATGATGACTGCGACCTGATTGCCCTGGCGTGCCTGCTCTTTCGGCAGACTGCCGAGCACATCTGCAAGACCGCCTGTCTTGATGAAAGGCTGCGCCTCGCTTGCGGCATGGAGAATGAAGTATTTGGGTGTCGTATCCTCAGGCACAGGCACCGGCTCCGGTTCGGGAGCGGGATCAGCAGCAGCCGGTTTTGCGGCAGCTTTTTTCGGTGCAGCCGGTTTTGCGGCAGTTTTCGGTGCGGCAGCTTTTTTCGGTGCGGCAGCTTTTTTCGGCGCAGCCGGCTTTGCGGCTGCTTTTTTCGCAGCTGCGGCTTTCACGACGGGCTTCTTTTCCTTTGCTTCATCCGGTGGATGATCAGATACCCGGAGGTTTTTTTCCTCCGGGATCTCGGTTTTCTTTTTAGCCGGCATTAAATGACAGCTCCTTTCGCAATGACGACGGGATAAGACGGCTGCCCGATCAGCGTGCGTCCGGCACGGATGATGCAGTCTTTATCCAGGATGACATTCTCAAGCGTAACACCGTCCTGGACTTCGCAGTCCTGGAAGATGATGCTGTTTTTGATCGTCGCGCCGCGGCCGATCTTGACGCCGCGGAACAGAACACTGTCCTCGACCGAGCCTGCGATCTCACATCCGTCTGCAAGTGAAGAGTTGACCGCGCTTCCGCCTTTCAGATAGCGGGTCGGCATCTCGTCGCGGACCTTTGTGAAGATCGGGGCCTGTTCGTCACGGAACAGTTCCGCACGGATCTTGTCGTCCAGAATGTCCATGCAGCTCTTGAAGTACTGCTGCGTGCTGTGAAGCGGTGCAACATAACCGTAGTGCCGGTATCCGTAGATGCGGAGACGTTCCAGGTTGTGCATCAGAATTCCCTGTGCAAAGCTGGTCTCTCCGACGGAGATCGCGGCGTCAACGAGATAACTGATGAGATTCTTGTCAACGATGAACGTGCCGGTCATGACGCGCGGACCCTGCGGATGGACCGGATTGATCTGCACGCTGCGTACGCGTCCGCCGCGGGCAACGTCCAGGATCACGGGAGAATTCATCTCTTTGATCAGCTCCTCGTCTGCGTGCCAGTACATGACGGTGATGTCCGCCTTTTTTGACAGATGGTATTCCATCATGGGACGGAAATCGATCTTATAGAGGATCGTGGAGTCACAGAAAACCAGATACTTCTGGGAACTTTTGCGAAGATAGGTCTGGATGCCGCGCAGCGCGTCGACATAGCCGCTGTATGTTCCGGTGTTCTCGCGGGACATATAGGGCGGCAGAATGAACAGACCGTCACGCTTCCTGTTCAGGTCCCATTCGCGTCCGCCTGCGACATGGTCCATCAAGGAGTGATAGTTTTTCTGTGTGATGATGCCGACGTTGCGTACGCCGGAATTGACGAGGTTGCTCAGGAAGAAGTCAATGACGCGATACCTCGCATGGATCGGCATGGATGCGATCCCGCGCTTCTGAGTCAGTTCCTGAAGCAGGAAATCATTATCACCTGTGTAGATGACGCCCAAAGTATCTGACATCATTCTTCATCGCCTCCTTTCGGGTAATCAGCAGCTCCGACCATTTGACCGGGTGCGATCCGGGTTCCCTCGGGCACACAACTGTCGTCACCGACTACGGTGATCGGCGGCAGCTGATCCGGAGTGAAGCCCGCGTAGTCCTCACCGATCACGGCGTCTCTTCCGATAAACGTGTTGGCACCGATAATCGCGCGGTAGACCTTTGCGCCTCTGTCGATGATCGCGCCGGGCATGATCACGGAGTCGATGACCTCGCTGCCTCTGCGCACGACCGCATCGTTGGAGATAATGCTGTGACGGACAAGCCCGTTCACATGAGATCCTTCGGCGATGAGCGCGTTTTCAATGCGGCCGAGACGACCGACGTGATGCGGAGGAGATCCAGTGTTTCTCGAAAAGATCGGATTGCGTCTGTCCTGGATGTCCAGCTTCGGAGGTTCTTCCAGCAGGTCCATGTTTGCCTCCCAGAGGCTGTCGATGGTCCCGACATCCTTCCAGTAGCCGCGGAACGCATAGGCAAAGAGTTTCTTGCCGTCGTTGAGCATGCTGGGG
>JAFRLQ010000027.1 GCA_017431145.1 Clostridia bacterium | reverse complement strand
TCTTCTTGATATGGATTACTTCCTCAACGAGGATCTTGATGACATCTTCGGTGAGGCTGACGGCATTGACTTCTTCTTTTAGGTTTTCTCTCTTTCATCACCAACTCGTTTTTTCTCAATTTGAGCAATTTCCTATAAAGTAAAAAAGGAAGCATGCCTTCTTGCATGCTTCTTCTTTTTTTCTGTTATTTGTTCTTATCCCGAAAAACCACCAGCTTGCTGAGCAGATAATTCGCGATGATCACCGCGACCTGAACGATGATCTTTGCGATCCTGTCATTCATGCCGCCCGCCGTGACAAACAGGAACATCATTGCCATATCCATGAGAAGCGTGAGGATCCTCGCACCGAAAAAAGACGCCATTTCTTTCAGCATCTTCGGATTCCTGCTCTGAAAAACGAACCGCCGGCTCATTGCATATGCAAAAGACACAGCCGCGACCCACGAAATTACGTTGGCGGTCTGCAACTGTACCGGCTTTTGCGGATTCAGAACTGCTGCCGTGAGCGCAAAATAGGCGCCTATGCTGACGACCGTTGTCAGAACGCCAACGATCAGATAGGCAATGATCTCACGGTTCCTTTTCAGAAAACTCCCGAATCTCATTGAATCTTTCCGCAGAATTCCCGGATTCTTCTTTTTGTTTCTTCTTTTGCCTCAAGCGGGTTGACCAAACTCAGCGTCGCATCAAGGTTTTCTTTTTCTGTCAGCGCGCAAATCTTCTGGAAAGACTTGTCCGCCTTGCCGCTTGCAGAGCAGGCGATCGCAGCGACCTGTTTTTCCTTCAGCGCATAGGTACGCAGAAACCAGCCGATCGCCGGCGCAAACGTGCCCGCCCATATCGGATAAACGATCACGATCCTGTCTGTTTCGTCAACAGAAAAATCAATCGGCTTCACCGGGAGGTTTTTCAGGAACAGCGCGCTCCCGCCGCCCGCGAGAAACTTTCCGAATCCCTTTTTCGGCGGCTCTTTTTCCGGCTGCAGCTGAATGATCCGGGCATCCAGTTCCTTTGCGGCGGTCTCTGCCGCAAACCGGCTATTGCCCTCCAGAGAATAATATACAACTGTTGTTCTGTTCATTTCCATCTTCCCTTTCAGAGGTCCTTTTCTTCCTCGTTATCGCCTGCAACCGTAAGTTCTTCGATCCAGAGGCTCGGAGAACCGACCGGATTCATCGCAAACTTCAGGTCATTCCCGACCATTCTGATCTGCATAAGCAGATTCCGCAGATTCCCGGCAACCGTCACCTGTTCCACCGCTCGGCCGCGTTTTCCGTCTTCAATCACATAACCGCCCGCAAGAAGAGAAAAATCTCCTGTCACCGGATTCAGCCCGGCATGCAGTCCCGTAACGGAATCGATCAGGATCCCGCTGCCGATCTTCTCCATAAGTTCAAAGGTATCCGCCTGCCCGGGAAGAATGTAAAGATTCGTCGGCCCGACACCAATCGGCGATCCCGCTGTAGGCCGGCTGGCGTTTGCAGTCGTTTCAGTCTGCTCCTTCTTCGCAGTTTTCAGATTGTGGAGAAATGTCCTGAATCTGCCGCGATCCACGACAACCGTTTTCTTTGCAGGCGTTCCTTCTCCGTCAAAACGGTGCGGATGTCTCTCATAGAACGGATCATCCACGATCGTCACAACTTCGGATGCGATCATGCTGCCGGTTTTTCCAGTAAAAGGCGAAAGCCTGCGCTGCGCCTGATCGGCACAGAAAGCGCTAACGAATGCCTGCAGAAGATCCGATGCCGCTTCATTTTCCAGCAGTACCGCTGTTTTGCCGGAAGGGTAACTCCTCGCCCCGATCCGTGAAACAGCTTTTTGCACGGCCTCCTGTGCGCATCCCCGCACATCCAGCGCCTGTTTTCCTTCCCGGTAGGCGAATCCGTCATGCACTTCTCCTCCGTCCCTGACTGCAGCCTGCACCGCTGCCACGCCCTCCTGAGTCTCGTCCCGCGCATCCAGGCCAGCCGTGTTGCGGATCGTCCTGGTAAAACGGTGTGTCGTTACGATACAGTACGGAACTTGAAAAACACGGCTGTCCGTCAGTTTTGTTTCACGCTCCATCTGTTTTGCCAGTTCGATCTTTTCGGCCTCTGAGAGCGCACAGAGCGGACACTCCTGTTTCTGTATCTGCGCGTACTGCTGCGCTGTCTGCATCGGCTGCACATCCTCCGTGCTTACTGCAGCGGCGTTGTCCATCGCATGCCGGATCAGTTCTTCCGCGTCCCCTGCAATCTCCGAATAAGCATAACCATTCTTTCCGTCCGCGAGAACCCGCAGACCGATCCCTGTTTTCCAGTTCACGCTGTATTCGTCCACTTCCTGCTGCAGGATCTTGACTCGGAAGGATTCCCTTTCATCGATACAAACTTCCGCAGCTTCGCAGCCCATTGCCAGCGCTTTGCTCAGGAGTTTCTCGGCAAACAGTTCCATCATGCGATCACACCGCCCTTTCCGCCTACGATCATCTCCGACACGCGAATCGTCGGCTGACCGACATTCGTCGGTATGCTTCCGGACACGGATCCGCACATCCCCTGCCCGAGTTTCAGATCGTTCCCGACCCTGTCGATCCGCTGCAGCACTTCCGCTCCCTTGCCGATAAGCGTTGCTCCCCGCACCGGCGTGATGATCCTGCCGTCTCTCACCCAGTAGGCTTCCAGAACCGCAAAGTTGAATTCTCCCGTCATGGGGTTGACGGATCCTCCGCCCATTTTTTTCGCGTACAGACCTTCTCCCATGGTCGCCAGCATTTCTTCAACCGTGTCCGTCCCCGGTGCGATGAATGTGTTCGTCATCCTGGACGTCGGAGCAAAATCATATCCCTGTCTTCTGGAAGAAGCGGTCGTCTCCATTCCCATTCTTCTGCCGTTGATCCTGTCGACCAGGTAAGACTTCAGAATGCCCTTTTCGATCAGAACGTTCCTGCGTGTCTGCATCCCCTCGTCATCCATGCCCAAAGAGCCCCATTCACCCGGAATCGTTCCGTCATCAATGGCCGTCACACACGGCTGGGCGACCCTCTGTCCGAGTTTCCCGCAGAAAACAGACGCATCCTTCGCCACAGACGTTGCTTCCAGTGCGTGTCCGCAGGCCTCGTGAAAAATCACGCCTCCGAAACCGTTCCCGATGACAACGGGGACAGCCATTGCGGGGCACTCCGGAGCATGGAGCATCGTTACAGCGATCCGTGAAGCTTCTCTTGCACATTCCTCCGCGTCAAAATCCCTGTATACATCAAAACCCTTTGCGGTACCGGGCGAGCAGTATCCCATCTGCGTCGACATCCCGTCGCCGGCGATCGACCGGATGAACACACGCGTTCTGGGCCGTGTGTCATATGCGCGCACGCCATAACTGTTCGCTACGAACACATGCTGTGTCACGTCCAGATAGGATGCCTGTGTCTGGATGATCTCGCTGCTGTACTCCTTCGCCGCCTGTGACAGATCCTTCAGTACACCGATACGCATCGCATTGCTTGCCGCGGAAAAAATCCCTCTGTTTCCTTCGCCGTATCTGCGCTCTTTTTCCCTTTCCTGCGGCACGGCATGCGCCTCTCCTTTCAAAGCAGCAGCCGCTGCATGCGCTGCCTGGAGCAGTTTCTCCTCCGACAGGTCCGCAGTATACACATACGCCTGAAGCGGTCCCGCCGCCGCGCGTATTCCCGCGCCTCTTTTTCTTGCATATCCCGCATCCTCGATCCTGCCGTCTGTCATCGAGACTGTGTTTTCCTCTGTATCCTCAATATACAGTTCAGAGAAATCCGCGCCTAGAGACAGCGTCTCCTGGAGTACCCGCTGAACCGTTCCTTCATTCAACAAACCATTCTCTCCTTTTTACAATAAACAAAACGCGGCAACCATACGCCGGACGGCGCACCTGCCGCGTTATTCCCCGATTCTGCTTACTTTCCTTCGTACGTGACGATCGTCCTGACGTCGTAGTCCGTTACCTTTTTCCACCCGTCAAGCCCTTTCAGTTCAATCAGGAACAGCATTGCCGCCACTTCCGCGCCGAGCTGCTCAACCAGCTTTGCTGCGGCAAGCACAGTTCCGCCCGTTGCCATCAGATCATCCACCAGCACGACCTTCTGTCCTGGCTTGATGCTGTCCACATGCACTTCGATCGTCGCGGTGCCGTACTCCAGATCATAGGTCTGGGAAACGGTCTCGCGCGGCAGTTTCCCCGCTTTGCGGATCGGAACGAAGGGTTTGTTCAGATTATATGCGATCGGCATTCCGAACATGAATCCACGTGATTCGATTCCGGCAATGACATCAAAATCCAGGTCTTTCAGTGCGTTCTGCATCTCATCGATTGCCAGGTGCAGACCTTCCGCGTTTTCAAGAACAGAGGTGATATCTCTGAAAATAACACCTTCTTCCGGAAAATCAGGAATCGCAATAATATAGTCTTCCACTTTTTTCATCGGTTACATCCTCATTCCGTCAGTTTTCCGCAGGCCTTCATACGGATTCCGACAATATTCTAGCAAACTGGATTCAGCTTGTAAATGAAATGACAGATACAGGCGCAAAACCCATACCTGTCATAGTGTATTTATTTTGTTCTGTCCCATCTTCCGTCATTATTGACATGGTATTTCCCGATCCAGCGGTTCGACGCCATGCTTCCGTCGGACTGCACATAGTAGTTTCCGATCCAGCGGTTCGTCTGCATCGCGCCTGACGCATCTGCATAATACCATTTGTCACCAACTTTAAACCAATATGTCTGCATTGCTCCGGAACGATTCAGATAATACCACTTTCCGGAGACAAACACCCAGCCGGTCTTCATCTCACCTGAACTGCTGAGATAATACCATTTGCCGCCGCTTTTTACCCATCCTGTCTGCATGATTCCCGATCCGTTGCACAGGTACCAGTATCCGTTTAAGCGAAGCCATCCCGTCTGCATCGCACCGAGGTCGTCAAAATGGAACCACTTGCCGTCTATTTTTTTCCAGCCCGAGCACATCGCGCCGTCTGTCCCGATATAATACCAGTTGTTTCCGATCTGATTCCATCCGAATCGGTACTGTGTCGCCTCGCGCCATTGCGCGTTCAGCGTGGTCCCGTCCAATTCCGCTGACATCAGATCCCCCGGATGGTAGATCCTGCCTGTCTGCGACATCCATCCGCAGAAGACAGCTCCTTCTTTTTCCGGCACTTCCTGTGGGATCGTCGCCGGCTGTGAGATCGGATATGTCTGCGAGAAAGGACTGTCCGATGCATTCTGAGGATCGAACGTTACCGTTGTCTCCCATACGGCCGTCAGCAGTATCGGACTGTCTCCTACAGTGATCCTGTCTCCTGACGTGTAAAGCGTCCCTTCCGCGTCCTTCCATCCAGTAAACACGCAGCCTTCCTTCTCCGGCACCCATGAGACGATCTCACAGCAGCCGTCCTCTCCTGCCGGCATCTGCAGCGGCTGCTGCGGGTCATCGGCTTCCGCGGCGTAGAATACAACGGTTCGCGTCCCTTCCGCCTGCGTCCACTGTGCAGTCAGCGTTTTCCGGGTCCAGTCCCCGGGAATCGTTTCAAAAGGATGAAAGAGCATTCCCTCTTCATCGCTCCATCCGCAGAACACCGCGTCTTCTTTCCGCGGACATTCTGCCGAAATACGTTCTTCCGCGCCACAGAGATGTGTCTGAACGGACACTCCCCGCATTCCATTGTCCGCCCGGTATAAAATCTCGCCTTCCCACAGAGCTTCCAGACATATCATGTCGGAAGAGATCTCTATCGTCTCGGATGTCTGATAGATCTTTCCGGAGATCTCATCACGCCACCCCAGAAACCGGCACCCGTCCTTTTCAGGCTCTTCCTTTTCCGTTACGGGGATCTCATCGCTCCCGAACACGACCGTGCGGATCTGCGTTCCGCTGTCTTCGTATGTGACTGAGACCGGCAACCTGCGCCACACGGCGTAATAGCGGACAGCGCTGTCTGCCGTGTAGGCGGAACCGGGCTGGATCACCGCTTCCTGTGCATCTGCGCTTTCCGCCCATCCCAGAAACTCATAAAACGGTCTGGCGGGAACGATCGTGTTCAGTTTCAGTGTTTTCCACTGGACCTTCGTCTGCGGTGCCGGCGCACCGATCCCTCCGTTCGCGTCAAAGCTTACCGTATACTTTTTCGGGTCCGGAGGATAATTGGGTCGCCCGATCCCGACTATGTACTGACTATTGCTGATCCTCGCGCCGCTCTTCCACTGTACGGTCCCGTAGCATACATTTCCGCCCCAGTTTCCGTGGACAAGCGTGATCGTGCCATTTGAATAGCCTGTTACAATGCCAGAATGACCAATACTGCCATTGGCATACGAAGAAAAGAACACGATATCTCCGATTTTCGGCGTTCCCTGTCCGGGACTGTAGAAATTACTGATGCCGGAACGCATCGATGCCGCTCGCGCGACCTTCGGGATCACGGACGTGGATATACCGGCCTGATTCGCGCACCACGCCACAAACGAAGTGCACCAAGGCTGTGAAGCATCCGAACCGAACATCCAGGCATTGTATTTCGTATGGTTGTATCCTGATTCCGTGTATCCGACCTGCGATTCGGCAATCTTTGCGATATCACGCGCCTGATCACCCGTGTTTTCCCAGTTGTTGGGATAACCAGTTGAATACCCATGCACAGTACCAGCAGGAATGCCTGCAAAAAGCACCGCAAAAAGACAAATAATACAGATCGATTTAAAAACTCTTTTACGCATAAACCTCTTTCAATCAATGTGTTTTTCAGGCCCTTTTCCTATGGCCTGCTCACTAGTTTAAGTAATTATTTCAGATATATTTCGGCGAGCAAATAAATATATAACACATTATTCATATTTTTGCAAACTTTTGTTAAAAAGCATGCGGCACCGGGTCTTTCCGGTGCCGCATGAGAGGTTTAGCCGATGGTTTAATTATTCCTTTTTCTTCCCCTCGCCCATGTACTTTTTCGCATCTTTGAAGAAGCTCCATACCATCAGGATCATGATGATCCCGATCGGGAACGCGCTGATGATGCTGACGCTCTGGATATTGTTCATGCTGCTCTCCGAAAAGACCAGTGCAATGGGAAGGACGATCAGAAGGATGCACCACAGAAGAATGATCAGAGAGTGCGGTTTCTCATTCTCGTCCAGCCGTTTGTAGCTGTAACAGGCTGCGGTATATGCAATGGAGTCAAAGGACGTCGCATAGAATGCGATCATGCACAGCAGAATCAGGATCAGAATGAACGTTGAGCCTGGCATCGTATCGATGATATTCATGATCAGCTGATACAAATCTCCGGATGCCTGATACTGTGCGATAAAGTCCGCCGCTCCGCTTGTCTGAAGTCCGAGGGAATAGTTCCCTAGAACGACGAAACTGACGATCGTCGCGCCGACACCGAACACATATCCGCCGATGATGACCTGCTTGACGGTTCTTCCGCGGGAAATGTTTCCGATAAAGAACGGAGCAGCGATGCACCATACCATCCAGTACGCCCAGAAATAGATCGTCCAGTCCTGAGGGAAATTGCTCGTGCGCATCGGATCAGTGAACGTACTGAGTCCGATAAAATTCTGCACCATGGTCCCGAGGCTCTGGAATCCGTTTTCGATGATGAATCTGCCCTGTCCCCCGATCACAAGGACGATCAGAAGCAGACCGAAGAACAGATAGATGCAGAGTTTCGCCAGGAAGGAGATCCCCTTGAATCCGTGAAGCACGGCATAGGTGTAAACGGCGCACGTGATCAGAAGGATGATAATCGTTACGACCGTTCTGCTGATCGTCAGATGAAACAGTTTCATCAGCACGCTTGCCAGCAGAGGGGTCGCGACAGAGAATGTCGTGGCTGTTCCGGCAAGCAGTGCAAACAGCGCGAACAGATCGATCACACGTCCCAGCACACCGTGCGCTTTTTTCTCGCCCAGCACCGGAAGGCATGCTTCCGAATACCTCTGACGGCTCCTCTTGCGCACATGCAGCATGAATCCGAACGCCACCGCAAGCACGAGATAGAACGCCCAGGGAATAAAGCTCCAGTGGAACAGCGGAAAAACACCCGCCCATTCCGTTACGGAACCCAGTTCCGCAAGATGCGGATTGACCGCATACATGACCCATTCCGCAAAACTGTAAAACAGGATATCCGCGGCAAGCCCGCAGGTGAACATCATGCTTCCCCAGGTAAAGAAGGAATATTTCGGCTTTTCATCAGGGTCTCCCAGAACGATATCCCCGTACTTGGAAACACAAAGGAAGACCGACACGATCAGCGTCGCAAGGCCGATCACGAGGTAATACAGACCGACTGTGTCTCCGAAGAAAAACCGTACCTTTGAGATCGCGCCGTTTGCCTGATCCGGAAAAATAAACAGATAAGCCGCCAGGCTCATGATCAGAATGAAAGGCACGAGCGTGACCATCCAGTCGATCCGTTTCTTTTCCACTGCTGTTTTCGTTTTCATACTCATCCTCCGTTTTTCATGCTTCGACATGCAGAATTCTTATTCAATCACTGCGGACGACCGCAGATCTTTGTATTCCGGTGCTACCGAGACAAGCTCGTCATAACTGTCGATCTCGATCACGTCTTCCGCCTTCATCTCCATGATCCCCAGCCGGAAACGTTCCGGGTAACAGAAGAGGGGGACATCGTCCCAGTAGAGAGACCGTTCTTTCTTCTTCTCAAATGTTTCCTCCACAGCCGCCCGCAGGTTTCGTCCGTCTTCCCTGTTCCAGCGCGAGATGCTGTAGAGCTGCCAGCCGTTCCGGCCTCCCGTTCTGCTGCAGGAAGTCACTGTGCCCGTATCGTCCAGCTGCAGCAGCCATTCTTTCGTTTCCCTGTCCGTCCATACGGCATTGTAACCGGATCGTTCGTACTCGGCTCTGAGAATGGCGGGATCATAAATGATCTGGTCGCCGTCCAGGATCATCACATCTTCCAGGTACTGTCTGGCTGCATACAAAGAAGAAATATTGTTGCATGTGTCGAACATGGGATTCTCTATAAGATCGATTTCAGGATACCGGTCTTTCAGCAGCGTGAACCGTTCCCTCAAGTATCCCGTTACAACATGGATCTCTCCGATCCCGTTTGCATACAAAGCGTCAATGATGGTTTCGATCATTCTTTTTCCGTTGACCCTGATCAGTGGCTTCGGCAGATACTGCGTCACCGGACGCATACGGTCTCCGCGACCTGCTGCCATGATGATTGCTCTTTTCACTCGTTCCATTCTTTATTCCGTTTCTTTCATCTGCTGCACCGCAAATCGGTAAAAATCTTTCGCGTACCGGTACTGTCTGAGGGAATACTCCCCGAACTCCACACCGAAGAGTCTCTTGTACTCGCACCAGTTGCTCCACAAAAGGCCGCACATGGCAATGTAACAGTATATTTTGGCACGTGTTTCGGCATTGCATTTTCCCTCCCCGCAACAGGAAAAATAAAGATCGATCAGATCATCTGCTTCCTGCTTCTCATAGAGAGAGTAAATGCAGAACATCGCGATATCCACATGCGGATCCTGCATTCCAGCGTATTCCCAGTCTGTCAGCTGAAGCTGTTCCTTCCCATTCTCATCCGTATAGAAGAGGAAATTATCCGGAACCGCGTCAATATGCGTAAGGCATTTTTCTCCTGCCTTCTTTTCCACGAAGGGTTTCAGGCTGTACACGTTCCTCTTTGTCTCCTCATAATCCGGATAAACGGAAGAGTTTCCTTCCCAGAGAGACTCATAAAACGCGATCTGTCCGAAAATATCAAACGGATGAGAGACTTTGAGTCTCATCTCATGAAACTGCACGAGTTTTCGCATGCATTTTTCCAAATCTTCACGTGAAAACGGATCGCATACGCGGACGTCCGGAAGGAATTTCGTGATCTTATAGCCGTTTTCCGGATTGATATAGACCGGATCGTCGCACAGTCCGAGACCTCTGATTGTTCTGAAAACATCGGCTTCCTGCTGTCTGTTGATCAGCTGATCCGTTCCTTCTCCCGGGATCCTCATGATATACCGCTGTCCGTCAACCGAAAACCGAAATGAACGGTTGGTCATTCCCTTCTTCAGGATCTCGATCTCACGGATTCTGCTAACATCTGTATCCAGCGCCTTCGCGATCGTTTCCAGTGCGTCCGAGTGCAGATGCATCGAGTCGCTGTCTTCGTTTCGCAACTGTTCATATGTATTGATCTCGATGACACGTCCCTCTCTGTACACACGCGCGGGAACGGTCATTTTCTTCGTTCCGGTCAGAAGCTCTTCCCAAAAATCTTCTTTCATTTCTTTTGCGCTGGTCACGCGAACTACTTTCTCATACAGCTGGTCCGCGTCTTCCTTTGTGAGATAACAGACACCGATCATCCTGTCGCCTGTCTCTTCGGCGCGGATGCGCACGATCTCGCGCTTGCGGTTGACGCGGAATACGCTTTCCGCATCCTGTTCCGGTGCCATCATATACCAGGAATACAGTTCATACTCCCTGAAGGGGTTTATCTCGAACCACAGATCGCACGGAAGAATGTAGAGATTCTCTTTTTTCCCTCTGCTGAACGCTTTCGCAAGTGAATACAGATTATTTGTCTGCGCGTAATCGCTGCTGACAGCGATCTTCACGCCGAAGGCGTCGATCAGGTACTCATATGCCTCTTTCATAAATCCGCAGACGACCGTGATATCCCGAATCCCTATTTCCTGAAGCTGTCGGATCAGGCGCTCGATAAGCTTCTCGCCCCTGATCTCCAGCATGCCCTTGGAGACCTCCGTATGGATCGGAACCATACGCATACCGAAGCCGGCCGCAAGAATCACGGCGCAGCGCGTTCTGCTTTCCATCCAGAGACTGCGCGCATTCTGCGTCGGACGCATACAATCATCCAGCATGCCGCTTTTTCTGAGGTTCTGAACAGCTTTGTTCACCGCGCCCAGTGAAAGTCCGCTCTCCTGCGCCAGTCTTCGCTGGCTGTCGTACGGAGCAGTCAGAAGCATGTTCAAAACATCCAGTTCAAATGTGTTCATGAAATCACCTCATAAAATATTTCGTGAACGTCATGGGATTATTATACTCCTCCCTGCGTGTTTTGCAAGCGTTTTTCGGCATCTGCTGATTTGCATCTTCCGTGATAACTAAGGTTACAGGTTGCCTTCTCCCCGTACATATTATTTCAACGAAAAAGCCATTCCTCTGTTTTTCTCTGCAGGGCAATGGCTTTCTCCGCTCAAGGAACTCAAAACCCTTTGAATCGCAATGACCGATTCTTTCAGAATCACGCATGAAAACAATGCATCGATTCCGTTCCCCATGAAATCTTCGCCACGGATTCGTCCGGCTTTGCAATTCTTCATTTCCGAAGACGATGTAATACAGAATACTTACGGCAAACACATACTTTTCCATTTAGTGTATTCGTACCTGACATTTGTTCCTTTTCTGCCGCATCGATCCGTCCGAGTGCTTTTGAGTGGCTTTTCCCACCCTGCTATTATTTGATTGAATCCTGCTTTGAACACAGAAAAACCCCCGGCAGATCTGGGTGTTTCCATATCTTGCTCGGGGGATAGCAAACTGTTCCGGGACTTTTTCGTCAAGAAAACGGATTCTATGCGCGCTGAAGCGGCTCTCCGATTTTTTCTTCCAGTTTTTCGTTGATTACTTCCACTTCCGCCGGGTGATAAGTATCAACGATTTTTCCCACTATACTGCGAATTTCCTCATCATCCTCTTCATATGCTGCATTCATAAGGCTTCCCATCTGACTCAAAAAAGCATTCTCGTCAAACGGAATCGGTTTTCCTATATGAATCAGATGGTTGGGCGTCGTTTTCATGCCCTCTTCCATCATCAGCTTCTCCTCGTACAATTTCTCTCCCGGACGAAGCCCTGTATACACAATGGGAATGTCTACATCCGGACGCAGGCCGGACAGTTTAATCATGTTGCGTGCCAAGTCATCGATTTTTACCGGCGTTCCCATATCCAGCACAAAGATCTCTCCGCCCTTTGCATAGTTACCGGCTTGCAGCACCAATGAAACTGCCTCAGGTATCGTCATAAAATAACGGATGACATCCGGATGCGTAACCGTAAGCGGTCCGCCCTTCGAGATTTGTTCCTTAAAAATCGGAATAACAGATCCATTGCTGCCAAGAACATTTCCGAATCGTACTGCTACAAACTGTGTTTCGCACGGCACTGGTTCTGAAGGCATCAACCTATCCTGTTTTTCTTCATAATGCTCATAAAGCGCCGGTATCTCGTTGACTCTGCCCTCTGCAACATGCTTCGCAAACGCCTGGATAATCATCTCGCAGATCCGTTTGCTCGCTCCCATGATGTTGACCGGATTGACCGCTTTATCTGTCGAGATCAGAACAAAACGTTTGCATCCATTATGTGCCGCTGCATACGCCAGCTTGTACGTACCGGCGGGATTGTTCTTTATTGCCTCACAGGGACTATCTTCCATCAACGGCACGTGTTTGTGCGCCGCTGCATGATAGACTACTTCCGGTTTGTATTTTTCAAAAACCTCGTTAACTCTCCTGCTGTCGCGTACAGAGCCAATCAACACCATCAGATTCAGATCCGGATGCTTTTCCTTCAGTTCCAGCCCGATCGAATATGCGTTGTTTTCATAAATATCAAAAATAATCAATTGTTTCGGCTTATGACTTGCGATCTGGCGGCAGAGCTCGCTTCCAATCGATCCTCCTCCTCCGGTAACCATGATTACCTTTCCGGTCAGTGACCGGAAGATCTCCTCCAGATTCACCTTGATAGGTTCTCTTCCCAGAAGATCCTCGATATCCACATCCTTCAGTTCCTGAACGGTGACCTCTCCTGATGCCAACTGGTACATACCGGGAAGATTCTTGACCTCACAGCCCGTTTCCTTGCAGATATCAAGAATATCACGGCGCTGCTGAGCTGTTGCTGTAGGGATTGCCATATAGATCTTGTCAATCTGAAACTTCTTCGCGTTCTCAATGATGGTTTCCCGTCCGCCGACAACACGCACTCCATCAATAAAACGATTCCATTTGTTGGAATTGTCATCAATGATACAACGCACTTTATCGTTCGATTCCTTGGCGCTCATCAAATCTCTCAGGATCATCTGACCGGCTTCTCCCGCACCGATCAGCATGATATTATGGCGCTTCTCCCTGTTCGTACGGCGCCCCGCCTTCAGTAAGAGAACGAATCGGTAGGAAAAACGAATTCCCAGGACAAGAACGAACTGAATCACAGCACCCATAAGATAATAAGAAATCGGCATTCGGCCAAGAATCACTGTGATTGCGGCAGTGTGAAAAACTGTTGTCACAATAGTCGCAAAAATTATCTTACGCAGTTCTGTATAACTGGCAAAACGCCACAAACTCTGATACAGCCTGAACAGCCAGAATACAACCAGACAGACAACTGTATAAATTGGAATGAATCTCAGCCACATCTCCGTATAATTCAATCCAATAATATTAGAGAACTTGAAATCAAACCGTAGCCACAGTGCCGCAAGATAAGACAGATTCACTGCAAACACATCATACACTGCCAGCAGAACTGCAATCTGCTGCCAATGTTCAAGTTTCCACCGACGTTTCTTTATCTCTTTTTCCGCCATGTGCACCTTTCCCGCTGCATTTTCTTTAGGCTTTACCATAAAGGTATAACTGAATCAGTATACCACACTTCACAAAATATGCCATCTTAGATCTTCGTCATGTTTTTACTATCGACGCAAATTGAGCCGAGAGGAATGGACCAATTCCTTTTCCCGTTGCAGCATTTGTAACAGCCATATTTACAATGCTTGGATTTCGAATACATTCAGCTGCAGAGTGCAGTTCATCACATGTCCGACACGCCAAGCGTTACTGTCTCCGTTTCTGACATTGATATTTACGCTTGAAGCATTAGACAGCAATGAACGGTGGCAGGATCCTCTCCCGCAAGATCCGTATCTCATCCGGCACGACAAGAAAACAGCTGATCTGTCATGACAGACCAGCTTGGATTGTTCTATTTTGAAGGCATCTTCTGCGGTTCTGTTGAAGGACCCGTACAATACAGTTTTCCATTCTCATCCCAGCCCATCCTGTCAATACAGACCTGGCGGTCAAACCCGCCTTCGCCCGCATCAGTGTGGATGTGGTAGACGACGAACATCTCCGTTCCGTCCGGCGACCACGCGACCGAGTTGTGTCCGGGGCCGGAAACTCTCGGATAATCATCATGCATGACGGGATTGTCTTCATATTTCACGAAGGGTCCCATCGGATCCTCCGCTGTCGCGCAGCCGATGGCATAGTACCTTTCCTTGAAGAAGTTTCCGGAATACATGATGTAGACCCTGCCGTCATGCAGCAGCGCGAGAGGCCCCTCACACCATCTGCGCCCCGTCGTCGGCGCCGAAAGGCCTTCCCACTCCTGATCCGGTTTCAGCACACAGACCGGTTCCCCGATGATATGCGTGCAGTCCGGAGCAAGTTTGACTGCATAGATATGCGCCTCCTCGTAAGGTCCCACCTTGTGCTTGTAACAGCATCTTGAGAAATACATCGTAAGATTTCCGTCCGCGTCAAACACGACATTCCCCCTGTCGTCACGCAGAAGATCCATATCGATCGTCGCGTACGGCATCTGGATCAGCGGCCGGTCTCCCAGAATATCTTCAAAGGGTCCTGTCGGTGCGTTTGACACGCCGCATCCGATGCAGTAGTTCTCCAGTTCATTGTTCGGATTGACTTTATAGTGAGCGCTGTAGAAGAAGTAAAACTTCCCGTTGATCTCATAGCATTCGGGCGCCCAGAAGTCACGTTCGCCCCAGGCGTTCTCCCCTGCCCTGTAGCAGTACCCACAGCAGTCCCAGTTCACCAGATCCTCGCTCTTCCAGCAAAGAAATCCATCCTTCGCGCTGGTTGCATAAAGATAATAGAACCCGTCTGACGCGCGCAGCACGAACGGATCTCCGATCCCTGTGATCTTCAGCGGATTGCAGTACGTATTGTCCATTTCTGTCTTCCTTTCTGCCTTGTGCCAGCCAGAATTTCATTATTTGAATTGTACCCTACACACAGCGTTTTCTCAAGCGTATTCCGTTGACGTTTCACCCCTTGTTTGGGATAATAATCTGGTACGAATTTATCGGAAACAAAGGAGTTTTTATGTCGATCGAACTGTGCAAAGAAGGCCGCCTGGGACACTTCAAATACGCTGTCCTTGACTTTGACGGAACCATTTCTCTGGTGCGTGAAGGCTGGCAGCAGATCATGGTCCCGTATTTCGCGGATGAACTGATGCGGACGCCCGGCGGAAAAGAAATGGGCTACGACGCATGCTATCTGCATGCAAGGGAATTCATTACCCTTCTGACCGGCAAGCAGACTATCTATCAGTGCATCCATCTCAACGAAGAGATCACGCGTCTGGGCGGTACCCCCCTGGATCCGCAGGCATACAAGGACGAGTATCATGAACGTCTGCTCCGCAGGATCGATGACCGCCTGAAAGGCCTGGAAGACGGTTCCATCGATCCGGAAACACTGACCGTACCGGGATCCTATGACCTTCTTCAGATGCTTCTGGACCACCACGTCACACCGTTCTGCGCCAGTGGAACAGACGAGCCGTATGTGCTCAACGAGGCACGGCTGATCCGGGTCACCCCTTATTTTGGGAAGCATATCTACGGGGCTCAGCGCGATTACAAGACCTTCTCCAAGGCCATGGTCATCGAACGGATCATCCGTGAGAACCACCTGTCCGGAGAAGAACTCATCGGATTCGGAGACGGTTACGTCGAGATCGAAAACGTCCGGGACGCCGGCGGTTACGCTGTGGGCGTCGCCACCAACGAGGCAGAGCGCCAGGGCATCGACGAATGGAAACGCGAGCGTCTGATCCGTGCAGGCGCCAACATCATCATTCCCGACTATCGGAACATCAACGAACTGGAAGCATTTCTTTTTCCGAACGCTTAACACATAGAGGAGGGCTTTCACCATGCCATTCAAACAATTCGACCGGAGCAGGATCCATTATCTTCCCCTGTCCGAACGCATCCATGACCTGGATCTTTCCGTCATGCTCGATCCGGACAAGGATACGGATTACCGTCATCCCAAGATCGATATCCTTGCCGACAGGATCCGCAAAGCAAAGGAGAACGGTTCCAGCGTTCTCATGATGATGGGCGGCCATGTGATCCGTTCCGGTGCGGCTCCATGTCTCATCCGTCTCATGAAAGAGGGCTACATCACGCATTTCGCCATGAACGGCGCAACAGCGATCCATGATTTCGAATTTGCCGAGATCGGTGCGACGACGGAAAGTGTTGCGAAGTACATCTCCGAAGGCCAGTTCGGTCTCTGGGAAGAGGATGCGCGCTACAACGAAGCTGTGATCGAAGGGAACAAACTCGGTCTGGGGTTCGGGGAATCACTGGGAAAATACATTGTGGAGCATGATTTTCCGCACAGGGAATACAGCCTCCTCGCTGCCTGCTATGAGGCTCAGGTCCCCTGTACCGTCCACGTCGGAATCGGCTGCGACATCGTTCACGAGCAGGCCAACTGCGACGGCGCGAGCGTCGGTGAGGCGAGTTACCGCGACTTTCTGATCTACTGTAACACCATCGAGAATCTGGAAGGCGGCGTCTTCATGGATTTCGGTTCTGCCGTCATCGGTCCGGAAGTATATCTGAAAGCTCTCTCCATGGCGCGCAATGTCGCTCATCAGGAAGGACGCAGGATCGTACACTTCACGACCGCTGTTCTGGATCTTCTGGATCTTGAGGGGCAGAACGTGCAGGAAACTCCGCCTAAATCCGATCCCCGCTATTATTTCCGTCCCTGGAAGACCATCATGGCGCGTACCGTCGCAGACGGCGGAGAAAGCTATTATATTCAGGGGCTACATCAGAATACCGTTGCGCTTCTGACGCAGCGTCTGCTCAGGGGGTAATGCTATGGACCGCGCAAGACTGTTGGATCTGATCTCCCGTTTCTCCTCGCTGCGCATTGCAGTCGTCGGAGACCTGTTTCTGGATCAGTGGTACGATGTGGACCGCACGCTTGATGAACCGTCGCTTGAGACCGGTCTCACCGCGTTCCAGATCATCCGCAAGCGTCCTGCCGCCGGCGCAGCAGGGACTGTGATCAATAACCTTGCGGCGCTCGGAGTCGGAAAAATCTACGCCGTTTCTCTTCTGGGAGATGACGGGGACGGCTATGAGGTCCGAAAAGCGCTGAAGAATCTCGGCGTCGACATGACCTACCTGGTCACCAGCGATCTTGTCTCGACGCCCGCATATATCAAAACGGTATTCGTCGAAGACGGAAAGCCGCCGGTCGAGACGAACCGGCATGATGTCAAGAACCGCTCCGTCACACCGGAATCTCTTCAGAACCAGCTGATCACAAACGTGAAGGCTCTTGCGCCGCAGGTAGATGCAATCATCCTTCTGGATCAACTGATGGAGGAAAACTGCGGAGTCGTGACAGATTCTCTTCTGACGATTCTTTCCGAGATCGCGGATTCCTATCCGGAGCTTCTGATCTACGGTGATTCCCGCGGATTCATCCGTAAATTCCACAACATGATCATCAAATGCAACAATCACGAGGCGCTCGGTCTCGCAGGCGGTCCGGAAGAGGGCGACTTTGATCTTTCCGCTGTCTATAACGCGATGGACACGATCCGTGACCGGACAGGGCATCCGGTGTTTATTACCTGCAACAAGCACGGCGTCGCAACGGAATGGGACGGCGAAAAAATGCTCGTCCCCGCAGTTGACCAGACAGGCCGCACGCTGGATATCGTAGGCGCAGGCGACGCCTGCACCGCCGGTATCGTAAGCGCGCTCGCAGCCGGTGCCACCCGACCTGAAGCGGCCTTTTTGGGAAACCTTACGTCCGGTGTAACAGTCCGCATGCTCGGGCAGACAGGCGCGGCACAGAAGGATAAGGTCATCGCGCTGTTTGACGAACAGTTCGACGAGTAACAGATGATTGAACCCAATGCAATCCGTCCAGTATAATAAAAGCAACACATTCAGGAGGAAATACTATGTTTGATGCAATCGCAATGGGCATGTCCTGCTTCGATTTCGGTATCGTAATGGAAAAAATGCCCGGTTTCAACGAAAACGGAAAGGTCGTTTCCGTTTCCTGGCAGGGCGGCGGAAAGACCGCGACCGGTATCGTCGCGACCGCGCGCCTGTTCGATGGTAACTATGCGTTCTACGGTGCCTGCGGCGGTCAGATGGGCGAATTCATCGCAAACGACTTTACCCGCCACGGAATCGACGTTTCCCACATGATCCGCAAGGAAGGCCAGAACAGCGTTCTCGATGTCTGCATCGCGGACCGTTCCAACGGCGGACGCAGTTTCTGCCCGTGTGCGCCTTTCACGACCAGCCCTGTGCTGGATATGGAGGACATCGATCCGGAATTCCTGAAGCAAACACGCTATCTGTTCGTCGCGGATGCGAGGCCCGCCACACTGGAAGCCATCCGCATCGTGCATGAGAACGGCGGGAAGGTCATCGTCGACGCAGACAGCTACAACGAGGATATCCTGAAGAATCTGAAATCCTATGACATCATCATTCCGTCCGAGTTCTTCTACCGCACACATTTTAAAGGTCATGAAGAGGACTACGAAGGCAACCTGAAGGCGTTCAAAGCGTTGGCAAATCCGGACGCTACCGTGATCTTCACACTCGGTGAGAACGGACTGATCGGTCTGGATGAAAACAATGAGTTCTTCAGACTTCCCGCATTCAAAGTGGATGTCATGGACACGACCGGTGCCGGCGATGTGTTCCACGGTGCATTCCTTGCCGCTGTGCTTCGCGGTATGGATATCAAGACCGCAGCACGTTTCTCCAGCGCTGTTTCAGCGATCAAATGCACCCGTGTCGGCGGGCGCGCAGGTATTCCGACCTATGATGTCGTCTCGCGTTTCCTCGAGACCGGCGAGATCGATTACACCGAGATCGATCAGCGTGTCGCCATGTATGCGCAGATGCCGCTGTAAGAAGCAAACACAAAAGATCGGCTCTGCCGGTCTTTTTTCTTTCAGAAAGGAATATTCTGCATGATCAACACCACACTGTGCTATATCGAAAAAGACGGATGCTATCTCATGATGCACCGCGTAAAAAAAGAAAACGATCTCAACCACGATAAATGGGTCGGGGTCGGCGGAAAATTCGAAAACGGCGAAAGTCCCGATGACTGCCTGCTTCGCGAAGTCAAAGAAGAAACCGGTCTTGCTCTCGTCTCCTGGACACTGCGCGGTGTTGTCACGTTCCTTTCCGATGTCTGGGCGCCTGAGTATATGTTTCTCTATACAGCTGAGGCGGAAGACGCGCCGCTTAAGGAATGCGAAGAAGGTGTATTGGAATGGGTTCGGAAAGAAGATGTGTATGATCTTCCCATCTGGATCGGAGATAAGATCTTCTTCCGTTTACTGGAGCAGGGTATACCCTGCTTTTCCCTGAAGCTCTCCTACGAAGGAGATGCACTTGTCAGTGCAGTACTGAACGGGATCCCCGTTTCCACAGATCCCGATTCCCTTTGATACACCAGTTCGATTGTGCAAAAAGGAGGTCATATCCAAAAGATATGACCTCCCTGCTTTTCTGCCTTTCAATTACCATAAAAACCGAACATCTCGTCCACGTTGTAAAGGCCTGTGAAGCCGAGCGTGTCGGAATTCCTGTCAATGCTCCACTGTACCCAGGACTGAAACTCCTCCGGCAGTCTCGCCACCGGCGCGTCCTGCGTGTATACATAGAACGTTTCCGCTTCCGCAATACCGTAAGCATTTGTAAAGACCCGTTTGACCACCGTACCGCTCTCGTTTTTTATACTTTCTTCCCCGGGCGTACCTTCGTAGATCAGTTCTTCCATATCGAACGCATAAGTATACTCGTTGATTTTTCTCGGATTGGTGAACTTTCCGTGACAGCGCGACTCGTATACGACCACATCGTACTCCTCATTCATCGCAAAATCCGTATCTGCGTATTCACAGGTAAAGGTCCCGTCTGAATTGATGTGAAGCGCTGTTCCCCATCCGCCAGCACCGCTGCTGAAAGTATAATCCCCAGAAATCTCAGAAAACAGTTCAGGTGCATCCTCCGGCTCGTCTTCCGGGATCTGAGACGTATTTTTGTACATTGTCCAGTAATACTCCCCATCGACCTGTTCAAAAGCAATCACCGCATAATACGTCGCGATATACTCCGGTTCAAGTCCGGACCAGTCGTATTCAAACCACTCACTGTAGGTCACATAGAATTTCTGTCCATCCGTCTTGACCGATTCGATGTGCACATTAATGAACGGATCCCCGATCCCGCCGATGGATGTATAATAATCATAATCTCCTTCTGCTGCACCGTCACGGTACAGCTCACGGTTGTCTTCCGCCTCGCGGCACATCCTGTCGATATCGTCTTCCGAAACATGGAAGATATTCTTCAGGACCCAGTCGACCTGCTGCCCGTCAAATCTGGCGTAAGACGCATAGCTTTCTGTCCACCACCCGCGCGGATCCTGTTCGTCCCAGTAATCAGTTTCCCCTTCGCCGGGATACAGACTCAGATCCACACACGGCGCGTTCTGCACAACACTCGTGAGGATCGCCCGTCCGGGATTTTCCGAATCGAACTCCGCACCGTTCACGCCGTCATAGTACCAGGGGATAAATCTGCGCAGAAAATCCGCCGCTTCCGGTGCAAGTTCCGCGGGATCGACCTCCTGAAGATCCGAGATCGGCACCATGCCCAGGAGCGTGCGCAGCCAATTCACCGCCTCGACGTACGTCATTCCGCTGTTCGGGACTGTTTCGATCGCTTCCGCATATGATTTCGTTGACTGCAGCAGGACCGTATGCGCATCTTCACGGATCTTTTCGACCTGTTTCTCGTACTTGTTCTTTGTCGCTTCTTTTCCGCTTACCGTATAGGTGTTTTCCCCATCCATCAATCCATACGGAGCGTTGTGCATCCCGCACAGTTCTTCGCGTTCAAGCGTCGTCCCATCCTTGGAGAGACTGTACCGGACATAATTCAGAATGCGAACCTCATACAGAGATTCCTCGATCGTATAGAATCCCGTCTCTTTATCCTTTGTGAAGACTGTAAAGTGCATGCCTCCCGCGACGCGGAAATCCCAGTCCTGATTCAGAAGTTCCTGCGCGTATCCGTCTTTCGCCGTCACGACATGCAGTTTCGTATAGTCGATATTCTCGTGCGCGATATAGAGCATCTCCGGGATGCCGTCTCCGGTCAGGTCGCTGAACGCGACCGGCCAGGGGCCTTCATTCTCCTCGTTATGCGCCCAGTCATACGCGCGGATATTATCCTCTTCGTCTTCCAGTACCTGTAGATATGCCTCATAAACAGGGCGAAGATCCGGGTCATCAATCTCTTCCACAATGGAATTTGCAGGATCCGGTGCCGGCGCCGTATCTTTTGGCTGGGCGTGCCTGATGATATTGCGTACGATCGCGACACCGCCTGCCGTACCGCCTCCCACGACGACTGTCGCGCCGACTACGATCGAGACGACCCTCAGCCAGAGTTTGTTACCGATGGAAGCCGACATACGTTTCGCCGCCGTCTTTCCCATGTCCGCACCGAGTTTCGATGCCTGACGCACGCTTTCCGGCGCCGCTTTCGTCAGATGCGGTCCCGCATTCTTCTGTTCGACCGCACGCTGCGCAGCCTCTCTCTGTCCCTGATAATCAGAAGCCTGTCTTGCCTGCTGTTCCACTGTTTTCTGTGTGGTTTCTGCCTGCCGGTCAAGGGTCCTCTGTGCGTTTTCCCTCTGTCCCCGGTAATCGGAAGCCTGCTGTGCCTGACGATCCGCCGTCCTTTGTGCGGCTTCCGTTTTTTGCTGTTCAATCGTTCTATGAGCGCTCCGGTGCTGTCCCTCGTAATCGGAGGCCTGCTGTCCCTGACGTTCCAGCGTACGCTGTGCGGTATTCATCTGCTGTGAGGCTTCCTGCATGCCTGACAGTTTGGAAACAAATCCAATCTTCCTCGAAATGGCATCCAGAAGCTGCATCGCACTCTTCTGCGGCAATGCGTCCATATCGATCTGCGCGCCGAAGATCCCACGGAAAGCGGTAACGGGAATGCCTGCCACCGCAAAGAACCGCTGTCCTGTTTTGCGCTCCTGCTCCTCAATCTCGGTGCCAATCGCTTTGCGGGCAAGATAGAGCCTTGACTTGACTGTGCCGGGGCTGCATCCCATCGTCTCAGCGATCTCGTCTATGGACATCTCATTGTAGTAGTAAAGCAGTATCGTCTGCCTCTGCACATCGCTCAGTTCGCTGATGATCTTTTTCAGCCGCCCGCTCAGGTCCTGCTGTGTCGCATACACCTCCGGAAGCATGAAATCGGATTCCAGCGTCTCCATCACGCTCTGCTGCTCTTCCGAATCTGTCGTCAGCATTTCCTTGTGTTTCCGCAGAACGGAATAGCACTGATTCACCGCGATCCTCTGGATCCATGTGTTGAACGCGGAATTGTCCTCCAGTTTGGATATGTTCTTCCACGCATTCACAAAGGTCTGCTGCAGGACGTCTTCCGATTCCGCAGGATCTTTGACCGTCATGCGGATCAGGGCATAGACCTTTTTGTAATACAGCCTGTAAAGCTCCTCGAAACTCGTCGTATTTCCGTTCTTCGCCGCAAATACCAGAGCCTCTTCATACGTGTCGATCGCCATTGTTTTATCTCCTGTCACCCGACATGTTTCGTCAGCGCATCTCGTGCATCACCATGTCCACCGTCACCGCCGCCGCTGTGATCAGCATCTTCTGATCCGGACGGATCTCTGTATCGACCGTGACATGGTATTTGTCCGCGCTGGTAAAGAATTCTTTTCCAAAGCCGTTCCATTTCTTGTCAATGGCACCGATCTGTTTCCCGTCCGTGTTCTGGATCGTAAAATTCCATCCTTTCCAGTCACCGGTAATCAGCCCGACCGGGTTCTCTGAAGCATCCAGTATCTGAAGCTTCGGCGTCCATCCGGGTACAATCTGGATTCTGCCCGCGGGACGATCCGACGCATCAAGAATCTGGATGCTGCGCAGCGCTGCGATTCCGCCGCCCATGCCGCCGCGTTTGATACTTGCAAGCTTCCTGCCCGCATTGTCCAGAATATCGAACTGGAAGGACTGCATCGCTTTTGCGCTTCCGCCGAGGAGAACGCGTGCCGCCTTTGCGCCGCCCGAGATATTGACCTGCCGGATCGCGCCGGCAGGATTTCCCGCGCCGTCATAGACCGTATAGGCGTTTTCAAACTTGAACGCGGAAACTTTTTCATCGATCAGGTACTCCCCAAGGCCCATGAATCCCGCTTCCCTTACGGAAGGCTGCCGGACCGGTGCTGTTTCCCGAACAGGTTCCTCCGCCTGCACAGGCGTCTGTTTTGGCACGGCAGCGGACGAGGACTGGGCTGTCGCAGGTCCCGCTGCAGGACTGACCGGTCTCGTATTCTGCGCAGCAGCGGCGTTCTGTTCCTTTACGGGTGCTGCCGGCTTTGCCTGAATCGGTGCGACAGGTCTGCCGCATCTGGAGCAGAACGCTGCACCCGCTGTCAAAGGCGCTCCGCATCCCATGCAGAATCGTGCAGGCTCCGCCTGTTCAAGCTCTTCTCCTGAAATCGTCCAGGGTTCAAACGCCGCACGATTGGGCATGCCGCAGACTCTGCAGAATTTCACGTCATTCGGGACTTCGTTCCCGCAGGAAATGCATTTCATAGGATCTTCCCTCCTCGGATTCTTCAGCGTTTTCCGCCTTACACCATATAGACGCGGTTGCGCCGCTTCCGGTTCAATCTTTTTATCAGTTTTTCAGAATTGTGCTCCGTAAAGTTCCGCATAGGCGCCGCCCTTGGCAAGGAGTTCCTCATGCGTCCCTTCCTCCGCCACGCCGTCCTCTGTCAGAACAAGGATCCTCTGCGCGTTGCGGATCGTGGAGAGTCTGTGTGCGATCACGAATGTCGTTCGGTCTTTCGCCAGCACTTCCAGAGAATGCTGCACGACCCGTTCGCTTTCGTTGTCCAGCGCGCTGGTCGCCTCGTCAAAGATCAGGATCGGAGGGTTTTTCAGAAACACGCGCGCGATCGAAAGCCGCTGCTTCTGCCCTCCTGAAAGTTTTACGCCGCGCTGCCCGATATCCGTATCGTATCCGTCCGCCAGCTGCATGATAAAATCATGGGCATTTGCCGCCTTTGCGGCGCGGACCACATCCTCATCCGTCGCGTCAGGCATTCCGTATCGGATGTTTTCCATGACCGTGCCCGCGAACAGGTACACGTCCTGCTGCACGAGGCCGATATTCGCGTGAAGATCTTTCTGTCTCAGTTTGCGCACATCGATCCCGTCGATGCTGACCGCGCCTTCCGTCGCGTCATAGAAACGAGGAATAAGTGAGCAGAGCGTCGTCTTGCCTGCGCCCGACGCACCGACAAGTGCCACGTACTCTCCCGGATCCACGTGCAGATCCACATGGGAAAGGACAGGAGTCGGATCGGATTCATAGTGAAAACTGACATCGTCAAAGTCCACTCTGCCTTCCATCGTCCGGCGCACCACCGCATCCGGCGCATCCTGGATCTGAGGTGATATCCGCATGATCTCACGGAACCGCTCATATCCCGTATATCCGTTCTGGAACTGTTCTGTAAAGGATACCAGCCGTTTGACGGGATCGGTGAAATTGTTGATGTAAAGAATAAACGCAACAAGATCCGGCGCGGAAAGATCGCCGCGCGTCATGAGCACGCCGCCCCCGATGAGCGACACGACCGTGATGAGCAGAGAGATCGCCGTCATCCCGGAATTGTAGATCGACATATACCTGTAGCTGACCTTCTTGGACGCAACAAACCGCTCGTTTCCTTCCCGGAATTTCCCGATTTCCACCTTTTCATTGCCGAAGGATTTGACGACACGGATGCCGGAAAGGCTGTCCTCGATCTGTGCGTTGATGTCCGCAATACGCCGCCGGTTCTCCGTAAAGGCCTTCTTCATACGAATATTTAGAAAATACGCAAAAACCGCAAGTACGACGACCAGCCCCAGCGGGATGAGTGCCAGCTGCGGATTAATGGAAAACAGGATCGCCATCGCGCCGACCAGGCGGATCACTGAGATCACCAGATCCTCCGGTCCGTGATGAAGCAGCTCCGAGATATCAAACAGATCGCTGGTCACGCGTGAAAGCAGCTGTCCGACTTTCTGGTCGTCAAAAAACGAAAAGGACAGTTTCTGGTAGTGCGTGAAAATCTCGTTGCGCATATCATGCTCGATCTTGGCTCCCATGATGTGCCCGAAGTAGCCGATATAAAAATTGCATCCCCAGTTCAGCAGCACCAGCGCAACCAGAACAATTCCAAGTTTCAGGATCGTCTGAAGCGCTTCGTTTGCCGGCCATCCGACCACTTCCCCTGTGATATACCGCACGATGAGCGGGATCACCAGCGTGATCACGGAACCCAGCACTGCAAAAAACATGTCCGAAAAAAACAGTCCTTTATAGGGTCCGTAATACCGTATCAGTCTTCTGAGGTTCTCGCTTTTTGTTTTTTTCTGCATGGATCCTTTTCCTTTTCAAATGTTCGCCTTTTCCATTATACTTCCGAACCATGTGTTCTGCATGTAAAAATCCTTCCTCTCGGGAAGGATCTGCCTTGTCTGGATTTTAAATTATCTGTTCCGGGATCATCCTTTTCCCGCAAGACCCCGTAGCATCCGGATCTCCCGGGCATATCCGTCATTGTTTTCCTGCGGTGTTTCCAGATAAAACGGGAGCCCACACAAGACAGGATGGGTCAGAATCCTCCGGAACGTCTCCATTCCAAGCGTTCCTTCCCCGATTTTTTCATGTCTGTCCTTATGGGACGCAAACGGATTCTTGGAATCATTGAGATGGATTGCCTTCAGCTTTGACAGTCCGATCACATGATCGAATCGCTCCAGCACCCCGTCAAGATCCGATGCGATATCGTACCCCGCATCAAAGACATGACAGGTGTCCAGACATATACCGATCTGTTCAGGCGCACCGACGCCGTCGATGATCATTCTCAGTTCTTCGAATGTCGCACCGACCTCACTGCCTTTTCCCGCCATCGTTTCCAGAAGAACCGTCACACCGGTGTCTTTTGCAAGGGCTTCTTCCAGAAGTTCACAGATCAGCCGGATTCCTTCCTGCACGCCCTGTCCCACATGACTTCCGGGGTGGAAATTATACATAACTCCATGGATCCCGGAAAGTCTTTCCAGATCCTCCAGCATTGCCATGCGCGCAAAATCCCGCACGCGTTCTTCTTTTCCGCAGGGATTGAGCGTATACGGCGCGTGCGCCAGCGGAGCTGTCAGACCGTTCTCCTTCGCAAAGGTCAGATATGCCAAAACATCCGCCACATCCAGAGGCTTCACAGCGCCGCCTCTTGGGTTGCGTGTAAAGAACTGGAACGTGTCCGCGCCGATCCTGACAGCTTCATGTCCCATGGAAAGGTATCCTTTGCTGCTTGAAAGATGACATCCGATCCTAAGCATCCTTCTATTCCTCCCCGATCGGACGTTCCTGCCAGATCCCGTTTTCCAGAACCGTCACGGTCCGGAATCCGCAGCTCAGCGCCAGCTCTTCCGCCAGTTCAAAGCCAAAGCAGATATTCTCTTTCTGATGCGCATCTGAGGTGATGATGATCCTCGCACCGTGCGCATGCAGTTCCTTCAGAATCCAGGCTGCAGGATACGGCTGTGACCGGTATCCGCGTGCGATCGCACCGGAGTTGATTTCAAACGGGATCTCCTTCGGAAGGAGCGATTCCAGCGCCTGCATGGCCGCCTGCCTGTAGCGTCTGCACGTCATATCGTACAGTCTGTTGTTTTCATTGAACTTCGTACACAGATCGAAATGTCCGATAATGTCGCAGTCTGTCCTGTCTGCCACCTGCGCTACCGTGGCAAAATACTCTTCAGCATACACAAGCCCGTCGCAGTGGTATACATTCCGAATCTGTTCCTGAACGGATCGGGCATCACTGTCGACACTGTAAAGGATTCCCTCATGATCCACATAATGAACAGAACCGATCACATAATCATATGCATGATCAGGAACCGGAGAATAGAAATCCTGCTCAAGGCCGCAGAGAACTTCCATGCGTCCGTGATAAGTTTTGCGGCATGCTTCCATTTCCTCTATATATCGCGGTATTTCTTCTTCTTTCACTCCCGATTCCGGTTCATAAGGAAAAACCGAGTGTTCGGAGATCCCAAACACGGACAATCCCGCCTCGTATGCGGCGTCTGCCATCTCTTTCGGCGTATTTGCTCCGTCCACAAAACGGGTATGGTTGTGCAGGCTGCATCTGATCACTTCGTCATTTTCTCCTGTTTTACTTTATGATCGATCACATGACGTGACGCCAGTTCTTTCCGTATTCTGTCCGGGGTGATCCCCATCTGTACCATCAGCACCATGACATGGTATGCCAGATCTGCGATCTCATAAACAGTCTCTTTTTCATCCTCAGCCTTTGCGGCGATAATGACTTCCGTCGATTCCTCGCCGACTTTTTTCAGTATTTTATCCAGACCTTTTTCAAACAGATAGGTCGTATAAGACCCCTGCGGAAGCTCTTCTTTTCTGCTTTCCAGAAGCGTGTACAGTGCGTCTGTCGTGAAATCATCAAGATCATCGTTTTGATACAACAGATCATTGAAACAGGAATCTGTCCCGAGATGACAGGCCGGTCCTTCTTTCTCGACCAGCACGACAAGCGCATCTCCGTCACAGTCCGCCGTGATCGACACGATGTGCTGCACGTTTCCGGACGTCTCCCCTTTACGCCACAGTTCCTGTCTGGAGCGTGACCAGAAGCATGTTCGTTTCTCCCGCATGCTGATCTCCAGACTCTCCCTGTTCATATATGCCAGTGTCAGGACTTTTCTGGACCAGGCATCCACTACGACCGCCGGAATCAGTCCCTTTTCGTCAAATTTCAGGTTCTTGATATCAATCAAAACGTTTTTCTCCTTTCCTCTCTTACCGGGATCCCGCGTTCCCGAAGCACTCTTTTCAAATCAGGGATCGCCACCTGCCCGAAGTGGAAGATCGAGGCCGCAAGACCTGCGTCCACTCTCGGGATCGACTGAAACAACGTCACAAAGTCCTCGATGCATCCCGCGCCGCCTGACGCGATTACCGGGACATCCGCAAAACTGCAGACAGCATCCAGCATTTCCAGATCGAATCCCCCACGCACGCCATCCGTATCGATACTGTTGAGCACGATCTCTCCTGCACCGCGATCGATCCCCTGCCGGATCCATTCCAGAGCGTCGATCCCCGTATCCTCACGTCCGCCTTTCGCAAAGACACGGTACTGCCCGTCCACGCGCTTCGCATCCACACTCAGCACCACGCACTGGTCGCCGTACCGCTTCGCCGCTTCTCCGATCAGTTCCGGATTCCGGATCGCTCCGGAATTGACGCTCACCTTGTCCGCGCCGCAGCGCAGTACACGGTCAAAATCCTCCAGGGTATTGATCCCTCCGCCGACAGTCAGCGGAATAAACACCTGCCCGGCCGTTTCTCTCAGAATATCCGTAAAGAGCGCTCTACCCTCAAAGGATGCCGTAATGTCGTAAAAGACCAGTTCATCCGCACCCGCATCGCTGTAATACGCCGCAAGTTCCACCGGTGAGGACACATCGTGCAGCCCCTCAAAATTCACGCCTTTCACCACACGTCCGTTTCGCACGTCCAGACACGGTATGATTCGTTTTGTGATCATTGCTCCACCTCCTGCGCTGTCCGGATCGCCTCTTTCAGATCGACAGCTCCTGTGTACAGTGCTTTTCCGATAATAGCCCCGTACAGTCCTTCGTTCCGGAGTCTTTGTACGTCTGACAGGCTGCTCACGCCGCCGGACGCCACCAGATCCAGTTCGGGAAACGTCCGCGTCAGGTGTTCGTAGAGGGACACATTCGTTCCCTTCATCATTCCGTCCTTTGAGATGTCTGTACAGATCACGGCCTTCACGCCCATGCGGACCATTTTTCCGCACAATTCATCGCATGAAACACCGCTCCCGGAAAGCCAGCCTCTCGTCATGACCTGACCGTCGCGCACATCCACGCCGACGGCGATCCTGTCTCCGTACGCATCAAGCGCCGTCTGCAGAAAGTCCGGATCCGTCACAGCCGCGGTCCCGAGGATCACCCTCCAGATACCGGACTCGAAATATTTTGTCACCGTCTCCATCGAACGGATCCCGCCGCCGATCTCCACCTTCAGACCGCTCTGGTTTACGAGTCTGCGCACAGTATCCAGATTCTCCGTGCGGCCGCTTTTTGCTCCGTCCAGATCCACAGTATGCAGATACTTTGCGCCTGCCGCAGCAAACGCCCGCGCCTGCGCCACAGGATCCTCATGATACACGGTTTTCTCTTGATAATCTCCCTGCTTCAGACGGACAGCCTGCCCGCCGATCAGATCAATCGCCGGAAAGATCCACATGTTCTCCTCCCTCAGTTCTCCGCAAACGCCCGCAGAATCGCAAGCCCCACATTCCCGCTTTTCTCCGGGTGGAACTGTGTTGCCCAGACGTTGTCTCTTGCCACAGCCGCGGTCACCGGGACGCCGTATTCCGTGGTCGCTATCGTCGATTCCTCGCAGTGGCACCCATGATAGGAATGTACGAAATAAACGTAGTCTCCCTCCCGGATAAACCGAAACAGCGGATGATCACCGATCAGATGGAGACTGTTCCATCCCATCTGCGGGATCTTGTACCGGACCGGATCCGGCACGGGAATCGGTTCTATCGTTCCGCGTATCAGACCCAAGCCCTCGTATTCACCGTATTCGAAGCTTTTATCAAACAGCAACTGCATACCCAAACAGACCCCGAGAAGCGGTTTCCCCTTCTCCGTCTGACGGAGCACCGTTTCATCCAGTCCCGTCGCACGCAGTTTCTGAATCGCGTCGCGAAACGCGCCGACGCCGGGGAGCAGGATCTTGTCCGCGTTTTCCAGTACGGCAGCATCTCCCGTCACACAACAGTCCGCTCCGATCCTCGCAAGCGAGCTTTTCAACGAAAACAGATTGCCGACACCGTAATCCACAATTGCGATCATTTGAGCACTCCTTTTGTGGAAGGGATCTCGCCTCCCGCTTCCGGATCCATGGAAACAGCGGTCCGCATGACGCGCCCCAGTCCCTTGAACGCCGCTTCGATCACATGATGAGTATTGAATCCCGTGATCTTGCGTACATGCAGCGTGATCCCCGCATGCCGCGCAAAAGCTGTGAAAAACTCCTCCACCAGTTCCGTGTCGAATGTCCCGACCTTCTGCGCGTTGAGCGGCAGATCCATGACCAGAAGGCCTCTTCCCGAAACATCTACTGCCAGCATGACCAGCGCTTCGTCCATGGGCAGGAGGATGTCCGCGTATCTTCTGATACCGCGGCAGTCACCCAGCGCTTCAGCAAATGCGTCGCCCAGTGCGATCCCGATGTCTTCCACACTGTGGTGATCGTCCACGTCCGTATCGCCGTGGCAGATGACTTCCAGATCAAACCGTCCGTGTTTTGCAAACAGCGTCAGCATATGATTCAAAAAACCGACGCCGGTATCGATCATGGACTCCCCTTTTCCGTCCAGATCCAGGCTGAGCCGGGTCTTCGTTTCCGTCGTGTTGCGTTCGATCTCGCTTTTACGCATCCTGTACCTCCTTCAGATACTCCCTCGTTGCGCTCAGGAATGCCTTCATCTGTTCCATGCTGCCGATGGTGATGCGCACGTACGACGACGTACGGATCCCTTTGAGCCAGCGTATCAACACACCTTTTTCCTTCAG
>JAFRLQ010000026.1 GCA_017431145.1 Clostridia bacterium | reverse complement strand
GTCTGATCAGAAAGCGATCTTCTTCCAGCCGCGGTGCGCGGCGTACTCCTCACAGGCTTCCGTGACCCAGCGCATGTGCGCCTCGTCGGTCTCTTTCTGTACGGAACAGTCTCCGGAAAGCAAAACTCCCCTTTCGCCGGTCTTGTCCAGCAGCGCTTTCGTGAAGCGTTTGATCTCAAGCTCCGTCCCGCACTGGAGGAGTTTTCCAGGACGCACGTCGAAGCCGCCCATCACGGCACGGTCTTCACCGAAATACGCGTGTCCTTTCTCCAGAGGAAGATCCTCTTCGATATGGACGCCCCAGTTGACCGTCTCATACTCCATATCCTTCCACAGTCCGATGTTGTTGGGCTCACACCCCCAGGAACACAGATGGATCATATTGTACTCGCTGACTTCTTTCGCCTTGCTGAGCATGCGGCAGTCCCACGGCGCCATCCAGTCTTCGTATTCCGGGACCGTGAAACGCCATTTTTCACCGTTCTGCAGGGACAAAAACAGTCCCGTGAGACCCGTTCTCGACAGTCCCTCCATCAATAGCGCGTTGTCCTCCTCGATGACCTGCATGGCATGCGTAATGGCAGCGGGATCGCTGCGGAACATCAGGTTTACGGCCGTTTCTCCGCCGACGGTATGCTTGATCGTGGAATACGGAGTGTAAATGATATAAAAGGAAGCACAGTCATCGCCCAGCCCTTCCGCGATCCTCGCGGCACGGTCCACCTGTCCTCTGATGTACCAGTCGTCCTTTGTATGCGGGCGGATCCTGCTCCAGTCTGCCGTCGTCTTGAGCGGACCGTCCCAGTGGAAATCCATAAAACCGTCTGTTTCGATTACAAGATAATCCATCGCGGCGGTTTTCGCCCATCGGACCTGATCCTTGACGGTATTGTCCTCCTGATCCGGAAAATGCGTATAGAACCCGGCCGGCACTCGGTCGACTTCTCTGCATTTCATCGCGTTTTTCGTGCGTTCCACAGCGTTCATGGTATTCAGCCTCCTTCGGGGTATTGAGATTGTATATCCGTCACCGTCCGTGTCCGGGCGGGAATGATTCACATTGACGCGTTCTTTTCCTTCAGAAAACGCTCCAGCTTCTTTTTGACGCGCTGAAGCGCGTTGTCCACACTTTTCGGCTCTTTCCCGAGTTCCGCCGCGATCTCGATATAATTGCTTCCCTCAAGATAGCGCTTCAGTACGTTCAGTTCGAACTTACTTGCGCTCTTGCGTAGTTCCTCCTCGATCTCCTTCACCCGCTCGTCTCCGAAAAACAGTTCTTCCGGATCGGTAGTGCTTGCCGTTGAGATCGTTTCGATCAGCGTACGTTCCGGATCGTCCTCATAGACCGGCTTATTCAGCGAAATGTAATTGTTCAGCGGCATGTGCTTCTGCCGCGTCGCGCTCTTGATCGCCGAAATGATCTGCCTTTTGACGCAAAGCTCCGCAAAACTGTGGAACGCGGTGTCTCTCTCCGGTTTGAAATCCCGGATCGCCTTATGCAGTCCGATCATTCCTTCCTGCATGAGATCGTCGCTGTCCGCGCCGGCAAGAAAAAAGCCGTGCGCGCAGTATTTGACCAGTCTTTTGTATCTGCCGTAGATCTCCGCTTCGGCCTGTTCATCTTTTTCGCGCACACGCATGACGAGTTCGTCATCCGTCATCGCACGGTATTCACGATTCTGCATCTGCCGCTCATTTACTCCTTCGCAGTTCTTCCAGGATCTCCGCGATCTCCCGCGGAAGTCTCCCTTCCAGCCTCTCTTTGTGTTTGCGCTCCATGTCCTCCATCTGTTTTTCCAGCTGCCTGTGCGCTTCCTCGAGCTGTCTTCGCAGCTCCCGCGTCGTCATGCGCGCCGCGCCGAAAGAAAAGATCGTCCCCTGTTCGAGCGCGTCTCCCGTCACGACACGGATCGTCGCGTACTTGTCTTTTTTATGCAGCTGTTCCACGAATATCTCGATATAGCTGTCCGCGGTCTGTTCCTTCGCGGTATAGACGACATTGATCCCGGCACGCTTTTCCTCCGTAGCCTGCGGCGAAGCGGACGCGGACGAATACGCATCAAAAACGATCACGATCTGGTGCCCCGCGGAACCCTGGAAATCCACGAGCTCCTCGATCAGCATCTCACGCGCCGCATCGAGGGACACTTCGTCGATCCGCCGTTCCATCTCAGGCCAGGCGTGAATCACATTGTATCCGTCTACGATCCAAGTCTCCTGCATTCTGTCAGCTCCGTCTTCTGCGCACCTCGTACATCAGGATCCCGGCTGCGACCGCCGCATTCAGCGAGTCGATATGTCCCAGCACCGGAAGAGCCACGAGAAAATCACATTTTTCCCGGGTCATCCGGCTGATCCCCTTGCCTTCCGCACCGATCACAAGTCCGATCGCGCCTTCCAGAGGCGCCTTCGTATAGTCCTGTCCCTCCATGGAAGCGCCAGCGATCCATACGCCGCGCTCCTTCAGAAGATCGATCGTCTGATTGAGATTCGTCACGCGCACCACCGGCATATACTGCGCTGCGCCGCTTGACACGCGCACGGCCGCCGCCGTCAGACCGACCGCACGGTTCTTCGGAATGATGACACCGTGCGCACCGGCGCATTCCGCGGTCCGGATCACGCTTCCCAGATTCTGCGGATCCTCGATCCCGTCAAGAAGAACGAGAAACGGGGCTTCCCCTGCGTCCTGCGCCTTCTGAAAGACGTCCTCCAAAGAAGCATAGTCCGCCTGTGGCACCACAGCGGCGACGCCCTGATGGTTGCCTCCCTCCGCCAGTGCGTCCAGACGCTTTTTGTCCACGCTCTGGACGGGGATCCTGTTCTGTCTTGCAAGCGCATAGATCTCGGACAGGGCCGGCGTGCGCTCCGTATCCGTCATGAGGATCTTGTCCGGCTTGCGTTCGCTCTTCAGCGCTTCCTTGACCGGATTCCTTCCGTATATCACATTATCCATTCTGTTTTTCCCTGATCCTCCGGTCGATCTCTTCCGAGCGCTCGCGCACTTCCTTCACGCGTCCGCATGACTTCGATCCCTCCGGGCATGCACCGCGCAGACATCCCGGGCCCGCGTTGGCAAAGATCACAGGCGAGACCTCTCTGAGCTGCTCCAGCATCTGCCACGCGACCTCGCGGATCTCCCACTGGGCGCGGTTGCAGCTGCGCAGTCCGAGAAAATGCAGAAGCTCGCGGGTATTCATCGTCATCAGCATGCGCGTCTCCGCCGCGTTCGGCAGCACGAACCGCGCGTCCTCGTTGCTTTTCTCTCCCGCGTCTCCGAGCGCCGTCACCCACTCGTTGTACCACGCCTGCATCTGCTGCATCTGCGCGTGATATTTCAAAACGGCCTCCTCCCCCAGCGCTTCGATCGCCGGCGGCAGGATATAGGCGAATTCGCCCTCTTCCCGTTTCTGTCCCACATAGCGCTGGGACTGCACGGAAAAACTCGCAAGACGGTGACGCGTCACCTGCGCGAGAAAACTTCTGGATACGCCGGAGATCGCGAACGTATAGCTCGCATGCTCGATCGGGGACGCGTGTCCCATATCCATCAGGCGTTTCAGAAACTTGGACTGATCCTTCGATTCGATCCCTTCCCGCAGATCGTCGATATCCGCGCTGGAATAACAGAGTTTCGCCGCCATCGCGATCAGTTCCTCCGGATCGGGCGTGTGGCGAAGAAGTTCGACTTTCGGTTTGACTCTCGGCATATGTATGCTCCCCCTTTATCTTTGATCGCAGACCTCGCGCATCCTGGCGCAGATCTGCAGCGCTCTTTCCCTGTCTCCTTTCAGGTATGCGAATCCGATCACCGCCTCGATCGCGGTCGCCATATGGTAATCCGCGACGGACGCGTGTTTCGGAACGGTATTGACTTTCGCGTTCCGCGCTCTGCGGAACACATCCGCTTCCTCCTGCGTGAGTTCCTCCAGCAGTTTCTGCGCGGCGTATGCCTGCGCCTCGCAGCACAGATACGCCACCGAGCGCTTCTGAAGCAGAAAACTGGATCCGTCCTCCTCTGCCACGAGAACAGACTTGATATACGCCTCCTGCACCGCGTCCCCGACGAACGCGAGATTCAGCGGACTAATCTGGCTGATCCTTTTCCCTTTCTCCAAATCTTTTCTCCCTGTTCAGCCTTTCACGAGCGCACGCGCTTCCTCGGCGACCTGTTCCTTTGTGACGCCGTTCATCGCAAGAAGCCGCTCGTACGGCGCGGACATTCCGAACTGATCCTGGATGCCCATGATCTTCATTTTCCCCTTGCCGCACTGCGCGACGACACACGCGACCTGTGCGCCCATGCCGTTGATGATATTGTGATCCTCCACCGTGACGATCTTTCCGCATCTTTCAACGCATGCTTCCACGGCTTCGCGGTCCAGCGGCTTTACGGTATGCATGTCCAGCACCGTCGCCTCAATCCCTTCCGCATGAAGGATCTCAGCCGCTTCCAGCGCGATGTGCACGGTATCGCCGTTCGCGATCAGGGCGACGTCGTCACCTTCCCGCAGCCATACCGCTTTTCCGATCTCGAACTTCGCGCCTTCCGGATAGACAGGCGGCACAGCATCCCGGGTGAAGCGCAGATAGACCGGCCCTTCCAGTTTCGCAGCCTCCTCCACGAGCGCCACGGCAGACTCATAATCCGCCGGCATCACCACATGCATATTGGGTATGGCGCACATGATTCCGTAGTCCTCGATGCATTGATGCGTCGCTCCGTCGTTCGCCGGTGTCACGCCGCCGTGGGAGCAGGCGATCTTGACATTCAGATTCGGATAGCAGATCACCTGGCGGATCTGTTCGCCCATGCGCATGGAGCCGAACGTCGCGTACGTGACCACGAACGGGATCTTTCCGCAAGTCGCAAGTCCTGCGGCAACGCCCGCAGCGTTCTGCTCTGCGATCCCTACGTTGAGATACTGATCGGGGCAGGACTTCATAAACGCTCCCGTCTTGCAGGATTTGCCGATATCCGCATCTACGACGTAGATCCTTTTATCCTCAAGGCCCAGCCGCGCGATGCTGTCTCCGAACCCGTCTCTCGTTGCCTTCCAGCTCATGCTCCGATCCCTCCCTTTACCGCGAGTTCCTTCATCGCTTCCTCATACTGTTGTGTATTGGGCGCCTGTCCGTGCCAGACGGGCACGCCTTCCATGAACGACACGCCCTTTCCCTTGACCGTGCGGGCATTGATGAACACGGGCTTTCCGCCTTCGCTTCTGCGAATCGCCTCGAACGTGTCGAGGATCTGGCCCATGTCGTGACCGTCGATATCATAGACATCGTACCCAAACGCGCGCAGTTTCTCGCAGACGTCAAGATGCGGCATGACCTGGTCGTTCGTTCCATCCACCTGCAGTCCGTTGTGGTCCAGGATCACGCAGAGGTTGTCCAGATGGTACTTGTTCGCCGTCATGATGGCTTCCCAGATCTGGCCCTCATCCAGCTCGCCGTCTCCGATCATGGCAAACACGCGGTACGGCGCCTGATCGCGCTTCCCGGCGATCGCCATGCCGACCGCGACGGACAGCCCTTGTCCCAGAGAACCGCTGGAGATATCAATTCCGGGACATTTCTTCATGTCCGGGTGTCCCTGCAGAATGGAGCCTTCCTGCCGCAGGGTGTGGAGCACTGCCTCCGGAAAATAGCCTTTCCGCGAAAGCGCCGCATACAGGATTGGGCAGACATGCCCTTTCGAAAGGATGAAACGGTCCCGCATCTCCCATTTCGGATTCGCGGGATCCACGTTCAGTTCGTCAAAATACAGCGCGGTGATCAGATCAGCCGCGGAGAACGCGCCGCCCGGATGACCGCTCTGTGCCTCATAGATCATCGTCAATGCCGTCATACGCAGCTCATATGCCATCTTTTCCAGCTTTCTCTGTTTCTCGATATCCGCCATATGCAGTTCCTCGTTTCAAAGAATCTCAACCTATTGTATCATGTTTTGCGCAAAAAAGCGTTCCGCGCTGTCACAGTTTCGCCAAATCCCGTTCATATTCTGCCCGCCTTTGTTTCTCTTTTCTGTCATCTGTTCTGCGAATCGTCAGAAAATCGCAAGGTCCTGTTTATCGTTTTTCAATAAAATCATGCTAGAATCAGAATTAGGGTAAAACCCGGAAAGTATGAAGGAGGTCTCATCATGAAGAAAACGATCGCAGCAATGCTGTGCATGATCATGGTGTTTGCATTGTTTGTTCCCGCGGCACTTGCCGCCGGCGCGACGGACGGAGACGTCTGTGTCGTCGTCGGCGCCGACCTGACCCAGGAACAGAAAGAATCCGTTTACGCTTATTTCGGCGTTCCCGTCGGATCCGTGAAGGAACTGACCGTTCACATCGACGAGGAGCGCGCCTGCCTGGGAGACCGCGTTCCCGCAGAGCAGATCGGTTCAAGGTCCATTTCCTGCATCTACATTCGCGTCCGCAAAGCCGGAGAAGGAATCGACGTCCAGACGAACAACATTACCTGGTGCACGTCCGAGATGTACAGAAACGCGCTGATCACAGCGGGCATCACCGACGCGAGCGTCATGATCACCGCGCCGTTCGCTGTTTCCGGGACCGCCGCTCTTACCGGCATCTACAAGGCTTACGAGGACGTCACCGGGACGGCGCTTCAGGAAGAAGCGAAAGACGCAAGTACGGAGGAGCTTGTCGTGACCGGAACGCTTGCCGAAACGCTCGGAGACGAACAGGCGACGGAGCTTATCAACCAGTTGAAACTCATACTGGACGAGACGAAGACCATGTCCGATGACGAGGTCCGCTCCGAGATCGTCCGGATCGCGGAAGACCTGGGCTATTCCCTTACAGACGGACAGATCGAGCAGATCCTGAATCTGATCCGCAAGTGGGAAAAACTGGATATCAACGAACTGAAGAAGGCAGTCGACGACGCCATCGGCACACTGCAGACCATCAATCAGGTGAACCAGAACGTCACGTCCTTCGGTCAAAAGGTCCGTGATTTCTTCAGCAGAATCGGTGATTTCTTTTCCGGACTCTTCGGCGGAAGCAAAAACTGACGTTTCGCCTCGGACGGGTATTTGGAGAACACCCCTCTCCGATTCCCGTTTGGTCATATAAAAACAGCACAGACAGCTCATCCCATGTTCGGATCCGTCTGTGCTGTTTTTTTCTTCCTACCGTTTGATTACAGTAAATCCGCGCACCTGAGCAGTGCTTCTTTGATTTCTCTGCGCTCAGTTTCCGAAAGGTTCCTAACATATTCGTCGATCCTTTTTGTCAGGCTCCTGCTCAGATTGCTTCCTTTTTCCGTGATGGTAATCTCTACAATACGCCTGTCGTTCTGACTTGTAAGACGTGTCACATAGCCTTCGACATACAACTGATCCACAACAGGCGTCAGATTCGAATTGTGCGCATTGAGCTTTTCAGCCAAATCACCCATCGTTGAGGCACCGTGCTGATCCAGCATATACAGCACTCTGGACTGCAGTCTGGTGACTCCTGCCGTTCTTACAGGATAAGCGCGAGAAAAAACATCTGTCAGCTTGGCATTCAACAAAAAGAGTTCGCCGAAACCACTTTTTCCATTCTCATTGTTGTTGTCCATTCTCTCCATCCCCCAAATGTATTGGCCATCCGCGTACAGTTCTAATTATACTATTTATACATTTTTTGTTTTTCTTTTTCAACAGTTTTTTACCAATTCTTTCCCATTGTTCGTGTTGTGCTGTATATTATTTATTTATGATTAATATTTATTATTGATATATCAGCAGTAAATTATTCATCGATGCACATCTGTTCCGGATACCTGTCTGCATTCTTGAGATGAAATATTTGATCATTTTTAGTATTTTAATAATTGAAATATTATTTCATAAGTGCTATTCTTTTCATGGTGGCTTCGCCCACCGGATTAATAGAATCAAAGGATGGAAGCGTCATGGAATTCAAAGGTTTTATGCTTGAAATGATCCGTTCCGAACTGGAGGACGCGGTAGGACAGGAAAACGTTTCGTCAAAGAGCGCGGGAAAACTTGCGCACGGCGTCGATTATTTCTGGATCAGCCGCAAATGGGCCGACAGCGGTCTCACCCCTCCCGAACCGGATTTCATCGTCCTTCCCGGCAGCCCCGAGGAGGTCAGCAAAGTACTGAAGATCGCAAACTACTACAAGATCCCCGTTCACACATGGGGCGGCGGAAGCGGCTCGCAGGGCGGTGCGCTTTCCATGGCCGGCGGTATCGCGCTGGACATCAAGCGCATGAACAAGCTGATCGAGATCGACGAGAAGAGCCGCACCATCACCGCTGAGAGCGGCATGATCTTCCAGCAGCTGGAATGGTATGCAAATGAGCGGGGCTATTCCTGCATGCATATCCCCTCCTGCCTGACCTGCGGCACGATCGGCGGCGCGCTCGCACACCGCGGGATCGGCATTATGTCCAGCAAATACGGGAAGATCGATGACCAGTGCCTGTCCATGGAAGTCGTGCTTCCAAACGGCGACATCATTCATACGCTCCCGGTACCGAAACATGCGGCGGGTCCCGATCTGAACCAGATCTTCATCGGGTCCGAGGGAACGCTCGGCGTCATCACAAAGGCGACGTTCAAGCTGTTCGAACAGCCTGAAAACCGTCAGTTCCGGGCTTTCATGTTCCCCGATATGACAAGCGGAATCGACGCCGGCGCTGCGATCATGCAGAAAGTGAAGCCCTCGATCATGCGTCTGTTCGATGAAGCCGAGACGACTTCCATCATCAAGAAGATCATCGGTGTGGAAGAAAAAGGCAGCTTCATGAACCTCGCCCTTGAAGGCGACAAGAGGATCGTCGATATCGAGATGGAGATCGTCTGCGATATCTGTGAACGTTTCGGCGGCCGTGATATGGGAAGCGAATACGGCGAGAAATGGTATGACAACCGCATCACCTTCTTCTATCCCGGAAACATCATGGACATCCCCCAGATGTTCGGTACGATGGACACAGTCTCCGATTTCAAACACATCGAAGAGATCTACTGGGCGATGAAGAACGCCATCGAGTCCACTTATCCTGACGTCCGCTTTATCGCGCACTGCTCGCACTGGTATGAATGGGGCACGATGATCTACGACCGGTTCATCATGGACAATCCCCCGAAGGATCCCGTTGAAGCGATCCGTCTGCACAACAAAATCTGGAACACCGGCGTCCGCGCTGCAATGGCACACGGCGGCGTGATCAACGATCACCACGGGATTGGTCTGAAACTGTCCCGTCTCATGAAAGAACAGTACGGCCCCGCCATGCAGGTCATCGAAGGACTGAAAAAATCCCTCGATCCCAACGGCATCATGAACCCCTACAAGCTGGGTCTGTAAAAAGGAGGAACAGCTATGATCTCTCAGAATGCAAACAGAATCGCCGATGGATGCCGTTTCTGCTGGATGTGCCGTCACATCTGCCCCACCGGGATCGCGACCGGCAGAGAAGAATTCACTCCCCGTGCGCGCGGACTGATCATCTCCATGCTCGCACGCGGAATGCAGATGGATGAAGACCTTGCCGAGTCCATGTTCACCTGCGCGCTTTGCGGTTCCTGCTCCAATGACTGCGTCACCGGATACGAACCGCCTGTCTTCATCCGTGAAGGCCGCACCGAAGCGATCGTGCAGGATATGATCCCGCAGGAGGTCGCTCCCGTGATCGAACGCGCGCTGAACGGCGAAGATATCGTGGAAGCCGTCGAATGCGAGAAGCGTGCCGCGCTTCTTGAGAAGCTTTCTTCGCTCCCCGAAACAGCTCCCTATGCCGTTGTCCTGGGACAGACCGCATGCAACCGTGTTCCGGATATGGCGCTGAATCTGCTTTCCGTCCTGGACAAAGCGGGCATTGCGTATACCGTGATCCGTAAAGATACCGGCGCCATGCTCTATGATCTGGTCGGAGACGTGGAGGAAGTCCGCAGCCAGGCAGCCGCCTTTGCCGCGGAAGCGGAAAAAACAGGCGCAAAGAACCTGATCGTTCTGGATCCTCTGGACGCGCGCGCGCTGATTCAGTGCTATCCCGAGTGGGAGATCGACGTGCAGGCAAAGGCTGCGACCGCAGTCGCCTTCCTCGACGATCTGATTACCTCCGAGCGCCTGAGCGTCACGAAAGCGCAGACAGAAGGCGTGCTGACTCTTCAGGACCCCGATGTGCTGGCCAGAGATCTGGATGACACGGACTCCGCGCGCGACATCCTTTCCGCACTCGGAACGGAATACAGGGAAATGTTCCTGAACCGGCGTCTCGCCCGTTCCGCGGGAAGCGCGCTTCTTGCCTCCTATCACGCGGATATCACCGGGGAAATGACGCGCATCCGCGTCGACGACGCCAAACGCACCGGCGCTGACGCGATCATCGCCGCCGCTCCCTGCGACCTGATGCTCCTTCGTGAAAACGGGGACATCCGTGTACTTGACCTGTTCGGTCTGATCGATGCTTCGATCCTGTAATTTGTCCCGTGCCGGCAGCATTTTCCAGACGGAAGATGCTGCCGGTGTTGTATATTGACATCCTCTCTCCACCTACCTGACATGTCAGCTTGAGGAGGGAGATTCCCGCTTCTTCGACCATTGCTTCCGTTGGGAAGTCTTACGCGATCTCCACGGGCGTATACGTTCGGGCGTGCCCCGCCCTACGTTGTTT
>JAFRLQ010000001.1 GCA_017431145.1 Clostridia bacterium | reverse complement strand
TTCTGTTTTCGGATTATTCTTCTGCTGTCTCTTCTGCAGCGGCAGGCTCCGCAGATTCCTCTTCTGCCGCGTGGAGCGTCGTTGCGATCGAAACGACCGTCGCGTCGTCCTGAAGCCGCATGAGTCTCACGCCCTGTGCGGTCCGGCTGTATTCCGAGATCGTCGCTGCTTCGATACGGATGATCGTTCCGTCGGAATTGATCAGCATGACATCTTCATCATCTCCGACAAACGTCATTCCTGCAAGCTTTCCTGTTTTTTCATTGACGGTGAGCGTCTTCACGCCGGAACCGCCGCGGTTATGCGCCGGATAATCCGACTCATCGGTACGCTTTCCGTATGCGTTCTCGGATACGACGAGGACCTTCTTGTCCGGGACGACCTTTTCAAACGCGATCACATAATCGCCTTCCTTCAGTTTGACCGCACGCACACCAGCCGCTGTACGCCCCATCGGTCTGACTTTCGTTTCGTTGAAACGTACGCACTGTCCGTTCTTCGTCGCGAAGATCAGATCGTCGCTTCCGTTCGTCAGCTGTACGCCGACCAGCATATCCTCATCGCGCAGTGTCAGCGCGCGGATACCGCTCTTACGGATGTTCTTGAATTCTGCAAGGGGCGTCTTTTTGATCAGTCCCTGTTTCGTGACCATCACCAGCATGGACTTCTCATATTCCTCCACTTCCATCTTCGGAAGCGGGAAACACGCCGTGATCTTCTCCTCTCCGTCCAGCATCAGAAGATTGACGATCGCACTTCCCCGCGCCGTCCGTCCGCCTTCTGGGATCTGATATCCCTTCAGCCGGAACATCCGTCCCGTGTTCGTAAAGAACATGATCTCCTGATGTGTGGAGGTCGTGAAGATCTTTTCAATGAAGTCTTCTTCTCTCGTGGACAGCGCCGTTACGCCTCTTCCGCCGCGGTTCTGCGCACGGTAGGTATCGCTCGCGCACCGTTTGACATAATTGAAGTGCGTCATCGTGACCACGACTTCTTTCTCTTCCACTAGATCCTCGATATCGATCTCGTCTTCAAGAGGCGCGATCTCCGTGCGTCTGTCGTCTCCGTATTTTTCCATGATCACACGGATCTCTTCACGGATGATATCCAGCACCATGCTCTCATTGCTCAGCACAGCACGGTAATACGCGATCTTTTCCTGAAGAGCGGCCATTTCCGTTTCCAGACGGTCACGCTCCATGCCGACCAGGCGCTGCAGACGCATATCCAGAATCGCCTGTGCCTGCCTCTCCGACAGACCGAATCGCGTCATCAGGGCGTCCTTGGCTTCCTGCGTCGTCTTGCTCGCACGGATCAGCGCGACGATCTCATCGATATTGTCGAGGGCGATCAGCAGGCCTTCGATGATATGGGCTCTGGCTTCCGCTTTTTCCAGGTCGAAGCGGGTCCTTCTTGTGATGATCTCTTTCTGGTATTCAAGGTAATGGTAGAGCAGACTCTTCAGATCCAGCACTTTCGGCTCGCCGTTGACAAGCGCGAGCATGTTCGCACCGAAAGTATCCTGCAGCTGCGTGTGTTTGAACAGCTGGTTCAGGACGACCTGCGCGTTCACGTTGCGTCCCAGTTCGATCACGATCCGCATACCTTCGCGGTCTGATTCGTCTCTCAGATCCGAGATGCCTTCGATCCGTTTCGATGTCGCAAGCTCCGCGATCTTTTCGATCAGCCTCGCCTTGTTTACCTGATACGGGATCTCGGTCACGACGATGCGCTGCCTGTTCCCCGCCATCTGCTCGACATCCGTCTTCGCACGGACCACGATCTTTCCGCGGCCGGTGCGGTAGGCCTCCCGGATGCCCGAGGTACCCATAATGATGCCTCCGGTCGGAAAATCCGGTCCGGGGATCAGTCGCATCAGTTCGTCATTTGTAATATCCGGGTTGTCCGCCAGCGCAAGAACGCCGTTGATCACTTCCCTGAGATTGTGCGGCGGGATATTCGTCGCCATTCCGACGGCGATACCGCCCGCTCCGTTTACAAGAAGATTCGGAAATCTTGACGGAAGGACAGTCGGCTGCATCGCAGTATTGTCGAAGTTCGGCATAAAGTCCACCGTGTCCTTGTCGATATCCGACAGCATTTCCATAGCGAGTTTGGAAAGCCTCGCTTCGGTGTAACGCATCGCAGCCGCGCCGTCTCCGTCCACGGAACCGAAGTTTCCGTGCCCCTCGACCAGCGGATAGCGCATGGAGAAATCCTGCGCAAGACGCACCATGGCGTCATACACGGAGGAATCTCCGTGGGGATGGTATTTACCGAGCACGTCGCCTACGATACGCGCGCTTTTTCTGAAAGGCTTGTCCGGTGTGATGCCCAGTTCTCCCATAGAGAAAAGGATCCTGCGGTGGACAGGCTTCAGTCCGTCTCTTACGTCCGGAAGGGCACGGTTGATGATGACCGCCATCGCATAAGCAATGAACGACTCCTTCATCTCCCGTTCCAGATTGACATTAATGATCCTTCCGCCAGATGTGATTTCCATACTTGTTTCCCTTCAATAAACCTAGCTGTTCTTTCTTATTTTTGTACCGGGGGCTGCTGCGGAGACTGCTGGTTCTGCTGCGCCTTCTGCTGTGCGGCCTGGACACGCAGTTCCTGCTGTCTCTTTTTTTCTTCAGCCTTCTTCTGTCTCTTTGCCCTCTTTTTGCCGTTGGACTTCTTCACGAGGAAGATGATCAGACGTACGACACCGTAGATGATTCCGCCGAACACGAGCAGCGGCAGAAGGATCGTCGCCAGGAAGATCAAAACATATCCGAGTCCGTTCACGACAACACGCAGAGAGGTCTTGAGTCCGTTCAGGAGACCGCTCCAGAACTCCGTAAAGGTCATGAACCGTCCTTCATCCTTTGTTTCCACAAGGTTGACCACCGGATAAAGGGTGATGTACATCGTGTCGTAGCTCGTCAGTTCAGACAGTCTGCGGTACTGCCCCTCCATGGACTCCACTTCAGACTGCAGATAGGAGATCTGATTGCGGACGGCGAGGACCTCCTCGATCGTCTCGCATCTTGCCAGCAGTTCGTTGAGCTGTTTCAGCTCTTCCTTGCCCTGCTCGATACGGATCTGCAGGTCATAGTATTCATTGGTGACGTCCTGCGCGTCCGTAGAGGTGCTCTCGATCTTTCCGATCTCGCCCAGGAACGCCTTCATCTGATCGCCGGTCCCGGTCGGGATCCGGATCGTCAGTTCCGCATAGCCGTTGTTCGTCTCGGTATTGTAGTTGCTGACGCTGTTGAGCAGGTATCCGCCTGTCCCCTCCGCGTATTCCTTGATGCTGTCAGCCGCTTCCGCGGGATTCTCCACACGCACCGTCGCATAGATGTTCTGGATCAGTTTCTGCTTGACGGTGTCGCTGTGATAGGTATTTCCTTCTCCGGTATAGTTTTCGATGGCTGCCGCCGTCTCGGAGTCATAGGCTTCTTCCGCCCATACCTCGTCATAGTCTGCTGACGGCGCATAATAACTGCCTGCCGCCGCGTAATCTGCAGATGACGTTTTCGCAGCGCCGCCGCAGCCCAGAAGAAGCACGATGCATGCGATAAAGACTGCCGAGATGCGGCGGAGTTCCTTCTTGTTGAATTTCCGTTTCATGTTTTTGTCCTCCACTTTTCGTCAGATGTCCAGGTCCGTAACCAGCGTCGCATTCTCTTCTATGAACCTTCTCCTCGGATCGACCCTTTCTCCCATCAGCATGTCGAAGATCTCATCCGCCTCGACTGCATCCTGCATGGAGACTTTCATCATGGTCCTTGTGTCGGGATTCATCGTCGTTTCCCACAGTTGCTCCGGATTCATCTCTCCGAGGCCCTTATAGCGCTGAAGGTCGGTTCCCTCTCTTCCGAGCTCTTCCATCGCTTTTTCAAGTTCCTCGTCGGAATATACGTACATTTCCGTTTTTCCCTTTGACACTTTGTAAAGGGGCGGTCTTGCAATATACACATACCCTTTTTCGATCAGCTGCCGCATATAGCGGTAGAAGAACGTCATCATCAGAATCCGGATATGGCTTCCGTCCACATCGGCATCCGTCATGCAGATGATCTTGTGGTAACGCAGTTTCGTTTCATCGAAGGTCTCGTTGAAGCCTGCGCCGAGCGCAGTGATCATCGCCATGATCTCCGCATTGGCCAGCGCTCTGTCCGCGTGCGTCTTCTCAACATTCAGGATCTTTCCTCTCAGAGGAAGGATCGCCTGGAACCGTCTGTCCCGTCCGCTCTTAGCGCTGCCGCCCGCGGAGTCTCCCTCCACGATGAACAGCTCGCAAAGAGACGCATCCTTTTCAGAACAGTCTGCAAGTTTGCCCGGCAGAGACGTGGCACTCAGCGCTGTTTTGCGTCTTGTTGCCTCTCTTGCCTTTCTTGCGGCCTCCCGTGCTCTCGCGGCATTGACACATTTCTCGATGATCCCCTTTGCCACAGCCGGGTTCTCTTCAAGAAAGCTTCCGAGTTTTTCAGACACGACCGAGCTGACCAGCGTACGGATATAGCTGTTTCCGAGTTTCGTCTTCGTCTGCCCTTCAAACTGGGGTTCGACGAGTTTAACGGAAATGACGCAGGTCATGCCTTCCCGAAAATCGTCACCGGACGGCGTGGGATCGTTCGCTTTGATCAGATTGTTCTTTCTCGCGTAATCGTTCAGCGTTCTTGTCAGTGCCTGTTTGAATCCTTCAAGATGGGTGCCGCCTTCTTCCGTCGCAATGTTGTTTGCAAAGGAAAACAGTGTTTCCGTGTAAGTATCGTTGTACTGCATTGCGATCTCAACGGAAGCATCATCTTTCATCCCGCCGAACCAGATCGGCTGTTTGAACATGACTTCCTTGTTGCGGTTCAGATACTCCACGAAAGAGGTGATACCGCCTTCATAGTGAAAATCCCTGCGGTCCTCTCTGCCTTTTCTGTGATCCTCCAGAATGATCCGCAGGCCTGCGTTCAGGAAAGCAAGCTCTCTCAGTCTGTATTTCAGCTTGTCGAACTGGAAATCCAGCGTCTCAAAGATCTCGATATCCGGCATGAAGGTCACTTTCGTGCCGGTCGACTCCGTTTCGCCGATCACGGCAAGAGGCGCCTCAGGTTTTCCGACCTGATATCTCTGGAAGAAACGTTTTCCGTCCTGCTTCACTTCCACCTCAAGCCAGGAAGAAAGCGCGTTGACGACAGAAAGACCGACTCCGTGAAGTCCGCCGGAGACCTTGTATCCTGCGCCGTCGAATTTTCCGCCGGCATGCAGTTTTGTAAGACATACCTCGACAGCGGAGATCCCCATCTTCGGATGGATGCCTGTTGGAATGCCTCTGCCGTTGTCCGTAACGGTCACAGAACCGTCATCGTTCAGCAGGACCTCGATTACGGAGCAGTACCCTGCCATGGCCTCATCGATCGAGTTGTCCACGATCTCGTAGACCAGATGATGGAGACCCCTTTCATCCGTCGATCCGATATACATGCCAGGTCTGCGCCGGACAGCCTCCAGTCCTTCCAGCACCTGGATCTGCGACTGATCGTATGTCTCGCTGACATGCGTGATCTGTTCCTCTATCTGCTGCTCATACAGTTGTTCCTGATTATTTTCCATCCGGGCTCCTCTCATTTATCCTCGTAGATCTGTCTCTCGTTGCTGCGGCGCATCAGGGTCAGGGCAGATATCGGGGAATAATACGCCATGACCTCTTTTCCCTGTGTCACGATCACAACGCTTTTTTCATTCTGACAGCGCTGCACACGGCCTCTTTTTTTCAGGTGTTCCAGAAAAGAGTCCGTCTCCGCATTCCCCTCGTTCTGAAGATCGACGATCATCAGAATATCCTTTTTTCTGACCACTTTGTCTGCACTTATATGAAGCATTTTGAATTCCTTAAAAATTTTTTCTTCTATATAATGGCAACACACTTATTATACTACTGAAAGGCGCTTTTTTACAGCGTTTTCTGCCTGTTTCGGGCCGGTGAAATGACTCCGTTTTCCACATCGAACTGTGCCTGGATCCTCCGCTGGTCGATCGGAAGAGAATCGATGTTCGTACAGGTCAGTATCACCTGACAGTCATCCACTGCCGTCAGAAGCTGCTGCCTTCTTTTTGCATCCAGTTCACCGAATACGTCATCCAGCAGCAGAATGGGATTCTCCCCCGTATACTTTCTCATAAAGGAAAGCTCTGCCATTTTGATGGACAGCGCTGCGGTCCGCTGTTGTCCCTGTGACGCGTAGCTTTTCGCGTCTTTCCCGTTTACGAGAAGCAGGATATCGTCTCTGTGCGGGCCCACAGTCGTCGTTCTCCGGAATATATCCTTTTCCCTGTTCCTGCCGATCTCCTCAAGAAGCCTGTTTTCTTCCTCTGTGGCGTCACTTTCTACGTTCGGCGAATAAGTGACCGTCAGCGTGTCTTCCCCGCCTGAAATGCGATTCTGGATCGTTTCAGCCTCTTTTCCCGCTTCTTCGCAGAAGTTTCTTCTGGCCGCCATGATCCTTGCGCCGTAATGCGCCAGCTGCGATTCAAACACGTCCATCGTTTTCCATCCGGAATGCCCCGGTCCTTCTTTCAAAAGCGCGTTTCTCATGGCAAGCGTCTTATTGTAATCGATCAGCAGCTTGAGATATCCCCTGAAGACCTGGGACAGCGCGACGTCCATGTAATTTCTCCGTCTCGCGGGAGAATCCTTGACGATCAGAATGTTGTCCGGCGAAAACAGCACCGATTTCATCTGCCCGACGAATTCCGACGTTCTTGAGATCCTCGCGCCGTCAAACAGGATCTTTTTTCTCTTTTCTCTCTGCAGCGTGATCTCGACATCATGCGCCACATGATTCCTCTCAAAGACGGCTTTCAATATGGAATACTCCGCACCGAACAGAATGATTTCATCCTCTTTCGCATTTCTGTGACTTTTTCCGGAACAGCAGAAAAACACAGATTCGAGAAGATTGGTCTTCCCCTGTGCGTTTTTTCCGGATATGACCGTGATCCCGTCCGGAAAATCCAGGTGGGTCCTTTCATATCCTCTGTAATTTGTCAGGTCGATCGTCTTCAGATACACGGTTTCTTCTCCAAAAAAACAGGCGCGAGGATATTGATCACATCGCGCCTCTGTTTGTCACTGTCAGATCTGTACCGGAAGTACAAGATAAAGGAAGCTTTCATTCGCCACCGGCTTCATGACGCACGCGCTGACGGCCGTCGTCAGATTGAGCATGACCTCTTCACACTCCAGTGCCCTGAGCACCTCCGACAGATATCTGATGTTGAATGCGACATCCATCTGATTTCCCTGTGTTTCGCATACGATACGCTCTCTTACGTTTCCGCTCTCGGATTGCGAAGAAACGATGATCTCATCCACGCCGATGCTGAGTTTTACGAGATTGACTCTTTCATCCTGCACGATCAGTTCCGCACGGGAGATCGCGCTTCTGAGACTGTCCACGTCGATCCTGACGCTTGTGGTCTCATTTTTCGGAATAATCTGGCTGTAGCGGATATATTCGCCCTCAAGAAGCCTTGTCATGACCCGCGTCAACCCTTTTTTCATCATAAAATTGTTGTTTGTGATATGAAGCTCGATCTTCTCGGATGTATCCTCAAGGATCCGCATAACTTCCAGTAGCGCGCGTCCCGGCACGACGCATCTTCTGTTTTCCACCATGCCTTCCAGCGGCACGCTCCTGCTCGCAAACTTGAATCCGTCAAGTGCCACAAGATTGATGCTGTTGTTTTCGATCTCCAGCAGTTCGCCCGTGAAGATCGGCCTTGTATTGTCCTGCGCCACCGCAAAGATCGTCTGTCTGATCATCGCGCGCAGCGTTCCTTCCTCAATCTGGATCGGATTATCCGCTTCCTGCTCCGCTGTCTCCGGAAACTCGGAGTCATCCAGTGCGACCAGCGTCGTTTTGGAATCCCTGCACTGGATCTGCACGGAGTAGCTTCCCGCCTGTCCCGGCGTCATATCGATCACGACATCGTCTTCTGGAAGTCTTCTTACCACCTCTCCGAACAGTCTCCCCGGCATCACACAGGAAAAACTTTCATTGAAGGATGCGGGGATCCTTGTTTTGATCGCGATCTTCAGATCCGTGCAGTAGAACTCGATGATGTTGTTCTCCCCCTTCAGGCGGATCCCCTCAAGGATCGGGAGCGTCGTTCTTACCGCGATCGCTTTTGTTACAGTATTGACTGCATTTGCGAGGTCTTTCTGAGAGCATACAAATTTCATGATATTCGTCCTTTCGCCTTTTTCTTTTTATTTATTATTTTAATTGTTGTTCGTAGTAAAAGTAGTAGCGACTCCCAAAATGTGGAAAACACGGTTTTTCACGGAGATAACAGCCTTTTTCATGCACTTTCGGCGTGTATAACCGACTGGACAACCTCTTTTGTGTTCACACTGTCCACAAAGGAGGAGGTTTTCCCCTTTCCGGGCGTGTGCTTTCCACATGTTATCCATGTGAAAAATGTGAATAACATGAAAAATCAGGATTTCTTCTTTCTGAGCATATTCATGATCTCTTCGATCGAAGCGCGCATGGATGCGTCGGATTTCATCATTTCGGAGATCTTGTCGTTCCCGTGCATGACGGTCGTATGGTCTCTTCCGCCGTAGTAACCGCCGATCTCCTTCAGGGATTTATCCGTATAGGTCCGGCAAAGATACATAGCGACCATTCGTGCGAAGGCGATATTCTGTGTCTTCTTTTTGGAAATGATATCGTCATAGCGCAGACCGTAATACAAGCAGACGGCGTCTGTGATACTCTGCAGCGTGATCTCGGGATCGGTCTCCTCCGGCATGATGTCTCTCAGTACGACTTCGCACAGAGCCGGCGTGATCGGCTCTCCGGTCAGAGAAGAGTAACTCAGCACTCTGGTCAGATAGCCTTCCAGTTCCCTGACGTTCGCGTCGCGGATGTTGGCGATGAAGAAGATCGATTCGTCATCGACATAGACGTTTTCAGAAGAGAGAATGGAAAGCTTGCTCTTCAGGATGGCGACGCGCGTTTCAAAATCAGGAAGCTGTATATCATAGGAAAGACCGGCGATGAAGCGGGATTTCAGCCGCTCCTCCAGCGTCTTCATGTTCTGGGGATGAACGTCGCTTGTCAGGACGATCTGTTTGTTCGCCGCATAAAGCGAGTTGAACGTATGGAAAAATTCTTCCTGGGAAGCATTTTTTCCTGCAATGAACTGGATATCGTCTACAAGCAATACATCAACGTGGCGATAACGGTTCCTGAATTGTTCGTTCTGTTTGTTTTGGATCGCACGGATCAGGTCGTTGGTGAATTCCTCGCAGGTCACATACAGGATGCGGGAGCTGGGGTTGCGTCTTTTGATTTCATTGCCGATCGCCTGCATCAGATGTGTTTTTCCAAGACCGGGACCGCCGTAGATCAGAAAGGGATTGTACTTGGTCGGTTTCTCCGCGATCGCTTTTGCTGCGGCGTATGCCAGATTGCTGTTTGAGCCGACGACGAAATTGTCAAAGGTATAGCGGGGATTCAGATTCGGCATGTCGATCACATCGTCGGCGCCGAATACGAAGACAGGCGAAAGAAAGCTGTCGCCCGTGATGGAGCGCAGTCCCTTCGAGAACAGCTGGGTATACTGGTTCTTCATATGCTCCTGCGTATACAGGTTGGGCGTGGAGATAAGAAACTCGTTTCCGTATATGCCCCGGAAAGACAGCTGCTTGATCCAGGTATCATAACTGCTCAGCTGCATGTTGCCCCGCAGCCAGAGCAGCAGGTCCTGCCAAATGTGGTCCTGTTCCATAAGTAGATAACACCTTTCTAAATGTTAGTCGTGTATAACATTGTGGAAAAAGTGGATAAATCGGTAGATTTCCACAGGGTTTTCAGGGTAAATGTGGATAACTTACTCTATATTGAGCGAACTGAGGACATCGTAGATCCTTCCCAGGTCGTCGTGAGAGAAGTACTGGAGCGTGATCGAGCCCTTTTCGGAACTGCCTGAGGCACGCACCTTGCAGCCCAGCGTGTTGCGGAAGAGATTCTCTATCAGGACCAGATCCGGATTCGTCTGGCGCTCTCTCGGGACCGTGCGCCTGGACGGCTTCTTCAGCTGGGAGACCAGTTCCTCCACCTGCCGGCTGTTGAGGTTTCTGGTGATGATCTGCTCCGCCAGCTCGATCTGCTTTTCTGGTTCCAGACCGATCAGGGGTCGCGCCTGCCCCTCTGTCATCTTTTCGTCCCGGAGATACTGCTGGATCTCAGGTTCAAGCTTCAGAAGTCGTAGCGTGTTTGCGACGGCGGTCCTGCTTTTTCCGAGGCGCTCCGCGAGCTGTATCTGCGTAAGACCGTATTCCTCCGCCAGGATATTCATCGAAGCGGCGGATTCGATCACGTTCAGATCTTCGCGCTGCAGATTCTCGACAAGCGCAAGCTCCAGGAGAGTCTGATCCTCGACGTCACGGATAACGACCGGAACGGTCGACAGACGTGCGATCTTTGCTGCGCGCCATCTTCTTTCGCCGGAAACGATCATATATCTTCCGTTTCCGGTAGGCCGCACCACGATCGGCTGAATGATCCCGTAGAGCTTGATCGAAGAAGCAAGTTCGTTCAGGGATTCGTTGTCAAAATTTCGCCTTGGCTGGTCGGGGTTGTTGTCGATCTGGATGATAGGAAGCTCGATTGTTTCACGTGAAACAGTCGGCTTTGCGGATTCTCCGATCCCTTCCAGAGGAAGAGACGTGTCCCCGATCAGCGCGCCGATGCCGCGGCCGAGCCCTCTTTTCTGTGCCATCTTACTCGTTCTCCTTTACACCGTTCACATATTCCTCGGCAAGTGCCATATAAGCCTGGGATCCTGCGCAGTTTTTATCATAAAGGATCACGGGAAGACCGAAACTCGGGGCCTCCGCAAGCCTGACATTACGGGGAATATAGGACTGATAGACTCTGTTGGGAAAGAAACGCTGCACTTCCGCTACGACCTGTTTCGAGAGATTCGTCTGTTTGTCGAACATGGTCATGACGACGCCTTCGACGATCAGGGAGGGATTCAGGTGTTTTCTGACGAGTGCGACTGTGCTCATGAGGTCTGTAAGGCCCTCAAGAGCGAAAAATTCGCACTGGATCGGGACAAGCAGCTTATCCGCGGCCGCGAGCGCGTTCAGTGTGAGCAGACCCAGCGCGGGCGGGCAGTCGATAAAAACGTCGTCGTACTGATCCTTTACGGCGTCAAGTGCGCGTTTCAGGAAGTATTCACGTGCGATCTCGGAAACAAGTTCGACTTCGGCTCCTGCAAGGGAAATATTCGCCGGTGCGATCTTCAGTCCGGGCATGGTCGTCTGAACGACAGCCTCTTCCAGCGGAACTCTGTTGATCAGAACGTCGTAAATCGCCGGTCTGTCGGTATTTTTGTCCACGCCGAGGCCTGTTGTCGTGTTTCCCTGAGGATCAAGGTCAATGATAAGAACACGTCTGTTGCAGGCCGCAACACACGCGCTGAGATTTATGGCTGTTGTAGTTTTGCCAACGCCGCCTTTCTGGTTGGCAATCGCAACGATATTCACAAAGAACCCCCCTGTTACAGAGCGAAGATTACTATTTATTATACCGTATTTTACTGAAAATGAGAAGTGTAATTGAGAAGAACAGGGTAAAAAGGAACAGCAGAAAACGCGATGTTTCACGTGAAACATCGCGTACGGAACAGTATTTAAATGGAATGTTTCACGTGAAACATTCAAACCGGAATCACTGGCCGAGAGGCTGATTGCGGACTTGCCTTCTCGGATAGCGGGAAGGAGTGCTGCCGCTCTTGCGGTATGCGATCAATGTCCTGCGGAAGACGTCTGTGCCGCGCAGCTCATAGTGTTCTACCGCTGTGCGTTTCAGACGGAGGATCTGTGCAGCGGCGTCCGCAGCGGAAAGCTCCTCGTCAGATAGTTCTGATTTATAAATAATAACATACCCATGATTCACAATAAATGGGGAAAGATATTCAAGCAGCACGTTTGCCGGAGCGACGGCACGGGCAACAGCGTACTGAAACTGTTCCCGGTAAGCGGGATCACGGCCGAGTTCCTCTGCGCGGGCATGGATCAGGCTGATTTGTTCCGGTTCCGTATGCGAGCGGATAAAGGAAAGCTTTTTTGCGGTCGCGTCGATTGCGGTCACCTTCAGATCCGCCCTGGCGATGGAAAGCGGAACCGAAGGGAAGCCGCCACCGGTACCGACGTCGATCAGCGAAGCGCCAAGGGGAAGATTGAAGAAATGAAGAAGCGCGAGCGAATCGGCAAAATGGAGCACGGCCGCGTCACGGTCCTCCTTGATCGAGGTGAGGTTCAGCGGCGCGCTTTTGACGCTCTGCCAGTACTGCTCCATTTTCTGAAGCTGTTCCTCCGTCAGATGAAGATCGAGCTGTGAAACGAGAATCTCATTCAGATACTGCTGCATCGCTGTCACCTTTTGACGGGATCTGACCGTGTTTCATGGCAACGATCAGAACCTGGATATCCGCGGGGGAGACGCCTGAAATACGGGAAGCCTGTCCGATGGATCCCGGACGGATGGCCGAAAGCTTCTGACGCGCTTCCAGCCGCAGGGATTCGATCGACTGATAATCGAAATCAAAGGGGAGCGGACGCTCCTCGAGACGGCGGAACTCGTCGATCTGGCTCTGTTGGCGTGCGATATATCCCGCGTACCGCAGATGGATCTCGACCTGTTCGCGGGCTGGCGCGTCGATCCGGGGAAGATCGGGAAGAAGCGTACGGACCTGTTCGTAGGTCAGACCGTGCGTGATGAGCTCCGTACCGGTATAGGAATAGTTGCGCAGCATATCTGCCGTCATCAGTTCGTCGGGAATAAGATTCGAACGGATACGGGAGGCGCCCAGCGCATTAAGCGCTTCATGGAACTGCGCGATCTTTTTCTGCAGAAGGTCGTAGCGCTCCTGTGTGGCGAGACCGATCCGGTACCCTTTTTCCGTAAGGCGCATATCTGCGTTGTCCTGACGGAGGATCAGACGGTATTCCGCGCGTGAAGTCATCATCCGGTAGGGTTCGGGCGTCTGTTTTGTGACCAGATCGTCCACCAGAACGCCGATATACGCGTCCGCGCGGTCCAGAATCAGGGGCGACTCGCCCTTCAGACGCAGCGCTGCGTTGATGCCGGCGATGATCCCCTGGGCAGCGGCCTCCTCATATCCGGAGGTGCCGTTGATCTGGCCCGCAAAATACAGACCGGGGATGTCCTTTGAGCCGAGCGTATGGTCCAGGACCTCCGCCTTGATGCAGTCGTATTCGATGGCATAGGCCGTGCGCATGATCCGGCAGTGTTCCAGACCAGGGATCGTGTGAAGCGCGTCGAACTGGACCTGTTCCGGCATGGATGAGCTCATGCCCTGCACATAGATCTCAATATTGTCTTCGCCTTCGGGCTCCAGGAAGATCGGGTGACGGTCCCTGGCAGGGAATTTGACGACTTTGTCTTCGATGGAGGGGCAGTAGCGGGTGCCGGTGCCTTCGATGATGCCG
>JAFRLQ010000025.1 GCA_017431145.1 Clostridia bacterium | reverse complement strand
GCAGAGAAGTCTCCTCCAGGATCTCCACATCCTGGATCCTGTCCTGCTCTCCGCGTTCCCTGTAGTATTCCTCACCGCTGATCTGCGGTGCCGCCGAGGCTTCGTCCCGTTCGATGGGTACAAAGGTCATGTCCTTATCCATAACGTCCCCCTCCCGTCCCGGAGTCCGTGCAATAGCCGGCAATAGATACCGATAGATATATATAGTTTACCACAACAGCACCGCTGCGTGTAGTCCGCAACCCGTGATTGTCTTGTCTGCCGCCATATGCTAAAATGGGAAAAACGACAAGCACGCATTCGGGACTCCCGCTATCTGGCACGGGTCCTGTTGTGTCTTTTCTCAAAAAAAGGAGGATTGCCCCATGGATGCGGATAAGACCCTGCGCTGGAACCAATTCTATGAACTGTATCCCGCCGCGTCTGCGGAGACGCTGGAGTGGCTGTACCGGCATCTTTCCGAGATCGGCCCGCTGGATGAAGTCATCGACGTCATCACGGACGGTGATTCGGAACTGATCGCCGAACCCATCCTGGAGCAGTGCATACGCGAGGAGACGCTCACCATGGGACAGATGTACGATCTGATCGGAGACGTCAGCGACGCGACGCTCTCCCGGATCCTCGTGCAGTGTGCGGATATCCTTCCGCCTTCCGACATGGCGGATTTTTACGGGCATCTGGATCAGGAGACATTCAATCCGCTGTATCTGCGCTCCCTTCAGTCGGATCCCGATGCCATCGACGCGGAAACGATCAAACAGGCCTGCGAACTGCTGGACCGCGACAGCCTGGATTATCTTTCCTCGCGTATGCCGCTCAACCAGACTCAGCTGGACGCACTGATCCCCTATCTGGACCGTTTCGGCATCCTCGGACGCAGCACGCTTCTGTTCCGGGCTGTGGCGGGCGGTCTTCAGATGCGTTCTTCCGTTGTACGGACGCTGGCGGAGGGACTGGACGACAGGATCCTTTCGGACGCTCTGCGCATCGCGCACGACAGCAGCAATCCGGACGCCGTGCTGAGTCTCGAACTGCTTCTGACGGATGAGGCGCAGCAGAGCGATCTCACCGGCGAAGAGATCCTGAACCTCATGATGTCCTCGGCCAGTTTTCCGGATTATCTGTCCTACCGCGGCATCACGGATCTTGAAAGCGGCGAGGAGGACTGATCCATGCGTTTTATCGACCTTGTCCGGTCTCGCAGCAGCTGCCGCAGTTTTTCCGAACGGAAAGTCTCGCGCTCTGCTCTGTCTGCGGTCATGGACGCCGGACGTCTCGCGCCTTCCGCAAATAACGCGCAGCCATGGCGGTTCCTTGCCGTGGACGCGGATCCTTATCTTTCGGGCGTGATCGAAAGCACGCACGTCATGGGAATGAACCGGTTCACGGACACAGTTCCCTCCTTTATCGTTCTGTGTGAGCACAAACCGCGTCTGGCGCCGACTGTCGCATCGCATCTTCACCGCAGGGACTACGTCTCCTACGATCTGGGCATCGCGGCGGACCACATGATGCTCTGCGCGCGCACCCTCAATCTGGATACCTGTCTGATCGGATGGTTCTCCGAAAAAAAGGTGAAGCAGACGCTTCACCTGCCCCCTTCCGTGATCCCCAGACTTCTCCTCGCCATCGGGTACGCAGACGGCAGTGAGCCTGCCAGGAGCAAAAAAAGGATGTCTCTGCAAGAAGTCTCCCGCTTCTATCCGGAGGATTGACATCCTCTCTCCACCTACCTGACATGTCAGCTTGAGGAGGGAGATTCCCGCTTCTTCGACCATTGCTTCCGTTGGGAAGTCTTACGCGATCTCCACGGGCGTATACGTTCGGGCGTGCCCCGCCCTACGTTGTTT
>JAFRLQ010000024.1 GCA_017431145.1 Clostridia bacterium | reverse complement strand
TGTTCGTCAGGTTACGATTTCGCTATCCCTTCCTCTCGCCTGCACCTCACGATACAAACCTTGGGAGTCGCTTTGGGGTTCGTCGGCAACTACGCCCCTCGTGGACTTTCACCACAGATCGACGGCATGCCCGTCGCACCACGAAAAAACCCCGAAACCGTTGTGGTATCGGGGTTTTCCGGTGCAATATCTTTTTTGGTTGCACAACATGGTTGCGGGGGGAGGACTCGAACCTCCGGCCTCCGGGTTATGAGCCCGACGAGCTACCAACTGCTCCACCCCGCGTCGTTCAACATAGATTATTATATCTCTCCCAACGCTTTATGTCAACTGTCTTTATAGTTCAATAAGCCGTCATCCGGTACCCGGTTTTTCTTTTGCGCGGAAACTTGAAAACTGCCGCATCCCGATGGATGCGGCAGTTCATCAATTGTGATAAACCCGTCAGAATCTGCTAAAGAACAAATCTTACAGCATCGCCTTCATACGCTCAAAGAGACCATTAGCGTCGTATTTGTTGATCTCATACAGGAACGGAGTCGTAGCCAGCGGCACATATTTGTCCGGTGCACCTGCGATCTCGAATTTGCAAGCGACTCCCGCTTCCGCGATCGCCTCTGCAGCATAGTATCCGAGTCCGCCTACGATGCTGTGGTCCTGAGCGACGATGACTTTTCCAGTCTTCGCTGCCGCCGCGACAGCTTCCTTGTCCAAAGGTTTCACCGTATGCACGTTCAGCACTTCGATGTCCGCACCGAGTTCCTCTTTGATGCGCGCAGCTGCCTCAAGAGCGAATTTGACCGTAATGCCGGACACGATGAACGCACCGTCCTTGCCCTCGCGTGCAACCTGTGCTTTTCCGAACTCGAAATCCGGATGCTCATAGATGGAGCCTTCCGGTTCCGCACCCATACGCATGTAGATGGGGCCTTTCCAGTCCATGGAAGCTTCGAGGATCTGACAGAACTGATCCTGGTCTGCAGCTTCCACGACGGTCATGCCGCCCATGGACGCCATGATCGCCACGTCTTCAAGGCCGCAGTGCGTCGCGCCGGATACCCCGGAGGCATAGCCAGCCGCGTTGCCTACCAGACGGACCGGATACTCGCCGTAGCAGATATCCGTACGAACCTGTTCGCAGGAACGCATAGTCAGGAAGGGAGACATCGTGAATACGAAGGGCATGAATCCTTCATGCGCAAGGCCTGACGCAAAACTCACCATGTTCTGCTCTGCGATACCCACATCAAACGATCTCTCAGGATATTTGAAATAGAATGCTTTGGAGCGGTTAGTCACGCCAAGGTCTGCGTTGACTACAACGATATTCGGATGGGTCTCGCCCAATTCGGCCAGTTTCTTTCCGGGCGCATCAATCTGCTTTGCCCGCGCTGCAATATTAAAATCTACGAGCGGCATTATTCTTCACCCCACTTTGCTTTGTAGGCATCCTGCACTTCTGCAAGCGCCTTGTTCAAGGTCTCTTCGGTAATGTTGCCCATATGCCAGTCCGGATTGTTCGCCATGAAGCTGACGCCGTGTCCCTTTTCCGTGTCGCAGATGATCAGGGTCGGCACATCGCTCGTCGGATCCGGCAGATTGTCGAACGTATCGATGAGCTGGTTCATGTCATGACCGTCGATCTCGATGACGTTCCAGCGGAACGCGCGCCATTTTTCTGCCAGATCATCCATCGGCATGCGCTCTTCCGTGTAACCCATGAGAGAGCAGCGGTTTCTGTCGATCACGCCGACCAGGTTACCGAGTTTGAACTGCGGTGCACTGAGCGCGGCTTCCCAGATAGAACCTTCCGCCTGCTCACCGTCACCCATGACTACATAGACGCGGCTCGTCGTATTGCCTTTGAGTTTCAGTGCCTGCGCGATGCCTGCCGCCACAGGAAGTCCGTGTCCGAGAGAACCTGTGGATACTTCCACATGTGGGTTGATCAGGTTGCAGGAATGCATGCCGAAACGTCCGTAGTTCGTCGCATACTCGTTGAAGATGTCCTGCATGTCATAGCAGCCCAGAAGTGCCTGGTTCAGAGACGTCACCGCCGCCGCATGGCCTTTGCTCAGGATGAAACGGTCGCGTTCTTCCATTTTCGGATTCTGCGGATCGTATTTCATCGCATACTGCCAGATCACTGTCATGACATCACACACGGACATGTCTCCGCCGATATGGATCGGCACATGGTTGCAAAGGCGGAGCAGCTGCTCACGGATGGTCAGCGCTTTTCCCTCCAACATCTTTACCGTGCTGGTATCTGCCAATTGAATACACCTCTTTCTTCGTTTGTGAATTTCAGACCATAAAGTCGGAATTTGTAACCATTATTTCATCTTTTCCCTGTGATTGCAAGAAAGAACGCGGTGGTATAATAGGTGCAACGAAAAAGAAATCAGGTGATCCTTTTGGCCGTCGAAGATCTGAAAATCACATGTCCGGAATGCGGTGAAACCGGAGACCTACCCGTCTATGAAAGCGTAAACGTCACCCGCGAGCCGGATCTGAAAAACGCAGTCCTGGACGCAGGGCTTTTTACCTGGACCTGTCCGCTGTGCGGAAAGACCGTGCGTGTTTCCTATCCCTTTCTGTATCACGACATGAAACGAAGGTTGATGATCCACTTTGAACCGGATGGTGCACAGAACAGTCAGGAGTTGGCCTATATGACCGCTGCGTCAGGTCTTTTCCGCGGAACAGACTACAAACTGCGCACGGTACAGAACTACGAACAGCTGCTTGAGAAAATCTGTATCTTCGATCAGGAACTGGACGACAGAGTCGTGGAGCTCTGCAAGGCAGTCCTGATCCGGGAACTGGCGCAGGAACATCCGGAGCTTTCGATCCGGCGCGCGCTGATCGATGTACGGGATGACAGGATCTATGTCGCCTTTATCGATATTGACGAAGACGTCTTCGCCATAGAGCTTCCGGACGATCTGTACAACCGCCTGTACGATCTGGCGTACGATCTCATCGCGGACACGGATACCGACACCTTTCAGACGGTGGACACGGCATGGGCGACCCGCACGCTCTCCGCTTTTTCCCTGTAGAATTGACTTTTTCTTTTGAATAGCACTACAATGATGACAACGAATCAAACGTGAGAGGAGACTGACACATGGCAGATCTGAAAGATTCCTGGAAAGAGACCGGCAGTTCCTGGAAAGAAACCGGGAAATCCCTCGGTCACGCATTCCGCGATCTGGGCAAAGCCGTTGTCAATACTGCCGCGACAGGCGCGAACAAGGCGACCGAATGGGCGCGCAAGGATGATGACGACGACAAACCCGCAGGGGAAGCCGTTGAGACCGCCGCCGAGATCATCGACGCGGAGATCATCGAAGACTGACCGAACCGCAAAAGCCGCCTCCGGAAAGATCCGGAAGCGGCTTTTTCTTTTTATTTTTTACGCTTTTTTCTTCTCCCGCAGGATCGAAAGCACCACGAACAGCGCAAGCACGAACGGATACAGAAGAAACGGCATGATCGAAATGCTGGTGATCCCGGCGATGTTTGCCGCGACCAGCATCTGCGCGCCGTACGGAATGACGCCCTGCATGATGCAGGAGCAGGTGTCCAGCAGCGAAGCCGTCTTGCGCGGTTCCACGCCGTATTCCGTGCTGATCTCCTTCGCGATGGGAGCCGCGATCACGATCGCCACCGTATTGTTTGCCGTCGCCAGATCCATGAACGCCGTCAGGAATCCGATACCGAACATGCCGCCGCGCTTCCCCGCCGCGCGTTTCCTGATCACGGTCAAGATCGCTTCGAATCCGCCGTTTTCCTTCATCAGCGCCGCGATGGATGCGACCAGAACCGTCACGATCATCGTTTCAAACATGCCTGCCATTCCGTTTCCCATGGAGGAAAGCGCCGTCACATAGGTCAAAGACCCTGTCGCCGTTCCAACTGCGCAGAACAGTACGATCCCGATCAACAGCACGAGAAATACATTTATACCCAGGATCGAAAGCACAAGCACGATAAAATACGGGATCGCCTGCCAGATATTGAAGGCATGTTCGCCGATCGCCGCCTCCCGGCTGAAGAGCGCGTACAGCACGAGCGCCGTCAGTGTGATCAGTGCCGCCGGAAGCGCGACCCGGATGTTCGTCCGGAACTTGTCCTTCATTTCGACGCCTTGTGTCTTTGTCGCAGCGATCGTCGTGTCGGAAATGAAAGACAGATTGTCCCCGAACATCGCGCCTCCAACGACCGTTCCGACGCAGAGCGGAAGCGACATCCCGCCGTTGTGCGCCACCGCGCAGGCGATCGGTGCCAGCACCGTGATCGTGCCGACGCTGGTCCCCATCGCCATGGAAATAAGACACGCGATGAGAAACAGTCCGGGCACGGCAAATTTCCCCGGGATCGCGCTCAGCAAAAGATTTGCCGTGCTGACCGCGCCTCCTGCCTGTGTCGCGATTCCGCTGAACGCGCCGGCCGCCAGGAAAATAAAGAGCATGATCACGATGTTTTCGTCCCCAATCCCCGCGGCGCAGGTCCGGATCTTTTCTTCAAATGTTCTGCCGCGGTTCTGCAGGAACGCTGCGATCAGCGCGATGCAGAACGCAAGGACGACGGATACCACATAGAATCCCATCTGTCCCTCTTCCGGCCGGATGTACTCAAAAAAGATGCCGTTTCCAAGATACAGCACAAGAAACAGCAGGATCGGCAGAAGCGCTGCCGCGCGCGGTTGTTTTTTCTCCATCTCGTTCATATTCCTCTCCGGATCATTCTGATTCATCTATATTTTACCACCTGGACCGGGAAATGAAAAAGGCATGCTGAAGCATGCCCTGCTTTCATGTCAGATCAGCCAACGCCGCTCAGATCCGGTTCCGGATGCCCCAGTTTTCTCGCCAGAGGATGCGTGATCAGGAAGCATCCCAATGCGACCGCCTGGATTGCGATACTGAACACATAATATCCCGCAGATCCAAACTGGTCCACGAGCGCGCCGCCGATCACGTTGCCGATGACGGACATGCCAAGCTGCATCGATCCGCAGATCGCCATTGCGCTGGCACTCGCTTCATGCGGCGTCACACGGTAGACGTAGTTCACCATGCAGGACAGATACAGACCGTAGGTGATCCCGTGCATCATAAGCGAAATCGCCACCATCCAGACCTGCGTCGCCACAAGACAGATCACCTGCTCCGCCACATATACCGACGCGCAGACCGGGAACAGTTTTTTGATGCCGACCTTGCGCATGATGATCGCGCCGAAAAGAAGTGTCGGGATCTCCATGTAGCTCTTGAGCGCAATGACCAGCCCGAGCGAATCGGAGTTGCCAGTGATCTCTGTCAGCTTGTACGGCAAAAACGTCGTCATGCAGAACAACGTCAGGCCAAGAAGCGCGTGACTGATCAGGAACATCCTGAAATAGTAGCCTTTCAGCGCAAGCAGAAGCGGGCTCTTTCCCTTTTCATGCTTCTTTTTATTCTCCGCTTTCCCCTTCTGTTCCTTTTCTGCCCGGACGCGCGCCTCATCCGCGCGTTCGTCCTTCATGCCCAGCACACAGAACAGAAGAAGCGGTATGTTCAGTGCAGCGTAGAAGAAAAATGTGTACTTCTGCGTTCCCAGTCTTTTTGCGATAATACCGAAAATAATGCACATCGTCGCGTAGCCGATGGATCCGAGCAGTCGCACCGCACCGTATTTAAACGTCCTGCGGCGATCGATCGTACGGACCAGCCAGCTGTCCATCAGAGACGAAGTCGGGTTCTTGAAGAACGCGTAGGCGACCAGGATCACCGCCATGATGACCGTGGCGACCGCACCCGTCCCCGTAATGAACGGAACTGCGGAATAAAACAGCGACGCACAGATAATGCAAAGGAGAAAGACTTTTCTGGAGGAGTGCAGCCTGTCGCTCAGGGAACCCATGATCGGCGATGCGAGAAGTCCGATCACGTTCACGAACGCCATGATCGTTCCGACGATCTTTGCGTTGTGACCCAGTTCCTTCAGATAAGCTGCTGTAAACGCGGACGTCGCATAAGCCGCCCAGAAAAACAGCTCGATTGCAGAGAACCGCACCTGACCTCTCGGAATCGATTCCGCCTTATGCTTTATATAAGCAAACGGATGGATCCGTCTTTCATGTGTTTTCACAGTGTTTCCCCCATTCCGACCCCGTCCGGGATCATTCCGCCGTCGTCTGCGGCAGCGGTTTTCCGATCTTTCTTCCAACGGGCACGCTTATCACAAAGATGCCCAATGCCAATAATACCGAAGTCATGGCAAAAAGGAAATAGGCTGTCGTATTAAATCGTTCAACCAGAAGCCCGCCGACAAAGTTTCCGACCACTGCAGAGATCAGTGCCATGGACGTACACAGTGTGATCGCGCTGGTCGCCGCTTCCGGCGGAGCGATGCTGTGCACATAACGCATTTGACAGGCCATAAACGCACCGTTTGTAAAACCGATAAGGATCATCGCGACCGTGATCATCGTCATGCCCTGCGCAAAGATGAACAAGAGCTGCACCGCTGCAAATCCGATCATGACCAGGATCAAAGATCTGCGCACCGTCAGTTTCCGGATCAGATATACGCTCAGGATCAGAGACGGGATCTCCGCCAGCGAACGGAACGCCGTAACATTCCCCAGTGCACCCGTCGTACCGGTCACCTCGATCAGTTTGAACGGAATGAATGTAATGGAGCAGTACATCGGAAGGTTCAAAAGACAGTGGCAGATCAGATAGACGATCAGATGATAATGTCCCTTCACCGCACGTACACCGACCCTTTTCCCTTTTTCCGGACGCGCGACCTCCACATCGTCATGACGGGCAGAGAAGCACAGCAGAGCAAGCAGAACACAGAGTCCCGCATAAAGGAAAAAGATGATGTCCTGTGAACCGTACTGTTTGGCTGCCCAGGCGTAGACGATGCACATCAGGGCATAGGAGAAGGAACCGAAGTAACGGATTGATCCGTAGGAGAACCGACCTCCCCGGTCAATGACGCTGAGGATCCACCCGTCGCACAGGCCGCTCATCGGCTTGCAGAAAAACGCCCATAGAAAATACAGCGGAAAGACCATTGAGATCGCTGCTATCTGCCATCTGATCCCGAAGGGGATCAGCACCGTCGCAACAGCCGTCCCCACAGCGCAGATCATGAAAATCTTCCGTGGCGAGCGGACCTTATCCGACCAGTTTCCCATCACCGCAGCGGACAGTACGCCGATGCAGTTGAGCAGCGCCATAATCGTTCCGACCACTGCGCTCTTGAATCCGTTTTCCACAAGATACGCCGCAAAGAATACGGCGCCTGCGTATCCCATCCAGTAAACGATCTCGACCGCCGCATAAAACGGCATGCCGTCGATATGTTTTTTCGTATTTTCCATTTATTATCGCCTTTCCCCTTACCTTGCCCAAACAGGGGTTTTCTTATCTGGCATCTGCCGGCTCCCTTTCCGAAAGATCAGGAAGCGGTTTGCCGATACGCTTTCCGACCGGAACGCTTACCGTAAAGATGATCAGCGCCAAAAGCGCGGATCCCATCGCAAAAAGGAAGTACGCTATTGTACCGAAACGGTCCACCAGAAGTCCTCCGACGAAATTCCCGATGACCGAGGAAAAGAGTGCCATCGATGTGCACAGCGTGATCGCGCTGGTCGCCGCCTCCGGAGGGGCGATGCTGCGCACATAGCGCATTTGGCATGCCATGAACGCGCCGTTCGTCAGCCCGATCAGGATCATCGTCGCCATGATCATCGCCATGCTGCCCGAAAGGATGAACATCATCTGCACCACCGCAAAACCGATCATGACCAGCATCAGGGATCTGCGCACCGTCAGTTTCCGGATATAATAAACGCTCAGAACAAGCGCCGGAATCTCCGCAAGTGACCGTATCGCCGTAACATATCCGAGCGAAGCAGTCGAACCCGTCAGCTCGATCAGTTTAAACGGAAGGAACGTGATGGAACAGTACATCGGCAGATTCGTAAGACAGTGACAGATCAGATACACGATCAGATGATAGTGCCCTTTCACCGCGCGCACACCGATTCGTTTTCCCTTTTCCAGCGACGCGGCCGCTCCGTCGTCCCCGCGCGCAAACACGCATACTAGCACAAGCACGACGCACATGGCAGCATACAAGAAGAAAATGATATCCTGTGATCCGAACTGTTTTGCCGCCCAGGCATAGGCGATGCACATCAACGCGAAGGAGATCGAGCCGAAATACCGGATCGAACCGTAAGAAAAAGAGCGGTCGCGGTCGATCACGCTGAGAAGCCATCCGTCACAAAGACCGCTCATCGGTTTACCGAAGATCGCCCAGATAAAAAGAAGCGGAAAGACCAGCGAAACAGTGCCGATATGCCCTCTGATACCGAACGGCACGAGCGCGATCACCGCCGCTGTTCCGACCGCGCAGATCATAAAGATCCTGCGCGGAGCGTTCACCTTGTCCGACCAGTTACCCATCATCGCTGCGGAAACCACACCGACACAGTCAAGCACCGCCATGATCGTACCGACAACAGCGCTCGAAAACCCGTGTTCCGCAAGATAAGCTGAAAGAAAGATCGCTCCGGCGAATCCCATCCAGAAGAGTGCCTCGACCGAAGCGTAATACGGCAGGCCGAGGCGTTTTCCCGTCTGTTTCATTTCTATGGCTCCCCGTGTGTTACATGACATTCTTCAGGTCCGGTTCGGGGATCTTCAGCGCTCTGCCGATCGGGAATGTCAGAAGGAAGATCGCCAGCGCCAGCACGACCAGAACGAGAAGGAACAGATACATGCCCGACGCGGTAAAACGCTCCACCAGCACGCCGCCGATCAGATTGCCGAGCACGGATGCGACCAGAGAAAAGGATACGGCCAATGTCTGTGCGCTTGCCGTCGCCTCCGGAGGCGTAATCCTGTAGACGTAGTTGACCTGTCCAAGCAGATGCGCACCGTACGCCGTTCCCATTGCCATCATGCCAAGCGTGATCACTATGGTGTTTTTCGCCAGAATGAAGAGCACCATGGATAACGCAAACAGGAGCATGTCCAGTATGAACAGTCTTTTGATACCGAACTTGTGCACGATCCAAGTCCCGCCCAGCAGCATGGGAATCTCCATCAATGCGCGGATCGCCGTGATGTTTCCGAGAGAAGACGTATCCCCCGAGATCTCCATCAGTTTATACGGCACGAACGTGGTGGAGCAGACCATAGGCAGCATGACCAGACAATGGCAGACGAAGAACATGACCAGATAGTAGTTCTTGATCGCCGCTTTCACGCCGTAACTTGTTCCTTTTTTCCGCTCGACCTTCTCCTTGGACTCGTCGCGTCCGGCATAGATCGCAAGCAGCATCGCGGGAATGAACAGGATCCCGAACGAATAGAACGTAAAGACCTGCGTTCCCAGCCTTTTCGACAGCGCGCCGAACAGGATGCAGATCAGCGCGTATCCGATCGATCCGAAATAACGTACTTTTCCGAAGACGAATGTCCTCTTCCGGTCCGCAGCGCTGATGACCCAGCTCTCGCACAATCCCTGCATTGGTCTTGAAAACGCCGCCCAAAGCAGGATCATCACGACGCCGACATTCAATACACTCATTTCCTGTCCGTGATTCAGGCGCAGTGTCAGCGGCACCAGCGTGTAGAAAACGGAGGCGATGATCCCCAGAATGATAAACAGCTTTCTCGGTGATCCGATGCGGTCCGACAGGTTCCCGACGACCGGCGACGCAACGATCCCGGCAACACTCACCAGCGCCATGATCACGCCCGTCGTTTTACTCGAGAAGCCCACCTGTGCCAGGTGTGCTGTTGTAAAAGCAAGCGTCGCAAAAATTGCCCAGAAGGTCCATTCGACGCCTCCGTACAGCAATATGTCCCGGTTGAAGTTGTTCTTCAGGAACAAGCTGAACGGATTCTGTTTTTTCTCTTTTTGCATGCCAATTCCCCGTTTTGAAAAAATATATCTACATGCCTTGCGGCTTGTGTTCCATATTGATGCGTAAAACGCCATTCGTTAGTATAACACGCATTTTGCTCCATGTACTTTCTTTCTTCCCCTTTTTCCTTTTTTTCCGATGAATCAGCCGCTTTCCGGCCGCGCCGCCTCAGCAGGCGCTCCGCCTTGCAATGCAGAGGCTTTGATGCTACACTTATTTTTACAGCAGAGCCTTTTCTCAGGCTCTTTTCAGTAAAAATGAAACGGATAAAAAACTATGGATGATAAATTTATCGTACGCGGCGGAAAACCGCTGTGCGGCTCGGTCGAGATCAGCGGTGCAAAGAATGCCGCTGTTGCCATCATTCCCGCGGCGCTGCTGTGTGAAGAGGAGTGCATCATCGACAATCTGCCCAACATCAGCGATGTTGCCGTGCTCGTGGATATCCTGAGCTCTCTCGGCGCTACCGTGGAAATGGAGACAGAACACCGCATGCGTATCAGCGCGGCAAACGTCTCCTCCTGGCACGCTCCCTTTGAAAAAGTTAAAGCCATGCGCGCTTCCTATTATCTTATGGGCGTCCTGCTCGGGCGCTTCGGAAAAGCAGAGGTTGCGCTCCCCGGCGGATGCGAGATCGGTGTGCGTCCCATGGACCAGCACATCAAAGGTTTCCAGGCTCTCGGCGCAACGGCAAAACGCACTTCCGAAGGATATTACCTTGAAGCGGATCCTCTCGTCGGAGGCGAATGCTATCTGGATATGGCAAGCGTCGGTGCGACCATCAACATCATGCTGGCCGCTGTTCTGGCAAAGGGCAACACGATCATCGCCAACGCGGCAAAAGAACCGCATGTCGTCGATCTTGCCAACTTCCTGTCTTCCATGGGCGCGAAGATCAAAGGAGCCGGGACCAACACCATCCGTATCACCGGTGTTTCGCATCTGCACGGATGCACCTATTCCATCATCCCCGATCAGATCGAATCCGGTACGATGATGATTGCTGCGGCGGCGACAGGCGGCGACGTGCTCGTCACAAACGTGATCCCGCCCCATCTTGATTCCATCACGGGAAAACTCATCGAGTCCGGATGCCGGATCGACTACACGGAAGATACAGTCCATATCATCGGTCCCGAACGTCCCCGCCCCCTGTCGATCTCCACGATGCCGTACCCCGGCTTTCCGACGGATCTGCAGCAGCCGATCACCGCATATCTTTCACGCGCGAACGGCACAAGCGTCGTCACGGAAAACATCTATGAATCCAGGTTCCGCTATGTGGATGAGCTTCTGCGCATGGGTGCGCAGATCCGTGTCGCGGGAAGGATCGCCATCGTGGACGGCGTCGATCAGCTGCACGGAACCTCTCTTACCGCATGGGACCTGCGTGCGGGCGCAGCCATGATCGTCGCGGCTCTGTCAGCCGAGGGTGAATCACAGATCCACCGTCTGCGCTATATCGACCGCGGATACGCAAACATCGAACAGAAGCTCCGCAGCCTCGGCGCGGATATCGTCCGTGTTCCCGATTCCGATTCACTGATGTATTGAAAAGCTATATCAAAAGGACTGACATGCGGTCAGTCCTTTTTCTTTTCGCGATTTCAGTTGTTCTGATCCGTTCCCCGTGTGGAGGACGGCGTACGATGCAGCTGCCTGTAATTGCTGCTCTGCGCAGGAGGTCTGTGCGGCGTCTGCCTCACGGGCTGTCCGTAATGCGTCTGGGAAGTCGGCCGCTGCGGCTGGTGGATCTGGCCGCCCGCTCCTGTGCTGTTGCGTGTCGGCTGGCCAGTATAACCGGGCCTGCGGACACCGGGCTGCGCCGTTCCCTGCGTCGGTCTGGAAGGTCTCTGCGGAGCTGTCGGCCGCTGCATGTTCGCATTGACCGGTCTTGCGCTTCTCTGTCCTGTCTGTGTGTTCTGCGTCACGGCACGTTTGATCCGGAGCGTATCCCCGAATTCCGTGATCTGCTCTTCCGTCTGGGGCATTGCGCTTACAGGAACATGGAGTTTCTTCTCTTTCGGCCGCGCCAGCTGTTTGTTCTGTTTCGTGAGCCTCGTGGTCCTGGTGATCATGACGTAGATCGTCAGGATGATGACGCAGACGATCAGAACGCCAAGGATCGCCGCAAGGTTGATCACGATCTTGTTGAATTTTTCCAGCCAGATACGGTCTTCGCTCAAAAGAGCATCCATCGGATTCTCGTCTTCTTCTTCATCATCGGCAGACGAAATCAAAAGGCTGTTCTGCGTAGGTTCAGGCTCCTGCGTGTCCTGTTCTTCCTGCGTTTCTTCCGTCACCTGGGTTTCCGTGGGTTCCTCCTCCGGTTCCGCATAGGCGGTCCGGATATTCTGAAGAGCAAAAAAGCCCGTCAGCATAAACACTGCCAGCAGCAGAGCGATAATCCTGTTTTTCAAAATGCGTTTTTGCATGAATACAGACCTTTCATACGGCTTTCAGCCTTTGCGCATCCGAAACCCTTACTCTTCCGGATGATATGTTCAAGTATATCTTCTGGTATGCATAAAGTCAATTTCACGACTATTACGGTTTTATTGCAATCCCCTCAACAAATGTCCGGACATCTGTTTCGATTGTTCCGTCCCTGTCTTTTGTGTTAGTATGAATTATCCTTTTGGAAGGAAGCGATCCCGATGTCCGCACTGGAAGACGCACTGCAGATCATGCGAGACGTAACACCGCTGAAAACAGATTGCGGTGTTCTTTGCGGCTGCGCGTGCTGCCACGGCGAGCAGGACGACGGAATGATCCTTCTGCCCCATGAATCGGCAAGATACCGGGAGGCGGACTGGTGCCGTGTGATCCGGCGCGACGGCATGGATGTACTCGTATGTTGCGGCTCATGTCCGCGCGATATGCGTCCCTTTTCCTGCATGCTTTTTCCTCTCAGGATCAGCGTGAAAGACAGCAGTGTCCGAATCATCATGGATCCGCTTGCCGTCCCCGTTTGCCCGCTCACGGATCACGGACTGCGTGCACTGGACAGCGCATTTCTCTCCGCCGCAAAGCGCAGCACGGGCATTCTGCTGAAGGATCCTGAATACCTTTCCTTCTTCAGAGAACAGACGAAACGCATGGAAACCGGGCTGGACAGCCCTCTGTTTACATTGTGAGGTCATACCTATGATGGACGCTTATATTTATTTAAGGAAGAAACACAAGCTTGTGCATACATCCACGGTCAACTGTCCGGAGGGCCTTGTGCCGCTGGACACGATCACGGAATGTCTGGAGCCGGTCCTTGTCCCTTGGGACATCCCCAGGCCCATCGTACTCGCGCGCCACTGCCGGGACCTTGAATCGTTCGGGCGCGTGATCTTCCGTCCGTCGGATTTTGTGGAGCCTTTTCCATACGATCAACTGGAGGTGGAACTGTCTGTCCGTCCGGAAGGCATCAGCGAGGAGTTTTTTGACGAGTTCTTCTGATCTGTTTTGCATCAGAAAAAAGTGCTTTCACTGTGTCGTGAAAGCGCTTTCTCTTCTCTATTCCTTTTCTTCCCGCGTCCTCTCCGAAATGATGAACCGCGGTCGTCCCTTGCTCTCCATGTAGATCTTCCCGACATACTCGCCAATCACACCGAGGCTCAGAAGCTGGACCCCGCCGAGGAGAAGCATCACGACCATAACGGATGACCATCCGGCGACAGTCTTTCCCGTCACATGACAGACAAACGCCCAGATCGCCGCGGCGATGCTCAGGATCACCGTGACAAAGCCCAGCGCACTGACGATCCGGATCGGTTTCGTGGACAGGCTCGTGATCCCTTCCACGGCAAAGGACAGCATCTTCCGAAGCGGATACTTGCTCTTTCCCGCCGCGCGCTCATGCCGCTCATACGGCACGCACGTGCTCCTGAACCCGATCAGCGGGATCATGCCGCGCAGAAAAAGGTTCACTTCACGGTATCCGCCCAGTTCATGCAACACCCTGTTGGAAAGAAGTCTGTAGTCTGCGTGATCATATACCGTTTCGGCGCCAAGGGCGTTCATCAGGCGGTAAAACCCTCTCGCTGTCGTCCGTTTAAAAATACTGTCTTTTTTGCGCGCCGACCGTACACCATATACGACATCGCATCCGCTAAGATACGCATCCACCATCGCTTCCGCAGCACCGATATCATCCTGTCCGTCGCAGTCCATGCTGACAGAAATATCACAGATATCCCGGGCTTCCATCAGACCTGCCAGAAGCGCGTTCTGGTGTCCGCGGTTGCGGCTGAGCCGTATCCCGCTGATCTGCGCGTTTTCCCGCGCCAGAGATGAGATCACATCCCATGTGCCGTCCCGGCTCCCGTCATCCACAAACAGGATCCCGCTCTCTCCGGAAATTTTTCCCTTTTCCGTCAGAACACGGATCTCCTCCAGAAACAGCGGTGCGGTCAGCGGCAGCACCTGTTCTTCGTTGTAGCAGGGAATGACAAGCAAAAGCTTGGGCTGTCCGACTTTCTGCATCATTACTCTCCTTCCTGCGCACAGCGTTTGAAACCATTCTTTCCTCTTACTATAGCATGTTTTCTTCTCTGCCGTGCTTCCCTTTTCATCCCCCGCATGATATAATCCGATTCGCGTCTTTTTGCGCCGCGAGTTCGAGACCTTCCTCGCGTTAAACAAAACTACAGGAGCAATTTCATGAAAAAAGCATCCAGCCGTTTCGGTGTACGCATCATTACACAGGGCGCCATGATCGCTGCGCTTTACGTGGTCCTTACCTATCTCAGTTCTTTCTTCGGTCTTGCGAGCGGCGCCATTCAGGTGCGTCTGTCCGAGATGCTGACCGTCCTTCCCTATTTCACTCCTGCCGCGATACCTGGCCTCTTCGTTGGGTGTATCCTTGCGAACATGCTCACAGGATGTCTGCCCTGGGATATCGTTTTCGGGTCGCTTGCCACGCTGATCGGCGCTGTCGGCACATGGCTTCTCAGAAAAAAATGGAAGTATCTTGCAACGATTCCCCCTGTTCTGGCGAACGCAATCATCGTTCCGTTTGTTCTTCAGCGCGTATATGGCGTTCAGGACACCTACTGGTTCCTGCTTCTCACTGTCGGAATCGGGGAAATCATCGCCTGCTGTATTCTCGGCGGCGTACTTTTGGGCGTGCTTGACCGGCGCAGACAGGTGTTCGGCAAAGATGCCGTCCTTAAAGACAGCAAAAAAGATCCTGAAGACAAAGACACGAAAACCCTTTCCGAATGAATCCATGCGCAGGAACGATCCTGCGTTTTCTTTTGCCGTTCAATACAAAAACACTCCGGAAACACATATTTCCGAAGTGTTTATGCTCTTTCTGCAAACCGCCGTTAACGTTTGCTGAACTGCGGTGCACGGCGTGCGCCTTTGAGACCGTACTTCT
>JAFRLQ010000023.1 GCA_017431145.1 Clostridia bacterium | reverse complement strand
GTTGTGCCGTGCGGGATCTCCCGCCACAAGCGCATCCCAGGCTTCACGCTGTACGAACAGATCGCATTCCACCTCTTTACCTTGTTCCTTCCCCAGCCGCTCCAGGATCCGTTTGACCGGTCCCATGGATGTCTCCACCGTCCCGATAACGGCAAATCTCGCACCGTAGGTCAGTGCCTCTCTGCACATGGGATCCTCGATCTTCATGACCGGAACCGTTACATCATTGCGGTAGATATCCGCAACCTCCCCTACCGTGGAGCAGGAATTGACAATCAGATCCGCGCCTGAGATCTCAGCCGCTTTCGCGTAAAGACGCATCCTGTCGATGACTGCCTGCGTGGGTCCCCCGTTAGCCCGCACGTCTGCCAGAATCGTGGAATCCGTGATGAACTCCACCCGCACGCCGGGAACATTTTCCTTCAGAAAAGCGACTGTGTCTTCCCGTTTCGCAAAACTCGTCTGCAGGATCGTTACATGTGGTGCTTTCATTGCAATAGTCTCCATTCTTTTTTGTTGTCTCGAGAACACCGAGCGTCTCAAGGTATGCGGCGGAACGCAGGATCATCTTTTCTGCCATGCCCTGATCCGCCGGGATAATCTGTTTGAAGAGATCAATGTCACGTACCCGGAATCCCAGAGGTACCTCCAGCCCCGCAGCGACCGAAGTGCGGTACGCACTCAGTGTTTCCAGAATGCCGTCATAACCGACAACGCCTCTCCCGACTGCCGTGTTGTACAGATAACCGTCGCGCATCACGACGTCTTTCAGATGGATGCAGCCAAGATACGGGATCCCCTTCGGCAGGTCCTCTTCAAAATCCAGTTTACCGTGTGTGAACCGGTAGAGGTTTCCCGCATCATAATTATACCGCAAAAGAGGATGTCCGAGAATCTGAAACACATGTGCAGAAGACGCCGCATCGTTTACGATATCACCGTAGGATTCCAGGTTCAGTTGCAAACCGTATCGTTCCAGAATCGGGATCAGTTCCCGGATATGCCGCAGGAACGCATCCATATCCTTTTTCGGACCGCAGCGCGTATTGATCTGCGACGCACCGATCTCGCCGGCAAACCGCACTTTTTTCAGAAACCTCGCAAAACATGCATCATCTGTCAGGTCGGTATGTGCGGAAAGGGCGATGCAGCGGACATGTTCTCTGTCAAGCACCGACGCGATCTTCCCGACAAATGCCGGCGTGACTTCCTCTGCCACGATCTGCTCGTTGTTTCCGTCGATGGCGGAAAGTTCCACGTTCCTGAACCCCAGTTCTTTCGCGATCCGGATCACCCGGACGGGATCCTTTAATGGAATGCTGTTTGTACAGAGCCAGAACGGATCAAGCTGAATCATGTTCCATGCCTCTTCTTTCCATATTGCGCATTTCCTGCGCTGTCTTCAGTGTAGGAGCCTCCTGCAATTGTGTCCAATTCATCTTTCCACGGTCTACTATCATTAAAATTGATAATACCGTCTTAAAGTCCCTTGTCTTGCCGGTTGCAACAGAATAAAATGGAGTGGAAAAACAACAGGAACGAGGTGTTTCAATGGAACTGTTTGCGATGGAATATGTCCTGCGTGTAGCGGAATACGGGAATTTCAGTCACGCGGCACAGGCATGTCATGTGGGACAGCCCGCGCTTTCCCAGCAGATCGCAAAACTGGAGCGGGAACCTGGCGTCCCTCTTTTCACGCGCGGCAGCCGCGGCGCTTCACTCACACAGGCTGGAACACAGTTTGTGCAGCGTGCGCGCGAGATCCTCGCGCTGAGCCGGACGCTCAAGGAGGAAATGCACGCATTCGCACATACGGAGAAAGGTACGCTGACCGTCGGCGCGATCACTTCCCTTGAATGCGTCAGTTTTTCCGCAATGCTCTCCTCCTTCATCCGGAACCATCCTTTGATCCGTCTGGATCTGCGGGAGGGAGGTACCTATGATCTTTGCAGATCGCTGGAGGAACGGTCTTTGGATATCGCCTTTGTGAACCGGCCGCTTCATTCCTGCCCGTCTTCTCTCGTTTTCAGACATCTCGGCGAAGACACCTATATGGCCGTTCTGCGCCGGGATCATCCGCTGGCCGCGCAGGATCGGATCCGCCTTGCCGATCTTCAAAACGACTCTTTCCTGTTCCAGCATCCCTCCCAGGTTGCCTCGGAGCTTCTCCTTCAGGCGTGCAGACAGGCCGGTTTCGATCCGAAGATTGTCTGCCGCTGCGCGTCTCCCTCTGCCGCGTTTTCTCTTGTTCAGGGAGGTCTCGGGATCGCATTTCTTCCGTCTGAAGAAACGAAAAAAAACGAAGCGGAAGACGTCATCTGTCTCCCGCTTGAAGAACCTGTCAAATCATAACCACGCGTTGAACGCGTGGTTTGAACAGGCCCTACAAGGGCCTACCTCTTGTGGTGGCCCCTTAAGGGGCACCGAATAACCTGACAACCACATGTCAATCACTGGCAG
>JAFRLQ010000022.1 GCA_017431145.1 Clostridia bacterium | reverse complement strand
GCCGTTCTTGAAACTGTTCACAGTCTGTTCCGTATGATTGATGGCGCCTTCGGGAAACAGCGATACCGCACGTCCCGTCTTCAGAATCTGAACGACCTGCCGGAACGTGGACATATTGAAGTTGTCCCGGTCCACACAGATGCAGCGGCACATCCGAAGGAGCTTTCCCATGACCGGACGGTCAAACAGTTCCTTCATGGCGATAAAATGCTGGCGCCTGTACCACACCGCCAGCTGCACCAGGATCGGATCCGTCGCCCCGATATGATTGCTGACGATAAGCACGCCGCCTTTCACATGCTTCTTCGCCGCTTCGCTTGCATAGATCCGTCTGGGTCTGTAGAACAGCAGCATCACCGGCGCTCCGGTGATCCGGATGAAGTTATGCCAGAAGTAGTTGCGGTAGAACGCATCTTCCTGCCGGTGCTCCATTTCCCGCCCCAGGGAAATGACTTTCTGCCGCAGTTTCTTTGAAACTGCCTCCAGATTTTCCCTGTCGTCGAGTTTGTCGTTCCACATATCCGCGACCATGACCGGCTTGCCGATGATCACCCGGGCACGTTTCCATTTAAAGTACGAGCCGTTCGTGTAGACGGGGATGATCGGAACGCCGCTTTCTTTGGCAATATACGCCGCACTGGTCTTGAACGGAAGCGGACATTCCTCTCCCGGAAGATGCAGTCTCGACTCGGGAAAGATCCCCACGACGCCGCCCTTCTTCAGGATCTCAAGGGATTCTCCCACGAAGGAGAAATCGAAAACGTCGCGGTCAACCCTGATGCCGCCCAGCCCGCGCAGCAGCTGCTTGAGAAAGGGCTTTTTGAACAGCACTTCCGCCATCTGGTAGCGCAGTGTCCTTGTCCAGAAGACGAACAGAAAAACTGCATAGTCATAGATGGATGTATGGTTGGAGATGATGACCGCGGGGCCTTTGATCCTGCGCGACTGCACACTCCTGTCCTCATAATACACTTTTGTACGGAAACAAAACAGCTGGGGCAGCCATCCGGTGATCTTAGTAAACCAGTTGACCAGACCGATCATGCCGCGCCTCCGTGTCTGCGGATATGCTCCGCGATCTCCCTGGCTGTGGACAAGCCTGTCCCGTCCTGCGGGAATGTGATCCCGAACCGGTTCTGCAGTTCCATGATGACCGTGAAGTAGTCGAGGCTCGTTCCGCCAAGATCCAGGATCAGGTGATCGTCCGGTCCGATCGGATCGGTCCGCTTCAGCACAGACGCGAAGATCCCTGCCACTTCCATCATGAGATCGTCCATCCCGTCCTGCGATACGCGCGCCTTCGCTTCACGGAGCGTACCGTTTTCGATGCGCTTCGCAATCTGCGCGCGGTTTACTTTAAAATCATTCTCGCCGATCAGCGGCTCATCTGTCAGGAAGATCCTGCGGATCATACCGCTCATCAGCTCTGTCTGCCGGACCGCCTCCGCTCGCAGCGCTTCCAGCTGTTCCTCTTTCGCGTAGGCAGGCGCCTGAATCACCAGGACCGGCTCACGCTGTCCCGCCTCCTGCACACCGACGATGGCAAACGCCTCCGCACCGGGGAGCCGGATCGCCTGTTCCGTCTGATCCGGATTGATGTTCTCTCCGTTTTCCCCGATCACGACGTCGTCCATGCGTCCGAGGATATAGTATCCGTATTCGTCTTCGATCGCCAGATCATGGGTGTGGAACCATCCGTCCGCGTCCTTTTCCACCGGTTTTCCGGCCTGCCAGACACGCTCGGCGATGGTTTTTCCGCGTACAAGCAGCTCCTTCTCCTCCGAGATCTTATATTCCACCGAGTGCAGCGGCCGTCCCACGTTCCGGTCCGTCAGCGCTCTCCATTTATTCGACAGCACCACGGACGTGATCCCGATCTCCGTCATCCCGTATCCGTTGGAAAGCGGATACCCGATGGCGTTGAAAAACCGCAGCACATCTCCCGTGATCACACTGCCGCCGGAGATCATAGCGGAAATACTGTCGCCGAAGATCTCTTCGCGGACCTTGCGGAACACCACCTTTGAGAACAGTTTCGCAACAGGCGGGACTGCCGAGAGTTTTCCGTAAAGCGCGATACCGCGCATCAGTTTCTCATAGGAACCGTCATCCCGGCGCTTCACTTCCCGAAGCACTTCTTCGTAGATCCTGTTCCAGAGAATGGGCACGGCAAACACATGCGTGACATGATGTCTGCGCACGGTGTTAAGGATGGTATTGGGCGCATAATCCCGCAGGAACACGAATGTCCGGGAATAAAAACCAAACCACATGAAAACAGCCACAAGGCCGAAGATATGATAGAGAGGAAGAAAGACCAGCTGCTTCAGCGCACCTTTGTAGTGCTTTTTCATCCTTTTGGACTCACGGATGATCCTGGAGCTGTCACAGATCTGGGCATACATGTTCTCGCCCGTATAGGCACAGAGCTTGACCTTCAGTGTCGTCGCGCTGGTCATGAGCACGATCTCGTTCGCCCAGTTCCCGTCAGAAAGCGGCTGTGTCTCTTCCTGTGAAAGGAGTTCTTCCAGAAGGATCGTCGTACAGGGAAACATCTCCCCGTCGCTGATCACCGTTTCGACACCGTAATCCCGCAGCACTTCCTCCAGCAGGGGCCTCGCCATACGGGTATTCATGAGAAGGGGTCTTGCGCCGTTCATGAGGATCGCCCAGAAGACCTGAAGCCATTCCTCGCTGTTCTGCATGAAAAGCCCGACCAGTTTTCCCTTCTGTTCTTCCAGACGGCACGCCAGACGCGCTGCCATGGCGCGTGTCCGCTCGTCAAACATGCCGTATGTGGTCTTTTTGATGGAATAGCCATCCATCCGCTCGCAGAAGATATTGTCCTTCTCGCGGATCATCAGCTGATATATGGATCTGAAATCCCTTTGTGATTCCTCCAGACAGCGGGTCTTGTCGCTCACGAACGCTTCGATCGTGGAAAAGCCGCCCAGACTTGTT
>JAFRLQ010000021.1 GCA_017431145.1 Clostridia bacterium | reverse complement strand
ATCACGGGAAACTCCTGCGTCATGTTCTCCATGATCTCCCTGTCATTCTCGTCCTTCGAAAACGTATATGTCTGGATCAAAGTTTTTTCTTTCCCTTCTTGTTTGTTGTTTTATTATATCCATTCTGTCCTGATTTTGCTATTTTCTGTCCCGTTTCAGTCTTTCGGCATGAAACAAATATTCTTATACTGAACCCATCCCACTGATAGAAAGAAGGCTTTGTTTTGTTCCGTTCCGTTCCAAAACGCACCCTAATGATCCGTTTTCTCATGAGCGTTTCAGGCGTCTGTCTTACTGGTTTCGGCGTGGCGCTGATGAAATACGCCGCATTCGGCATCGACCCGTTCCAGGTGCTGATGGCCGGGCTACACGCTGTGCTCCCCTGTCCTTTCGGCCTGCTCTTTGCAGCCGTATGCGGAGTGTTCACCCTCTTCGCGCTGACACAGGATCACAGGATGATCGGAGTCGCAACCGTGATCACGCTTTTTCTTCAGGGCTATGTGATCGACGCGTCGCTGTTTCTTCTGAACGGACTTTTCCCTTCCCACGCGCTTTATGTCCGCATCCCTGTGTTTGTTCTGGGTTTCTTTGTTCTCTGTGTTTCCACGGCAGTCTACTTCACCGCCGACCTTGGAGTCTCGCCTTATGATTCCCTTTCCCTGATCGTAACGAACGTCTGGCACAAGGGGCGCTTTTCCGTAAATAGGATTCTCTCAGATGCCGTATGTGTTCTGACAGGTGCCGTTCTCTGCTGGTTTTCAGGCGGCGTTTCCCTTCTTTTCGGCAATGTCGGCGCCGGTACCGTTCTGACTGTCTGCTGCATGGGCCCTCTGGTCTCCTTCTTCAGCAGACGCTGGATCCGTCCCTGGTATGACAGGCTGACACGTGTGCCTGCCGTCCGCTGACAGACACAATAAAGCGGCAGTTCCTTACCCCTCGGAACTGCCGCTTTTATATTGCTTGTTTCTGGTTTTTACTCGACGCGGCCGAGACTCCTGACCCGGATCACGCCTCTGATTCCCATCAGCTTGGCGATCTCCTCCTCCGTCACATCGTGATCGGTATCAATGATCGTGTAGGCGATCTCTCCTCTTGACTTGTTGATCATATCCGCGATGTTGTGCTTTCCTTCCGCAAGGACCGCCGTCATCTGTCCGACCATGTTGGTGATATTCTTGTGCATGATCGTGATCCTGTGTGCCGTGGTCCTGGGCAGGATCGCCTCGGGATAGTTGACGCTGTTTTTGATATTGCCGTTGAGCAGGTATTCCGCCAACTGCGCCGCCGCCATGTGCGCGCAGTTGTCTTCGGATTCCGCAGTGGACGCACCAAGATGCGGGATCGCGATGACACCGGGTACACCGAGAATCTTCTCATCCGGAAAATCCGTGATATAGCAGCCTACGCGTCCCATCGAAAGCGCTGTGATCAGCGCGTCGTCATCGACCAGGCCGCCTCTTGAGAAATTCAGAAGCGCCGCTCCTCTCTTCATTTTATGCAGAAGCTGCTTGTTGAACATCGCCTTCGTATCGGGCGTGAGCGGCACATGTACGGTGATGTAATCGCTCTGTGCCACGAGCTTTTCCAGATTGGTCTCGCGTTTGATGGAATGAGACAGCTGCCATGCATGCTCCACGTTGATATACGGATCGTAACCCGTGACCTGCATGCCGAGACGCAGCGCGTCGTTCGCGACCATCGCACCGATGGCGCCCAGACCGATCACACCGAGTTTCTTGCCTTTGATCTCCTGCCCCGCAAATCTGGATTTTCCTTTTTCCACGAGACCGGGAACGTCCTCCTCGCCCTTCAGTGTCTTGGCCCATTCGATCCCGTCCACGATCTTTCTTGAGGCCAGGAAGATTGCCGTAAGCACCAGTTCCTTGACCGCATTCGCGTTCGCGCCTGGCGTATTGAAGACCACGATGCCTTCCTGAGCATAATCCGCGCAGGGGATATTGTTCGTCCCCGCTCCGGCGCGCGCCACAGCAAGCAGCGCCTTGCCCTTTTCGTATCCGAACATGTTCGCGCTTCTCACCAGAATACCGTCCGGATTATCTCCGTCATCAAGCACAAACTTGTCCTCCGGAAAATAATCGTTCACGACATTCGCGATCTTATTCATTTTTGTAATATGATACATGCTTCTGTCCTGCTTTCTTTCAGATGGTCTTTTCGAATTCCGCCATGAAATCGACGAGTTTCTCGACGCCTTCCTTCGGCATCGCATTGTAGATGCTGGCACGCATGCCGCCCGCGATACGGTGTCCCTTCAGGCTGACGAGCCCCGCGTCCGCCGCTTCTTTCACAAAGCGCGCGTCGGTCTCCTTGTCCGGAGAAACAAAGGTGACGTTCATCAGGGAACGGTCCTTCTTCGCCGCAAGCGCCGTAAATTTTTCGCTTGCGTCAAGGAAATCATACAGGATCTTCGCCTTTTCCAGATTCTTCACATAGATCCCTTCGACGCCGCCCTGCTCCTTCAGCCATTCCAGCACAAGAGACGTCATATAGATCGTGTAGGCGGGAGGCGTATTGAACAGGGAATCGTTGTCCGCATAGGTCTGATAGTTCAGCATCTTCGGTACGTTCGGACCCGCTTTTCCGATCAGATCCTCGCGGATAATCAGCACGGCCATGCCCGCAGGTCCCATATTTTTCTGAACGCCCGCGTAAATGAGGCCGAAATCGTTGACGTCATAGGGCTGAGACAGGATGTTGCTGGACATGTCCGCTACCAGCGGAATGCTCTTCGGCTTCGGCAGCTGTGTGTATCTTGTCCCGAAGATCGTATTGTTTGTCGTGATATACAGATATGAGGAATCCTCTGCGATCCGGTCCACGTCAAAATCCGGGATGTGGTTGTACGTATCCTCTCTGGAGGATGCCAGCACATCGACACGGCCGTAACGCTGCGCTTCCACAAGCGCATTGTGCGCGAAGTTGCCGCTGTCGATATAAGTGGCGGCTCCCGTCGTCATCAGGTTCAGCGGGATCGTCGCAAACTGCATGGACGCACCGCCCTGGATGAAGAGGATCTTATAATTGTCCGGAATATGCATCAGTTCACGAAGCAGAGCCTGGCAGCGTGCGTGGATCTCAAGGAACGTTTTTCCGCGGTGGCTCATCTCCATGACCGACATTCCTGTGCCGTGATAGTCCGTCATCTCGGCAGCCGCTTTTTCCAGAACAGGCAGAGGCAGCGCCGACGGGCCGGGTGCAAAGTTGTAAACTCTCATTTTTCCCTCCATTTTACGAACGTTCTGCTTTTATATTTTCTTTGCGTTCGTATAACTTCCGTGCTTTAGTGCGCGACACTGTGATTATATGCCTTCTTATTTTGATTTGCAACAGTTCTTTTTCCCGGTTCCGTTTCTGCCCGCACGCGTTTTCGTTTCTATTGAATCGGTTTTCCGAACGCTGTATAATAGAAGACACTGGAAACAACATTTGAGGTTCCCCGGCGCAGTCGGGTTTTCTGTTCCGGACCGAGATTCAAATGTTTGCTGAGACACAATTCCAATACGATAAAGGAGAAATGCGTATGCCAACCAAAAAAACCTTTGACGGCAACACCGCCGCCGCACACGTATCCTATGCCTTTACCGAAGTAGCCGCGATCTATCCGATCACCCCGTCCAGCCCCATGGCCGACTATGTCGATCAGTGGGCGGCACAGGGTCGTAAGAACATCTTCGGCTCCACCGTTAAGGTACAGGAAATGCAGGCAGAATCCGGCGCTGCCGGTGCTGTTCACGGCTCCCTGAATGCAGGCGCCCTGACCACCACCTACACAGCTTCCCAGGGTCTGCTGCTGATGATCCCCAACATGTACAAGATCGCAGGCGAGCTGCTGCCCGGCGTCTTCCACGTAAGCGCCCGTACACTTGCCAGCCATACTCTGAACATCTTCGGTGATCACAGCGACGTTATGGCCTGCCGCCAGACCGGCTTTGCAATGCTGGCTGAAGGCAGTGTTCAGGAGGTCATGGACCTCAGCCCCGTCGCCCATCTGGCCGCGATCAAGGGCCGCGTTCCCTTCCTGAACTTCTTCGACGGTTTCCGCACCTCCCATGAGTTCCAGAAGATTAGAGTCTGGGATTATAAGGATCTTGCAGAAATGGTCGACATGGATGCCGTCCAGGCTTTCCGCGATCGTGCGCTGAATTCCGAGCATCCCACCATGCGCGGTTCCCATGAGAACGGCGATATCTTCTTCCAGAACCGTGAGGCTTCCAACAAGTACTACGATGCCATCCCGGCAGTCGTGGAAGAGTACATGGGCAAGATCAATGAAAAGCTCGGCACAGACTACGCTCTCTTCAATTACTATGGCGCACCCGATGCTGACCGCGTGATCATTGCGATGGGCTCCATCGTTGACGTTGCGGAAGAAGTGATCGATTATCTGACCGCACACGGCGAAAAGGTCGGCCTGGTAAAGGTTCGCCTCTACCGTCCGTTCTGCCCGGACAAACTTCTCGCAGCCATTCCGGCAACTGCAAAGAAGATTGCTGTTCTCGACCGCACCAAGGAACCCGGTGCTCAGGGCGAGCCTCTCTATCTCGACGTAGTGACTGCTCTCGCCAATGCCGGCAGAACAGATATTTCCGTTATCGGCGGTCGTTATGGTCTCGGCTCCAAGGATACTCCTCCTGCATCCATCTTTGCTGTGTATGACGAGCTCAAGAAAGACGATATGAAGCGTCTGTTCACTCTCGGCATTGTGGACGATGTCACCAATCTCTCCCTGCCTGAGAAAAAGGCTCCTTCCACCACAGCCTCCGGCACCATCGAGTGCAAATTCTGGGGCCTCGGCGGCGACGGTACTGTCGGTGCCAACAAGAACTCCTGCAAGATCATCGGCGACCATACCGACAAGTATGTCCAGGCATACTTCCAGTATGACTCCAAGAAGACGGGCGGCGTCACTGTCAGCCATCTGCGCTTCGGCGACAAGCCCATCAAGAGCCCGTACTACATCAACCAGGCTGACTTTGTGGCCTGCCATGT
>JAFRLQ010000148.1 GCA_017431145.1 Clostridia bacterium | reverse complement strand
GATGAGGCAATGAAGTGCAAGGAGACCGGAGAAGAGAAGACGATCGTGTTCGGACTGACCGGAACGGGCTATTTCGATATGGTGGCCTATGAGAAGTTCCATGACGGACAGATGACGGACTACATCCCCACGGATGAGGAGTTGGCGGTCTTCCGCGCAAATCTGCCCCAGGTCGACTGATTGAATGACATGCAAAGACCCGATGCGGTGTTCCGCATCGGGTCTTCTGCGTCTACTGTGTTATTCGGGATCGTTTTCCTGTGCGCTGCTTCCGGAGGCCTCGGCGGTCTGTTTCGCTTTTTTCTTTCCCAGAGCGCCCATTTCATCACGGAGCCTGTCTGCCAGGTGACTGATCGCGGGGATAAGCGCGATGACGAAGCAGATCAGAAGGTCGGGTCCGATCACGATGCCGTTATAGACAGCGGAGTAGGCAACGGGATTCCAGCCCTCCCATGCATAGGATCCGAAGAAGATGAAACCGGAAAGGAAATGCCAGAACCAGCGGCCGACACCCGCGAGAAGGACTCCCGGCGCAAGGTGTTTCTTGGAAAAACCGGCAAGACCCAGCATGGCGAATGCAAGGACATAGTCCATGAGAAGGGATACAGGATGTACGACATAGAAATCCTGGAACAGCTGCAGGAGCCCGTATATGGCGCCGGCGGAGATACCGGCGGCAGGTCCGAACACATACGAATACAGCATGAGCGGAAGCATGCTTCCAGGCGTGATGGACCCGCCCTGCGGCATGCGGTAGATGCGGATGTAGCTCAGGATAAAGCTCAGTGCGATGCACACCGCGCCGTAGGTCAGCATTCTCGTCGTCCAGCGTTTGCGGAACAGAATCAGAAGCAGACCGAAGACGAGGATCGCAGCAAGACTGATCCATACACCTGTCTTGATCTCAGGGAATTTGCTGAACATGTCAGTAAAACGGTTGTAAGTGACTGTTGACATGGCATCATACCTCCAAACCATTGTATTTTCGCAGGCGGGACGGAACAAAAAACTTTCGTTTTGCACCTGCAAACGAAAGCCTCTCGATCCGGTGGCCGCAGATCTCTGCGACCGTCTTTCACTTCCCTTCGGTAGGATTACCTACAGCAGGTTCCAAGGGTCAACGGAGAGGTCTCTCTCCGAATCTCAGCCGTGAACGGCGCCCCCAGCGAATGCTTATGATGTTGTCGAAACAAGTATAAAATTGTATAATCGCAATGTCAACACGGGAGGAGAGGATATTGATGCATCACTTTTTTGCGTATCTTTCCAGGATGCGGCATATCGTCAGGTGGAGCCTGATGCGGAACACCTATCAGGAGAATATCGCGGAGCATTCGCTGCAGACCGCGATGATCGCGCACGCACTGGCGGTCCTGCACAACAAAAAAGGCGGACACGTGGATGAGAAGAATGTCGCGCTGCTTGCGATCTATCATGAGGCGAGCGAAGTGATCACCGGGGATCTGCCCACGCCGATCAAGTATTACAATCCCCAGATCCGGGATTCCTATAAGAAAGTGGAGGCGGTCGCGGACCGGAAGATCCTTTCCATGCTTCCCGAAGAACTGCAGGAAGACTACAGACCGTATATCACGGGAGAGGGAAGAGATCCCGGGGAATGGGCGCTCGTCAAAGCGGCCGACAGGATCTGCGCCTATGTCAAATGCGTGGAGGAGCTGAAAGCCGGAAACATGGAGTTTTCCAAGGCTGCCGAGTCCGTGAAGCGGTCGATCGACGAGATCCGGATCGACGCCGTGCAGGAATTTATGGAGAAATTCGTCCCCAGCTTCTCACTGACGCTGGATGAACTGAACTAGAATCAGAGGAAAAGGAACGTGGAAGAACAGGAAGGACTGCAGGAACAGACTGCTGCGGGCACAGAAGCAACAGAAGAAGAAAAAGAACGGGAAGAGACCGGTCAGAAGGGCAGAAAGAAAGAGGAAAACCGCGGAGGGATCAAGGCATGGCTGATCGTGCTTCTGATCGCGCTGGTCGCGGCTACGTCTTCACTGACGACGCTGGCGGTATCGACTTATCTGCGTGTCAAGAAAGTCGGATCCTATACGATCACGCAGGAGTACTACGATTACCTTGTCCGTTACAAGCGTCTCTTTGAAGTGGAGGAGCTTTTAAAGGAAGAGCATCTGTATGAGGTGGACGACCAGAAATTCGTGGATTACGCGATCAAGGGTCTGGTCGCAGCGACCGGAGACCGCTATTCCGCGTACATGACGCCGGACGAGTTCAGACAGGTCATGGCCAATAATTCCGGGGAAAAGGTCGGAATCGGGATCGTTCTGAGCAAAAAGGACGCCGACGCCCTGGTGACGATCGTCAGAGTCTATCCGGGAACGCCTGGAGAAGCCGCCGGACTTCAGAAAGGAGACCAGTTCTTCTCCGTTGAGGGTGAAAGCGTGGCGGATCTGGACACATCATCGCTGGCAGAGCTTCTGGCGGGAGAACAGGGTACAAGGGTGAACTTTACGGTGCTGCGCAACGGCAAACCTGTCGATGTGACGGTCACGAGAGATGTGTTTACGGTCGACAGAGTCCTGACAAAGAATTTTGAACCGAATATCGGGTATATTCAGATCACGGAGTTTACGGGCAACGCAAAAGAGCGTTTCAACGAGGAACTGGACAGGATGCTGGATGAGGGCATACAGGCGCTGATCATCGATCTGCGTGACAATCCCGGCGGATATGTCGAAGACGTCTGCGATATGGCGGACAGGCTCCTTCCCGCAGGTACGATCGTGTATACTCAGGACCGTGCGGGAAATCAGGATGTCCAAAAGAGCGATGCGGAGTGCATCGATATTCCGATCGTCGTGCTGGTGAACGGGAACAGCGCATCCGCTTCGGAGATCATGACGGGAGCGCTTCAGGATTACGGAAAAGCGACGATCGTGGGCACGAGGACGTTCGGAAAAGGACTCGTTCAGATGACGGTTCCGTTCGTTTCCGACGGCGCGGCTGTGAAATATACATTTGCGGAATACTTTACGCCGAACGGGCGCAATATCAACGGAGTCGGGATCGAGCCTGATGTTGTAGTGGAACTTGAGGAAGAGTCCAGTGTCTATTTCCTGACAGAGGAAAACGATGCGCAGCTGGCCAAAGGGCTGGAGATACTGCGGGAGGAACTGGGATGGTCCGAAGAGGAGACAGAGGAAGAGGAGGAACTGCCGCTGGCAGGATGAGAGAATGATCGATACGGAACGCCTTTCGGACGAACTGAAGACACTGACCCGCGAGTGGGAGATTGAAGGTGCGCTGTTTGTCCTGCACGAGGGCAAAATGGTCTATGAAGAGGTCAGAGCGGAAGGCTGGGAAGGAAACGCAGAAGATCTGCGTTTCTTTCTTCACAGTGAATGTGAGATACTGCTGTATGAGGCGGCTGTGATCCATGAGGTGAACTGGAACAGCTGGACCCGGGAGAATCTTGTAAAGCGGTTCGGATCGGTGGAAAAGGCGATCCAGAAAGCAGCAGAAAAAGCCGGTGCGCGTACGATGTTCGAAAACAGACAGGAAAAGGCGTTTGAGACCGGGATCGGCGATCTGGCCGCGCTGATCCGCAGCACCCGTGCAAAGGATCCCGTAGGCCGAGTGGAAAAAACGGAAGGTTGGACGATGCTTCGGGACGGGGAGGGAGACTGTTCTGTTGCCGTCTATCTGGATGCGGCGCATGAAACGGCGATGATCCATTTCAGCCTGCAGCCGGAGCAGATCTTGCTGAACGAACAGCATCTTCTGACGTATTTCAGGCTGGAACTGCGTCGGATCGTCGATGCATATCTTCTGCGCGCGGATGAGGCTCAGCTGGTTCCGTTCACAGAGGAGAACATGGACGGTGCCTGCAGACTGGAACTGGAGGACGCGCAGTACGAATTCATTCTGGACGCGCGTTCCTGCATCTGCCGCGCGTATGCGCTGCGGGACAAGGCGCGCACATACGTACTGGAAAGCTGCGGAAGAGCCGTCGGGCTTGCGGTGCTTCTGCAGACGGAAGATACGGAGATCGATGCGTTCCTGATCGACAGAAGATACCAGAGACGCGGGTTCGGCGACAGGATGCTGGAAATGCTTCTGGATATGCTAAAAAAAGAAGGATGCGAAACGCTGCTCGTGGGATGCGCGGAGGAGAACACCGCTGCGGTGGAACTGTACCGGAAACACGGTTTTCTCGATACGGAGTCAAAGGAAGAGGGGCTTCTTTTGAGAAAAGAACTGTAATGCTGCAGATTTGAAGCAAGAAAAAAGAACCGGATCGAATGATCCGGTTCTTTTGTTGTCAGCGTCAGATGATCCAGCGGTCGCTCTTGGCGGGACGCGCTTCGATTTCAGCGCGTTTGGCCTCATAGCCGGGACGGCCCAGCAGGGCATAGGTGGCGTTTTTGCCTTCTTCCACACCGGGCTGGTTGTATGCGTCGATATTGAGCAGTTCGCCTGTGTAAGCGGTCTCCATCATGAAGTAGTACATGAGCTCGCCGATCGTGAATGCATTGACTTCGGGAAGCGTGATCGTGCGGTTCATCTGCTCCTGTTTCAGAAGCGCGAACTCAGTTGCGGTCTGCTCCGCCTGGATCAGCTCGTTCTGGGTATGTCCGCCCAGGAAGGAGATATCCGGAATATCTTCATAGGCGCCGGGGATCGGCATCACATTGCGGTAGCGGTCCACGCCGATGAAGGTAATGAACTTGTCATGCGGCCCTTCCGCGTACAGCTGGACCTGGGAATGCTGATCGGTCACGCCGAGAGATTTGACGGGCGTCTGACCTTCGCGCACGATCTTTCCGTTGCGGTCGAATTTTTTGCCCAGGGATTCCGCCCACAGCTGCGCATACCAGTCGGCCATGTATTTCAGGCAGTCGACATAAGGCATGACGACGGAGATGTTCTTCCCCTTACGCATCGCGGCAAATTTGGCTGCGGCGCCGAGCATCGCGGGATTCTGGAACAGATCGTCGTTCTTGCAGATCTCATCCATAAAGGCACAGCCTTCGAGCATCGCGCGGATATCGATTCCGCACACAGCTGCCGGGAGAAGACCCACGGGGCAGATCTCTGAGAAACGTCCTCCGACGCCGTCCGGGATCACGAACATGCGCATGTTCTCCGCCTTGACGATCTTGATCAGATTGCCGCGGGCAGCGTCCGTAGTCGCATAAATGTGTTTCGCCCAATCGTCGCCGACCTCACGGATCAGCGCGTCGCGGATGATCAGGAACTGGCTCATCGTTTCGCTGGTCGCGCCGGATTTTGAGATCACGTTGAACGCTGTGGTCTTCAGATCGATGATGTCAAAGAGCGCAGCAAGACGTTCCGGATCGACGTTGTCCTCCACATACAGTCTGGGTTTTCCGTTTCTTTTTTCCTTCGGCAGTTCGTTCCAGCGCATATGGTTGAGTGCGAACTGGATCGCGGTGGGACCAAGTGCAGAGCCGCCGATGCCGAGGACGACGAATGTATCAAAATTGGCCTGGATCTCCGCGGCGGCATCAAGGATGTCCGCGACGATCTCTTCCTGTTCATAAGGCATCGTCATCCAGCCCAGCATGCCGGTGCCGCGTGCGGCCTGGAGGCTCTTCTGCGCAGCTTTCAGTGCGGGGATGAGCGCTTCCACATCGCCTGCGGCGATGCCGTTTCCGGATCCGACATAATCATCGAACATGTTGTTCATATCCACGCGAAGACGCATGCTGTTTTTCCATTCCTGATTCATATCTGATGTTCCTTTCTATATATGTTTTTCGCCTGGGAGCAGGCAAAGAAATAATTCTGCAGAAACATTATATCATGCGGACCGTTCTTTTAGGAACGATTCGATCTGTTCTTTTGTGGGAAGTGAGTTCTGTGCGCCGACTGTAAGTGTGGCCAGAGCGCCTGCGGCGTGTCCGTAGCGGATCGCCGCACGGATATCACCTGTTTCGATATAACGCAGCATCATCGCGCTGGTAAAAGAATCGCCTGCGGCAGTCGGATCGACTGCGTCAACACGGAACCCGGGGATCATCTCGCCCTCCTGTCCGTCAAACAGATATGCGCCGCGTGCGCCGAGTTTGAGAACGACGAAGCGGGGGTGCACTCTCCCGAACAGGACCTTTGACGCTTCCAGGCACTCCTGTTCAGTTGCGACAGGCATCCCGCCGGTCAGAAGCGCCGTTTCCGTTTCGTTCGGCGAAAAGATCGTGACGCCGCAAAGCTCTTCCAGAGGCAGCGGAAGAGCGGGGCCTGCGTCAATCACAACGTCGATCCCGCGTCTCTGAGCCCATGTGCAGGCGGCGACGACCTCCGGATACGGGACTTCGAACTGAGTCATCAGCGCGTCGAACGGCTCGTTCAGGATATCCTCGGGAATGTCCGAAAAGCGGATGTGTTCGTTGGCACCGGGCACGACGACGATGCGGCTGTTTCCGTCACGCTCCACCGTGCAAAGCGCGAAACCGGTCTGGGCTTCGTCGGTGAACACGACCGCGCGCGTGTCCATGCCTTCTTTTTCATAAGAGGCAAAGATGTCTCTCCCGTTTCCGTCGTTTCCAAGGCAGGTGGCGATCGTGACGTCAGCGCCCTGCCTGGCGGTGGCAACGGCAGCGTTGCTGCCCTTTCCGCCGAAAGCGTACGCATAGCTTTCGCCACGGAACGTTTCGCCGGGATCCGGCATGCGGTCCATGACAAGTACAAGGTCTCTGTTTGCGCTGGCAAGCACAAGGATCTTTTTGCCCATATTCTTCTGTTCCTCCTTCTCCGCAGAGGCACCGGCGGAAAACGGCTGCACATGGCGCTGCAGCACCGGTTTTCCGTATGGAAAAGAGGTTCCTCCGGAGGCAATTGATTCTCTTTCATTATATGTTTTTTCGTCCTGTGTGAGAAGAAGAAAACAAAAGCGCGGAGGCTTCCACTTGTGAAAACACGGCTTGAACGTTATACTATAGGAAAGCGAATGAATGGTTTTAAGCCTTGGAATACGGAAAGGATGACGATCGATGAGCAAGATCAGGACAACGGTCCGAATCGGCGGAAAAGAATACACGATGTCGGGAAACGACTCGGAAGAATATATGCACCGTGTGGCGATCTATGTGGACAGAAAGATGTCCCAGATCGAGGCGAACAACAACAATCTGAGCACGACCATGCTCGCTGTGCTGACAAGCCTGAACATCACGGACGAGCTGCTGAAGCTCCGCGAGGAAAGCGAGGAGCTGCGCGGACAGCTGGAGAGTTACCGCAAGCAGGTCGAGGCGCTGATGAAACAGCAGGAACTGAACGCGACGGAAATGAACAGACTGCAGAAGGAAAACATTCTTCTGAAAGAATCAAAACAGGGACTGGGCAGATAAACTGAACACAGACGGGAGCTGCAGAATGTGCCGCTCCTGTTTTTTTCACCGGAGAAACACTATGAAACTGTTGAATGAAGGAAAGAATCTTGACTGGCAGACTGTACGCGGCATGCTGGCGGAAGAAGGAAGAACGGTTCTCGGACGCGAGATCCTCGGAAACTGGGGGCCGGCGGACTATCCGGAACAGGTAGAGGATCTGCTGGAGGAGACGGCGCAGGCGGAAACGCTTCTTTATCACAGGGGCGACTCGCCGATCCAGCCGTTTGAGGATGTGAGACCTCATCTGACGCGCGTCAATGCGGGCGGCGTACTGTCCATGCACGAGCTTCTGGATATCGGGCAGACGCTGCGCTGCGCGGAACAGGTCAGCAGGGCGTTCGCGTCGGCTGCGGAGATCACGCCGCTTTTGTCCGCGATGGCGGCCGGGATCGATCCGTACCGCAGACTGGAGCAGGAGATCGAACGCTGTATCGTCGGTCCTGAGGAGATGAGCGATGCGGCGTCCGGAGAACTTGCGCAGATCAGACGCAGGATCCGGAGCGGAAACGCTGAGATCCAGCAGAGGCTCTCCGCAATGATTCACTCCTCTTCCATGAAGCAGTACCTGCAGGATGCGAT
>JAFRLQ010000147.1 GCA_017431145.1 Clostridia bacterium | reverse complement strand
TGATATGGATTACTTCCTCAACGAGGATCTTGATGACATCTTCGGTGAGGCTGACGGCATTGACTTCTTCTTTTAGGTTTTCTCTCTTTCATCACCAACTCGTTTTTTCTCAATTTGAGCAATTTCCTATAAAGCAAAAAAGCGGCGTCCCCCGCAGGGGATGCCGCATTCTTTTTCAGATCTTCCAGGAGTATCCGCAGTTTTGACAGACTGCCATCGTGATCTGATTGGTCACGATCTTTTTCTTCTTTCCCACAACGAGCTTGATGATCAGATAGATCCATCCGAACACGACGAACTTGATCAGCTCCCACCACCAGCCTATAAAAATCCAGTATCCGGCGCCGTGTTTGTTCTTCATTTTGACATCTGAAACAACGGTGGTGTTGACGTTTCCGCTATGACATTTCGGGCATACCATGCGCTATTCTCCCTCTTTCCATGTTTCTTTTTCACAGACGCAGCTGTCAGGATGCCGTCTGCGGCGGTCGCACATCGCGCTGCCCGCGCGTGTTCAAAAAACACGAAACCCCCGAAAACATTATATTTTCAGGGGTTTTTGTGGAGCTAATAACCGGATTTGAACCGGTGACCTCATCCTTACCAAGGATGCGCTCTACCTACTGAGCTATATTAGCATCTCAGCCGACGAAAGCCATTATACCAATGCGGCGCGGGAAATGCAACCGAAAAGACTGCGGTGCGGTGAAAAATCCCGTGCGGCTTCCGTCAGCATGCTTTCCGTCTTACTTTTTGAGCTCCTTCATCGGCGTGGTCGCCATGAACTGCTCCAGTTTCTCCATCGTCGGAGCCTGGGTCGTCGTACCGATGAACGTGCAGGCATAGCTGCCTGTCGCAGATGCCATCTGTACGCACTCGCGGTTGGATTTTCCAAGCATGAGACCGGTCATGAAACCGGATACGAACGCATCGCCCGCGCCGGTCGTGTCGACGGGCTTCACATCATAAGCGGGCATATAGAACTCTTCCTCCGCGTTCTTGAAATAGCAGCCGTCTCCGCCGAGCTTGATCGCTACGTTCTTGGCACCTGCCTTCAGGAAGAAGTCCGCCATCTCTTCCACCGTCTCGCATCCCTTGGCAAGCATGCTCGCTTCCGCGATGCTGGGAAGGAAGTAGTCGATATACGGCATCGATGCCTCGAAGTGCTCGAACCATTTTCCGCTGCGGTCCCATCCGGTATCGGTCGCGGTGACGCAGCCTTTTTCCTTCGCCGTGCGGAACAGCGTCGCCATCTGGTCGTCCAGAAGTTCCGGCATGCCGAACACGGTGTTGTAAAGGAGGAAATCATACTCATCCAGCATGTCCAGATCGATCATGTCCAGATTCAGCGTGCGGGTCACGGTGTTGCTGGTCCCGTAGAAGGTGCGGTCCGCGTTGCTGTTGATGAACACGCAGGAGACCGCCGTCGCTCCGTCGCGCACGATCATGCGCTGATTCCCTGCTCCGACCTCTGCCAGACGGTTCAGCAGGAATTTTCCGAAGCTGTCGTTTCCGACGACGCCCAGCATATCCACCTGCTGTCCCAGAGTCGCCACGTTGCAGGATACGTTCATCGTATCTCCGCCCGATGCCATGAGGAACGTGTCGATCGAATGAGAGTCCACTTCAAAATCCAGAGAATCGATCGGTTTGATCAGCATGTCCACAACGCCGATTCCGACTGCCAACAGTTTTTTCGCCATGATTATCGCTCCTTAGAAACTTGTTTATGATGCTTTTTTTCAGCGGGATCCGGCGTTCCATCCGGCCTGATGCCCACATAAATCCATTATCTTGAGATTAGCATTTTCCACATAAAAGTCAACAGGAAAAAGCTGTCCGGCACTCATTTGCCGGGATAGTTCCTTCCTCTCCGTCTTGCGTTCACGCCCCTGTCATGATTCCTTCTTCTTGACACGATCGAAGAGAAATATCCGTGGTCTTTGCAGCAGCAGACGACGATCATGTTGTTGTTCGTGAAGGAGAACATGTCCGGGAACACGCGGGACGGTTCTTTGCACACGGGGCATTTCGGCAGCCCCTGACTGGGTTCGGCCAGCGTGCGGAACTTCGTGAAATGCGTCCGGATCTGATGCGCGGTGGGATAGTACTCCCCCGGCTGTGTGGCATATACTGCCTGCATGTCCAGACGCTTCATGATCTTCGCCGTATACCGCGCGTCCGTCAGTGCGCGGTGGTATTCGCCTTCCAGCTCCTCGATGCCGAGCTGTTCCACGCACCACGCGAGACTGCGCTGCGGCTGCGCTTCCGTTTCCATCTGCGCGGCGAAAGCCTTCTGCAGATTGTAGCAGCGGGTGAAATCATTGAGCGGAAGACCGTAATAGGCAAGATTCTGCATCAGGATCTCAATGTCCTCAAGCCCCCAGCTGTAGAGGACGCAGTCCTCCGTGCAGAATTCACAAAACGCCCTGTACACATCCTCAAAGCGCGTCCCCGTGTCAAGTTCCTCATCGGAAATATGGACCATTTCCCGCACATAGGGATGCAGCGCGGGATAGATGCTCGGTTTCACGATCATGGAAAACATGCCCGTTTCCTCGAGGTCGTCGTTGAGACGTACCGCGCCGATCTCAATGATCTCCCCGATCGATCTCACCGCTGTCTTGTATTTTTTCTGATTCCATTCAAGATCCAGGACGATATGCGTCATGTAAAAGGTTCCTTTATTCTTTCAGTCTGTCCAAAAGTATATGCGAAACCGTCCGCTGCACGCAAGCGAAACCCGTCCTGCACGTTAACTTTTTGCATGCCGCATGCTATAATTATGGAAGCAGTCCCCCGCAGAGGGGATCTGATTCAGCAACTTCTGGAGGAACCCCATGGCAGTTTTAGTAACAGGCGGCACCGGATTCATCGGATCCCATACGTGTGTGGAGCTTCTTGAGCGCGGTTATGACGTCGTCATCATCGATAATCTTTCCAACAGCAGCGCGGATGTTGTGGACCGCATCGAGAAGATCGCGGGCAGGCGTCCCGTTTTCTATGAGGGGGACATGCTGGACAAGGAGCTTCTGAACAGCATTTTCGACCGGCATGAGATCGACTCCGTCATCCATTTCGCCGGCCTGAAAGCCGTCGGGGAGTCCGTCCGCATTCCCGTATCCTACTACCGGACGAATATCGGGTCCACGCTGAACCTGATCGACGCAATGAAGGCGCACGGATGCACGCGCATCGTGTTTTCATCATCCGCGACCGTCTATGATGCGTCGGATGTCTCACCTCTGAAAGAAGACGCGCTTCTGGGAACTTCAAGCCCCTACGGCCGCACGAAGCTGTTCATTGAACAGATCCTGCGCGACGAATGCGTCGCGGATCCCTCCTTTACCGCGATCCTGCTTCGCTATTTCAATCCGATCGGTGCGCATCCCTCCGGACTGATCGGCGAGAACCCGAACGGGATCCCGAACAATCTCCTGCCCTACATCGTCAATGTGGCGCTGGGTATCCTTCCGCAGCTGAACGTCTACGGCAGCGACTATCCGACCCCCGACGGAACAGGCGTGCGCGATTATATCCACGTCTGTGACCTCGCGCGCGGTCATATCCATGCGCTGGAATACGCCGCCACGATCAAAGGCGCCGATGCCATCAACCTGGGGACCGGAAACGGGACCAGCGTCCTGGAGATCGTTCATGCGTTTGAAAAGGAAAACAGCATCACGATCCCCTACGTTCTGACAGACCGCCGTCCCGGGGACAACGCGACGACATACGCGGATCCGGGAAAAGCCAATGAACTTCTCGGATGGCATGCGCAGTATGATATCCATGACATGGTGCGCGACAGCTGGCACTTCGCGCAGGTCTTCCTGAAAAACAGCCGCTAAACATCGATCAGGGGTGAGCCGTATCAGTCATTCAGATCAACATCGTCCATATGACAGCGTGCCGGACCGGGCATATCCGGGCCAGCCTCCTTTCGCGTCCCCGGATTCGTTCGAACGTCCCGGGGATACGTCTTATGAGGTATACCCGGATGTTCCCCAGAGCTTCATCAGCCAGGGCAGGGACTGGGAGCCCTTCCGCGAAGAGAAACAGTCCTCCGCCGGCATAGAAAGCAGTCCGTACGCTTTTTCCTACCGTCATTCGGCTTCCGGAAATTCCGCGGACGCATGCGCCGCTCCCGGGCCTCAGGCTCCGCAGCCTTTCGCGCCTGCGCCGGAAAAAGCCGCAGTTTCCGAAACGGCGCAAAAGCCCGTACAGGTTCCTCAGCGTCCCCAGACGCCGCCTGCGCCCGATCCGTCCGCGGACCGGTCCGCCGTGCGTCCCGAAAAAGAAACGATGCCGGTATCCCCCGCAAGACCCGCCGGAAACACACGGCCCGCACCGGAACGTATCAGTCCTCCGGCGGCCGCCGCGCCCGCGCCGGAGATCGATCCCATCCTTGCGGAAACGCGCAGACAGATCGCGGAGCAGAAGGCGCGCCGCGCAAGCAGTTTTGCGCCGCGTATCGGGGATGACGACGATTACCGCTATGACGATCTGTCCGAGGCTGCGCCAGTGGTCCGGACGGCTTCCCGCCAGGGAACGCGGGAGATCTCCAACCCCGTCGTGAAGAATCTGTCCGACGAGGACGCCGCGCATGCCCTGAAGGCAACGTTTGCCGCGGATATCCCGCAAAAGAGCGGCGCCCCACGTCCGGCTTCGCCGGGAGCGCCGAGAAGATCCGGAAAAAAGAAAAAGAAGAATTCCCGCTCAAACCGCATTCTGACCGCGCTTCTCGTCCTGTTCATCTCCGTCTTCGTGTTCTCGCTGGTCCTGCTGATCCTGAACCTTTATCCGAGGCTCAGAGCGCGCAGCGAATACTTGGATCTGAAGCCGGAAAACCTTGCCAGAAAGGGCACGGTCTCCATGGACGTCACTGCTCCCGAGGAGGAGACGTCCGACACGCCGGTCCTCACCCGCGAGATACTGGATTACTACATCTCCGTCAACGACGATTTCATCGGATGGATCGACGTCCCGGGCACGAACATCCATTATCCCGTCGTGCACGGAACAGACAACGATTATTACCTGCGCCATACGTTCAAGAAGGAATACAGTGACTACGGTGCGATCTTCATGGATGTTGAAAACAGCGCGGACTTCAGCGACGACAACAGCGTCCTTTACGGGCACAACATGCGAAGCGGCGCCATGTTCCATGACGTCAACACGATGCATTCGAATCCGGATTTCGCGAAGGAGCACATGATCTTCACGATCACCACCCGCGACGGAAGGATCCTGACCTATCAGGTCTTCAGCATCTACCGCGTCAATGTCGAAACGGACTACCGGGTTGCCAATCAGGGATCCGGTCAGGCGAGGATCGATTATTTCAACCGGCTGAAGGGCTATTCCGCAATCGATTTCGGTCCCGTGACTTTCACCGAGTCCTCCTCGATCGTGACCTTCTCGACCTGTCCGCCAGACAGCGCCGACGACTGGCGGGTGGCGCTGCACGCGGTCCTTATCGACACGTCGCAACTCTGATCACACGCAGAAAGCAAGAGCGGACACCGCACAAATGCGCGGTATCCGCTCTTTTATTCCCTTTTAAACGGCAGCGTTCTCCCAAATCTCTTTCAGTACGCGCAGACCGTTCTTTGCCGCCCGGCCGAAATCTCCCTGGCAGTTCGCCTCGATGCTCAGTGTCCTGTCGTATCCGCCGCGGCGCAGCGCACGCAGGAAGGGCACGTATCCTCTGTCCTCCGCTGCAATAACGGGGATCACCCGCCCGATCATTCTTGCGATATGCACATGTCGGATCTGTCCCGCGATCCCGGCCAGCGACTCCGGGTCTTCGTTTCCGAGAGAAAAATGAAAATAGTCCACCAGCGCGCCGAAATTCTCTTTTCCCACCGCGCCGACCTGCCGCATCACTGCATCCATCGTGCAGTACATATTCGTCTCCTGCCGGTTCAGTCCCTCAAGTGCAAGTTCGATCCCGGCGTCCTGCGCCAGATCCGCCGCGTCTCGGAAGAACGCCGTCATTTCCCTCTCCGCCTCTGCGAGATCCTGTCCGGGTCCCACGCTGCGAGCGATGCCGGATCCGATCACGATCACCCTGGCGCCCAGGATCACGGCGCGCTCAAGCGCCTCTTTCGTATATTCCAGTGCGCGCTTCTGATTTTCTTTTCCCAGAAAGGACTGGTCCGCCCCGCAGAACGAATTCATCCTGAGACACGGAAGCCCGCTGTTCCGGATCGGCGCCGCGACACGTTCCCTGAACGCCTCCCTTGTGAGCGCCATGGAATTCATCACAGCCATTTCCACATAGTCATATCCCGCTTCCGCGATCTGCGGCAGAAGAGAGATCCCGAGCTTTTCGGGATCCTTTGCAGCCATGTTCAGACAGATACCGTATTTCAAAGCAGACGCCTCCTGTTTTTTGCTTTTTTCCATTGTAGCAAATCGGACGGCAAAATGGACATCCGCCGTCTGAAACGTTTGCGATTTCTTCTTTTTTGGAGCACACGCCATGCTATAATGGAGAAAATTTCGTTCACGTCCTGTGAACATAGAAACAGAGGACAGATCATTATGTTTCCAAAAGGCAAACGCATCCCGCTGATCCTGGCAGTCATCGCGCTGTTCTGGTTCTCCCTCTACACCTATTCCCCGATCTTCACGGTCTACATCCATCAGTTCTCCTCCACGCAGATCGCCGGCACGATCATCGCAAGCTACGGCTTCGTCCAGATGTGCCTGCGCATCCCGATCGGGATCCTGTCGGACAAGATCAAGAACCGGAAGCTGTTCATCTCCATCGGCCTCGTCGCCAGCATGATCAGCGCGCTCGGACTCGTTCTGCTTCCGGCGTCCGGTTTCGCGCTCGTCTTCCGCGGCCTGGCCGGCGTGACCGCCGCGACATGGGTGCCCTTCTCCATCCTTTACTCCAGCTATTATGACAAGGAGCAGGCAACGCGCGCCATCGGCATGGCCAACGCGTTCAACTTCGGCGGACAGATGGTGGCCACACTGTTCGGCGGCTATCTTGCCGACTGGACCGGTTCTTACGCGCCTCCCTTCTTCCTTGCTGCGGGAGCCGCCGCCGTCGGTCTTGTCCTGGGCTTCTTCCTGAAAGAACAGGAGAAGGAGGACTTTCCGGGCCGTCCCGTCCGCGTCACGGAACTCCTGAGTGTGGCAAAGGAGCCGATGCTCCTGATCGCTTCGGGTCTTATGATCCTGGTGCAGTTCTGTTCCTTCGCGACCGTTTACGGCTTCACCCCGACGTTTGCCAAGGCCAACGTGAACGCAACATCCTCCAACCTTGCGATCATGACGACGCTCATCACGCTTCCCGCGATCTTCGCCGCGCCTCTTTCCGCGAAGATCGCAAAAAAGCTCGGCGGCTTCGACAAGACCATGCTGATCGTCTATTCGATCAGCGTCATGTACTGCGTCGCCGTTCCGTTCGTCCGCAGTCTGATCGTCTATTATATCCTGCAGTTGGTCTACGGCTTCGGGCGTGGCATGGCGACCAGCCTTCTGATGAGCGCCGCGATCCTGAAGATCGATCCCGCAAAGCGCGCGACCGCCATGGGCTTCTTCCAGGCGATCTACGGGATTGGCATGACGCTCGGTCCCCAGATCGTAGGCCTTTTCGGAAAGAGCGCCGCAGGAGAGACCAACCTTCCCGGTCTGACTGTAGGCTTCTTCTTCGTTGCCGTCACGCAGATCGCAGGCGCAGTCCTTGCGATGACGCTTCTGAGGAAGCATCTGAACATGGAAAACTGATCCGAACGCAAAGAAGGCGCTTCGCTTTGAAGCGCCTTCTTTTTTTGTTCCGTTGCTCAGTTTTCGCTTTCCTGCAGATCCTCCGGCTCCGCCATGCGGTAGCCCACGCCGACTTCCGTAAAGATGTAGACCGGCTCATTCGGATTCTTTTCGATCTTCCTGCGGATGCTCGCCATGTGAACGCGCAGGATCTTGTTGTCCATGTCCGCGGACGGTCCCCACAGTTCCGTCAGCATATACTTGTATGTCAGCACACGTCCCGCGTGCTTGCCCAGCAGCGCCACGATCCTGAACTCATAGGGCGTCAGATGCACATCCTCTCCGTCGATGTAGACTCTGTTTTTCCTGTAATCGATGCGCATGCCGCCGACTATATATTCCTCCGTCAGCGCGATCTGGCTGTTCTCGGCCGTTGTGCGGGTATGCCTCAGCGCGGTGCGTATCCTCGCCAGCAGTTCGATCGTGCCGAAGGGCTTGGTGATGTAATCATCTGCGCCGAGATCCAGCGCCTGCGCCTTATCCATCTCCATCGTCCGCGCCGAGATCACGATAATCGGAATCTTGCTCCACTCTCTCACCCTGCCGATCACATCGTTCCCGTCGATATCCGGAAGGCCGAGATCCAGAAGAATGCAATCCGGGCAGTGAGAACCCACCATCTCCAGTGCTTCTTTTCCGGTATTGACGACGATTACGTCATAGCGCTCCGCAGTCAGTGCTGTTTTCAGAAACGTACAGATCCCCGGATCATCCTCGATCACCAGGATCTTGCGCTTGATCTCATTCGACATTCTCCACTTCCTCCTCACAAGGCAGACGGAACCGGACCGCCGCTCCTCCGTGGCTGCTTTTCCCAGCTTCCATTTCTCCGCCGTGCAGTCTTATGATCGTCCGGCAGACGGAAAGACCGATCCCCATATTTCTTGTATCATCAACACGCCGCTGCGTGCTTTTCTGAACATTTCCCTCAAACAGTTCCGGCATCAGCTCCGCTGGGATCCCCTCGCCGTCGTCCTCCACGCTGATCTTCGCGTTTTTCCCTTCCGACACGATATCCACCCATATCGCGGTCGCACCTCTGGCGTGATTGGTGACGTTTTCAAACAGATTGATCAGCACCTGCTCGATCAGCGTTGCGTCCATCGGAACGATCAGGATCGCGTCCGGCATCGTGACGTTCACAGGCAGTGATCTGCTGTTTTTTCTGTAGCGTACAATGGCGCTTCCGACGATCTCCTCCAGGACTTCCTCGCTTTTATGGAGTTTCACGTCGTCGCCCGTGACTTTCGTCACCGTCAGAAGATTCTCCGTCATGTTGATCAGCCACTGCGCGTCACTGTCGATTCCCCGGATGAGTTCCTCCTTGTTGCTCTCCGTGAGACGCTGGTCCATGAGCGCGGAGCTCGCGCCTTTGATCGATGCCAGCGGTGTGCGGATATCATGCGCGATCGCCCGCAGCAGGTTGGCGTTCATCTTCGCCCTGTCCGCCTCAAACCGCAGTTTCTCCACCCGTTTGATCGTCGTCGTCATGGTGCTGACGGTCATCGAAACGATGAACATCACGGCGAACGTCAGCGGATACTCTGCTGTGATCACGTCAAATCTGCCGATCGGATAGGTGAAAAGAAGATTGACGCAGAATGTTCCGATCAGCGCCGCAACGATCCCGTACACATATCCGTCCGTGTATCTTGCGATCAGAAGGACGGACAGAATGAAGACAGGCATCGCAAACGTGTTGTTGTCGTCATACAGTTCGGACAGAAGAAAAGACAGCCCGATCGCCGCAGCGAGAAAACCCACTGTGACCAACAGGTTCAGCGCCACTTTTCCAAGCGGTTTTCTTTCCTTCATCATCATCCTCCGAATCTGCCGTGCCCGCCGGCAGCCCTGTCCGCTTTCATTATATCAAATTGCGGGGACTCCCGAAAAAAACTGTTTTTTTCTTTATCCGAAAGCTCCATCTTTGGCGGAAAATTAACGCTTTTCCCTGCTGTTCGCAGCACCGTCGGCAAAACATCGCCCAAACAAAAAGTGCGCATCGTCCGATACGCACTTCCTGTTGTTTTTCAGTCTGCTTCTCACGCCTGGGGCACAGGCTGGGAAGCGCTCATCATCGCCGCAAATTCGTCTCCGGAGATCTTTTCGCGGTCCAGAAGCAGTTTCGCCGTTTCGTCCAGTTTCGCACGGTTCGTTCTGAGGATATTCAGCGCTTTTCTGTATCCGTTCTCCAGGATCTTGCGCACTTCCTCATCGATCACGGCGGCAACATCGTCGCTGTAGTTCACGGTATGGGAGAAATCTCTTCCCAGGAACACCTCCTGGTCTCCGCCCAGATACATGTGCCCGATCGTCTCGCTCATGCCGTACTCAGTGACCATGCTGCGCGCAAGCTGCGTTGCTGTCTTCAGATCACCTACAGCGCCTGTCGTCACATCGCCGTTGACCAGTTCCTCAGCCGCGTTTCCGCCCATCGCCATGCAGATGCGGTCAAGCAGGCGCGCCTTGGACATAAAGCTCGTGTCCTCGTCCGGCAGTGTCTGGGTATAGCCGCCCGCGAGGCCTCTGGGAATGATCGAGATCTCCTGTACCGGATCGCAGTTTTCAAGGTTGTAGGCTACGATCGCGTGGCCTGCCTCATGATACGCAACGAGCTGACGGTCTTTTTCCGTGACCTTTCTGCTCTTCTTCTCCGGTCCCAGTTCCACGCGCTGCACTGCTTCGATGACCTCATCCATCGTGATCACGGTCTTTGCGCGTCTGGCTGCCAGGATCGCCGCCTCGTTGAGGATGTTCTCAAGATCCGCACCTGTGGACCAGGGCGTCATCTTTGCAAGTGTCTCCAGGCTGACGTCCGGTGCCAGCGGTTTGTTTTTCGCATGGACTTTCAGGATCTCCTCCCTACCTTTGACGTCCGGATAGTTGACGACGACCTGTCTGTCAAATCTGCCCGGCCGCGTCAGTGCGGGATCCAGGATATCCGCGCGGTTCGTCGCCGCGATAATGATGATCCCCTGGTTGACGCTTAAGCCGTCCAACTCCACGAGCAGCTGGTTCAGGGTCTGCTCGCGCTCATCGTGTCCGCCGCCGAGTCCCGCGCCGCGGTGTCTTCCGACCGCGTCGATCTCATCGATAAAGATGATGCTCGGCTGGTTCTTCTTTGCCTCTTCAAACAGGCTCCTCACACGGGACGCGCCGACGCCGACGAACATCTCCACGAAGTCCGAGCCGCTGATGGAAAAAAACGGAACCTTCGCTTCGCCCGCAACCGCTTTGGCAAGCAGCGTTTTTCCGGTTCCGGGAGGCCCTACGAGAAGGATCCCCTTGGGGATGCGCGCTCCCAGATCGCGGAACCGTTTCGGGTTCTTCAGGAACTCCACGATCTCCGCAAGCTCCTCTTTTTCCTCGTCCGCTCCGGCAACATCGGCAAAAGTCACCTGGTTGTCCACGCCCGGCTGATGCCGTCTCGCCGTGGACTTTCCGAATCCCGTCATGGAATTGTTCTGTTTGTTCTGCTGCCGGATGATGAAGATCCAGAAGACTGCCAAAAGCAGGATCACGACCGCGTACGGCAGGATCATTTGCCACCACGCGGTCTGTGCAGGCGCCTGCAGTTTGATGTTGAATCCGAAATCAAGAGACGACAGCGTCTCATCCCCGAGGACCGCACGCACGTCGCCGTAGAAACTGTCCGTATCGGGAATATATGTCTTGAAATCGTACTGGGACGCCGGAGAGCGTTCGAACGCCTCCTTGTTCGCGGAGTTCTTGTAGATGCCGACCAGATCGTTCTCAATGATCAGGACGGAATCGATCTTCTCCTCTTTGACCTCCTGCAGAAACTGAGAATACGAAATGTTCTCCTTTACCGCCTTGGAGCCGTTGTTGCCGCCAAGAACAGTCGCCACCAGGATCGCCGCAGCGAGCAGCAGAAAGAAAAAGATCAGCCCCCTGTAGTTTCTCTTTTTCTGATTGTTCAAGCTCTATCCTCCTTCTGTCTGTTTTATCGGAACAGACACCGCCTTTTATTCATATGCCTTCGGGGAAAGGATCCCGATATAGGGAAGATTCCGGTAGGTCCCCGCGTAATCCAGCCCGTAGCCGATCACGAACGCGTCCGGGATCTTGAATCCGACATAATCCACTTCGACCGGCACTTCACGCCGTTCTTCCTTGTCCAGCAGGCAGCAGACCTTGATCGAGTTCGGCTTTCTGCTGGCGAAGTTCGAACGCAGATAGCTCAGCGTTCTTCCCGAGTCCACGATATCTTCCACGATCAGCACATCGTAGCCCTGAATCGGCTGATCCACGTCCTTGAGGAATTTGACTTCGCCGGAAGACACCGTCTGATTGCCGTAGCTTGAGATGCTGATGAAGTCAAAGATCAGCGGCAGATCGATGTTGCGCGTCAAATCCGTAAAGAAGACCGCAGCCCCCTTCAGGATCCCGACGACCAGAAGGTTCTTCCCCTCATAGTCACGGGTGATCTCTGCGCCAAGTTCCCTGACTCTGTTTCGGATCTGCTCCTCTGACAGCAGTACGCTTTCAATTGATTCTTTCCAAGGCATGTTACTCGTGTTCCTTTCCTGAAAATTCGATGAAGTATGCCGTCTCTCCGGCGTTGACTCTCAGCCGCCTGTCCGCACAGATCCCCGGGATCCATACCGGGCCTGTTTTGTCGGCGATGACCGGCCAGCCTTCACGTGCCGCAAGAAGCACGCCTGCATCGGAAAACACGTCGCTGACCAGTTTTGTGCCTTCCATCCCCATCGGAGCGATCCGCTCCGCAGTGCGGGGCATTCTCATGTACAGCCTGTCCGCCGTCTCCGGCACCCACTGCACGGTTCCCTGTGTTTTCGGATCCCCGCAGATCTGCGCCTTCGAGATACGGACCGTTCCCCACGGTGTCTGCGTCGTGCCGGGAACGGAAAGCTCCACACACGTATCCCGTGTTTCGCGGATCCTTCTGATCCGGATCCCGCCGCGTTCACGCAGCGCCTCATGCCCCTGCTTCAGGGAAAGACGTTTTCCAGGCTGCATGCGGAACAGTTCTAGGATATCCGCGACGGTGTGCGCACCTCTTGCGCAGCCTGTACGCCGGAGAACGTTTTCCGCTACGCGTCTCGCCAGTGCGGCGTCCTCCGCGGAAAGACCGTTCAGAACAAACGCGTCTTCCGGCCCCCGCCAGACGACACAGCGCGTTTCGCATTCCGCCGCCAGTTTTTCAAGCAGTGCGTTTTCCTCCTGCATCCGCTGCGAAAGCAGCGTCAGGTGCTGTACGATGTTCGGGTCCATCCGTTCCTTCAGATACGGCATGACGTCAAGTCGGATGCGGTTGCGCGCAAACGACGGATCGTCATTCGATTCGTCCTCCGTCCAGGAGAGTCCCTGTTCCTCCGCGTATCCGTCGATATCGCTTCTTTCAGCAAAAAGGAGCGGCCTCAGGATCTTTCCGCGCGCGTCCTGCGTGATCTGCCGCATTCCCCGCAGCATGCCTGCGCTTCCCCGCGAGATCCCCAGCAGCATCGTTTCCGCCTGGTCGTCCGCGTGATGTGCGGTCGCGATCCACTGTGCGCCGGCAGCGCGCGCCGTCTTCCGGATCGCGCCGTAGCGCAGATTCCGCGCCGCCTGCTCCGGTGATTCGCCTGTTTCGGACACTCTTGCGGGAACGTCCACGTGCACCGTACGGCATGGGATCTTCCATCCTTCGCACAGCTTTTCGGTAAACGCCGCGTCGCGGAGCGCGCTGTCCCCCCGCATGCCGTGCTCCACATGGACCGCTTCCAGAGCGTATCCGAACTGCGGCTGCAGTTCCTTCAGGCAGTGCAGCAGCACGACGGAATCTCTTCCGCCCGAAACCGCCGCCAAAACCAAAACGCCCCGAACTACCTCGGCGGTTCGAAGCGAATCGACTACCAGACGCTGGACATATGCTGTTTTCGGATCCATTCTGTCCATCGCAGGATATATTCTATCTTTTTTTATGCGGTATGACAAGCAGGAACGGGTGCTGTTGTCGGCTTTTCCGCTCCAAATGTCGTTCTTGTCCCGCATCTGTGTCCCGCCCCTGCGCGGCGACGCTTTGTGTTCTTTACGCGATTGGTGTACACTGTTTGCGTCTTTTCAAATCTGAAAACCGAAAGAGGAACCAAACCATGCATCAGAAGAACGAGGACGGGATCCGCGCCCGTCTTGAAGAGAAAGTCATCGACCGGTCGACTGCATACCACGGGCTCGTCGCGGATTATGACATCTGGCATGTGACGCTGCCGGACGGACGCGTCGCGCAGCGGGATATCATACGGCATCCCGGCGCCGCCGCAGTCGTCCCCGTTGACGCGGACGGCAACGTCACCATGGTCTATCAGTACAGGCATCCGCTTGGACGAGTCACGCTGGAGATCCCCGCGGGGAAAAAAGAGCCCGGAGAGGATCCGCTGACCTGCGCCGAAAGGGAACTGCGGGAGGAAGTCGGGATCATAGCGAAGGATTTCCGCCTGCTCACGCAGCTTGCCTCCTCGCCCGGAATATTCAACGAACGCATCTGGATCTATCTCGCGACGGGTCTGTCGCACTGTGCTGTCGATCCGGATGACGATGAATTTCTCAACATCCGCACATTCCCTCTGGAAGAACTGATCGGACGCATCGTATCCAATGAGATACAGGACTCCAAGACCATTGCCGGTCTCATGCTCGCAAGGGAAGCCCTGCGCCGCTGAAGCAGCAAAAAAGGACCCGGATTTTTCCGGGTCTTTTCTGTTTTCTCTTATCTCGCGGCCTCTTCCTGCCATCCTGTCGCGGGATTCATGAACCTTGTGTACTGCCCCTGCCACAGAAGCTTCAGTGTGCCCGTAGGGCCGTTCCTCTGCTTTGCGAGGATGATCTCCGCCATGTTGTCCGCATTCTCGTCATAATAGGCGTCGCGGTACAGGAAAATGACCAGGTCCGCGTCCTGCTCGATGGAACCGGATTCACGCAGATCGCTCATGATCGGCCGGTGTTCCGTACGTATCTCCGCCGCACGGTTCAGCTGGCTCAGAAGGATCACCGGTACGTCCAGTTCTCTGGCAAGGCCCTTCAGTGCGCGCGTGATCTCGCTGACCTGCTGCTGGCGGTTGTCCGAATATCCCGAAGCGCTCATCAGCTGCAGATAGTCGATCGTGACAAGATCCAGACCCTTTTCCATCTGCAGTCTGCGGCATTTGCTGCGGATTTCCATGACACTGATGCCCGGCGTATCATCGATATATACATGCGATTCACGCATATCGCTCATTGCCTTGAGCAGTTTCGGCCAGTCCTCATCCGCCATGTTTCCCGTGCGTACGCTCTGCAGATCGACCATCGCCTCGCAGCAGAGCATACGGTTGATCAGCTGTGAGGAGGAATCCTCAAGCGTGAACATCGCAACGTTCGCATGTTCTCTCAGCGCGGCATGCATCGCGATGTTCATCACAAAGCTGCTCTTTCCCATGGACGGCCGCGCCGCGACCAGGATCAGTTCCGACCCGTGCAGTCCGCTGGTCCGGTTGTCAAGTTCAGTAAAACCGGTGGCAAGTCCGGTAATGCGCTGCTTGTTCTGGTAACTGCTATCGATTGCCTCATAGGCGTTCATCAGTTCATCTGCCAGTTCGATGAATCCGCTGCGCGAACCTGTCTGGTTGATGTCAAAGATCATCTGCTGCGCCTTGTCAAGCGCATCGGCCGCCTCCTGAGAAGGGTCATAGCCGATATCCGCGATCCTGGTTCCTGCCTCGATCAGGCGGCGCAGAAGAGCTTTGCTTTCCACGAGTTCGATATACTGATCGACATTCGAGACGCCCGGAACGCTTTGCGAAAGATCGACCAGATAAGCAGGTCCTCCCACGCCGTCCAGCGAGCCGCGTTCCCTCAGGGCATTGGTCATGGTGACCAGATCCACGACTTTGCTCTCGCTGAACAGTTTCTGCGCAGTCTCAAAGATCTCCCTGTTGGCGGGAGAATAGAAATCTTCCGGTTTCAGCGCACTGCAGGCAGAAGCCACCGCCGTTTCCGACAGCAGCATACAGCCGAGCACAGCCTGCTCCGCCTCATTGCTGTAAGGTTTTGCCCGTTCCGCTGGCATCGTCCTCTTCCTTCCTGTTTTCTCCGGTCACTGCACCGCGATGACGTTGACCCTGATCCTTGCGGACATTTCCGCATACACTCTGACCGTTGCCGTGTTGATCCCCGCCTGTTTGATCGGTGCTTCGAGCTCGATCTTCTTTTTGTCCACTTCCAGATGGTGTTGTTTTTTCAGCGCCGCAGCGATATCCGAAGCCGTGACGCTTCCGAAAAGGCGTCCGTCCTTTCCCGCTTTCGCTTCCACATCGACCGTCAGATCGCGCAGGCGCTCCACAACCTCCTGCGCTTCACTGCGTTCCATGTTCTTGCGGTGGACCTGTGCGTTGCGCTTCTGAATCGAGCGGTTCACGTTTTCAGTAGTCGCCTCCTGCGCGATCCCCTTGGGGATGAGATAATTGCGCGCATATCCGTCATTGACAGTCACGATATCATTGACGCGTCCCGTTCCCTTCACATCTTTCAGCAAAATGACTTTCATCTGTCCTGATTCTCCTTTTCCTCTTCCTGCGTGTCCGTTCCGTCTTCCGTTTCCTCCGCCGGACTTTCCCCGTTTTCCGTTTTTTCTTTCTCCGCGCCCGGATCCTGTCCCGGCCCCTTTTCTTCCTGCGGCCAGACGAACGTCATGGTCTTCATCCTTCCGCTGAACCTGATCAGCGCCCTGAGCCTCAGGATATAGTCGATGATCCCGAGCGTCGGAACGAGCGGCATCATAAAGATCCCGACCGCCGCCAGCACGATGATCCGCACGGCTTTGGGCCATTTCCAGCGCCCCGTCAGAAAATGGAACGTGGCAAGCCCCTGCACATAGAAAACGATATTGAATAAAGTATACACCAAATTGGTGGCTGTATCCACAGACGGTACGCCGGCAAAACTCAGCAGAAACAGCACGACGACCACACCGAACAGCGCGAATCCCACATCCCGCGGGAGCGCCCAGTCGGAAAACGGGGGAAGTCCCCGTCCGGGCTCGTTGCGCATGGAAAGAAATCTGCCGGGACCGCTTTTGGGATGCGCTCTGAGGACCGCCGAGAACACATATGTCAGCAGTCCGCCTGCCGCTGTGTATACGACGCACAGAAGCGGCACGAGGATGCGCAGCAGTTCCTCCAGCGCGCCTTTCGTCTGCGTGATCATCTCAGCACGCGTCAGCGCGAGAGATTTCTCCACGATCATGGCAGCGTCCTGTGCGGAGAACGTCCCGGTCCTTGAAAGAAGGAACACCTGGTTCGTCTGCCAGAACAGCCGCAGAAGCTCAGTACCCGCCTCGGACGTATCCGACACGAACATGCTCTCGACCTGTGCGCTCAGCACATGGATCGGATCTCCGTGCAGAAGGAGTGTCAGGATTCCGTACGCGGCGCCGAGCGACACCGCAACAGAAGCGCACGCGGCAAGGACGCCGTTGAAGTGTCCGTGTTTCAGAAGATGCTTCCGGTACAGAAAGACCGTTCCCGTCACGATGAGAAGCGCCATCAGCGTAAGTCCGGCGAGCACGCCGCTGCCCGTGATCAGAAACTGCACGCCTGTCCAGACGACAAGAAGAACCGCGGCGAAACGGATCCGTCCGCCTTCCGCAAGTCCCAGCACGAGAAGAACAAAGAGCATCATAAAAAGCGGCATGACCGAGCCGAGCCCCGCCAGCACCGCCGTCAGCAGAACGATCAGAAGATCGCGCCCCCAGTTTTTATTCCCTCTGTCCTGAATCTCCTGCATCATCCGTTCCTCCTCCCGATTACCGTTCATTATATACTCCGTCCGTAACGACTTCAAGATTGCCCCATCCGGATCCCGATGCGTGCTATAATGTAGAAAAAGAAACGTTTTCCCTAATCGCAACCGAACAAGGAGGTTCTGTCCCCATGGCACTTCTCGAATTCAGCTTCCAGTCGGACGTTCTGGGTTTCGAACAGCAGCTCTATGCGATCCTTCCGGACCCGCGTGTCCTGAAGATCGAGGAAAACGGCTGCGCCGATCCGTCCGATCTGACCGTTCTTTATCTTCTGCACGGATACCACGGAAACGCGATGGACTGGGTCCGCCGCACGATGCTCTCCCGTTTTCTTGAGGAAAGCAGAAAAAAAATCGCCGTGATCATGCCCGCCGGGCTTACCTACTGGTACACGGACATGGTCCGCGGATGGAAATGGTACACCTACGTGGCCGAAGAGGTCCCGATGATCGCCCGCTCCTATCTTCACATCTCCTCCAGACGGGAGAATACCTATGTCGCCGGCATGTCCATGGGCGGACAAGGCGCAGTCAAACTTGCGCTGCGCCATCCCGAACGCTACTGCATGGCCGCCTCGTTCTCCGGTTCGCTGGATCCCGCCACACGTTCCGCTGAACCCGGCATGACTCCGCAGCGCATCGAGGAGTTCGCAAACATCTACGGCGAGGATCCCGCCTCGCGTTTCGGCACGGATGACGACCTGATGGCACTTCTGGAAAAGGCGAAGCAGCCCGGAGCCGAAATGCCGAAGCTCTATCTGTCCTGCGGAACAGCGGACGGACTGTATCCGTACAACATCAAGTTCCGCGACAAAGCGGTCTCCCTGGGCTACGACGTCGAATTCCATGAAGAGGAAGGCGTCGGTCACGAATGGAAGTTCTGGAACCGCGAAGTGGAAAAACTGATCGACCGCATTCCCGCGGAACCCGTATAAGGAGGCTGTTTCCATGCTCGTACATATGAATTATCTGTCCCAGATCCTGGATGAGGAAGTCACGCTGAACGTCATGCTCCCCGAGCCCCGCGTCATGAAGATCTGGGAAAGCGGCGGTCCCGTTCACGAAAAACTGCCTGTCCTGTATCTTCTGCACGGGTATCACGGCGGTCCTTCCGACTGGCAGCGCAAGACCGGCGTGGAGCAGTTCATGCACATCGCGCAGAAGCACATGATCATCGTCACGCCCGGCATGTACAATTTCTTCTACACGAATATGGAGCACGGCAAGCGCTATTTCGATTTTGTCGCGGACGAGCTCCCGCGCGTCATCCAGAGCTATTTCTGCGCGTCGGACAGGCGTGAGGACACATACATCGCGGGTCTTTCCATGGGCGGCTACGGCGCCATGAAGCTCGCGCTCACCTATCCGGAACGCTATTCGTTCGCCGCAAGTTTCTCCGGCGCGGTGGACATCTTCGGCGGAAAACCGCTGAGTGAGATCAAAGACCCCAAGCTTCTGGCGATCGCGCGCGCATCCGCCATCGAAAAGGAATGGATCTTCGGGCCCGACGAAAACCGGGCGGGAAGCGCCAATGACACGATGGCGCTCCTCGACAGATGCGGCGCGGAGAACGCGCCGAAACTGTACGTCTCCTGCGGGAAGGACGACGATCTCTATGAGGGGAACTGCAAGTTCCGCGATAAGGCGCTTTCCCTGGGCTACGACCTGACGTTCTACGATCAGGAGGCAACCGGACACGAATGGTGTTTCTGGACGACGGAGATCGAAAAGGTCATCAAAGATTTTCTTCCCTGAACCGCGTGTCCTGTGCTATAATGGTCGGGCATAAATGCTGTGACCGGCATCCCGGTCTGAACATGCGGCGCAAAGAGATTCTCCCCTCCGGCTGAAAGGGAGATCGCCGGATCAGACTTTCCCCGTGCCGTGAGCTGCGGCCTAGCCGCCGTTTCATCCGCGTTAAGGATCCAAAGCGGACAGTCTGACTGTCAATAAAGGTGGTACCGCGGGCGCTGCTCGTCCTTTGGGATGGGCAGTGCCTTTTGTAATGATTTTGAAAGGAAGAACGCTATGGCTAAAAAACAGGAATTTGTAAAAGAGATCACTTCCCGCGAGGAGAACTTCTCCCAGTGGTATACGGACGTGATCCTCAAGACCCAGATGGTCGATTATGGTCCGGTCAAGGGCACCATGGTCATCCGCCCTTACGGCTACCGGATCTGGGAGCTGATCCAGGAGCAGCTGGACGCGCGCTTCAAGGCGACCGGGCATCAGAACGCCTATTTCCCGCTTCTGATCCCTGAGGCGCTCCTGCGTAAGGAAGCGGAGCACGTGGAAGGCTTTGCCCCCGAGGTCGCATGGGTCACAAAAGGCGGGAATGAGGTCCTCGCCGAGCCTCTGGTCATCCGGCCCACCAGCGAGACGATCATCTGTGAGATGTACTCCCACTGGGTCCAGTCCTGGCGCGATCTTCCTCTGAAGCTCAACCAGTGGTGCAACGTGCTGCGCTGGGAAAAGAGCACGCGTCCCTTCCTGCGCACCAGTGAGTTCCTCTGGCAGGAGGGACATACGATCCACGCGACGGAAGAGGAAGCACAGGAAGAGACCATGCAGATGATCAACGTCTACCGCGAATTCGCGGAGAACGTTCTTGCGATGCCTGTGATCGTCGGTCAGAAGAGCGAAAAGGAGCGTTTTGCCGGCGCCGTCGCCACGTATTCCATGGAGGCGATGATGCAGGACGGACAGGCGCTTCAGGCTGGCACGTCCCACAACCTCGGCCAACATTTCGCCAAGGTCTTCGACATCAAGTTCCTGGACAAGGACGGCGTGCAGAAAAACGTTTACCAGACATCCTGGGGCGTATCCACCCGTCTGATCGGCGGGCTCATCATGGTCCACAGCGATGACCGCGGACTCGTTCTGCCTCCGAAGGTCGCGCCCATCCAGGCAGTCGTTCTTCCGATCGCCATGCACAAGGAAGGCGTGCTTGAAGGCGCACAGGCCGTCTGCGACCGTCTGAAAGCCGCAGGCATCCGCGTGGAATTCGATACGCGCGAGCAGAGTGCCGGATGGAAGTTCAACGAGTGGGAGATGAAGGGCGTGCCCGTACGTCTGGAGATCGGTCCGCGCGATCTGGAAAACAACCAGGCGACGATCGTGCGCCGCGATACACTTGAAAAAACCACGCTCAGCCTCGATACGATCGAGGATTCGATCAAAGCGCTTCTGGACGATGTCCAGCAGAGCCTGTTCGACCGCGCAAAGGCGCGCCGTGAGGAACGCATCTTCGCCGTGCAGACCATGGAGGAACTGCAGGAGGCTGTGGAAACGAAGCACGGATTCGCATCCGCCATGTGGTGCGGAGAGCGCGCCTGTGAGGACAGGATCAAGGAGCTGACCGGCGCTACGAGCCGCGTCATGCCCTTCGAGCAGCAGCTCCTCGGCGACCGCTGCGTCTGCTGCGGCAAGCCCGCGAAGGTCAACATGCTGTTCGCGCGCAGCTACTGATGAGGTGCCGCCATGAACAGGAGAGTCCTTTCCCGTATCCTCGTGGTCGTTCTGGTCCTTGCGCTCGTCGCATCGACTGTCGTATCGATCCTGTATTACCTGCTCCACTGAGCCTGTACAGAAAACCAGCGCTTCCCCGCAGCCGCGGAGAAGCGCTTTTCTTTTTCACTGCATGCGTCAGGCTGCCGAACCGACGATGATCTTTCCTCTGACGGGCGGATAGATCGTGTCCTGCCCGATCTGTTTTCTTTCGGTCTCGTTTCCGAACTTATCCCTGTAAACGCGCCAGAGCCTGACCGTGCATCCCTGAAGCGAGGGGGCAACCTCCTTCGTTTCGCCCGGCTGCAGTCCCCAGCTTCCGTCGTCCGGGACCTCCTCCTGTTTCGGCGCCTCCGCGTAGGACAGGATCTGTGTCTCCAGCGTCACGGTCTGACTGTCCGCAAGCGGCATGCCGTACACGGAGACGCGGATCACATCCCCTTCCGTCTTGACGGAAAGGTACAGCGGATAATCCGACGTGCTGCGCAGCACCAGATCGTGATCTGTATCCAGATACGCATCAAGTCCCGGCTGCGACGCGGTGACCGCTTTCTCCGGCGAGAACCGCGTCAGAAGGTCCATGTTGGCCAGAAGGCACGCGCGGTAGACCGCGGTCGCGGTCAGTTCCAAGCCCTCGACCGTATAGCCGTTCTCCGTTTCGGAAAGCACATAGCCGTTCTCTCCCGTATAGGTGCCCATGATGCTGTTTGCGGAAAACCGGCTTCCCGCGTCGATCACCGTCCCGTCGATCCTGGCAGCGGCGACTGCGGCGTTCTTTTTCTGCGTATCGCTCCAGCCCGCGATCGAAAGCTCCGTTTCCGCGATCTTCGAAACACTGAGTTTCAGGTCGGCCAGTGTGTTGGCCGGCCGGATCACGGTTTCAGTGACGGCGATCTCATGGACGCCTCCTTCATTGATCGCGTTTCGGATCTGGGAGATCAGCTGACTCATGTTGATGGATCGGCCGGATCTTGGCGCCGTGATCGTAAACAGTCCCTGCTCGTTGACCGCGTCCGCGTCGAAGCTGACGTTTCCGTCGATTACCTGCTCATCCGTGACGCCGCATTCCTGCGTCAGTTTCGCGTGCAGAAGCACCTCGCTCACGATTACGGACGTGTGGAGGTCTCTCGCCTCCGACTTTTTCTTGAAAAGCTCCACCAGTCTGTCGAACAGGCGCGCCGGGTGCCTCACCGCGAGCGCCTTGGCGATCACACTGTCCAGATCATCGCCGATACCCAGCTCGTCCGCTTCATAGGTCCATTTTTCCCCGCCGTATGTCAGGATGATCGTCGTCCCGGCGAACTTCTCGTCCAGAACGCGACGCAGCGCGTCATGCGCTTCTTCCTGCGTCATGCCCGAAACTTCATATCCGTCGATGGTCACGCCCGGAACGATCTTCGGGACCTCCTGCTCAGGCGGCGCGAAAGACACACCGAACAGCACGATACCGGCAAGGATCACCACAAACGCCGCGATCACGCTGACCCGCGCGGGCATCGACAGACGGATCCAGAAATTCGCAAGACTGCGCAGGCCGTCTTTAACCGTCGCCGCAGGTCCTTTTCCGCTCTTCTTTTCTTTCTTCTCTTTCTGAGGGCGGGCTTTTTTCGTCTTTTTCTTTCCGCTCTTCTTTTCTCCTCCGGACACCGCCGCGTCATCCGGGACGCCGTCATAACCGTAGTCATCCTCGTCCGTCTGCGGCGCGCCGGAAACAGACCCCGTCTCCCCGAAATAGGAGGACAGATCGTCCGTGAATGAAAGGCTCTGCCAGAAGCGCGCTTCCTCGTCTGACGTAGAACCTATACTGTTGTTTTCAAATGGATCTTTTCCGCCGAACTCTCTCAAGATGATTCCTTTCTGTTCAAAAAACGCTCGCCCCGCGCGATCTTTTCCGCCGCGCCGGGGATCGCGCGTTCGATCTCATAATACTCCGATGACCAGCCGATCGGCCGGTTCCCTTCCCGTGCGTGCCAGTCGCTGCCTCCCGTAGCAAGCAGGCCGTCCTGCGTGCACCAGTTCAACAGGATCCGCATCTGCGCGGGCGTACAGGAGGGATGCACGCATTCCAGCCCGTCAAGCCCGTATTCCTTCAGTTTTTCATACAGCGTCCGCATGCGTATTTCGTCGCCGAACGTCTGGACAGGATGCGCCCATACCGCGACGCCGCCGGCTTCATGGATCAGACGGATTCCCTCCTTCGGTTTCATGCGCTCGTTCGGCACATACGCGGGTCTTCCGATCGCAAGATACTTCGCAAACGCGTCGTCCTGGTCCTTCGCGGCGCCCATTTCTGTCAGCGCATGCGCGATATGCCCGCGCCCCACGCTTTTCCCCTTCGCTTTAAGGAACACATCGTCCAGCGTGATCGGGATCCCGAGGTCGCGGAGCTTTTCCACGGTCCTCTGCGCGCGCACTTTGCGCTGTTCCTCCAGCAGGGCCAGTCTCTCCTTCAAAGCGGCACAGTCCGGATCGATAAACAGTCCGAGCATATGCAGTTCACGCGGAAACTCCAGATTCAGCTCCACTCCCGGAACGACCGTAAGGGAAGTCCCCGCCGCCGCGCGCTGCGCCGGTCCGATCCCGTCCACCGCGTCATGATCTGTAATCGCGATAACATCCATATTCGTCCGGAGCGCTTCGTTCACCGTTTCTTCCGGTGTCCGCAGTCCGTCGGACATCGTTGTATGCAGATGCAGATCCGTCCGGAGTTTTCCCTTCATCGCGAAAGGCCCTCAAGCAGTTCGTCCACGCCGCCCAGCACGAGATCCGGCTGGATCGTGCTGTTTTCCAGCTGTTCCCTTTTCGTCTCTCCGGAAAGCACGAGTACAGTCGGCATGCCGAACCGCACCCCTGTGGCGATGTCCGTATAGAGTCTGTCGCCGACCATAACGACCTCTTCTTTCCGCAGGCCGGTGCGCTCCAGCAGATAACGCGCGATCTCTCCGTACGGTTTTCCGATCACGACGTCCGGAAGCCGTCCCGCGGATTTCTCGATCAGCGCGGTCATGGCGCCGAGATCCGGAATGAATCCGTCTTTGACCGGACAGTTCAGATCCGGATGCGTCGCGATGTACGGCAGTCCCGCACGCACATAGTCACAGGTCACCGTCAGTTTTTCATAATTCAGCGTCGTGTCAAACCCTGTCAGCACGACCTGCGCGTCTTTTTCCACGACCTCGATCCCGAATGACGCAATCTCGTCAATGAGGTTCTGATTGCCCATCACGTACACGCGCTTCCCTGGGAAATGCCGAAGCAGATATCCCGCCGCCGCCTGCCCGGATGAAAGAATATCCTCGCGCGCGACGCCGAATCCCATCCCGTTCAGACGCGTCACATACGTATCGACGCTTCGGGAAGAATTATTCGTGAGAAACACGGGCCGTACACCGTTTCTGCGCAGATATCCGACAAGTTCGATCGCTCCCGGAAGCACGTCGTCCCCCAGATATACGGTCCCGTCCATGTCGAATGCGAAGCACTTCGCGGCGCGGATCTTCCGCCATCCCTCCTGCACAGGCTTCGGCTGCATGGCTTCCCAGTCTTCTTTCAGGAGCGCATAGGAAACTGTATCCCTCCACTCCTCCTTGACCTTCGATCCTTTGCGCTGGACCCCTTCCTTCACGAATCCGCAGTTCTCCAGAACGCCTATGCTCGCGAGATTCTCTGTGACCGCTCTGGCAAAGATCCTGTGGCAGAGCGTGTTTCGGAACAGATAGCCCGAGACGGCCTGCACCACGCGGGTCATGATCCCCCTGTTCCAATACACCGGATTCAGCACGTAACCGATCTCCATGACTTCCCCGGACGCGCTGCGCGCCATCGCGCCGACCGTTCCGATCATGCGTCCCGCGGACGTATCCTCGATCGCCCAGTCCATCTGTTTTTGCGATTCATTCAGCTGTGCGGTCAGCTCGATGAATCTCATCGTTTCCGCCAGATTTCTGTGCTCATTCCACAGGAGATACCGCGTGACCTTCTTCTGGCACGCGTATGCGTAGATATCCTGCGCGTCGCTGGTCTCGATCGGACGCAGTTTCAATCCGTCCAGTCTCAGTTCCGCAACTTCATAGGATCTTGTTTCTATCTGCATGTTCTCCCCCTGTATCCGGCATTCCGTTCCCGTCTATTTTATGCGTTCCGCTTCGCACGCGCAACTTTCACACCGGTCAGGTCAAACGGCGGGATGAAACTTTCACCGGCAGACCCGAGCTGCTGTGTATAGATGTTCTGTTCGCTTCTTTTTCCTGCCATATCCAGGATCTGCGCATATTCATCCGCATTGAGCGTCCGATTCAGTTCATCCGGCAGTTTTCCGCCCGGCATCGGTGTGTACTGGGACATCATGCTGATCAGAATGTCGCTTCCGTATTCCTCCTCCAGAAGGCCCAGCACTTTCCGCGCCTCTTCCGTCCTTCCGGGCAGTACGAGATGCCGCACCAGGATGCCCCGGACCAGCCTGTCCCCGTCCCAGACCGGATACGGCCGCTGCCGGACCATCTCCCGCAGCGCCTCAAGGGCGATCCTGGGATAATCCCTTGCGCCTGAATACCGCCATGCCGTTTCCGGATCCAGATACTTCAGATCCGGCAGATAAACGTCGACCAGCCCTTCCAGTGCGCGGAGCGTCTCCAAAGATTCATAGCCTCCGCAGTTGTACACGACCGGAAGCGCGAGTCCGTCCCGCTTTGCCCTGCGCAGCACAGGTATCAAGGGCAGCGCGTAGTGGGTCGGCGTCACCAGATTGATGTTCGACGCCCCCTGCTCCTTCAATTCAAAAAAGATCTCATAAAGCCTTTGGGCGGAAATGTCCGCTCCTGCCGTTCCGTTTGAGATCTCCCTGTTCTGGCAGAACACGCAATGAAGCGGACATCCGCTGAAAAACACCGCGCCTGATCCGTTCCCTGCCGAGATGCAGGGCTCTTCCCAGACATGGAGCGCCGCTCTTGCGATCCTGAACTCCAACGGAACGCCGCAGCGCCCTGTCTGCCCCCGGTCCCGCTCGGCACCGCATTCGCGCGGACACATTCTGCACCTCATTCTCCATTGCCTCCAGATAAATCTGCGGGATCCTCTGCGCACCCGCGTCTTCAGTGTACATCAAAAACGCCGGTTTCCCCAATACCCGCTCTGCATTGCCCTGCAGCCATAAAAAACATACTTTGTATTGTTTGGTTTTTTTTATCCTTTTATAATGAAACCAGCAATTATTCTCAGAAAGGGGAGGTCTGTCTTGTTCAATCCCAACGGCAGTTTTATGTATGTCGTCACAATCGTCGTGATCTCCTTTGTCGTTGCGCAGTCCCTCTTTTTCCTGGTGCGTGCGTGGAAACGTGCAAGAGCGCTGGGAATGGAGTCCAAAACGCTTCGCAAAGTGGTCACTTCCTCCGCCCTGTTCACGATCGCGCCTGCGGTCGCCATCCTTATGGGCGTCATCACGCTTTCCCACTCACTCGGTTATCCGTTCCCGTGGCTGAGGCTCTCGGTCATCGGTGCGCTGACCTATGAGCTTCCCGCGGCGCAGTCCGCAGCCGCCGCGGCAGGCGCTTCCCTGGATTCCCTGATCACTGACCCGAAAGTCTACTCCGCGATCGCATGGGTCATGACACTGGGGATCATCCCCGGCATGATCCTCGTGCCCCTGTTCGGCAAGAAGATCGAAAACGGTCTGGACAGGATCAAGCAGCGCGACAAAAAATGGGGCGAGATCTTTCTGACCGGTCTTTTCATGGGTATGATCTCCGCGTTCCTCGGATATATCTTCAGCGATATCCGCGCAGGTCTGACCGGATGGATCCCGGTCTTCGTCATGATCATCAGCGCAGTCGTCATGGCCGTCTTCGGACTGCTCTACAAAAAGACGAACGCACGCTGGCTCACGGACTACGCGCTGCCGCTGAGCATGCTCTGCGCCATGGTGCTTTCCATCCCGCTGACCCAGCTGATCACATCGATCGCTTAAGGAGGTGTCAGGTATGAAAAAAGAACGTTCTTACCGCGATTCCACTCATTTCTACGGCAGGATCTGGATGCTGTCCGCATTGTTCCTGTTTCTCTGCGTACCGTTCGCGATCTGCGTGTACTGCGGTGTATGGCCGCCGATCACGCTGGTGCTCAAAGGTCTGCTCGGCGTCGCCCCGATCTTCTGGACAGTCGCGGTGATCGAAGTCATCACCTATGTACCGATGCTCGGAACAGGCGGATCCTATCTGGGATTCGTCACCGGAAACCTTTCCAACCTGAAGGTTCCCTGCGCACTCAACGCGCTGCAGCTGACTGAAGTGGACGCTTCCAGCGAAGAGGGTGACGTGATCTCCACAGTCGCGATCGCAACCAGCGCGCTCGTCACGACGCTGATCATCGTTCTGGGCGTCCTGCTTCTCGTGCCGCTGCGCCCGATCCTTGAATCCAAGGCGCTCGCGCCGGCTTTCAAGAATATTCTTCCCTCGCTGTTCGGCGCGCTGGCGGTCGTGTACATCTCCAAGAACTGGAAGCTGGCGATCGCGCCCGTCGTGTTCATGCTCATTCTGTTCATCAGTGTTCCTTCACTCGCGGGTTCCGTCGGTATTCTGGTGCCTGTCGGCGCCCTGATCGCGATCGGTGTCGCGAGGATCCTGTATAAAAAAGGCAAACTTTAATCAAGAGGTGATTGAAACATGTGGTGGTTACTGATCCCTGCGGCGATCCTGGTCTTCCTTGCCGTGCTCATTATTCGGGCGCTCCTTTTCAAGCCGAAAAAAGAGGAGCCTGTCGTTCCCATCGAAGCGCCCATCGACGCGGACCGCGCTTTCGATCATCTGGCGCAGATGGTCCGCTGCCGTACCGAATCCTTTTACGACAAATCCAAAATCGACGAATCCCAGTTTGACAAATTCCGCGCCTTACTGGATACCCTCTATCCGCGCTTCACAGCTGCGGCGGAGAAACGCCGTATCGAAACAGGCGTCCTGTATCACCTCAAAGGGCGGGAGGAAGGCAGACCCTCCATTTTCATGGCGCATTTTGATGTCGTTCCGGTAAACGAGGCACAGTGGGAGCGTCCCGCTTTCGACGGTCTCATCGAGAACGACGTCCTGTGGGGTCGCGGCACACTGGATACCAAGGGCACGCTCTGCGCGACGCTCGAATCGATCGAGACGCTTCTGACAGAAGGGTTCACGCCCAAGTACGATATGTATTTCGCCTTCGCCGGGGATGAGGAGGTCAACGGCATCACGGCGCCCGCGATCGTATCCTGGTTCGAGGAACACGGCGTGGAGCCGGAGATGGTCATCGATGAAGGCGGCGCCGTCGTGGAAAACGTCTTTCCCGGCGTGAAAGAGCGCTGCGCGCTTGTCGGCATCGCGGAAAAAGGCATGATGAATGCCTCCTTCGAACTGAAAGGCGCAGGCGGTCACGCTTCCGCGCCTCCGATCCATACCGCGATCGGCCGTCTTTCCAAAGCGGTCCTGGACGTGGAGAACCATCCGTTCAAGCGTCAGCTGGCCGAACCGATCGCCAAGATGTTCGACACCCTCGGTCGTCATTCATCCTTCACCTACCGTCTGATCTTTTCCAATCTGTGGTGCTTCTTCCCCGTTCTTGACATGATCTGCAAAAAGAGCGGCGGTGAATTGAACGCCATGGTACGCACGACCTGCGCGTTCACACAGGCATCAGGCAGTCAGGCGATCAACGTGCTTCCGCCCAACGCATCCGTCAGCGCGAACCTGCGTCTGCTCGGAACCGATACCGCGGAAAAGGCGCAGGCCTACCTGCGTTCCATCGTAAAGGATCCGGACATTCAGATCACGAACACGTACTCCATGGATCCCTCCAGGATCTCCGTAACGGAAGGTCCCGGCTGGGAGCGCCTTCGCAATGCGATCCTGGGGACCTGGACCGACGCGATCTATTCTCCGTATCTCATGCTCGCCTGTTCCGATTCCAGGCATTACGGCCGGATCAGCGACCGTGTCTACCGTTTCAGCGCCATGGCGATGTCAAAGGAAGACCGCGGCATGATCCACGGCAACAATGAGCGGATCCGCAAGGAAGCGCTCGCGGAAGCGGTGGCGTTCTACTACCGCCTGATGAAGCAGTTCGACTGATCCTCTTTTTCTGACGCAAAAGCCCTGCGGCCGATTATAGGCCGCAGGGCTTTCCTGCTCTTTTCTTTCTTACTCTTTGCAGATCTCATTGACCATCTTGACCGCGCGTTCCACACCAAGCGGGATGCTGGTGAGGACCGGCGTCTTCACATGCTTCACTTCCGGCATGATCGCGATCATGCTGCCCTGTGCCAGAACAATGACGTCATACTTTCCGTCCAGTTCCTCGATCTGCGCACGAAGGGCGTCGTTATGCGCCTTGACGTCTCCGCGGAAAAGCGCGTCCATGGCATGCGCGAGAATGAAATCCGTCACGGTGACCTCTTTGCCTGCTGCCTTCGCAGCGCTCAGAAGCAGTCTGTGGGACGGTCCGACAGTCGTCGTGTTCGTCGTGACCAGTGCGATGTTGCTTCCGATCTCGACCGCTTTCTCCGCCATTGCCTGATCGATCTTCAGAACGGGGATGTCCAGCAGTTTTCCGTAGAGTTCGGAGACCTCTGAGACCGTGGAGCACTGGTTTATGATAAGGCACGCGCCCATCTCCTGTGCCATCTGCGCGTAGTTGCACATTCTCTTGATGACGCTCGGCGTCGGTCCCTGATTGGCAAGAAGATCCTCGATCAGAGAATCGTCCGCGATATAGTTCACGCGGATCGTGGGATCCAGCTGTTTGAACAGCCCCTTGATATCCGCGTAGTTGGACATACTGGTCCCGATGACACAAATCTGTTTGTTTGGCATGTTCTGTTCCTCCTGTTTTCTCTCATGCTTTTTGATCGGTCGTTCAGTCTTCTCTTCTGTTCTGCGCCGCGTCCACGACAAAGCGCAGCGCGTCCTCGTTTCCGACGTTTCCGGGGAAGATCACGTAGCAGATCCCCGGGTATTTGCTTTCCTCTCCCAGTTTCCATACAGGGATCCCGGGCAGGATCTGTCCCAGGACCAGCGCACGCTTTGCGCTCAGCCCCTTCACACCGACGTCGCTTGACGTGATACCGCCCTTGGCGACGATAAAGCCCGGCATGACGTCCAGCTCCCGGACGATCCGCACCAGCGCCTCGGAAACGCTGAGGGAGAATCTCAGGTTCGCCTCGCTGTTTTCCTGCGTCTTGCGGACAACCTTCCGTGAAGTGAAAACGACTGCCGTCTTTCCGGAAAGAAGGATCTCCTTTACTTCGGCGATCGTCCTCGCCATATACGTTTCAAAGCCTTCCTCTCCGATCCTGTTGACGTCAAACTCCAGCGGCCGCACCGTATCGAGCGTCAGAAGGCGCTCCAACTGCAGGGTCGTTTTTTTGACGTGGGAACCTACGATGACAAGGCCCCCGAGTTCGGACTCCGTGCGAAGCTGCGCCCCTTTCAGAAGCGGCTTCTGCTCGATGTTCGCCATGACGCGGACAAGTCCCGCCGCGACCCGGAACATGAAATGCTTTCCCTTCGCCATCGCCATGTAGAGCCCCGTGACGAAGACCTCCATGTCCTCATAGCACGCACTGTTCACGATGACCTTCTCGAACCCCTTCACATTCATCAGAAGCGCGCAGACCGCCTCCGGTCCTTCTTTACGGAGCATGTCGATGGATACGGAGTGGATTTCAGCGTCCGGATCCATCTGCGGGTTCTTTTCGCGTACCCAGTCCTTCAGGTCGCTGGAGGAATACCCGAACGTCGTATCCTTTGCGAATTCCGTCATGCCCGCAGGCACGAGCGTATCTCCCTCCTGGACGTAGTGCACGTCGCCGATCGTATATCTTCCGCCCTCGGGAAAGAACGGCGCGATGACCTCGCCGTCGATGATCCCCAGGCCCGAAGCCTCATATCCGTCCTTCAGCACCTGTGTCTCCATCGGATAATGACCCCTGAGCGTGGAGTCCCCACGGCTCAGGACCGTGAACGGAACGCCCGTGTCCGCCGAAGCGCGCACCAGATTCTCCATGATCTCGGTATGCTGTTTTCTGGAATCCTCTGCGGAAAGCCCTCTGGAATTCGTCAGCACGAAAAAGATATGGCCGTCCTCCAAAAGCCCAGCGCGCATGCTTTCATAGGACCAGTCCGTATACACATAGAGGTCGTGCACGGTCTGGACGCCTGTCGGGTCGTCATCCAGCACGACCATCTTCTCCTTCAGCGGATAGCCGCTGTAGAAAGATCCGATCCGTCTTACCTCCGGGAGCGACGCATACAGCGCTTCCCTGTTCTGTCTCTGAATCGTCATTTGTTGTCTGCTCTCCCCCTTATTCAAAAATGGAATCAAAGTCCGGGACCCATTCCTTTACGATCCGGTAGAGTTCCGGACATGCGCGGACCGTTTCCGGCATGATCCCTTTTTCACCCATGATCCTCGGATTCTTTGACCCGAATTTCGCGTCGTCATGATAGTCCGATCCGCCCGAGATGAAGATCCGTCCTTCAAATCTGCCGCGGATCATCTCCTCGACCTCCTGTGGCGTATGACTTCCTCTGTAACTGGTCTTGTCGTACGGATAAGCCGCCTCGATTCCCTGCAGCCCCGCCTCGACCAGATTCTCTATATACGCTGAGCGTTTGATATCCCTGGGATAGCGCATGATTAGATGCGGATGCGCGAGGATCGAGAACCCGCCGGTCCTGCGGATCATGTCGACCGCATCCACCGGTTTGATCTTTTCCCTTTTGACCGCCGCATAACGCGGTGTCGTCTGGATCATTTTCTTCGCTTCGCTCCAGTCTTCCGCTCCGCCGCATGCGGCGATGGCATTGAACAGATGCTTGCCCTGCACGTGCTCTTCCTCGATCGTTCCGCCGTTCTGATGCAGAACATCCTCCCACGAGATATGCAGTCCGTCCTCGATCAGAAGACTGACGATCTTTTTGTAGCTGTCGACTTTCGAGCGGATCATGTCCTCCTCGAAGCTGTGGAAGGCACTGTCCTCAAAATCGCATCCGATCCCCACGATATGCACGTCCGGCACCAACGTATCGCAGGAAAGCTCGATCGCGGGAAGGATGCGGACGCCGAACCTTTTCCCGAAAGAAAGAAGATCCGTGCCGTCCGGGTTCAGATCGGGCACGATGTCATGATCCGCCACGGCAAACATGCGCACGCCGTTGCGCACGGCAACTTCGCACAGTTCTTCATAGGTGTCCCCTCCGTCGGAACGGACGCTGTGGCAATGCATATCGATCGGAAACCGCATGATGATCGTGGACCTCCGTCATAAGTATTCTCTGTACCGATTATATCATATTCCCCTGACGCTGTGGGTGTCCGTTCAGAGGTGTTTTTTGTATGCGCCTCGCCTTTCATAACGTTTTATGCAAAATTTTTAATGTTTATCGTTAAATAGTTGTTGACAAAGATTAAACGTAATGCTAGAATCCGATCATCAGGAAAATACGGGCCCAACCATAACACCTGAAGATAAGGAGAAAAAGCAATGAATGAAAATGCAAAGCTCGAACGGATCAGAAAGAGCTGCAAAGTTGGAAAAACGGTTTCGACGGTCCTGTGCATCATCGCCATCGTCGGCTGTGTACTGGCACTTGCCGCCGGGATCACGGTCATGTGTATGGGAAAGAATTTTGAACATGTCATCGAACAGGCAGGAGGTGAAGGGGAGATCTCGGTCACGCTGGGAAGCGGCGGTTTCCTCGGCCGTTTCAAACTCGTCGACATCGACCTGGACGATCTCGGCCTGAACGATCCCGGCAAGCTGGAATCCGATATTCCCGCGATCCAGAAAGCGATCGACGATCATCCCTACAGCATGCTGGTCTCGGTGTATCTTTTTACCGCCGCGTTCACTACTGCCGTCATCGCGGTGATCCTGAAACTCGTAAGCAGCGTCTTCGGCCTGATCATGAAGGAGAATACGCCGTTCACGGACAAAGTCATCAGACGCGTCCTGATCGCCATGATCGTCACGAGCGCCGGTCTGTTCTTCACTGCCGGCGCAGCGATCGGTGCGCTTGGCGGGATCATTACCTGGGCCGTCTACACGATCATGGATTACGGCAAAACGCTGCAGATCCAGTCCGATGAAACACTGTAACGGAGGTCATGTGATATGGGACAGATCATTTTAAGGCTGGACAGGGTCATGGCGGACCGGAAGATGTCGCTCAACGACCTTGCGGAGAAAGTCGGCGTGTCCAACGTCAACCTGTCCAAGATGAAGAACGGCAAGATCTCGGCGATCCGTTTCTCCACGCTGGTTGCGATCTGCGAGGCGCTGGACTGCCAGCCCGGGGACATTCTGGAATACAGCAAAGACGAGTGAACGGTTGTGCTTGTGTACGCATTCAGCGAATCGTGCTATAATTCAGTCAACAAATATGTACGGAGGCAACCATATGACTGCTTATTATCAGCAACCGTTGAAACTTGTATGGAATAAACTCATCCGTTATCCCGGCGGCCGCGAGATCGACCGTTTCCGCGGGATCTATCCCGGGGCGGACGACGGACGCCCGGAAGCCTGGATCGGATCGTGCGCGCGTGTCATCAACGCAGCGCAGCTGGAAGACAAGAATGAAGGAATGGCAAAAGTCAATATGCCGGACGGATCCCAGATCTATGTACAGGAACTCATCGACATGGATCCCGCGAACGTTCTGGGCAAAGAGCACGCGGCCAAATACGGCAACAACTCCTGCCTGCTCGTCAAGCTCCTCGACGCGGAAAAACAGCTGCGCCTGCAGGCGCATCCCACCCGTGAGCGTGCAAAGAACAGTCCCTACTTCAATCATTCGGACTTCGGCAAGACCGAGTGCTGGTACATCATCTCCCTGCGTGAGGATTCTCCCGTAAAGCCCTATCTTCTGCTCGGCTTCAAGGAAGGCGTCTCTCGCGAAATCTACAACGATCTCTATGACAAAGAGGACGTCCCCGCCATGGAAAACTGGTGCCACAAGGTCTATCCGCAGCCCGGCGAGATGTATTTCGTACAGAGCGGTCTCGTGCATGCGGTCGGCACCGGCTGCTTCATGATCGAGATCCAGGAACCCACGGATTTCACCGTCGGTGTCACGAAGAACCCGAATTATCCCGGCGGACCGGAAGAGTGGAAAGAACGCGAACTGGGCACATACAACTACGACGGCTGCTCCTACGAGGAGAACCTGCGCCGCTGGAAAGTGGAGCCCAAGATCCTGAACGAAACGGAAAACGGCAAGGAGATCTATCTGATCGGCAGCGACCAGACACCGTTCTTCGGCGGCGTCCGTTATGAACTGACCGGGGAATTCTCCCCCATGGATACCGGAACGTTCTCCATCAACATCGTCACGAAGGGCGAAGGCACCATCGTTTATGACGGAGGAGAAATGGAGATCAAAAAAGCCGACGAGATCTTCCTTCCCGCAGGCGTATCCGGACTGAAATTCATCCCGAAGGAAGGTTCTTCCCTTGAGATTGTCCGCTGCCTGCCGCCCGATTGTGTGTGATCATACAGCTTGCCCGGAGCCGCCCGAAAAGGGCGGCTCCCTTTGTTTTCCGCGTTCCCGTTCCTTGAAAGAGACAGGGCTGTGTGATACACTTTTATATGATAAAACGGATCTGAAACGGAGGTTCTACGAGATGAAAAAAACCCTTCTGATCATGGCAGCCGGCATGGCTTCCAGATACGGCGGCGGTAAACAGATTGACGGGATGGGCCCCAACGGCGAATTCCTGATGGAGTATTCCATCCACGACGCAAAAAAGAGCGGCTTCAACAAAGTCGTCTTCATCATTGCACCGTCCATGCTTGAAACGTTCCCGGACGAGATGCGCAAACGTGTACCGGATATGGAGCTTTGCTTCGCTGTTCAGGATTATACTTCTCTCCCGGGCTGGTTCGAGGTGCCGGAGGGCCGTACGAAACCCTACGGGACGGTGCACGCTGTCCTTTCCGCAAAGGAGTATCTGACGGAGCCTTTCCTCGTAATCAATGCGGACGACCTTTACGGTGAGAAAGCATATGCGGATATCACGGATACGATCGACGAGATCGGCAAAGAGGAGAACAGAGCCTGCATGCTCGCCTACCCCATCGGCGCCACGCTTTCCGGATTCGGCGAGGTGACGCGCGGCATCTGCGAGATCGTCGACGGAAACCTGACGAAAGTCACGGAAAAACCCTCCATCAAGCGCTGCGACGACGGGATCATCCGCAGTTTTACGGAAGAGGGAGAAGAGGTCCTTGCTCCCGACGCACCCGCATCCATGAACATCTTCGGCTTCACGCCTTCTGTTCTGGAACGCTTCCAGGAGGAGTTCGAAAACTTCCTGCGCCAGGATCATCCCAATCCGATGAAAGCAGAATATGTTCTGCCCACCATGATCAATACGCTGATCCATAAAGGCGAGATCTCCATGAAAGTCGTCATGACCGATTCCAACTGGTTCGGTGTGACATACCGCGAGGACCGCGCGACTGTCGTGGAGATGCTGAAGGATATGCCCCTTCGCTGATCTGCAATAAAGACAGAATAAGAGCCATGTGGTTTCCCCACATGGCTCTTATTCTGTCTTTATTCTTCCGCGAGCGTCTCCCGGAGGATCTCCGCGGCCGCTCCGAATCCGGCATCCGCCGCTGGCACTTTTTCCTGCGCGTCGGTTCCGCCGCTTTCTTCCTGCCCGGATCCCGTCTCCTCCGATACAGCCTCTTCCGCGGCTTCCTCTTCCTCGGCAGGTTCCTGCGGTTCTTCTTCGGAAACCGGGTCTTCTTCTGAACCGTCCGCTTCCGTCACTGCGTCAGTTTCTTCCGCTTCGGGCTCTTCCGGTTCAGGCTCCGTATCCTCTTCACCGGCTTCATCCGCTTCGTTACCGGACTCCACGTTTTCAGCGTCGTCTTCCGATTCTTCTTCCTCTATCTCTTCCGCAGAATCATCCGTCTCTTCATCCGCAGTGTTCTCTTCTTCCTCTTCTTCAGACGGATCCTGCGGTTCTTCGGCAGTTTCCTCC